>JAJPIK010000081.1 GCA_021324795.1 Chloroflexota bacterium
GCGTCACTCCACGCTCGGCGACGCGACGCCCACCGAATACGAGACCCTTGCCAGGGAGGTGGTTATCGCCGAACATCACCCTGTCCACGAAACCGGATCAAGCTCACTGGCGGTCTACTGCAAAGCCTGGCCGGTCCGCAATCGGCGGGGCTTTCCCAAGACCCAGTTTACTCTGGACTGGCAGAACCAGACGATCACCTGTCCCCACGACGTCGTCATCCCCTTTCAGGCGGGCCACACCGTGCGCTTTCCTGAAGAAGAGTGCGCCTCCTGCCCGCTACGTGCGCGCTGCACGACCAGCCTCCACGGCCACAGCGTGACGATCCATCCCGACGAACACCTCCTTGCCGAGTTACGCGAGCGCCAACAGACCTCCGTCGGACGGGCCAAGCTGCGCGAGCGGATACAAGTCGAACACGCCCTCGCCCACCTCGGACACTGCCAAGGCGACCGCGCTCGCTATCGCGGTCTCCGCAAGAACCTCTTCGACTTGCGTCGCGCCGCGGTCATTCATAACCTCCACGTCATCGCTCGCCTGCCTGACCAATCAGCGGCTGCCTAATTCCTGACCGATGTTCTAGTTTTACAACGAGACATTCTCGCTGGATCGTTCAGCAAGCCGATTGAGGGTACGTTTGCGGTGGGAGCGGTACGCGGCGGCTTTGCGGCGGCGCTGGTAGGCGAGCAGGGCCAGCGCCGCGTTGGCGTCGAAGAGGGGCTGCGGGAGGATCGCGCGTAAGAGCATGCAAATCTCGGCCAGGCTGAATCCCTTGAGGAGCGGCGGGATCGTGTTGGGATCCACCCGGCGGGTCGTCGGCCAGGCGCGGGCCTGGTCGGTATCCAGTCCGACCGAGATGGCGTTCGGCTGCTGCATGGTCCCCCTCTCGCTGGTTCAGCCGCCGTTGCAGCCGGACCAGGAAGTGGTGAGCCAGGATCACCATGGTCATGTGGTGGTGCCAGCCCCGCCAGAAGCGCAACTCGTCGTGGTCCATGCCCAGTTCGCCGTTGCCCTCGGCAAAGCACGCCTCGATCGGCCAGCGCATCCCCCTCACCCGCACCAACGCGGCCAGCGGCGTCTCGGTCGGCGCGCAACTGAGATAGACCTTCAATTCCGGCTCATCCGTCGGCCCGTCGACCTTGCGACGGAAGAGCACCCAAACCTCCGGACCCGGCAGCTTGTCCCGAACGGCCACGGCACGCACCGCCGCGAAGTCAGCAGCCAGCGGCCCCTTGCTGCCTTCGAGCACCCGATAGCGCTGCCAGTGCGCGGGCGGGATCTGCGCGGCATAGGCATCCAGAGCCACCTTCGCCGGGCTCGTCGGGGCCAGTCGCTCGCGCTGGGGAACCGGGCCTTTGCGCGACGGCTTCTGCGGCGGGATCCAGCGGGCCGGACGCGTGCGGGGCGTCTGCCCATCGGGTTCGACCAGCGGCCAGACCTGCGTGTCGCGCGGGACCTCGGCCAGATACCACAGCCCCGTCGTGGCGAACCGGTCGAGCGTGGCGGGGTCGTCGCCGTAGCCCTCGTCACAGACCACCCAGCGCGCCCGCACGGTGTCCTCCGCCGCGACCCGCTCGACCAACTCGGCCGCCAGTTCGTGCTTCGTCCGAAACGGGGTGTCGGCGGGAATCCGCGCGGCCTGCCAGCGCGCCCGATACTCGGGCGTAAACCAGCAGGACGGCAGATACAACCGCCGATCCAAGAGCGTGTAGCCTTTCCGACTGGCGTAGCCCAGGAACACGCCGGCCGGGCAGTTGTCCTTCTTGCCGGTGTGCCCGCACCATTGGCGCGCCACCCCCGCCGAGTGGCTCCCCTGCTTGGGGAAGTCGCTGCCGTCGATGATCAGCACCCCGTCCTCTTCCCCGAGGCTCGCGTCGACCAGGCGCCGATGCTTGGCCAGGATCACCTCATCATCCCAGCCACCCTCGCCGACGAATTGCTGAAGGGCACGCACCGTTCGCGCGGCCGCTTCGTCCGCGCCGAACAGGCGCAGGGCCATCGCCTCGATGTTCTTGCGCGGCACGGCGGCGGTGAGCAGGCCGCGCAGATAGATCTTGGCCCAGCCGCGCTGCTCGTAGCGCTTGAACAAAGGCGCGAACTCGTGATGGTAAGCGGCGAGTTCGTCCGCGAGGTCGGCGACATCGCCAGCCGTGAGCGTGCGCTCCGACGGCACGTCATCAATCAGATCGGCAGGAGGAGGCAGGAGCGGAAACACGATTGCGCAGGGTCCTTTCCACAGAAACTACTAACAGCGTACCATATCCCGACCCATCTCTCGTTGTAAAACTAGCCGGCGCGGCGATGATCGTGTGTCCAATTTGTGGGTCGATGAAGGAAAACAATACCGCACATTGCCAGAAGCTCCCATGCGCCTTAGTGCTAGTTTGCTTGGATAGACGAGGTCTTCGCTTCGTGTCACTTGGCAGGTAGCTTCCGCGTGAACACAATCATCTCTGACCCATCAGTGTAAAATAAGTGAAAGTACCATGGCGACAGTCGGTGGTGTCGCCGCAGTAAGGAAGTCGCAGCCCGGATTCCTGTTGGAGTGGCCATGGAACATCCGTTTTTGGCTCGATTACGCAGCGGGCCATTGCTAGCCGATGGCGCAATGGGCACCGAGCTATTTGCTCGTGGCATTCACGCCGATCAATGCGTTGACGCGGTCAATCTGACCCGTCCCGATCTCGTGCAACAGATTCACCAGGACTACATCGCCGCGGGCTCCGAGCTGATCGAGACCAATACCTTTGGTGCGAATCCCTTTCGCCTCGCCCAGTTTGGACTCGCCGATCGCACGCGTGAGATCAACCGTCGGGGCGCCGAGATCGCCCGCGAGGCGCGCGAGACGATGGGCGAGCCCGTGTTTATTGCCGGGGCGATTGGCCCGTCCGGCGCGCTTTTCGAGCCACTTGGCTCGGTTAGGTACGCGGACGTCGCCGAGGGGGTTAAAGGCCAGATCGACGCCCTCACCGAACGGGGGGTCGATGTGCTCCTCTTCGAAACGTTTACTGACCTGAACGAGCTCGTCGCGGTCGTCGAAACGGCACAGCGGCTAGGCGATCTTCCGATCATTGCCCAAATGAGCTTTCGCGACAATCTACACACTGCCTCCGGTCACGACGTTTTCCAGGTGCTCGATGCCCTCGATCAGCTCAAGGTGCCGGTTGTTGGGATTAACTGTGGCGAAGGTCCCCAGCAAGCATTGGAGCTGGTGGAAGCATTTGGCCAAGATCACCGCCTGATCAGCGTGATGCCCAACGCCGGTTATCCGACGAGGATCGGCGGCCGTATTGCCTACCTCGCGACATCGGAATACTTTGCCCGCTTCGCCCGTGAGGCTGTCGATTCGGGAGCGACGATCGTCGGCGGTTGCTGCGGAACCACTCCCGCCCACATCCAGGCGATGCGAGCAGCAATTCCGCGCGAGGTTTCGCGCCCTGCGCCAGTCGTCTCAGCCCGGCCACGCCCCGTGCCGGTCGCCGCGTCTCTGTCGAGCGAACCGGAGACGAACTTCGCGGCAAAGCTCAAGCGCAATGATTTTGTGATCAGCGTGGAGATCGACCCTCCGAAAGGCTCGAACCCGAGTAAGGCGATTCGGGGAGCCGCCCAGCTCAAGGAAGCCGGCGTCGATTTGATCAACGTCGGCGATAGTCCCATGGCGAAAGTTCGCATGAGCGCCGTCGGCTTGGCCTTGCTGATTCAACAGCAGCTTGGTCTGGAGACGCTGATCCACTTCACCAGCCGAGATCGTAACTTGATGGCGCTACAGTCCGACTTGCTCGGTCTCCACGCATTGGGGATCCGCCACGTGCTGGGCCTGACCGGCGACCCACCGCGTTCCAACACGAGCCCTCCGGTAACTGCGGTGTGGGACGTCGACGCGATTGGTCTGGTTGGGATCATGCATCGACTCAATCAGGGCGTCGACCTCACCGGCACCTCGATCGGTCGACCGACGCATTTTCTCATTGGCTGTGCGGTCAGCCCGAACGCCGACGACATCGGCCACGAGCTTGATCGCCTCAAGCAAAAGATCGACGCGGGCGCTCACTTCGTCATGTCCCAGCCCTTATTCTCGGTTGAGCAATTCGAGCGTTTTCAAGAGAAAGCAGGACCATTGCCGATACCCTTCATTCTTGGTATTCTTCCTCTCGAGAGCTTCCGTCAAGCGGAATTCCTCCACAATGAAGTTCCGGGGTTTGACATTCCCCAAGACGTGCGCGACACGCTCAGCCATGCCGGTGATCATGCTGGGGAGGAGGGCCTTCGTCTGGCAGACGAGCTTGTCGAGAAAGTACGTTCCGAGGTATCTGGAATCTACGTTATTACGTCATATGGTCGCTACGACGCGGCGATCGCCTTGACCCGCAAGCTTGCCAACCGGCCACTTGCTCAGGAGGAATCGTGATTGGCGGTCCCAACCTCCCGGACGATCAGCGGCTGCCGCCCGAGCCAATTGACTACGAATCTGCCGTCCGTAACATCTTACGTAAGCGCCGGCAACGAAAAATTCCAACCTTTCTGCGGCGGCTGGATCCCCGTCCAACCTCGCCCGGCCAGGTTCTCCTGGTTGGACTCGTCCTGGCAGTAGCCGGCTCCTTCATTCCGGCACTGCACCTTGTCCTGTTTATCGGCCTTGCCTTGCTCGTCATCGGCTTCCTCAGTGGCCTGGTTCAACCCCAAGGCCGTACGGTCACCTGGCGAAATCGCAACATCGAGTTACCACCGCGAAAGCGATGGAGCCACCGTCTCTATTGGATTCTCTACCGGCACTCGGGGCCGCCGGCTTGAGCATGCTGGTCCCCGAAACAAGAACGGATCCTGACGCTCTGCTCAGGATGGCAGTCAACATGAGCTCGACCGTCCTGATGAACCGGACGTCCCAACTGTTAGGTAGTCCTCACCCTGCCCCTCTAGGGGAGAGGGGCAGGGTGAGGCTTGAAGCGGTTCGGCCTCTTTCCTAGCGCAGCGCCAGCGTCGCTTGCGCGGGATTTAGCGGGAAGGTCGGCAGAATGCCCATCTGCAACGTGAAGAGGACAGCGACGATAAGAATCAAGACGAGCGACGCGGGTACCCGGATCGAGGGCGCCCCTTCGCTGGCTGGCCGCATGTACATCGCAACGACGACCTTGAGGTAGTAGAACGTCGCGACGATGCTCGTCAACACGCCGATGATCGCGAGATTCAAATAACCTGCTTGAATCGCCGCGCTGAAGACGTAAAGCTTGGCCATGAAGCCCGCCGTTGGCGGAATGCCGGCAAGTGACAGCAGAAATATCGCCATGAGCCCGGCTAGCAGCGGATTGCGACTGGCCAGACCATTAAAGTCAGTAATGTTCGTATTCTCGTCAGTTTGGCCACTCAATGCTTGGACGACGCCAAAGGCGCCAATGTTCATCGCGGCGTAGGCGGCGACGTAAAACATCAAGGCGCTACGACCGGCCGGTCCGGTCGCGATCACGGCGATGAGCATGTAACCAGCTTGCGCGATGCTCGAATATGCCAGCATCCGCTTGACGTTACGCTGGGTCACCGCGGCAAAGTTGCCAAGGATCATGCTCAGGACCGCGAGGGCCCAGAGAATGCTGACCCAATCACCGCGCACCGATGGCAGTGCCTCGGTCAGCACGCGCAGCAACGCCCCGAAGACCGCGGCTTTTGTCCCGACCGACATAAACGCGGTAATCGAAGTCGGCGCTCCTTGGTAAACATCAGGCGTCCACATGTGGAAAGGCACGAATGATAGCTTGAACCCAAATCCGACGAGGATCAAGCCGCAGGCGGCCAAGAGTAAGGGATTGGCGAGCAAGCCCTGATTGGTCAAGGCTTGCTCGATAGCGCTGAACTGGGTCGATCCGGTCGCCCCATACACCAGCGCGGTTCCGTACACGAGAAAACCGAGTGAGAAGGAACCGAGCAAGAAGTACTTCAACGCGGCCTCTTCCGAGGTCCAGCGGTCCCGGGCGTAACCAGTTAGAACGTACAGTGAGATCGAGAGAACTTCGAGTCCGATCAGCAAGACAATCAGGTCCCGGCTCATCGCCAGGATCAGCATGCCTGCCCCGGTGAAGAGTAGGAGCGAGTAATACTCGCCCGGGCTGAAACCTTCGCGTTGAACGAACTCGGTCGACAGGACGATCGTCATTGCAACGATCCCCAGAGATAGGACCCCAAAAAAGACGAAGTAGCTATCGGCAACAACTAGGCCGCTGAATGCCGAACGGTCCTGGCCCCAAAGAGAAATCGTCGCGATCAGCGCCGCCAGTACCCCAATCAGAGAGATCGCTGACAAGACGTCGCTCTGCTGGTGCTTGACGAAGAGCCCCGTAATCAGCACAACCATTGCCGCGACCGATACGACGATCACTGGCAAGATAGCCAGCGTGTCAATTGGGGGCGGTTGAATTATTGGCATGGGATAGCCTCCTGGCATCGCGACATTACCACCAAGCCAACCTGGCTCGCCGGCACCACCTGGGCGGTCTGGACACTCGCGGTGATCCGATCCACGCTCGTTTCAAGGCTATTGAGCAAAGGTGCCGGATACACGCCAATCAAGATGATCAACGCGACGAGTGGAATCAGCGCAACAACTTCCCGTCCGGAGAGATCCGTCCCACTCAAGCTCGGTAAGACCGGTCCGTGCATCGCCTGTCGGAACATCGTGAAGAGATAAGTGGCTGCGATGACGATGCCGATCGCCGCGATGACTGCGTAGCCACGATTGGAGACGAAGGTACCGTACACGATGAGAAACTCGCCCACGAAGCCGTTCAGTCCCGGCAAGCCAACCGACGAAAGCATCGAGACGAGCGCAAAGGAGCCAAGCACTGGCCATTTCGCGGCGACACCGCCAAGATTTTCGAATGACGTCGAGCCCGTCCGAGCGTAGATCATCGCCGCGATCAGGAATAGTGCGCCGGCCGAAATGCCGTGGTTGACCATCTGAACCACTGCACCTTCAACACTCTGGTGGGTCAGCGAGAAGATTCCCAGGACAATGAAACCCAGGTGAGCGATACTGGAATACGCGACGACCAAGACGAAATCGCGCTGGACAAAGGCGCTTAACCCACCATAGATGATACCGACCAGTGCCAACGCACTCAAGATCGGTGCCCAGGACGTGGCCGCGGCGGGGAAAAGCGGAATCGCGAATCGTAAGAAGCCGTAGGCTCCGACCTTGACCAGCATCGTGATCAGAACCATGGCACCGAGGGGCGCCTCACGATAAAGATCCGGTAGCCAGGTGTGCAACGGCCAGATGGGGACTTTGATCGCAAAGGCAAGGGTGAAGGCCAGGAACGGCCAGAGCTGGAGTCCGGCCGGAATTGGTGTACGAGCCAACGTCGCGACGTCGAAGGTCGGCGCACCACCCTGCTGAATATGAATGACATAGACGCCGATGATCCCGATCAGCATCAGCAGACTGCCCACGGCGGTATACAAGAAGAACTTGTAGGCCGCGTAGACCCGACGTGGGCCACCGCAAACTCCCACCAGCAGGTAGGCCGGAACGAGCATCGCCTCCCAGAAAGCGAAGAAGAGAATCAAGTCAAGTGAGACGAACGAGCCGATAACGCCGGCCTCGAGAAGCAGAATGAATCCAGCGTATTCTTTGCCGCGATCGTTGTCCATGGCATTCCAGGAGCCGAGCACTGCGATGACCGTGAGGAACGTCGAGAGCAGCACCATCGCCAGGCTGATTCCATCAAGCCCCAGATGATACTGAATCCCGAGGCTCGGAACCCACGGTACCTGCTCGACGAATTGCGGACCGGTCGCGCCAACCTGGAATCCGAGGATCAAGCCCAATGAGACCACGAACTCGACGAGGCTGACCAAGAGCAGCCAGGTGCGATTAAGCAACGTCTCGGTGCGTGGGAAGAAGATAATCGGGACTGCGCCGACAATGGGAATGACGATCAGTAAAGTGAGAATCGGAATGGATTGAAGATTCACTTATAGCCCTCCTCGGGCCATGAAGGCGACGATCAGAATCGCCCCGGCCAGCACCGCGACCGCGTAAGAGCGGACGTATCCCGTTTCGAGCTTGGCAATCACGACGCTTAGCCCGCTCACCAGTCCAGCCAGACTGTCGATGATTCCATTCAAGATCAGCCCGTCAAAAATGTCGGCGAACAAACGCCCGAGGCCACGCGCGAGCGCGACAATCGTCATACTGTAAAGCGCGTCGATTCCATAGTCGTTGAGTAAGACCGTCCGAATCGGCGCGAACATCTTGCCAAGATTCTCGGCAGTGACCAAGCTTTGGCCCCAGATCAGATAGGCGATCAAAATGCCGCCCACACTAAGCACGATCGAGGCAGCCGCGAGCCCAACGTTCAGCCCCTGCTCAACAGCCGGCGTCACGCCAAAAGTGCTGAAGCTCGGCTGCAGGAAGTCAACGAATCCTTCGCCCGGGAATTGGACGTATCCGCCGATGGCGGCCAGCACGGCCAAAATCACGAGCGGCAATGCCATGGCCATTCCCGGCTCGTGGAGGTGCTCACTCAGATGATGACTAACCCGTGACTTTCCATGGAATGTCACGAACACCACGCGGAAAATGTACACCGCGGTCAGGCCCGCAGTAAACAGCGCGATTACCCCGAGAATCACACTTCCGCGCGGCGACGTGAAGGCCAGCGAAATAATCTCGTCTTTCGAGTAGAAGCCGGATAAGAGCGGGAAGCCCGAGATTGCCAGGGCAGCGATCAAGAAGGTCACGTAGGTTAAGGGCATCCTGGTCCGAAGACCGCCCATATTGCGCATGTCTTCCTCGCCATCGAGCGCGTGAATCACGGCGCCAGCACCGAGGAAGAGCAGCGCCTTGAAGAAGGCATGGGTCATCAAGTGGAAGATGCCCGCGCCAAAGGCACTAACCCCGACGGCGAGAAACATGTAGCCAAGCTGACTGACCGTCGAATAGGCCAAGACTCGTTTGATGTTTGGCTTAACTAAGCCGATTGTCGCGGCAAACAGAGCGGTAATCGCACCAATCCAAGCGATTACCGTCATCGTGAATGGGGCGAGCGTGAACAGCGGCGAGGCACGGGCGATCAGGTAAACACCCGCGGTAACCATCGTCGCAGCATGGATCAAGGCACTGACCGGCGTTGGGCCAGCCATCGCGTCAGGAAGCCAGACGTATAACGGTAATTGGGCTGACTTCGCCACCGCCGCGACTAGCAGAAGCAAAGTGATCGCGGTGATCTCACCGCTACCCAGGGTCACTGTTGTCTTCGCCACTCGGAAGACAGTGACGTAATCAAGCGACTTGAACGTGATCAGGATCAAGGACGCCGCCAAGATCAGGCCGGCGTCGCCAATCGCGTTGACGACGAATGCCTTCACTCCCGCGGCGGCCGCCTCCGGCTTCTCGAACCAGAAAGCGATCAACAGGTACGAGCACAAGCCAACGCCCGCCCAACCGACCATCAGCAGCAAGAAGTTACCGGCGAGGACAAGCAGAAGCATCGAGAAGACGAACAGGTTCATGTAGGCGAAGAACCGGCCGTAGCCCGGATCACCAGACATATATCCCGTCGCGTAGACGTGAATCAAGAAGGCGACACCGGTCACCACGACGATCATGACTGATGCCAGCGGATCAACGAAGATGTTAAGCGGGATCGAAACGGCTCCCGAGCTGATCCACGGGTAAAGCTCTCCGACCCGCAGTCGATCATTCGCCGGCAGGGCAAGGACACCAACCAGGACCGACACGGCCGATACGAACGAGAGACCTACCATCAGAACGGCGATCCAGCCGGAAAGGCGCGGCCAAAGCCGGCCGAAAAAGACACACCAGAGGAAGCCGACCAGCGGAAAGAGAAGCACCAGCCAAACGTTGCTTACCATTGCTCTCAGTCCTTCAAAAGGTGGACGTCGTCCACATCGATGTCGGCCCGCGCACGGAAGATTGAGACGATAATGCCAAGTCCGACGACCACCTCGGCTGCCGCGATCGTCATCACGAAGAACACGATCACCTGGCCATTCAGTGACCCAAGATAACGAGCAAAGGAGACAAAGGTCAGGTTCGCCGCGTTCAACATGAGTTCAATCGACATGAACATAATCAGTGGATTTTTCCGATAGAGAAAGCCAAAAACGCCAATGGTAAACAGTAAAGCGCTCAAGATCAGATAATGTGGTAACGGAGCGAGCACGATTCCTCCCTATAGTCGCCGTTTCGCCAAAACGGTCGCTCCGACGAGCGCGACGAGCAGCAGAATGGATGTGACTTCAAACGGAAATAGGAACTGGGTATAAAGCAACGTGCCGACGGCGTGGACATTGTCGCCCCAATCAACTACGGGTGGCACCGCGGGCGACTTGATCACGCTGAAGACACCGGACAAGATGACCCCGCCGACTTCGAGCAAGAGAGCCACCGCCAAGATACCGGCGATCCAACCCTGACCAGCCAATTGATTGGGCGCCTCCTCGTGCGACGGATTGAGTAAGGTGATGACGAACAAGAACAAAACCATGATCGCCCCTGCGTAGACGATCACCTGCACTACCGCCAGGAAGTCAGCATTCAAGCTGAGGTAAAGCAGCGCGACACAGAAGAGATTTGCGACCAGGAAGAGGGCGCTATGCACCGAATTGCGTGATAAGACCAGGCCAAGAGCACCTAGCAGCGCCACCACGGCGATGACGAAGAAAGCTACTAATCCCATGCTTATTCCTTGGCCTTCGCTTCGAGCGGCACGAGTAATCGCTCCTTCGTGTAGATAAAATCGGGTCGCTCGTAATCCGCGAGCTCATAATCGTGTCCGAGGACGATCGCCTGGGTCGGACAGGCTTCCTGGCAGTAGCCGCAGAAGATGCAACGCAACATGTTGATCTCGTAGCGCTTGGCATAGCGCTCACCGGGCGAGTACCGCTCTTCGTCTGTATTCTGCGCGGCTTCAACGTAAATCGCCTGGCTAGGACAGGCAGCCGCGCAGAGTGAGCAGCCGATGCAGCGCTCGAGGCCATTTTCATAGCGCATCAGGCGATGGCGGCCCTTGAACCGCGCGGGCATCGCCCGCTTCTGTTCCGGATACGAAACAGTTGTCGGCTTTCGGAACAGGTGCTTCGACGTCGTCCAGAGGCCCTTGGCCAAGCTGACGATATCTTCACCAATGTCAGAGCTCATGTAACTCCCCCTTCGCTCCTCGATCGATCAGCTAAAGATCAGAATGCCCCCCGCGGTGAGCACCACGTTCAACAGGGCAGCCGGCAGCAACACTCGCCAACCAAAGTTCATCAAGCGGTCATAGCGCAGGCGTGGCAGCGTCGCGCGTAGCCAGACATAGATGCACATCAGAATGAACACTTTCAGAAAGAACCACCACGGTCCCGAGATGAGATTGAATGGCCCATGCCAGCCTCCGAGGAAGAGAGTAGTGGCGATCGAGCTGACAGTGATCATATTGATGTACTCGGCCATGAAGAACATGGCAAATTTCATCCCGCTGTACTCGGTGTGGTAGCCGGCGACCAGCTCGGTTTCCGCTTCCGGCAGATCAAACGGAGCACGGTTGGTCTCGGCGATCGCCGAGATAAAGTAAATGATGAAGCCGAGCGGCTGCAGGAAAATAAACCAAACCGGCGTCTGCGCCTTGACGATGTCTGGCAACTGGAGCGAGCCAGTGATCATCAAGACACCAACCAATGATAATCCCAGCGACAGCTCGTAGCTGATCATCTGAGCCGATGACCGTACACTGCCAAGTAGAGAATACTTGTTATTCGAAGACCAACCGGCGAGAACGATTCCATACACGCCGAGCGCAGTCGCGCCCAGGACGTAAAGGAGGCCAACGTTGACGTTGGCCAACTCCAGTGGAATCTCTTGCCCGAAAATGTTCACCGAATCGCCGATGGGGACGACCGCGAATGCCGACAGCGCCATCACCACCGAGATCAGCGGTGCCAGCGCGTAGACAAAACGGTCAGCACCTCGCGGGGTTGTATCCTCTTTGAAAGCGAGCTTGATGCCGTCAGCTAGCGGCTGGAGCATCCCCCACGGGCCGACTCGGTTGGGTCCATAGCGAACCTGCATGCCAGCCACTAGCTTTCGCTCGAGCAGCGTCGCATAGGCGAAACCGGTCAAGAGGATCCCCAAGATGATGACGCTTTTGATGAGCGAAACCAGAAGCAAAAGAGACGTGCTCATTTCCGGCTTATCCTCGCACCGTCGATTCAATGCCGACCGGTAACGGTGGGCAGGTCAGCCTGGTTCCATCGTCGGCAAAGAGCGACTCGGTCCCCGAGCCGGTCGCGTGAACGCGGGGCCATTGTAAGCCGACTTCGCCCAAACGGGCTGAGGTGATTCCTCGGTAGATCGGCGCAACGACAGCGATCTCCGCCAAAACGTCGGTCGACGCCTGGTAGTCGAAATCTCCGCCAAGCGCGAGACCCACGTCACGGATAATCTGCCAGTCCGGACGCGCCTCGCCACGCAGCATGGTCGCGACCTTGATACGTTGAACTCGCCGCTCGAGATTGGTGTAGGTGCCGTCCTTCTCCGACCAGGCGGCGCCAGGCAGCACCACGTGGGCGAGCTTCGCCGTCTCGGTCAAAAAAATATCTTGAACGATCAGGAAATCCAGCTTAGCAAGTGCGGCCTGGGCCTGCTTTGGTGCCGATGCGCCGGGTGCGACCGGATCATGATTCACGATGTAAAGCGCTGCCAACTGACCTTGTTCGACCGCATTCCAGTAATCGGCTCCGCCGATGCCGGGTTCACTGGGAACCGGCTTGCCCCAGATACTGGCCAGTCGCTCCCGGGCGCTGGCGTCGTCAACCGACCGTTGACCCGGCAATCGGTCCGGCATCGCGCCCACGTCGATTGCTCCCTGCTCATTGCCACCGCGGAGTAACGGGTAGAGGCCTGCCCCTGAGCGTCCAATCTGGCCGGTGAGCAACGCGAGGTCAGTCAAAGCCTCCGCTAAACCGACCGCGGCCCCGCCACGGCGGTATAACGCGCTGGCGTTCCCTGCTTCCGCCCAGAGCTTCGCGGTCTGTTTGATCTGGTCGACCGTCAGGCCAGTCTCCGCGGCGACCTGGGCGAGGTCAATCGCTTGAGCTGCCTCGATCACGTCACTGGCTCCAGCCACTCGGGCTTCGACGAATTCCGTTTTGATCAGGCTGTCTCGCACAATCGACGCGACGAGCGCGCTGACCACCCGTGTCACCTGCGCGCGATCGACTTTCAGCCAGAGCGCGGCATAGCTAACCAGATCAATCTTCTCTGGTCCGATCACCACGAGCTTCGCCCCCTTACCCGCTGCCTTCTTTAGGCGGAGATCGAGGACTGGCTGCTCTTTGATCGGATCCACATCGGCCAACAGGATGACGTTCGCGCGCTCGAGCCCAGCAATCGAGCCGGTTGCCGCGTCGTAGCCAAGTGGGCGGTACGTCGGGTGACGTCGCAAGCCGTAGTCGATGTTATTTGAGCCGATCACCGTGCGCATCAGCTTCTGGAGCAGATAGATTTCCTCATTCGTGCCGCGCGGCGAGGCAAGTGCTGCCACTGCCTTTGACCCGCGCCTGACCAAAGTTTCCTGAATGCGGTCACGGATCTCGGTAATCGCCTCGTCCCAGGTCGCCGGTTGCAACGTCCCATTCCGCCGAATCATTGGCCGAGTCAGACGCTCGTCGGACGCGACAAACTGGTAGGTGAAACGCCCACGATCGCAAAGCCAGCCATCGTCGACGGCGTCGTTCTCTCGAGAAAGAACCCGCTTGATCTCATTATTGCGCACCGTCAGATTGAGGTTGCAGCCGACCGGGCAAAGCGAGCAGACCGTCGGCTCGGTCGTGACGTCGATGTCCCAGGGGCGGGCGCGGAAACGATAGAGTGAACTCGTCAGCGCGCCAACCGGACAGATCTCGATCGTGTTGCCCGAGAACGGCGAGTCAAAGGTACGGCCTTCGAGCACCCCAATCTGACTCCAGGAACCACGTTCGAGCACCGTCAACGTTTCGTCGCCAGCGATCTCGCGGGTGAAGCGAACGCAGCGGTAGCACATGATGCAGCGCTCACGATCCAAAAGGATCTTGTCACTCAACGGAATTGGCTTCACGTAGTGCCGCTTCATCTCGGCAAAGCGGCTGATACCCTGCCCATAGCCAAACGCATTGTCCTGCAGCGGACACTCGCCCCCCTTGTCGCAGACCGGGCAGTCCAGCGGGTGGTTCGCCAGGAGAAACTCGAGTGTTGCGTTTTGACCGGCGACCGCCTTTGCTGACTTCGTGTGAACGACCATGCCATCCGCGACCGGGGTCGTACAGGCAGTCTGGAGCTTTGGCGCCTTCTCGATCTCGACCAAGCACATCCGGCAGGCGCCAACCGGCTTCATCTTGGGATGGTAACAGAAAATCGGAATATCAATGCCGACCAGCTTGGCGGCGTCGACCAGAATCATTCCTTTCGGGACGACGTACTCGTGGCCATTGATCGTTATTTTGACGGTATTCTCCACGTCTACTCCTGACCCGACTCTGGGCGCGGGGCCCGACTACGAAGCAACTGGAACGCGGGCGGTAGGACACTTCCCGGTTCGGGCGTGGTATTCAAACTCCTCACGGAACAAGCGAATGCCACTCGTCACGCAACTGGTCGAGGCATCGCCCAGCGCACAAAGAGTGATGTTCGGAGGCCCGAAGCCGATCGTCTTAGCTATTCGATCGAGTTGATCGATATCTTCGGACGTCGCGTCGCCATCGGTAATCCGTCGCAGCAGCTTGACCATCCACATTGTGCCCTCGCGGCACGGAGTGCATTTACCACAAGATTCGTGGTTGTAAAACTCCTCAATCCGTCGGACTGCGCAGGGGATGCAGGTCGTATCGTTCATCACGATAACCCCGCCCGAGCCGAGCATCGAGCCCAGGCTGGCCAGGGTGTCAAAGTCCATCTTGATGTCGAGATTGTCACCGGAGAGCATCGCCGCCGAGGAGCCCCCGGGAATAACTGCCTTGACCGGACGGTCGTCGATCATCCCGCCACTGTGCTCGTAAATGAGTTCGCGCAGCGTTGTGTTCAAAGGCAGCTCTTTGTTCCCGGGCTTTCGAACGTGACCGCTCACGCAGTAGATCTTCGGACCGGTGTTGCGCGGTGCGGTGCCGATGCTGGTATACCATTCCAGGCCGCGACTAATCAGCATCGGAATATTGCAGATCGTCTCGACGTTATTCACGTTCGTCGGCATACCGTAAACGCCATACGACGCCGGAAACGGCGGACGCGGGCGTGGCATCGGCCGATTACCTTCGAGAGATTCGATCAATGCCGTTTCTTCGCCGCAGATGTAAGCACCAGCACCCCGAAAGAGAATGACGTCGTGATCGAAACCGCTACCGAGGATGTTCTTTCCAAGGTAACCACGCTCATACGCCTGCTTGACCGCATTCTGCAAGCGCTTGAACCCGAGCGCAAATTCACCCCGCACGTAAACGAGCGTCGTCGGCACCTGCATGGCGTAGGCAGAGATGATAATGCCTTCGATGAGTTGATGCGGGTCATTCTCGATGATCATGCGATTGCTGAACGTCCCGGGCTCACTCTCGTCCGAGTTGACGAGCAGATACTTCTCACGCTTGCCCTTGGGAACGAAGCCCCACTTCATGCCACAGGGTGCTCCCGCACCACCTCGCCCACGCAGCCCGGAGTTCTTCACCAGGTCAATGATCTGATCAGGTTGAAACTCGGCAAGTGCTTTTGGTAGTGCCTGGTAGTCGCCGTGAGCAAGCGCAACGTCAATATCCCACGAGTTCGGCACGCCGACGTTGCGCAAGATGATGGGTTCATACGTTGCCATGGCCAGACCCCACTTCCTCGGCCACCTCGCGATGCGTGTCCGAAGCAGCTAGTTTATCCAGAAGCTCGTCGACCTTCTCGTTCGTCAGATTTCCGTAGTAGGTCTCGTCGGCGATCATCATGGGTGCCAGGTCACAAGCAGCAAGACATTCCATTGGCTGGAGGGTAAATTTCCCATCAGGTGTCGTCTCACCTGGCTTGATCTTCAAGCGATCGCAGATGTGCTCGATGATCTGATCCGAGCCGCGCAAGAAACAGGCGATGTTCTTGCAGGGCATGAGGATATGCTCACCGACTGGCTCGTCGTAGAGCATATCGTAGAACGTCACCAACATCTGTAATGCGTTGGCGTCGATGCCGAGAATCTCGGCAGCCTCGGGCAGCGCTTCGGGCTTACAATAGCCGAACTGACGCTGAACCGCGCGCAACGTATCCAGCACGGCGCTGCGTTGACGTGGATACCGCTTCATCGCCGCGCGAATTTCCTGAACTGTCTCCTCGGACAGCACGCGATCCTCCTTAACAATTTCACCCCGTTGCCGCTTAGTCATTGCATGCGGCCGCTGGTACCTCGTCACTCTCAACGGTGTGCAATTTCGCGTCTTTGTACCGTAGGTGAGGTCTTGTGCCTCGCAGGGTGAGGTCGGATGGGGCGCAAGCCCCATGCATTACGGTACCCGTAAGTCCACCCCAAATGAAAAATCCTGGCCAGCCACCTGCGCCAGACACGAAAAGCCAGCCGCCAAAGCGGCTGGATTTCTTTGGCCCCATGGCGAAGAGCCGGCGTGCTGACCGACTATCACCGGCCAGCCCTTACCGATCAACTTCCCCGAGCACCGGGTCGAGACTTCCGATCATCGCCACCAAATCGGCGACCAGCGCTCCCTTCGCGATCACCGGTAGCGCTTGCAACGAGGCGAAAGACGGCGCTCGCACGTGCAACCGGTACGCCTTTGAAGAGCCATCGGCAACCAGGTACATTCCCAGTTCGCCGCGCGGCGACTCGATGACCGAGTACACCTCACCCGCGGGCACCCGGAAGCCTTCCGTAGCTAGCTTGAAATGGTGGATCAATGCCTCCATACTCGTCGCCAACTCCGAGCGAGGCGGAAAAGCCACTTTTCGGTCCGATGTCACGTAAGGACCATCAGGGAGCCGCTTGAGCGCCTGCTGAATAATTTTCACCGATTCGCGCATCTCACGAACCCGGACAAGATACCGCTCGTAAATGTCACCGCGCTCACCAACGATCACATCGAAATCGTACTCTTCGTAACCGCAATAAGGACGATCCCGACGCACGTCGAGCGATCCACCTGATGCTCGGAGGTTTGGTCCGGTAACGCACAAGCGAATCGCATCTTCAAGCCTTAGCACGCCGATGCCGATAGTCCGGTCACGCCAGATACCATTCTTCGTCAGCAGTGCTTCGTACTCGTCGATACGTTCCGGCATGATGTCCAAAACTGCTTGGACCGCCTCTTCGAATCCATGCGGCAGATCATACGCCAGGCCACCCGGTCGAATGTAGCTGCACATCATGCGCTGGCCGGAGCACATCTCAAAAATGTCAAGGATGCGCTCGCGTTCGCGGAAGCAATAGAGGAAGACACTCATCGCGCCCATGTCCATCGCTTGCGTTCCCAGCCACACGAGATGGCTCGCGATACGCGTCAACTCAGCCAAGATGACTCGGCCAACTGTCGCTCGGGGTGGGATCTCGACATCAAGCAGCTTCTCGACGGCTAACGAATAGCCAAGATTGTTCGAGAGCGGCGCAAGATAGTCCATTCGGTCGCTGTAGGTCACGCCTTGCCAGTAGGTCTTCTGCTCGAACATTTTCTCGAAACCGGTGTGTAGGTAGCCAATTACTGGCTTACAGCTCACCACGGTTTCACCGTCAAGCTCGAGCACCAAACGCAACACCCCGTGCGTGCTCGGGTGCTGCGGCCCCATATTTAGAACGAGATTCTGTTCTTCGATGGTTCTAACTGCCACGCTGTACCGCCTTCTGCCACTGCTCCGGATTGAAGCTCCACTCGTGTGGCTCTTTCGGTGGCTGGAAATCCTTGCGGAGGGGATGGACTTCCCACTCATCCGGCGTTAGGATTCGGGTCATGTCCGGATGACCGTTGAATTCGATGCCGAAGAGGTCGTAAACCTCTCGTTCGAACCAATTCGCGCCCGGCCATTCACCGGTCAACGTCGGCACAACGGCATCGTCTTCATCAACTTGAACTCGAATCCGCGCCCAACGATTGAGCTTGAACGAGTGCAAGTGATAGATCACACCAAAGCGTGGCGTCTTACCCAGATTCAAATAATCGATACCGCAGATGTCCGACAATCGGATGAACTGCAACTCTGGGTCATCGCGCAAGAAGGTTGCTAACGCGATCAAGTCTTCACGCTTGACCACGAAAGTTGGCTGGTCGAAAGTAACCTGCGCTTCGAGTAACCGCTCACCAAATCGCTCTTCGACGCGGGCAAGGACTGGATCTTTTTCGGGCGCAGACGGCTGTTCGGCAACCGCAGTTTGGTCGGTCACTGCTCGCCTTCCTTCGATCCTTCGGCGGCAATACGCTTCTGGAGCTTAATGATGCCATCGATCAGCGCTTCCGGCCGGGGAGGACAACCGGGCACATACACGTCGACCGGTACAACTTTATCGACCCCCTGGAGAATCGCATAATTATTGAACATCCCACCACAAGAGGCGCAATCGCCCATCGCAATCACCCACTTAGGGTGCGGCATCTGGTCGTACAAATGGCGTACGATTGGTGCCATTTTCTGAGAAACACGCCCAGAGACGATCATGAGATCGCTTTGACGGGGCGACGCCCGAAATACCTCCGCGCCAAAACGAGCCACGTCATAACGTGAAGCAGCGGTTCCCATCATCTCGATCGCACAACAGGCTAAGCCAAACGTCATTGGCCAGAGCGACTGACTGCGGCCCCAGTCGGCGAGCTTGCTGAAGAGAATAGCCGGCGCGCCGTCCTTTCGATGAGGCTGCGCGTCAGACGGCATTGCTACTCCCATTCGAGTGCTCCCTTCTTGACAAGGTAAAAATAGCCAACCAAAAGGATGGCAATGAAGATGATCATCTCAAAAAACCCATAGAGGCGAAGCTGACGGTATATGACTGCCCAGGGGTAGAAGAAAACGGCTTCGATATCGAAAACGATGAAAAGCATTGCCACGAGGTAAAACTTGACCGGGAACCGGATTCGGGCAGACATTTGGGGCATGATTCCACTTTCGTAGGGAATCATATGTCGGGAGTGGGCGTGTCGTGGACCGAGGTACCACGAGATTCCCAAGATTAAGAGACCGAAAAGCACCGCCAGGGTGGCAAGCACAAATATCGGCAGGTAGTCAGTAGGCATCTTTCGTCACCTTACCTCAGTGGCCTGCCCTCGGGAATTGGGCAAAGCCACACTGCGCCGTCGCACGGCCGTGGATAACTCAAGCGGCGAAAGTATAGACCTTCTGAACTACCCTGTCAAATCAGCACTTCACTCAAGCGCATTCGCCAAGGAATCTGCACTGTCTGACTCGGTTTCCTCCTCGGCTCCGAGATCGTCAGGCATTTCACCTGCCTCCATCCGATCGACAGCTTCGCGAAAATCATCGCCGAGGTCTTCGCCGATTTCATCGCCCATGCGACGAGCCCAGCGAGCGACGCTTCGCGGATCATTTTCGTCGACATCGCCAAGAGCGGTTGGGTCCGCCAGGCGCTCCAGCCGATCATCATCTGAATGTAGGACGGCGAACCGCGACACGAGCTTACGCAACTGCGTGCCGTGGCAACGAAGACACTGCAAATCCCTGGGATCCGAATAGGTACGAACCAGCACGCTTCGGTAGGCACCACACGTGGTGCAACGATACTCGTAGATAGGCATCTGAACCCTTTTACTTTGTGAATTCGACCTGTTCTTGATGCGCCCGCCGATGCTGCTCGACAAGCTGCTGGGCTTCGCGTTGGATTCCTGCCGCTTTACAGTCGCAATAGGTCGAATAAACCACTTTATGGATCAGGCGTAGGTGCCAATCGTTCGCCGTGACCCGCGACTCCCATTCATCGAGCAAATGCAGCAAACGTGAAAGACGAGCGAGCAAGAATACGGTAAGCGATGAGGGGTGATCGGTCGTCGGGACTTTGGGAAAAATCGGGCAAACGAAATCCGGACACTGCGTCTTTTGGCCGGCCACGGTGCACCTCAACCAATCGTTGACGTCTTCTGTTGGCGATTATAGCACAGGCGTTATCGTGGATATATTAATAGAAGGCAAAAAAAGGTTGCGTTCACCGCGTCGAATTAGTTGAAAAAGCGCAGGGGCATCCTGCGTATCCATTTCGGTGATTGCCACAGGATACCCCTTGACCTTACTGACGTGTTAGTCCTACCGCCCAGTTGGGCGAATCTGCCATTCTGAGCGACCGAAGGGGGGCGAAGAATCTTCCCGATAGACAAGAGATTCTTCGTCGCTTCGCTCCTCAGAATAACAAAGGGCGACTGTCGGATTAGGAAGCGAGATCCGTGTCGCCGCCGACGAGAGCTTGGGCGTCCTCGATCCAATGCATCGCTCGTAGCACCGCATCGGTCCGACGATGAGCCTGAGCCAGCTCATAGGCCTCGCCCGGGTCAGAGACGAAAGGGATGTTCTCGTCGTTCAGCACCGAGAAGTCGGCGAGCATTCGCGCAATTTCGCCCGGTGTCAGCCAGTCGAACTGCGGTCCATTCGCCTTGAGCCAATCGACAAGCTCTGCCCACGATTGCCAGGGGCGTTGCTGAAAGACAACAATCACATCTCCAAGCTCGTAATCTTTGGAAAAGCGCACCATGGGCCGGCGTGACACGGGTAGCCTACCCTGCCCGACGCTGATTACCGCCACCCACGCGATACTCACGCTCTTGGGCAATGTTGACCCGCAATTGCCGCCCGTCAAGCACATAGTTGTTGAACATGCGGATGGCGTCATCAGCCTCTTGATCGTTAGCCATCTGGACGAACGCGAAGCCGCGCGGACGTCCGGTTTGGCGATCGAGGGGCATCGTCACTGATTCTACTGTACCTGCCTGTCCAAACAAACGTTTTAACTCCTGCTCGCTAACGCTGTATGGAAGGTTTCCAACATATAATCGAGTCGCCATCAAACTCTCCCGTGCGCAGTAGCGCATTGAGTAAACTCAGAGTTCTGCAATGCCCGTGCCGGCTTCAGATCACGGGTGCCCCCTTGACCAGGGAAGGATGCAATAGATACAATCTGGCTATCACGGTTGGTCCAGGATCCCCGCAAGATGACAAGAGGTAGCATGGACAACGACCTTGACACGCGATTTTCCCGTCCGAAGCGAGGCTGGTCGCGACGGTCGTTCCTCGGAGGATCCGTCATCGTCGCCGCGCTGATCGCAAGCACCGGGCTCGCGGCGTGCTCCACAGGTCAAGCACCAATGGCGCCAACCACGGCTTCCACCTCGGCCTCCACGCCAGAGGCCACTCCGACCATGGCGGGCGCGCCGGCCCAGCCAGCCGCATCGCCTGCCGCGCCAAGCACCGACAATAAACCCCAGATTCGCTTCTTCGGCTCCGAAACCCAAGCTGCAATGAAGGCAATCACCGTCCAGGTTCAGAAATTCTCGGCGCAGACTGGTATTCCGGTGGAGTACAGCATCGCCACCGGTAACGAGTTTAACGCCAAGTTGCAAACGATGATGGCCGGCGGAACACCCCCTGACCTACACTACATGGATTTCCGAAACTTTGCGCGCTTCGCCTTCGACGGCCAACTCCTCGATCTCCTGCCGCTCGCCAACCGAGACAAGTACGATCTCACCGATTTTCATCCGAACTATCTCGTTCAGTGCTATTGGGAAAAGAAGCTGTACGCGAACGGTCGAGACTTTGGCTGGCGCCAGATCTTTTACAACGTTGACCTGTTCAAGAAATCCGGGGTGCCCCTTCCTCCCGATAACTGGGACGCGCCCGGCTGGACGTTTGACGACTTCCGTGCCGCCGCTGAAAAACTGACCCAGCGCGACACCAGCGGCCGCACGACGGTTTGGGGTTTCGCGAACAGCACCGACTATTTCGGCTGGGTTTATTCAAATGGTGGACGATTCATCGACGCGAATAACGAGCATGAGATGGTCACTCAGCCGCCAGCGATCGATGCGCTTGAATTTCTCCACGATCTGTTGAACAAATGGAAGGTCGCCCAAACCCCGGCGGCTTCCCAGGAAATCGATTCAACTTCCGCGTTCATGACGGGTCGGGCAGCGATGATCGTCAACCCAACCGCGACCGGTGTTATTACCTATCGAGCGATCAAGCAATTTTCCTGGGATACCGCCCCGCTGCCCAAGGGACCAGACCTGTCGGGGCCTCGTCGCGACCATGGGGGTGGATCCGGCTGGTCGCTGGCTGCGCGCGGACCACATCACGATGAAGCTTGGGAGCTTTCCAAGTTCATTAGTGGTAAAGAGACTCAAACCGAGCTTGCCAAGGCCGGATTCGCTCCATCACGCATCTCGGTGATGGAATCGGAGGCGTGGATCGATCCAAGTCAGCCACCTAAGAGCAAGCAGGTGATGACCAAGGGCGGTGATCACGTCGTTCAGAATCCGCAGATCTTGGTTTGGGGCGAGTTTCAAAACACCCTTGATAAGCTCCTTGATGATGTCTGGCTGGGAAAGCATACCGCTCAGGAGATCGCGCCCCAGCTCAAGTCGTCGATGGACGCGTTGATGGCCAAGAACGCGCAGCTTTTGTCGGGCAAAAAAGGCAATTAAGCTTGTTATCGTGTGGCATGCTCGACTGGCCAACAGATCTGGACTCGCTCGAGGGAATCGTGTATGCTTTTAAAAGTATTTTCGTATCCTTAGCTTTGGAGGAGGAGTTCTTTTGGCAAATACCAAGTCGGCGTTGAAGGCCATTCGCGTTTCTGAGCGTCGTCGTCGCCGTAACCAACCGATCCGATCAGGGGTTAAGACGGCGATCCGTAAGGCGCGTCAGGCGATCGCGACCGGCAATATCGAAGCAGCCACCGCGGCAACTATCGCCGCGGCTAGCAAGCTGGATAAGGCGGTATCCAAGGGTGTGCTCCACTGGCGCAATGCAGCCCGACGTAAGTCGCGGCTCATGCGCAAGCTGAATCAAGCAAGCAAGGCTCCCCCAATAACTGCTTGAACTCAATAACGGCACGCATTTTGCCTCTCCGCGTAGGCATCTGGCCTCCTGGAGAGCAGAATGCGTGGCACGGTGACGGTCGGCCGGCTGGACGACGTTCCAATTGTCCTTCACGCGTCGTTACTACCAGTCTTTGCTTTCGTCAGTTGGACGTTAGCCGCGCGCTTCTTTCCTCTGCTTTTCCCTTCCTGGTCTCCTTATCGCTACTGGCTGGTCGGTATTGTCGGCAGCATACTCGTCTTCGCCTCGGTGCTCGTCCATGAACTGGGGCACACCTTCGTTGCGCGTCGACGAGGGCTGACTGTCGCACGGATCAGTCTTTTCTTTCTCGGCGGAGTTGCCGAGATCGACGTCGATGGTGGCACACCGGGCGACGAGTTCTGGATGGCTCTGGCTGGACCAGTGGTGAGTCTGGGCCTCGCCGGGGGCTTCTCGGCGCTTTGGCACCCCATGAGCCAACGGCACCCTGGCCTGGGCGCGATTGCCCTGTACCTGGCGATCAGCAATTTCCTGCTCGCAATGTTTAATCTTCTGCCGGCTTATCCCTTGGATGGTGGTCGTCTCGTCCGATCTCGACTTTGGCAGCTTTGCGGCAGCCAGGATCGCGCAACCCTCTGGGCTAGCTGGCTCGGTCAGTTTCTCGGGGGCACTGTGCTACTGGTCGGTGTTCTCTGGCTGCTTTCCGGCAGTTTGATCACCGGGTTTTGGGCTTCGATCGTTGGTCTATTCGTCGTGATCGCTGCCCGTGGCGCGCTTCCCTCGTTTCTCTCCTCTTCACCTTCCTGACAAATGCAGGCGTCTTACCTACCTGGGTGAGGGAATCCGACGACCATGCTATCCTTCAGCTTACTCACAGAGTAGAACAAATGGAGAGAAACGGATGGATCTCACCGGGCAGGTGGCCTTGATTACTGGCGCGGGGAGCGGCATCGGCGCAGCAACGGCGCGACGGATGGCCAAAGCGGGTGCGGCAGTCGCCCTCGTTGGTCGGACCCGCCTCTCGCTGCAACGCGTCGCCGAGGAGGTCGAAGCCAGTGCGGGCCGTGCTTTGGCGATCGAGGCGGACGTGTCGAAGGCAAGCCAGATCGATCTGGCCGTGGCAAGAACAGTCGAGAGGTTTGGGAAACTCGACACGGTTGTGTCGAACGCGGGAATTCAGTTACACGATCACGACCTGCCGATTCATGAGCTGACGGAAGAGATCTGGGACCAAACCCACGCGACGAACCTGAAAGGGACTTTTCTAACCTGTCGGGCCGGGATCCGCCAGCTTCTCAAGCAAGGAAATGGTGGTTCGGTCATCATCGTCAGCTCGGTCACGGCACTCGTCGGCGTAGCCCCCCAAAATCCGGCCTACACCGCCAGCAAAGGTGGCCTGATCAGCTTCGGTCGCGCGCTGGCCGTGCAGTATGCCGCCCAAGGCATTCGAGTCAACGTCGTCTGCCCCGGCGCATTGGAAGCTACGCCCGATTTCGAACTGCTTCCAGATCCGCAAGCGCGCGAGCGCCGTCTGATTCCCCAGATTCCGCTCGGGCGGCTCGGGCGTTTCGAAGAGATCGCGCCAATCATCACCTTCCTGGCCTCCTCGGAGGCCAGCTATCAAACTGGCAGCGTGATTCTCGTCGATGGTGGTCTCACCGCGCGTTAAGTTTTTGGCAGAGTCACCTCGTTAACAATGCGACCTCATGATCGAGGAGTTGTCGGCTCGACAACAAACGCTGGCGCCGCTGCTGCTGGCGTGCTTCGGCACCTTTCTGGCGAGTCGCCGCGAGATCGAGCATGCGCGCCATCTCGCTTGGAGCTGGGCCACCGGTGACAGTGCGGACGAGGATGTTGCCCCACGGATCGAGCGCCTGAGCTAGCGCTTCTGATGATAGCCCGAGCGAGTGACCAAAGAGATCCTGGCAGGACTCGTCAAGCATCTCGGTGGTCAGGTCGATCGCCGTCTTGCCCGCTTCGAGGGCGCGGAAGACGGTTTTTCCGACGATGTTGTGGGCCATCCGGAACGATATGCCTTTCTCGCGGACGATCGTGTCGGCGAGCTCGGTCATTGTCGCGAAGCCGATCTCGGCCAGGTACTTCATCCGCTCCTTGCGGAACGTGGTCGACGGCAGCACGCCACGGAGCAGATCGAGCGCGGTGATCGCGAGCTCGATCGCCTGGTGCAAGGGGGGATTGCCACCGGCCTGGGCGTCGCCACATTCGCTGAACGAGACATTCTTGACCGCGGCGAAGGCGGCCATGCTGTCACCGATGGCCTGAGCACTCAGCGCCTTCAGCTTCTCGATCACGCCGGGATTTTTCTTTTGAGGCATGATGCTGCTGACTGAGCAGTACCGGTCAGCCAGTTCAGCATAACCGAATTCGAGCGTGCTCCAGATCCAGAGGTCCTCGCAGAGTCGGCTCAGATTGGTCATCAGCAGCGCGACCGCCGCGGCGGCTTCGGTGACGTCATCGCGTGAGACAATCGCGTCGTAAGCGTTCACCACTAGGCCGTCGAAGCCAAGGAGTTCGGTCGTCAAGCTGCGATCCAAGGGAAAGCCGGTCGTCGTCAAGGCGGCCGCGCCCAGGGGATTGCGATTCACCCGGTCGTAAGTGGCTTCCAAGCGCTCCAGGTCGCGTGCCAGGACATCGGCAAACGCGGCGAAGTAATAGCCAAGCGTAATGATCTGTGCATGTTGAGAATGGGTCAGGCCAGGCATCACCGTCTCGACGTGGGCCCTGGCCAAATTGAGCAGTACCTGATGGAATGCGAGCACCTGATCCAGCAGGTCGAGGAGGCTAGTGCGGAGGACCATCCGTGCGGTCGTTACCCCCAGATCGTTTCGACTCCGTCCGGTATGCATACGCCCGCCAACTTCCGGTCCGACTCGACGGATCAGGGCACGCTCCACGTGCGAGTAGAGATCTTCGAGTCCAGGGTCAACCTCGATTCCGGCCGGTCCAGCCTTGTGGATCTCCACGAGCGCACCCAGGATCGCCCGCGCGTCGTCTTGGCTAATGATCTTCTGACGAGCGAGCATGACCGTGTGGGCGAGGTGGATCTGCATTTGTGGCTCGAAAGCGACCTGGAGCGATCGAGCGAGTGCGGGTGCGTTAAAGTGCTGCACGAGGTCATCACTGGGCTTTTCACGAACCCGTTCCCGTAGCTGGACGCTATCTTCTTCTGGCATTGATGTTCTCCGATCGATCATAATTGCTAGGAAATTCCTCCCCGCCTTGAAAGGACGGGGCAGGACCGGGGGGCTTCAGCCCCGGGCGCTTTAGCGCCACGTCCCTGCCCCGTCTCTTCCCGTCTCTTTAGGGCGGGGACTCCGTCGTCACCCGCGCACCGATAGCGTCACGCACGATGGCCGAAAGGCGTCGTGGAACACAGTGTTAAGCGCGACGACGCTAGCCTTATTGCGACCAAAGAACTCGCCGGTATTAGGATTGGCATCCCAACGCGGGAAGCAGCTACTCGTCACCGCGACACGGATCCGGTGTCCAGCTCGAAAGAGGTTACTGGTCGACCAGAGATCGACCTCGAACTTCTCCACCTGGTGGGGTGTCAGGAGCGCCGGGTGCTCCACCGAGTCGCGGTAACGGGCGCGCAGGATCCCGTCGGCAACGATGCGCGAGAGTCCGTCTGGCGCCACGTCGCTGATTCTTACTACCCAGTCGGTGTCACGAGCGCTCGACATGGCATAGAGAGTTGCCGTTACTGGTCCCGACACTTCGAGGTCTCGGGGCAATGGCTCGCTGGTATAGGTAAGAACTCGCGGCTCGACCGGCCGCTGGTCGTAGCCGCCGTTCAGATTACCCAGAAACCCACCGCCGCGGGTGGGAACCGGATCGTCGGGATCGTAGAGATAGCTATCGGGGCTATCGATTGCGCTGGGCGCGGAGAATGACAGCCGCCCGTCATTCAACGATTGAGCGCTACCACTCTTGCCGCTCTCCAGGTACATAACTAGCGGACGTGCGTCTGGTGGGGGCCAATCACTGGCTGTTTGCCAGGTGTTCGCCCCCATCGTGAAGTAGCGAACAGCCGGCTCCTCCATGATACCGTTATCGACCCCTTTTAACCAATAATCGAACCAGCGCAGTCGCACCGGGTTAAGCTGTAGCGCGGCCTCCGGTCCGTAGTCAATCTCACCAATAACGCGCTGGTCGATGTTGGTCGGCCCATGGATCCAGGGCCCGACGATCAGCTTCTGCGCCGCGCGAGCGCGCCCGCTGCGAGCCTTCGTCCGGAAGCCTTTGTAGTTCTCGAGCGTTCCCCGCAAGAAGCCGTCAAACCAGCCTCCCAAATGATAAACCGGCGTGTCGACCTCGTGGTGCTTCAGAGCGACGTTCCACTGCCACCAGTAAGGCCCGTCGTCGGGATGATCGAGCCACTCGTTGAACCAGTCGCTCAGCCCGGCGAGAAAACTACACGGCGCGAGGGGGCGATTCGTGAACCAGGTATCGATCTCATCGCGAACACCAGCCAGCACCGCGGCCCGCCGCTCGAGCTCGGCAGCAGGCACCAAGTGGGCGAGATTATTGAGAGTAACGTTGAGCGCCCACGGTAAAACGAACGCGAGCTCGAGCGCCCCACCGCGATAGACCCATTCGGTCCGATAATCGCTCGACGACTCCCGGACGAACTGGGCGACCAGGTGGGGCGGTCGGGTTGGTAGCATTTGATACTGGGTAGCGCCCGAATACGATCCGCCAATCGTTCCAACCTTGCCGTCCGCCCATGGTTGAGCGGCAATCCATTCGACCGTGTCGTAGCCATCCCGATTCACCCGCCAGCCGTCGTCGTGAAATGGCCGAAACTCGCCTTCCGATTTGAAGCGCCCACGCGTATCTTGGATCACCACTGCGTAGCCTCGGGACGCGAAGTACTCCGGCGCGCCAAGTGAGATCTCTGACGAGGTATCCTTACCATAGGGAGTGCGTTCGAGCAAGGTCGGCCACGGCCCGTCGCCGGACGGAAGGTACACGTCCGCAGCTAAGCGGGTGCCGTCGCGCATCGGCACTGGAACGTCACGCTGGATTCGCACCTCAAAGATCGGCTCGGATGGTTGTCCAGACATCGCAGCCTCCTCACAGTCTTCGTTCTGCCACTGTGTGGCTGGTAGTCCATTGTAGCTTGTAACACGCAAGATAACACGCCATGGAATGAGACCTCGGTATCCCTCCGGTACCGAAGCCTTCCAAGTAACTTACGCCCAGCACACCCATTCTGGCGCTTGACGACCGCTCCGGAGAATGATTCAATCAGCCAGGCAATTCAGGTTGAAAGAATTCAGGTTGAAAGGAGCGGTGGTCATGCGCATCCAAACGATCAAGACCTTTGTCGTGGGCAACCCTCCGCCACATCGAGGCGGGCGCAACTGGGTCTTCCTGAAGCTCCTGACCGACGACGGGATTCCGGGCTATGGCGAAGCCTATGGGGTGCCGGTCAACCCTCGGGCCGCAGTGCGGTTGATCGAGGACGTGGGCGAGCGGCTCGTCATCGGCGCCAATCCATTCGAGGTTGAGCGTCTTTGGCGGACACTCTACTCGAACGGCTACGCTCAGCATCCGGACCTGACGATGCTGGGGGTGATCAGTGCCTTCGAGATGGCCTGCTGGGACATCATCGGTAAGGCGCTAAACCAGCCGATCTACAACCTGCTGGGCGGTAAGTATCACGATCGACTCCGGTCGTACACCTACCTCTACGCCCAAGAGCCCGGCGAGCCAAGTCCGCACACTGATCCTCAGCGCGCCGCCGAACGCGCGCTCGCGTACGTCGAGCAGGGCTTTACCGCGGTCAAGTTCGACCCGGTTGGGCCAGCGACGATCGCCGCGGAACAGCTTTCGCTCGACGTCCTGCGGCGAGCCGAGAACGTGGTGCGGACGGTCCGTGAGGCAGTTGGCGACAAGGCCGACATCCTGGTCGGGACTCACGGTCAAATGACCACCTCGAGCGCGATCCGGCTTGCCAAACGCATTGAACCCTATGATCCGCTCTGGTTCGAGGAGCCGGTGCCTCCGGAGAACCGCGATGAGATGGGGAGAGTCGCTCGCTCGACAAGCATCCCGATCGCGACCGGCGAGCGGTTGTCGACGAAGTACGAGTTCCGCGAACTCCTCGAAAAGCAGGCGGCGGCGATTCTTCAGATGGCACTCGGCCGGGTCGGTGGAATCCTCGAGGCAAAAAAGATCGCTGGAATGGCCGAGGCGCACTATGCCCAGATTGCCCCGCACCTCTACACCGGCCCGATTGAAGGTGCGGCCAACATCCAGATCGACACCTGCAGCCCCAACTTCTTAATTCAAGAAAGCATCGAGCGATGGGGCAACTTCCACGCGGAGATTCTCAACGAGCCGATCCGTTGGGAGAACGGCTACATCATTCCCCCCACGAAGCCAGGCCTGGGCGTCGAACTCAACGAGGAAGTGGCGGAGAAACATCCATATATTGAATAGGGTTCCTAACCTGGCTTCCGCGCTCTCACGAAGGCGCCGAAAAATACCTGGTCCAGTTGCTCCCGCTCGTCTGACATTTGCATGGCGAGCCAGGCGGTAAGGTGTTCATCCTGGATCTCGCTAGGTTGGTAGTAGCGCGTCGGCGTAATGCTCACGTCGGCGAAGCCGGTCTGCTCCAGCAGGGTCAGATACTCGCTTCGCTCGAGTGCGCCGGCCAGGCAGCCGTCCCAGAGATCGACCTGTCGTCGGAGGTCGGCGGGCACCGGCCCCTCGATCACGATGTCGGAGACGGCCAAGCGACCACCTGGCTTGAGGACGCGGAACGCCTCTCTGAGCACCTTACCTTTGTCTGTCGACAAGTTGATCACGCAGTTCGAGATCACAACGTCGACACTCTGGTCCGGCAAAGGGATGTCTTCGATCTGTCCCTTGAGAAATTCGACATTGGTCGCCCCGGCTCGGGCCGCGTTCTGACGGGCGAGCGCCAGCATCTCGTCGGTCATATCCAGGCCATAGACCTTGCCGGTCGGTCCCACTCGCTTGGCCGAGAGCAGCACGTCGATGCCCCCACCAGAGCCAAGATCCAGGACTACCTCGCCGGGGTTGAGTGCGGCCAACGCGGTCGGATTGCCACAGCCCAACGACACCGCGACCGCCTCCGCCGGCAGATCGTCGATCTCTGCCGTCGTGTAGAGATTGCCGGTGATCGCATCGGCCGCGTCGCCGCAACCACAACCGCACTGGCTGCCGCAGCAGCCGGCGTCTCTCTCAGATGCCAGCGGCTGAAGCACGCGTAGAGCCGCCTTGGCGTAGCGATCGCGCACCGCAGCGCGAACCTCGGATGAGTCGGTCATTTCGTGCCTTCCTTTCGCAGGAACTTTTCAATGCGGGCGCGAATCGCATCGCGCACCTGGCGATAGACTGCGAGCTTTTCCTCCTCCGTTCCCTTTGCTTTCGAGGGATCCGGGAACGACCAGTGCTGGCGGCGCTTGCCGCTCGGGAAAAACGGGCAGGCTTCCTTTGCCTGGTCGCAGACGGTGATGACGTAGTCCCACGACTCGGGGAGGAACCGATCGAGCGCCTTACTTACGTGATGGGAAAGGTCGATGCCGACCTCGGCCATCACCTTTATCGCTTCTGGACGAACGAAGGTCGCCTCGATCCCCGCGCTGTGTACCTCGAAGTAATCGCCGGCGAGGCACCGCAACCACCCTTCCGCCATCTGGCTCCGGGCTGAATTGTGGGTGCAGACGAAGAGGACTCGCTGCTTTGTCTGTGAACCGGTCATCCCAGGAGGCTCCGTGCTGTCCATCGCCCCAAACGACATCAGTTCTTACCTGCTTGTCGGCGATAAGCAAGCCGCTTACTCCCTCGCCCAGCAGCGGCGGAAACTTCACCGAAGAACCGTCGAGTCCAGAGCGCAACGTAGACCAAGCCGACCAGCACTGGCACTTCGATCAGCGGGCCGACGACTGCGGCGAGCGCCTCGCCACTGCCGATGCCGAAGACCCCAATCGCCACCGCGATCGCCAGCTCGAAATTGTTGCCGGCGGCGGTGAAGGCGAGGGTAGCGCTGTGCTCATAGGAGTAGCCGGCCCGCCAGGCCGACCAGAAGGCGATGCCAAACATCACGGCGAAGTAGCAGATGAGGGGAATGGCGATCGTCAGAACGTCCAGCGGTAGGCTAAGAATCACTCGTCCCTTGAGGCTAAACATCACGACGATTGTGAATAACAGGGCATACAGGGCGGTCGGAGCAATGCGCGGAACGAATCGCTGTTCGTACCACATCTGGCCTCGTGTACGGAAACCGATGTAGCGCGTGAGCGCCCCCGCCATGAGGGGGATACCGAGGTAGATCAGCACGTTACGGGCGATCTCTCCAAAGCCAATGCGCACGACCGTGCCCGTACCAAGACCAAGCCAGGCAGGTACCAAGGTGACGAACAGGTAAGCGTAGAAGGAGTATGCCACGACTTGGAAGATCGAGTTCAATGCGACGAGCACCGCAGCGGCCTCCCCATCTCCGCCGGCGAGATGATTCCAGATCAAGACCATCGCGATGCAGCGCGCCAGGCCGATCATAATTAGACCGGTCCGATACCCCGGCCTATCCGGGAGAAAGATCCAGGCGAGCGTGAACATGACAATCGGCCCGAGCAGCCAGTTCATCACCAGTGAATGGCCGAGCATCTTCCAGGTGCCCCGGAGTTGGCCCAGATTCTCGTAGCGTACGCGCGCGAGGACCGGGTACATCATCCAGAGCAGACCGATTCCGATCGGCACCGAAGCTCCAGCAAGCTGCATGTCGTCGAGAGTCGCCGCCAGCCCGGGCAGTACGTCGCCAGCCAGCAGGCCAATCGCCATCGCCAGGCAGATCCAAAGCGGCAGAAACCGATCGAGAAACGAAAGGCCCGCGACGACGCTGGGACGAACGATCTTCTTCACGGGGGCCGAAGCGGTGGCCATCGGGATCTCCTTCGAAAGATCATCAATTGATGATCTATTTCTCATGAAAAAGCCGCTCAGGGCGGGCGGATCGGCCGCCCATCCGGCGTGCAGTCCACCGGACGCGGGTCAAGGTGCGACAGGTCAAGCAGCCTGGACAAACGAGCTAGCAAATGCTCGACGGCATCTGGCTCTAAGCGGTAGTAGATCCAGCGGGCATCGCTCGGATCGCGGCGCGCGCGGACCAGACCGGCCCGCCGCAAGACCCGGAGATGATTGGAGATCAAGCTCTGGGATAAGCCCATAGCCGATTCGATCTCGCACACGCAGTGCTCCGAATCGCGCAGGAGCGCGATGATCCGCAGGCGGTTGGGCTCGGCCAGAGCTCGGAGTTGCTCAGCGAACCTCTCAGCGTCCGGTAAAGGCGGCGTCGGAACAGGGAGAACCGGGAGCTTGAGCATCAATCTTACCCTCCGCCAATATATTATCGTACGTTAATATGTCTTGTCAACAGAAAGCTGGCGCGGTTGAACTGACCTCGTCCCTAAGCGTATTCTTCGTCTGCGAGTTCTTGGATCGCAGAGGAATCGCCGATGCAAAATGAGCACGGGCTGGTCGCGCGGCGGGCCGAGCGGCTGTCCCAACTAACCGAGGAGATCGAGCGAGCCGGGGGAGTCGCGCTGCCGATTCCGGCGGACCTGGCGAGTGAGGCGGAGCGCGAGCGTGTCGTCGCGGCGGTGCGCGAGCGATGGAGGCGAATCGACGTTCTGAAACGCCGGGGTGGGCTAGTACGCCTGGTACGCCGATTTACCGGCGGACCGCCGACGCGCTATGCTCAAGGTGAACGTCGAATGTGTCGCCGACCTGACGTCGCTGGCCCTGCCGGAGATGCTGGGGTGCCGCTTGGGCCAGGTCGTCAACGTCGCCTCGGTCCCCGACGACCTCGTCCTGCCAACGCGCGTGCTCTACGCGGCCAGCAAGGCGTTCGTCCATGCTTTGAGCGAAGGACTCTATCGCGAGCTGCGGGGAACCAGCGTCTTCGTGACCATGGTGAATCCGGGGGCGGTCAAGACCCAATTCCAACGCGGCCATGGGCCTCCCGCTCGATCGCCAGCCCGAGCTCAAATCGGGCATCCCTGCCGAGCAGGTAGCCGGGGCCATTCTTCGCGTGCTGCGCCGGCCGCGGAAAACGATCATCTATGTTCCGCGCTACTTCCAGTTGTTGCCGGTCTTCATGCTGCTGTTCGGCTGGCTTTTCGACCGTTTCGGGCGAGAGCTCACCCGGCGGCTGTTCCGGAACGCGGGAGGGCTTGGCAAGAAGCAGTAGGCAGACGAAGGCGGACTTTACTCTATTCCGGCCGATCGAGCTGAATCTGGTCGAGGGTACGGATGCGATATTCGTATCCTTCCGTCGGAAGGACCGGATGCTTGGCGCATTCGGCCTCGTCAATGTCAATGCCCAGGCCAGGCTGATCCGGCACGGCAATGTAGCCGTCACGGTCGGGGATGACTCCCACTGCCACCGTCGAGCGCCAGGGTACGTCCTCGGCACGATGCTCCAAGAAGCGCAAATTAGGGATCGACGCGCACAGATGAAGGTTTGCCATCTCGGCAATTGGTCCGGCCGAGCCATCGTGGGGCGCGACTTTGACCGAGCGCGCTTCGGCCATCGCCGCGACCTTCTTCTGCTCAAGGATACCCAGGCGGGTGATCTCCGGCTGAATCAAATCGACGATGTTCCGGTCGAGGACGTCGCGGAAGCTCCACTTGCTAAAAAGCCGCTCTCCCATGGCGATCGGAATATTAACCTTCGCGGCGACCTTGGCGAGCGCCTCCATGTCGTCCGGCGAGGTTGGCTCTTCGTAGAAGGCTGGGGCATAGGGCTCGCAGGCGCGACCGAGTTCGACTGCGGCACCGGGTGAAAGCTCGCCATGACCGTGAACGCCAATTTCGACGTGCGGCCCTACAGTTTCGCGCAGCGCTCGAACCACTTCGACCCTCGGCGCACACTTGAAGGCGGTAAAGCCACGGTCGGTCAGCATCTTTGCCTGGGACGGTGTGTTAGCATGACCATAGACTTTGATCTGGTCCCACACTTTGCCACCGAGCAGCTCGTAGACCGGGACGTCGAGAACCTTACCTTTGATATCCCAGAGTGCCGTGTCGATCGCCGCGAGCACGCCGCCACGGACGGCGCCAGTCAGGCCGTGCCCGTGCAGAATGTCCTAGAGCTTTAGCCAGAGTCGCTCGATCGCGAAGGGATCTTCGCCAATCAAGAAGTGGCGTAGCTCGTTGATCCCTCTTTCGGCAACCTCCGGCCAGCCACCCCCTTCACCAACTCCATAAACGCCGCTATCGGTCGTGATCTTCACAAACAGCCAGTTTCGACCACGTGGTCGCTCAGCGTGCTTGCCGTCGTCGGCGTTAACGAGAAAGGTCTTGACTTCGGCGATGCGTGGGTGAGCGGGCATGCGAGCTTCCCCCTCAAGTTTGGATTCTTGCTGGTCCCTATCCTAGAGGAAAGCCAATGTGGAATCTACATGGCCACGTCTGGATATTGCAAATCTCAGTCAGTCACATTATTGTTAAAGAGCAGCTCGAAAACACAATCTCGAAGAAAGGCACCCTTTCTCGGCACGGATGCTGTCGTGCGACCGTCGAGCGGTGTAACCGCCGGGAGGAGTGATGATCAAAGAAGATCTCACCGTCTGGAATGACCTCAAGACCCCACTTCCTCACGAGTTCCTTACCTTCGTCGCGGATGAAGTCTGGCGACGCACTAGGGCGCCTTTCTTCTTGGCCGAACGCGCCAAACTCGAGCTCGCCATCGTCAAAGCGACAACACCAGACGAGCGGCAGCGCATCCTCAGCGCGCTGATCACTCGGCACGAATCTGAGCTCGAGGAATGTCGGCATCTGTCGGCGCTCGTCAGCCAGGCCCTGATCGAGACCGCGGCCGAGGGATACGAAGCCTGGTGCCGCGCGGCGATGGCACGGCTGAAGCTAGCGCCTTTGAGTGACACCGAGGCCGATCAGTACTTGACGGCCGTCCGCAGCGCCAAAGAAGAGATGCTTCATCTTGCGCCGGCGCTATCATCGGATGGCGTTCTCACTCCCGCGCGCCCCGCGGCCTGAGTGAGACACTGACGGACAAGGTAGCCCCGCCTTCTGCCAACTTCTGCCAATAGAGAGAATAGTCGGCAGCCAGGCTAGCTAGAGATATTGCACGAGAAGGAGCCGGCCCGATCGGCACTCTAGGAGCGACGTTCCACAAGTGACCTCCACGAGGCAACGAGTGCTTCGGCAGCCTGGTCAACCTCCGCCTCGGTGGTAAAGCGGCCAACGCTGAGGCGAACCGCCCCGAGTGCTCGCTCGCGGGAAAGGCCCATTGCCATGAGCACGGCTGACGGCTCGGTGCGGCCGGCGTGGCATGCCGAGCCAGTCGAGGCGGCGACGCTAGGTGTCGCCGCGAGCAACTCCTCGCCATCAACTCCCGGGAAACTAACGTTGACCGTATTCGGTAGATGCTCGCTGGGATGGCCATTGCGGGCGAGGCCAGGCACGCTGCTGGCCAACTTCCGGGTGAGCCGATCGCGCAAGGCGCCCAAGCGCTCTCCTTCCTTCAGGAGACTGCTCAAAGCAATTTCACAGGCTTTACCGAGGCCGACAATAGAGGGCACATTCTCGGTCCCCGCACGTCGACCGCTCTCGTGACCCGCCCCATGGATAAGCGGCTCCAAGCGCACGCCGCTTCGGACGTAGAGCGCGCCAATCCCCTTGGGAGCGTAGAGCTTGTGGCCGACCATCGTGAGCAGATCCACGCCCAGATCATCGACTCGGGTCGGCAGCTTGCCAACCGATTGGGCAGCATCGGTATGGACGAGGATGCCGCGCGATCGCGCCAGCGTGGAGATCTCCGCGATCGGCTGCAAGGTGCCAGTCTCATTGTTCGAATGCATCACCGTGATCAGAATCGTCTCAGGCGTGATCGCCCGCGCGACATCGGCGACCTGCACCCGACATTCACCGTCGACCGGCAGATAGGTTACCCGATAACCACGATGCTCGAGGTAGCGGCAGGTATTCAGCACCGCTGGATGCTCAATCTGGCTGGTGATCAGGTGATTGCCGCGCTCACGGTAAACCTCGGCCACACCGACGATCGCTAGATTATCTGCTTCGCTGCCCGCACCGGTGAAGACGATCTCGGCGGCATCGCAACTGAGAATCCGGGCAACCTGACTCCGGGCCTCCTCTACCGCCAGATAAGCGCGCCGACCATAGGCGTGCGAGCTGGAGGGATTGCCAAAGCCGCTCGCTAACCCGCCAACGAGATACGGCAGGATCGCCTCGGCGACCCGTGGATCGACCGGCGTCGTCGCATTGTAATCAAGATAGATCGGTTCCACCGAGGCCTCAACTTCCCGCCTCGATCCGCTGGCGGACCGCCTCGAAAATCACTTCCTTGCTTGGAAAGCCACCGTCACGGTACATTGAATGGACGAGGTCATCATTCACCTTGACGTCGTAGGAGCCGTTGACCCAAGGGACAAGTTCGACTCCCGAAAGCATGACCTGGAACTCGTTAATCAGCGCCTCAGCAAGGGCGAACGCTTCGTTCTGGTAGCCACATTCGAGGCAATAGGTAATGCTTACTTTAACCGGCCGTTTCACGATAACTCCTCACACGCGCTGGCTAATCCTGCCGTGATGGTAACACAATTTAAGTACAGATGCCTGGCAACGACATGCGAGAATGCACATAGTCCATAGTCAGTAGTTAGTTTTTAGGGGATAGTGTATTTCAGCGCCATCCACCGACCAAGAAAATAGTTCGGTATGATAATGGCCTATGAGAGAGGGGAGATTGCTCTCCCCTTCAAAAGGCAGCAGCGGGAATCGAGCTAAAGGTCCACGAGAGCGCGAATGCACTCTAAGGATTTCAGTCCAATTCCTACTGCTGATACCATTCAGGCCGCGGACCAGGCCCTCGCCTTAACAGGGCGAGGGCCTGCGATGTTAGGTCCCGTAGCCAAACGACGGACCGAGTGGAAAAAATGGATTGGTTGAGTCGGATGGATTGGGATAGAACTCGCGGCCTGGGATGCGACCCCGTCGTGGTTGGATACCGGTCGAGGGCGTAGTTGTAGTCGTCGAGCGGCTGATGCTGAAGCCAGTTCCAGCGCTATTCAATGATGACGGCGTCGCGAGCGCGTCACCACGGTAGTCGATCATCGTGATCGGCTGCGCGCCGGCTTGAGCGATTGTCACCGTTTTGCCATCCTTGATCGCCGTCCCGTTGGTGAACTGCACTGTGCCAAAGTTGTCCAAAGGCAGGAGCTGTCGGCGAGCGCTTGGCGCTTCCTCGATCCACTCAGCCGAGGACAGCGAGGACTGGTATTGGACGCTCGTCTGGTAGGTTTCTCCAGTCGTGTTGTTCTTGAAAGCGATCAGCCACTGATTGTTACCTTGCTCCTGGATCGAGACAGACACCGAGTCCCCCGGGTGAACCGTGAGAGGAATTCGATGGGAAGCCTGAGGGAGCGTCTCGATCCAGGCATCGTAGCTGACGCGGCCGTTACCGGCGCTGGTATCCTCGGTGCCGGCCTGAATCAAATCGCGGCTGCTGACGCCACCGATGCCCACCCAGGTGGCGCTGCTCGCAATGTTTCCAGTGCCGGTCGACTCCGGAACGATCCAGGTTCCGCTTACGCCGGTGTAGGTGCCACCGGTCGCCGAGTAACCTGACCAGTTGCTCGAAACGTCGGACTGGGCCGGCAGCGTGCGTGAGGTCGCGGGGGCTGTTCCCGGGATCGTCGACGGGACGGCTGGCGGTTGATCGAGGTTAGTCGTCGGCTGGACGTCACTCTGGATCTTCCAGACGCCCTGCTGCTGGACAAGAGTGTAGTCGTTACGATCGCGCGACTGATCGACCGAGCCATCCGAGTAGGTTGTCTGCCAAGTCTCGAAAGTCGTCGCCTGAGCTACAGTTGGGCTCTGGATCGTGATCGGCCCCCACTCCAGGCGAATGAGCTTAATCGCAGAGACACCGCCCTGGGCCATTTCCTGATTGATCTGGACGAGTTGATTGTAATATTGACTCGTCGCGGTATCCTGCATGATCGTTGGATCACCCTTGGCGAAAGCCTGCTGCTGCTCATTGTTCGCCTTCTGGATGACCGCCTTGATGGCCGCGATCACCGCATCGCTGGGGGCAGTAGCCGTTCGGGACGTAGTCGTCGGCGAAGAGCCTACCGTCCGACGCGCTCGGCTCGTCGAACCAGACGCCACGGCTGGCGACGTAGCGGGCTGTGGCGCGGCTGTCGGCGAAGCCGCGATGGTGGGAGACGGCGCCGTCGTGGGGACCGGGGTCGGTGACACGGCCGCGGGCGAAGTGGCCGTCGGAGCCACGGGGGTTGCTGAGTCCGCCGACGCGGCCGACGACGTCGACGGTACCGTGGTTGCCACGGCTGTCGCGGACGTTGCAGAACGCTCTCTAACTACCGCGCCGCCCGATCGAGCCAAAAGGCTAGAGCAGCCAACTAACACTAGCGCCATGACGACGAGGAAAATCGATCGAACCACTCTCGTGCGCATGGATACCTCTTTCATCTTATTCAAAACGGTCGGGGGGAACCAAGAGATCAACCGGCACCGTGAATCGACGGACTTCACTGAGCAGTGCTTCGAAGCCGATTCTTAGCTCTTTCATCTCCCCGTTTTTCTATACTAACAGACTACTAGGGAACCCTGAGAGAGTACTAAGAAAGTAGTAAGAGTGTTATGAGGAAAGTGTTAAACAACAATTAACTAGCGGGGGCTAGGTCGTCTTGGGACAGCCAACAGGCGCCCGTCTTTTCCGTCTGTAGCCTGGAGCCCTGTAGCTCGCAGGGCCTACCACCCGCCAGCACGCGCCGCCCC
>JAJPIK010000007.1 GCA_021324795.1 Chloroflexota bacterium
CGACGACCTGCGCGCCGGGCAGCGGTGAGCGAAGCGGCGTGACCGTCGGTTCCTCGCGCCAGAGGACCGCGTGGAGCGGCGTTCGAGCGCCCGACGCGAGCGTGAGCCGATAGCTCATCTCGACGTAGCCGGCCTGCTGGACTGACACCTCGTGCGAGCCGGGTGCGAGCCTGACGTCAAGCGGAGTGTGCCCCCAGTCCCGTCCATCGACGGTCACCGTCGCACCGGCCGGGACGCTGGAGATGGCGACCACCGCCGGCGGCACGTCGGCTGGTGGCGCCCAGGGGTGGGTCCAGGCCAGGACGGCGAACGCGACGCACACCGCGACCGCGCCAAACCAGAAAAACGGGTTGTGGAGGAGATTCCACCGCGTCAGGCGCGGCGGGGTCCAGTCGAGCTCGAAAGGAAGTTCCATTGGCGACCTCGTGAAGCTGTCGTTTTGCGTCCAGCCTAGAGGTCGCTAATTACCGGTCAGCTACCTGCGAATGTCCGGTGGATTAACTGGAGCGAGCTTTGGCGGAGATCAAGCGAGCCGTCGTGATTGCGGGATGCTCAAGTACCTGAGGATTACCGGACGCAAACGGGGGAGATGGTTCCTGGTCTGATGGCCTGTGCGTCTGAACCGAAACACGGCCCCGAGGTCAGAGTGCGAATCGCGACGCCTGGTCGAGATTGTCAGCCGCGACGGTCGTCAGGCAGTCCCAGCTCCGGAGAGTTCGGAAAGATGGAAAGTTCTTTCCCAGCCTTCCCGGATGGGTGGGCGTGCACGCCAGGATCCGGCCGTTCATTGTCCGAGTCACCGGGGGAGAACTCGAGACGAGCAGAAGGCCACGGGCTACGACTCCACCGGGAGAACGAGTTGTGAGCCATTGGCGGACGTCGTTCACGAGCGGCGAGACCCGAAAGGCTTCCAGGATGTCGTCGGCAGCGGGTTGCAGGAGTGACTGCGACCGGCGGCGATCAGTCACGGATAGGTCCAACCAGAGGTCCCACGCATCTGCAGGTAGGATCACCGGCGTGCGATCGTGCAGCGGATGCATCGTCTCATTGGCGCTGGTGGTGATGATCGTGCAGGAGTAGAGGTCCTCACGGCATCGGTACGTGATATGGTAGGAGTTGCGCTTAGGCGCTACTCGATCCTACCGCCGGCGCTATTGGTGCAGGAGAACGGTAGTGCGATGTGGCTCGTCTTTGCTTTCCTATCGGCATGTCTGACCTCGTTTCTCCCCATCGTCAATAAGCGTCCCCTGGCCAAGTGTCCACCGTCGGTCGTCGCCTGGGCGGTAAATGGCCTCTCGCTGCCCCTACTCGGACTCGTCACACTCCTTCTCTTCCCGATTCCGGCCGTCGACGCCGTGTTCTGGCTGGGAATCTTCGGGTCAGGCGTCCTGAATATGATGGCGACCTTCCTTTCCACGCATGCACTCCAACGAGGTGATGCCTCGTTGGCCACGCCCATTCTGACGTTCAATCCCGCCTTCACTGCGATTGTAGCCGTCGTGACGCTCGGCGAGGTGCCCACGCTGCCCGGCCTTATCGGCATTCTGACGATTCTCGCCGGAGCCTACGTCCTCAACAGGTCTGCCGATGGACTGCGCGAGCGGTCGCCGTTTCGCGGGCTGAGTACCGATCCCGTGATGCTTCACGCCCTCAGCGCGAGCTTCGTCTGGGGCCTGACCCCCATTGCGGAGAAGCTGGCCATGGAGCATTCCTATCCGACCGACCCGCCACTGGTCGCGTTCGGCTCGACCATTCTGATGACACTCTTCCTCATTCTCCCCATGCTGCGTGAGCGCGAACAAGCACTGCGGTACCTTTGGACTCAACGCCGAGGCTTCACGCTAGAAGCGCGGCCGAAAAGTCGTTTTTGGCAGATTTCGCTCTCTCAGAATTGGAGGAATTTCGCCAATTCTGAGCGGCCCAACTAGCCGCTACAGGGGTTTTCGGCCGCGCTTCTAGTACTAGTTTTAGGTGCGAAATACGAGGCATAAGGTATGATATGTAGATACTCTTGATCCCAAGGGAGCCGCATGCTGCGCAATCGCTACGATCCGCTGAATCTGTTTGCCCTGGTCCCCCAGCTTGGCCGGGCGATGGACCCGGAATTGGTTCAGCTTGATCGTCTCCTCGACGACGACATCCTCTTTCAGAAGGTGCGGTCCGACTTACTGCGCCGTTACCCCCACACGGCAACCCGTGGTCGTCACTCTACGCCGGTCGAGGTCATCTTGCGCATGCTCGTCGTCAAACGCCTCTACCGCTGGAGTTACGAAGAAACCGAGCATTCCGTTGGCGATAGCCTCGTCCTGCGCCAATTCTGTCGGGTGTATCTCCAACCGGTGCCCGATGACACCACCCTGATTCGGTGGGCGAAGCTCATCGGTCCGCAGACCCTGGAGCACCTCAATGAGCGGGTCGTCCAGTTGGCCCGCTCGCTGAAAGTGACCCGGGGCCGCAAACTGCGGACCGACACGACGGTGGTGGAGGCGAACATTCACCACCCGACAGACAGTCGCATTCTGGGCGACGGGGTGCGCGTGCTCAGTCGCCTTCTCCGTCGGGCGAAGGATATTATGGCGGAAGGGAGTGACCTGCCCACGGCGGTGTTTCGGAGTCACAGCCGGAGCGTGCGGCGGCTGGCCCAAGAAATCCATCGCGTGGCCCGGCGCAAGGGGGAAGAAGCGGCCGAAAGTCTCCAGCGCGCCTACGCCAAGCTGATCGGGATCGCCGAAGCGAGCAAAGCCCAAGCCGAGCACGTTCGAGACTATCTCGCTGAACAAGCGGATCATCAGGCAAAGCGCCTGGTTGATCAGTTCGCGCACTTTTTGCCTTTGGTGGGCCAGGCAATCGCGCAAGCAACACGGTGAGCTTGATCCGGTTTCGTGGACAGGGTGATGTTCGGCGATAACCACCTCCCTGGCAAGGGTCTCGTATTCGGTGGGCGTCGCGTCGCCGAGCGTGGAGTGACGC
>JAJPIK010000016.1 GCA_021324795.1 Chloroflexota bacterium
CGTTCGAGATGCAGGCCAACCAAATGGGGAAAGAGCGTGGCGAGAGACAAGAGTGTGACCTCAGAATGCAAGAACTTCCGCACGGGCCGAAATGCCGCACGGCTCTAGGACATTCTGCCTGATCGCACCACCGAAAGTGAGAATGAGCCCATTTTCCCTGAGCAATAACAGACTCCGGGAAGCCTTCGCGGCCTTGGGACTTGCCCTTGCGATATCGCCCTTTCCGAGAGCCAGACGGCATCCTCTTCCATCTCGTCACCGACTGGAAGAGGGAATTAGCACTCCTGAATCAGTAAAGTTAGTGGTGGTGAAAGTGAACGGTTTGCGACGAGTGTCGATGGAGGTGGCAAAAAACGTCGCTTGGATCACAAGCGGTGGTTTCTAATTGAAGCGAGGTGTGTGCGATCCCAAACTTCTCCCCAAGTACTTCGTTGACCTGCGAAAGGATCCGGCAGGCCTGGCTGACCGGTTGATCTTTGACGAGAACGTGTGCGCTTGCCGCCCGGATCGTTGAGGACACACTCCAGAGGTGCAGATCGTGAATGTCGAGAACACCGGGGACGGCGCACATCGCCTTTTGTACCGCCCGTGCGTCGATGTCCGATGGGGTATTCTCGAGCAAAATGTTTAGCGTTTCGACCAGCACCCCTCGACTGGACCAGAGGATAAACAGAGCAATTAGCACCGACACCGCCGAATCGAGCCAGACCTGACCAGTGACAAGCATCAAGGCCCCGGCGATGACGACGCCAAGGGCCGATGCCGCGTCGCCGGCGACGTGCAGGTAAGACGCACGCACGTTCACGTCGTGATGGGCTGCGCCGTGCAGTCCGAAGGCAATCGCGAGATTCACAGCCATCGCGACCGCGGCGACACTGATCATCAAAAAAGAATTGACCGCCTCCGGTCGCTGCCAGCGAAAATATGCCTCGATGATAATGCCAATCGCCAGGACGACGAGCACGATGGTATTGAGCAACGCGGCGAGGATACCGGCCCGGTGGAAGCCATAAGTACGGCGTGCACTGGTTGGCTGACTGGCGAGCATGTAGGTCCAGAAGGTCAAGCCAAGCGCCAGGGCATCGGTCAGGTTGTGTCCGGCGTCAGAGAGCAGCGCCAAACTGTGTCCGACAATCCCGGCCACTGCCTCGATGACGACGAAGAGCACGGTCAATCCCAACGCTAGGCGCAAACGGAATAATGTCGTTGGTGGGTGCGTCGATTCGTGCGCATGAGTATGCTGGTGTGGCACGTTCATCTCCTTCCGCCCCTGCCGCGGCCTCTCCACTCCGCCGCATGTGCCTCTTTGGATCTCTGAGTCTACCATGTAACGCTCCGGCCGGAACACTCGGTGTCGATTGTCAATCTCAGTCGGCCTTGCTACAATCGCGGCGCGATCGATCTTGTCGCCGCACTCGGCCCCTACCGACACTTCCTTGAGGAGGCGATCCAATGAGCACCCTCGACCTGCGCTTCCGTCAGATTCACCTCGACTTCCATACTAGCCCGGATATTCTCGGAGTTGGTGCTGACTTCGATCCGGAAGAGTTCGTCACGACCCTTGAAAAGGCGCACGTTAACTCGATTACCTGCTTTGCCCGTTGCCACCATGGCCTGATTTACTACGATACCAAGCTGAATCCGGAGCGCCGGCATCCTCACCTCACGCGTGACCTCTTGAAAGACCAGATTGCCGCCTGCCACGCCCGGAACATTCGCGTCCCAATTTACACCACCGTTCAATGGGATCACTTCACTGCCAACGAGCATCCCGAGTGGCTGATCCTCGACGAGAACGGCTACCCAATTGGTACGCGTACCATTGAAGCCGGCTTCTACCGTCAGCTCTGCCTCAATTCGCCCTACCGCGACTTCCTCAAGGCGCACACCCGGGAAATCCTCGAGACCTTGCCGGTCGATGGCTTCTTCTTTGACATCGTCCAACCGCGCGAGTGCGCGTGCCGGTACTGTCGGTCGCTAATGGAAGCCGAAGGACTTGACCCGACCAATGCCGAGGCACGTCGAGGATTCGCTCTTCAAACGATCAACCGCTTCAAGACCGACATGTCGGGCTTCGTTCGGGAGTTGAATCCAGAAGCGAGCATCTACTACAACGCCGGCCACATCGGCACCCGGCACCGCGAGGTCGCTCACGCCTATTCCCACTTTGAGCTCGAAACACTGCCGAGCGGGGGCTGGGGCTACCTGCACTTCCCGGTCAGCATGCGCTACGCCCGGAATCTCGGCAACGACTGCCTGGCTCAGACCGGGAAGTTTCACACCTCCTGGGGCGATTTCCACTCGTTTAAGAATCTACCGGCGCTCCAGTACGAGTGCTTTCGTATGCTCGCCCTCGGCGCCAAGTGCATGATCGGCGATCAGCTTCATCCATCGGGGAGAATCGACCCCTACGTCTACGATCTGGTCGGCCAGGTGTACCGCGAGATCGAGCAGAAGGAGCCGTGGTGCCACAGAGCCAAGGCCGTGACCGAGGTTGGCCTCTTCACCCCCGAAGAGTTCCTTGGCGGCGACGCGCGCAACCTACCGGTTGCGATCACCGGCGCCGAGCGCATGCTGGACGAAGCCGCCATTCAGTTCGACATTCTCGATTCGGCGAGTAACCTGTCGCCTTACAAAGTCTTGATTCTCCCGGACAACATTCCCGTTTCTTCGGCCTTCGCGGCCAAGCTCGAAAGCTATCTGGCAAAAGGCGGCGCCTTGATCGCGACTTTCGAATCGGGCTTGAATCCCGAGAAGACCGGATTCGCTCTGCCAGCGTTGGGCGTTCGCCTGGCGAGCGACGGTCCGCGCGATCTCGACGGCAGGCTCGTTCGCGGCCGCCACTTCCCCCGCGGCGATTACGCCGAGTACCTGCTCCCAACCGGGGCCATCGGCGAAGGCTTGCCTCCCACCGAGCACGTCATGTACATTCGTGGCCTCGACATCGCTGCCGCGCACGGCACGACGGTGCTCGCGAACCTCGTCCAGCCTTACTTCGACCGGACCTACCAGCACTTCTGCTCGCACCGGCAAACTCCGTCTTCGGGGAGAGTTGGCGGTCCAGGCATCGTCCAGAATGGTCGAGCGATCTACTTCAGCCACCCGATTTTCAGCCAGTACCATCAAAACGCCCCGCGCTGGTGCAAAACGCTTCTCCTCAACGCCTTGAAACTGCTCTTGCCCGAGCCACTCCTGCGCCATTCCGGCCCCAGCACGCTCTTCGCCGCCCTGAACGAGCAAGCCGCCGAGCATCGCTGGATCCTCCACGCCCTCCACTGCATCCCGGAGCGGCGCGGCCTCGACTTCGACGTGATCGAAGATGTAATTCCTTTGCACGAGGTCAAGTTCTCGATCAAGACTGACCGGCCAGTGCGCTCAGTTGTTGCGGTCCCCCAAAATCAATCGCTAAGCTTTCACCTGGCGAATGGCCGGGTAGAGTTCATCTTACCAAGACTGGAGGGCCACCAGATGGTTGCTCTCAGCTTCGGAGCGACCGACTGATCGGTTCGGAGTTGAGGGCGATCCAGGATCTGAGCCACGGTGACCCTCGCGGTCGGCGATTTCAATACATGCTCAAACGGCCATTTCAGTTATAGTTTTTGAAGCGGGCAATGTCGTTGCCCGCTTCAAAGGACATTGTGAGGGAAGAATGCGACTCGGCGTTTGTGGTGGAAAGTTACCCGCGAACATGGACGATCTCAGTCCGGAGCTCTGCCACGAGGTTCGGCAGCTTGGCTACAGTGGCATCTTCACCCGCTTTCGGGCTAACGACCCTCTGACGACGACCCGGGAGCAGTGCCGACGCGCACGGGCAGTCATTGAAGACAGTGGACTCAGACTCTACCAAACGACCGGTTACTGGCAATGTCTGATCCACCCCGACGAGTCCAAGCGCGCCGAAGCGGTGAAAGTTCTCCAGGCCAGCTTGAAGATTGCTGGTTGGCTTGGCGCCCGCTCGATCGATACCGGTCCCGGTAGCCTGAATCCGCGTGGCCCATGGTTTCCCCATCCGGACAACTGGACGCCATTGGCCCGGCGCCAGCTCATTCGCAGCCTGCGCGAGGCCGCGCCCGCCGCCGAGGACGCCGGGGTCTACCTGGGTCTCGAAGCGCACCAACTCGTGACCTTGAGCTCGCCGGAGGTCACCCGCGACGTCCTCGACGCGGTCGACTCGCCCTGGGTCCGTTGCGACCTCGACCCGGCCAATTGGATCACTCTGGAAACCGCTTTCAACACCGGCCCGGCGATCGATCACATGTTTGACGTTCTCGGCGACCGCATCGTCAGCGGCCACGCCAAGGACTCGACGATCCTCGACAAGCTCACCATCCATATCGACGCCTGCTGCCCGGGCACCGGCAATCTGGACTTCGGAACCTACTTCCGCCGAATGGAAGCGCTGAATCCAGAGTACCCATTGATCGTCGAAGGCGCCAGCTACGAGCAGTGGGGCGTCGCTGCGGAGTTTCTGCACGGTGTCGCGCGGAAGGAAGGAATTCGCGTGATCGAATAGACGATTGCTCGGGTCGATGAACTCGACTATACTGATGGCCAAGCAGATTCAGTAGGTTGTATGTGATCACGTGATGCGTGAAAACACAGCAAAGGAGCTGCAAGAAAGAAGGCCATGCGGAAGTTAGAGGAATCTCAATCGATCAATCGGCGTCAGATTCTGCAAGTCGGAGTCGGGATTGCTGGATTCACGATCGCCCCGCTGCTCGCCGCGTGCGCGGCTCAGCCGGCCCCCTCCAGTCCGGCGGCCCAGTCCGCGGCCCCGGCGCCGACGAAAGCAGCCGCACCGACCACCCAGGTGCCAGCGGGAACCCCGCCGGCAAAAAGCGGCACGACGGTCGTCAAGATGCAGGACCGCGGTGACGATTACATCTTCAAACTCATGCGCAGCCAGTTCGCCGAGTTTCAGAAGGAGCAGCCGGGGATCCAAGTTGAATTCGATGATACGACTGGCAATTTCTTCCAGAAGCTGCAGCTTCAGATCGCCAGCGGCACCCCACCGGACGTCTACTTTGACTCGGCCACTGACAACGGCGCGTCCTACCGCCTGGGTATTGCCGAAGCTGTCGACGACTACTTGCGCTCGACGAGCGATTTCTCCGAAGACAAGTTTGACAAGAACTCCTGGTTCGCTCTGACTTACGCAGGAAAACGCTGGGGGTTACCTTGGGACTCGGGCGGCTGCGGCATTTATTTCAACATCGACCTGTTCAACGAGGCGCAGGTGCCGCTTCCGGATCCTACTAAGCCGATGAGTTGGGATCAACTGCTGACGACCGCCCAAAAACTGACCATTGATCTCAACGGCAAACGCGCCGATCAGGGCGGCTTTGACCCGACGCGAGTCAAGCAATTTGGCTTCAGTGGTTCGGGTATCGAAACCTGGGGAGCGATGCAGTTTATTTTTGGCAATGGGGGTGAGCCATTGGTCGGATCGGTGGGCAGCCCACCGACCCAGCACCAGGTCCCTTTTGACGACGACGCGGTCGTCGCAGGAATCCAATGGCTGGCCGATCTTGTCCACAAGTACCACGTGATGCCGGATCCGACCTTTACCCAGTCGACGCCGATTACCTTTGCGAACAAGACCATCGCGATGAACTACGATGGCGTGTGGGCGCTCGGCCGGGCGAACCAGTCCGGTGTCCACTATGGGGTATTTCCCTTTCCTACTGGCAAGGTGCCTACCAGTTATGGCCACTACTCTCCCCTGGCCATGGTCAAGAGCTCGAAGGTGAAAGACGCGACTTGGACCTGGATGTACTGGGCATGTCTCTCCGAAAAGGGGCAGAGCATGCTGGTCGATGCGGGTCAAATGCAGCCTATGCGCAAATCCCTGTTTCAACGCTTTCTCGACGGCAAAGGCGGCCCGGATAAGCAATACCGCCAGGTCTTCGTCGACCAGCTCACCTCGCCGAACTTCCGCGCCGTTGGTGACAAGGTCGGCAGTTACTACGACAGCTATGCCCTGGAGTGGAACCAGATCCTCACTCCGATTTTCGATCAGGTCTTCCATGGAACGAAGGCGATGAAGGACGTTGCGAAGGACACGCGCCAGAAGCTCGAAACTCTCTTGCATACCGGGAAAGTAACGTAGGGGATACCAATCATCCGTTGGGCTGCCAGAGCTGACGAAATTAATAGGCAGCTCTCATCCTAAGCCTCTCCCAGAGGAAGAGGGAATCTCAGTGGAGCGACGGATGTCAGTTCTCTCTTTTTCAGCTCCGACCGAATCGAGCCACTCGGCACCTTTTTACCGTCGGCGCCGTTTCCAACAGAATTTCTACGGATGGCTCTTCGCGCTGCCGGCGATCCTTGGGCTGGTCTGCTTCTCGGCCGGGCCGGTCCTCGCCTCGTTCTACTTCAGCCTCACCGATTACAGCGTGGTCAAGCCGCCGAGCTTTGTCGGGCTGCAGAACTTTGTCGACCTGCTGACGAGCGACGGTCTGTTTCGCCAATCGCTCTGGATTACGACCTACTATTCGTTACTGGCAATTCCCCTATCATTGATCATCGGCTTATTGATCGCGATTTTGTTGAATCAGCGGGTGCGCGGCGTCGCAATCTATCGCGCCATTTGGTATTTGCCGACGATCGTGCCGATTGTCGCGACGGCAACGCTCTGGCGCTGGATTCTCAACAGCGAGTTTGGCCTGGTGAACTGGCCGTTGAAGACCTTGGGCCTGCCGGCGCCGGGTTGGCTCACCGACCCGGCCTGGACGATTCCCTCCCTCGTACTGATCCACCTCTGGGCAATTGGCAACGCCATGCTGATCAATCTCGCCGGGCTTCAGGGAGTGCCCGTTCAGCTTTACGAAGCGGCTAGTATCGATGGTGCGACCAGTTGGACCAAGTTCTGGCACGTCACGATCCCGATGCTGTCGCCAGTTCTTTTCTTCAATCTCGTCCTCGGCATCATCGAGTCGTTCCAGGTCTTTACGATCGTCTACGTAATCTTCACGCCGGGCGGTACGAGTAGTGGCACGGCCGGGCCGGCCAACGCGGCGCTCTTCTACGTGCTCTATCTGTACCGCAACGCCTTCGAATACTTCAAGATGGGGTACGCGTCGGCGATGGCCTGGATCCTCTTTCTGATCATCGTTGCTCTGACCTGGCTCGCGTTCCGCTTGCAAGGACGCTGGGTCTACTATGAAGGCGGAAAGATCGGGGAATAAAGTCATGGAGAGAGTATCGACCATCGCCGGAGTCAGGACCAAATCGGCAGTGCGCGCCTCGCCGACTAGCCAAAGCCGATCGGGGCAAGTGCTGGCCTACGTGCTCCTTTCGCTCGGCGGGCTAGTGATGTTCATGCCGTTTGTCTGGCTCCTCTCCTCGTCAGTCAAGGGACCAAATCAGGTCTTCGTCTTTCCTCCTGAATGGATTCCCAACCCGATTCACTGGGATAACTACGCCTACGTCGTGCAGGAGCTTCCGTTTCTGCTCTATCTGCAGAACACGATGATCATCACCGTTGGTGCGGTGACCGGGCAGGTTCTGACCTCGATGATCTCGGCATACAGCTTTGCCCGCTTGCGCTGGTGGGGACGGGACGTGATCTTCGCGCTGATTCTCTCGACCCTGATGCTGCCCTACGTCGTCACCCTAATTCCGATCTACGTCATCTTCACCCGCCTGCACTGGATCAACACCTTCTTGCCCTTGATCGTGCCCACGTGGTTCGGAGGCGGCGCCTTCAACATCTTTTTGCTCCGCCAGTTCTTTCTGACGATTCCTCGCGAGCTTGAGGAAGCAGCAATCGTCGATGGGGCTCAGCCTTGGACCCTCCTGCGCCAGATCATCGTTCCACTCTCGAAGCCAGCCCTGGCAGTGGTCGCGATCTTTTCCTTCCTCCATCAGTGGAACGACTTCCTGGGTCCGCTGATCTACCTGAACAAGGCCCAGCTTCGGACCCTTGCGCTGGGGGTCAATGCTCTTCAGGGGCTGGAGTGGGGACGTGACATGACTCAGTACATCATGGCGATTTCGGTGCTGATTACCGCGCCGGTGATCATTCTTTTCTTCGTCGCCCAGCGCAGCTTCATCGAAGGAATCGTGCTGACCGGGCTACGCGGCTAATGTGTATGGGCAGACGCAGAGGTCTGCCCCGCCCTCTGAGGTCCAGTCTGATAATAGGAGTGTTTGATGAAGATTGTTTCCGTGACGCTCAGCGAGGTCTCCTATCCTGCTCCAACGACGCTGCGCTGGGGACGCAACGCGGTCGACGTAGTCGGGGGAATTGTCATTCAGGTGCACACTGATGAAGGGATCACCGGCCTCGGCGAATTCCAGACGCCCTTTGGCCAGGCCGCGCAGGCCTTGAAAGACCAGGTGCTGCCGCGGATTCGCGGAGAAGATCCGCGCAACATTGAGCGCCTCTGGGAGCTGCTCTACCCGGCGCTACGTGGCGGGCCGCGCAACCTGCTGGGTGGGCTCGACGTCGCCTTCTGGGACATTCTGGGAAAGAGTTCAGGCCAGCCTATCGCGCGCCTGCTCGGGCAGTACACCGACCGCGTCATGGTCTACATTGCCCCCTCGATGAAGCAGCCCGAAGTCGTCGCCGACGAGTGCCGTCAGTTTCGCGCTGAGGGATACCAGGCGATTAAGCTACGCATTGGGCTCGGCCAGGTCGGACTTGCCGAGCCGGGCGATATGAAGAAAGACTTCCAGATCGTCGAGCAAGCGCGGGAGATTCTGGGAGACGACTTCGTTATCGGCGTCGACACCGACAAAACCTACGAACACACCATGGCGCTGCGCATGGCCGATCGCCTTTGGGAGCTGGGCGCGGCCTGGTTTGAGGAGCCATTCCAGTTCCGGGGAGACGAGCAATACATTCGTGAGTTCAAGCGCCTGGGCCAGATGATCCGCGTGCCGCTTTCGGGGGGCCAGGGATGCTTCACTCGCTTTGAATGTGGCGAGCTGATCGCTCAGCACGCGGTCGACATCGTCCAGCCCGACTGCGTCGGCTGCGGCGGAATCTCCGAGCTGCGTCGAATCGCTGCGTTAGCGAGTGTCTGGGGTATCCCATGTATGCCGCACGTGTCGTGTGGCTGTGGCTATGACATCCGAGTCATGGCGACCCTGCACGTGCTAGCCTCACTGCCAAGCGCCCTCTACCTCTGCTACCCCGCCTACCCGACGCCGCTCCGGACCGAGTTGCTGACCGAGCCACCGCGGGTTGTCGACGGCTACCTCACCGTACCGGAAAAGCCCGGCCTCGGCATCGAGCTCGACCCGGATGCGCTCGCCCGCTATCGCGTGAACGAGACCACGGTGGGTTAACGATCTGACCGAGCATAGGGATCCGCCTTGCCCCGAGATCCGAAACTGGTGACAATTGCTAAGAAATGATGGTGAATCGCAGAACGCATTCTCGGCGTAGCCGAACTCGACCTCTACGTGTCGGGCCTGAACTTGATCTTCAGTTTCGTGCAGACCGGTGGCCCCGCGTAAATCATCGCTCTAGCATGTCTGCCTCCCGAATTCTGGAGCGAGCTGGCAAATCCCCAACCCTTTTGAAGAGCGGGCACAGCTACAGCTTGGACGCCGCTCGTCCCGGCAATAGATCACCGTCGGAAGTGCGCCGAAGTCACAGCCGCGAGACACGCCTGCCATGCCGTGGATAGCTGAGCGATGTCCGTGTTTGGCACCTGACCGAGAATCGCCGCGACCCGGTAATCGTTGGTTGCCGACACCTCCCCAGTTTCGATCGCCTTGCCGCTCAGCCTCTCCAGGCGCACCGCGATCGCCGCGACGAGCGGCGACGGCGTCGTTGCGCCCACCGTCATCGCCTCTTTGGCAAGATTCGCGAAGGCCTCGGTCTTCCCATCGGCAACCGCGACCTCGCCAAGCGCCCAGAGTACCAACACCCTTTCGATGCCAGTCCGGGGTGCTGATTGGAGCCAGCGCAAGGCCCGACTCATCGCCTGGCGGAAGCTTCCTCGGGTTGGGGTGTAACCGGCTCGGGCAAACGCGACGACTGCTGCTGCCGTCTCTTCGACTGATTCGTGGTCTTCACCCCAGGCACCACTCACCCGTTGCTGCCGGGCAAGCCGACGGAGCTCTCCTTCGGCCAAGTCGATCACGGGCGTGGACTCGGCCTGGTTTATTGCCCCGTACATAGCCGACCGGTCCTGGAGGCCGTGGTCGGGCCCGGCCGAAGTAAATAGATGCTGGCCATGGTTCGAGAGGCCGTCTTGGACCGGTGGCGCGGACCGAGCCGTGAGACTTGCCCATAGCGGAGACCGGCGGCGTACAAGGTTAGCAGAAACACCAAAAGACGCGTACTGGAGCCCTTCCGGTAGCGGCGTCGCGACGAAGACTCGCCGCGGTGGCTGGACGGCATCAGTCGTGATGCAATCGATCGCCAACAAAGCTGTGTAGGGCGTGAGGATATGGTGAGCAAGCGACAGCTTTGTGATCTCCACCTCATTTCGTTCACACGCCGGAGCTTCCAGGAGACGATCGATCACGCGCTGTCCCCAGAGTCGCCGGATCAGCGGCTCGTCGGTTGGCCGGGCAGCCTCGATCTCGATCTTTATCGGCTCGCTACCGCGTCGACCAGTCAGGGCGACGCGTGTAAGCTCCGGCTGGCCACCACATTTCAGGCGGGCAATGACCGAGAGCACTTGACCAGCGTAGAGATCCGGCAGGGGGGAAGGGAGGACTTCCAACAGATCGGCTCCTATCACCGCTAACTGTAGGTCGGTCAAGACGGGATAACTCAACCGATCCTGAAATCGGATGATCGCGCCTTCGATGTCCTCGTTCAGCCCCACCACCTCGGCCGTGCCCCGGCCAAGCCGTGCCAGACGGTTGAGCAAGTAACGGTTGACCGCCGGGCCGATACCAAAGCAAAAGAGACGCACTCTCTCGCTGAGACCACGCCGGATAAGCGCAGCCGCCTGTTCTTCGGCGGAAACGGCCCCGTCGGTTAGCAGCACGATCATCCGTGACCGCTCGGGATCGGCGGGCAAGGAGAGCACGTCTTCCAACGCCGGCAGCAGTTCGGTGCCGCCGCGCCCCTCGATATGGTCCAGATAGGCATCCGCGGCGGCAAGGAGAGCGTCAGTAAATGGAGCCGCCTGCTTGCGACTCGGCTCGAACCATTCGACGACGTTGTCGAAGACGAGAATCCGGAAGGTATCGGCCGGGCTCAAGGTACGCAGCGCCGCGCGCAAGGCATTGCGGGCTTGGGCGATTGGCTGGCCATGCATCGAGCCGGAACGATCGAGAATAAAGACGTACTCGCGTGGCTCGACTGCTATGGTCTCTGTCCTTGGCGGCATCGGGACAAACGTAGCGTACAAAAGGTCCTCGTCACCAGCTCGTGCCAGCCAGGCCGAGGACGCGATCTCGTCGGCCTGGTCGCGTGTCGGATAACGAAGAACGAAATCCTGGTTAGGCAAACGTGGCTCGACCAGCTTGACCAGACAGCGGCGGTCGTCGAGCCGCGTCACCTCGATCCGGTGGGACGGGCTCTCCGGATCCGCAATCGCGACGCCCGCGTCAATCGCCACGGTCAGATCCAGCGCGGCGATCGGAGCGCCGGCCGGTGCCATGACTACGGTCGTCCGCATTGCTTCCTTGAGATCCTCGCTGATACGGTGGTAGCGCGGGGTGAGCCCAAAAGGCAGCGCCAGCTCAAACCGCCCCCCTTCGAAGCCAACCGTCATGCTGTAGCGGTAGGTCGCGATGATCGTCTCGCCCGACTGAACGTTGCCAATCTGGATCGTGTAAAGATTTGGCCGTTCTTCGGTTGACAATGCCGCCCGTCGCCCTTGCGCCAGTGCTTCCTGGAAGAGCGTCGCCGCCTCCTGGCGCGGAGCGATCTCGGCAATAATCCATCGGTCGCCAATTTGAATCGCCAGTTCGGCCAGCGAAGCATGGTCGGGGATTGCAAAGCGATAGGTCAGTTCGACCGGTTCGGTCCACGGATTGGCAAAGCGCTGAATCAGGGCAAAGCTGGCGAGTGTTCCGATCACCTGGCCCTGGACGTCGATATGCTCGAGTGGCAGCGAAGACTCGGTCATTACCTGACCGTCTGGCGGTGAGACGAATAGCTCTCCAAGGGAAAAAGATGCGCTGGACGACGCAAGAGACATGTTCCTACTCCCTTCCAGGTTAAGGTGGGTCCGATACTGCTGGCCGAGGCTGGCTAGCCGGACCAAAAATCTCCCGCGCGCTGGCCAAGAGCCGACCGACCTGCTCGGCCACCTCTGGCGGCAGATCGCGCCGGACGAGCAGCTCGACGCCGGGCGTCAGGGAATAACGCGCCAGAAAGACGGGCGGATTCGATGGAGCAAACGCAGCCGGCGCTGGACTCGCCAAAGTGCCGGCCTCCCGGGCTTCGCCTTCCCGGACCGAGCCCCCCTGGGCGATCGCGGCGATCGCTTCCTCCGCGTGCTTGGCAAAGTACTCCCGGATCTCGTCGAGACGCCAACCAATCGCTCGGAAGCGCGGAATGGCTCGTAAGCGGTTCAGATGGGCGGCTTGGTAGCGAGCCGCCAAACCGGCCCCTCGGGGCGGCGGTAAAATACCCTGCTGGACGTAAAAGTAAATCGTGCGTCGGGGAACGCCGCTCGCGACCTCCAGCTCGCCAATCGTGAATTCGTCCATCGTTCCGCCTGATGAATAATTACAGTGTTAATCTAACATTTTCGTATGACCCTGTCAAGCAATTTGGGGGAAAGGTTCCATAGCGGATCGTCGACCAACGCGGTCACGGTCGTGTCCGATCCCCCGGCGGCGCCGAGACGCCGGTCCTGCGCGACGCGCGCTATCTCCCCCAGACCGGCTTTCGCATCGACGACACGATCTGGGACTACTTCAACCGTCTCTGATGTACGATGCATCCTGCGGCTGCACCCAGGGTATCCTGCTCGCCGCTAACAGCGAGCTCGGGGAATGGAGCGCCGAGCTCGCTTCTCCCTACTTTGCATCCGACAGCCGCAAGGTCCTGGTGGGAAGCTTCTTCGTGACGTGAGGCGAGAAGCCCGAGGGCGGTTATACCCTCGGGCTTCTCAAGGCAGCTTGACGAGAAGAGAAAATCTGTCTACCGCAGCGCCGGCACGCGTTCGGGCAGCGGCTCGAACTCGCGAATCGCGTCGAGGCTGTTGCCCATCGCGACGTCGGTGTCGCGCTCGACGATCACGTCGATGATCGCCGGGCGGTTGGACTCGACAGCGCGGCGGAAGGCCGCCTTGAGCAGGTCCGGATTGGTCACTCGTTCGCCGTATGCGCCGAATGCCTCGGCCCACTTCACGAAGTCGATCAGGTTCGCATCGTTGTACCAGAGGCTGACTTCGTAGTTCAAGCCGTTATAGACGTACTTCTGGTTCTGGCGAATCAGGCTCATGTAGCCGTTGTTAACAATGATCACGACGACCGGCACGTTGTACTGCACTGCCATCGCCAACTCTTCGCCGCAGAACGGGAAACCGAAGTCGCCGGTGACATTGACGACGAGCTTATCTGGCTTTGCCAGCTTCACCCCGATCGCTGCCGGCAGGTCCCAGCCCAGCGGACCGGCCCCACCGGCGAAGATGAAGTGTCCGGGCTTGTAGATATCCATGAGCTGGTTCGCCCAGATCTGGTGGTTGCCGATGCAGGTGACGAAGATCGTTTCGGGATCAAAGAACTCGTTGATCTCCTTGTAGACGCGCATTGGCTTGATCGGCGTCTGATCGTAGTCGACCCGGCGGGCCAGCTCACGGCGCAGCTCAGGGATGCGACGCACTCGTGCATTCGGCGAGCGAGGTGGCGTGGCAGACTGAGCCGAGGCGAGCAGCGCCTCGCAGGCGAGCTTAGCATCGGAAACGATTCCTAGCTCACAGGGAACAATCCGACCGATCTGGTAAGGGTCGATGTCGACGTGAATGAAGCGACGGCCCTTGGTGTAGACATCGAGCGTGCCGGTGTGACGATCGGCGAAGCGGCAGCCAACGCCCAGGACGAGGTCGGATTCCAGGAAAACACGATTGCCCGACAACTGATTGCACTGAATCCCGACTTCGCCGGCAAAGAGCGGGTGGTTCGCCGGGATGCCACCCTTGGCCATACTGGTGATGCAGACCGGAATCTGAAGATGTTCGGCCAGCTTGACGAACGCTTCGCAGGCGCCGCTGATAATACAGCCCCCCCCCATCAGAAGGACCGGATTCTCGGCTTCGAGGAGCATCTGGACCGCACGCTCGATCCGGCGCAGGTCCGGGGCAGGGGTCAGGTACGGCAGTGGGCTATCGATCTCGGGATCGAAGTGGCACTCGCCGCGTTGGACGTCGATCGGCAGATCGATCAGGACCGGCCCTGGGCGTCCTTCTTTGGCGATCCGAAACGCCTCACGGAAGACCCAGGGAATCTGCTCGGGATCCCGAACGTAGTAGGTCTTTTTGGTCACCGGCTTGGCCACCACGCTGATGTCCATCGCCTGGAAGCCTTCTTTGCCTTCCATTGCCCGGACGTGCTGACCGGTGATTGCGATGATCGGAATCGAGTCGGCCTGGGCGGCGTACAATCCCGTGATGAAGTTAGTCCCAGCCGGACCAGACGTGCCAACGCAAACGCCAACCTTGCCGGTCGCTCGTGCCCAACCATCCGCCGCGTGAGACGCTCCCTCCTCGTGCCGGGCGATCAAGTGCTTGATCTTCTTCGAGCGCGATAACGAATTGTAGAATGCGTTGACGTTCGAGCCAGGAATCCCGAAGACGAAATCAACGCCTTCGTCCTCGAGAATCTTGACCGCGGCGTCCATCGCGGGCATGCGGGGCATAAATCACTCCTTGGCTTGTTTCATGAATTCTTACCCGGCCTCTCGACCGGAGACTATAATGGTACAGCTCACGACCTGCCGGACGAGAACGGCCAGACCGTCGACGACTGTGCATTCCTCTCAGCATTCTTACGCTGGCGACTCCACCAATGGCCGAGTATAGCACCGAGACCGATAGCGGACAATTGTTTGCAAAAGATATTCTTTCCTACTCTCGACAACCCCTCCGGTGGCAAGCGGGAACAAGCGAAGGTTGTCCTCGACCGAGACCGACGGATCCCGGCGATGACCGGTGGTCATCGCTGCGATCTCCTGAGCCGCTGCGAGATCAAAGGCCTACTTGATGAGTAGAACCTGTTCTTCCCGCTTTCGGTTATTCAAAAAGCGTGGCTTCCGCCTGAACTTTTAAGTAGGCGAACAACGCCGAGCGCTGTTGGATCACGATGTCAGCATAGGCGGGGTCGCCGGCCAGGTTGATCCGCTCTTCCCGATCATTGGCCGCGTCGTACAGTTCTTCAGCCGTTCGTTGCGCTCCCACCCCATCGCGCTCCGTGCTCGTATCGGTATAGTAGACGTATTTCCAGCGCTCATCCCGACGCATGTAGAAGGGGCGCCGGGGCAGACCGTACTCACCGAAGACGAAGGGCTTACCAGGTCGGTTTGGTTCGGCGAGCACCGGTGCGAAACTCTGGCCATCAAAGGCCTGGCTCCGCGGAGCTGGAGCGATCCCCGCGAGGTCCAGAAACGTTGGGACGAAATCTGCCTGGTCGACGAGAGCGTTGGCGCGGCGGCCGGCGGGGATATGGCCAGGCAGACGGGCAATTAGAGGCAGGCGGGCCGAGCCATCGAAGAAGCAGAACTTGCCGCGCAAGCCGTGCTCGCCCAGCATCTCGCCATGATCAGTCGTGTAAACCACGAGGGTATTTTGGTCTAGATCCAGGCGATCCAGCGCGTCCAGGATGCGACCGGCGCAGGCATCCATATGGCTGACGTTGCCATAGTAGGCAGCGATAAAACGGCGGAGCCAGGCGTCGCCTGCCGGTGTGCCAACGCCCGGGTAACAGTGGGCACGTGCCTGGGGAGGCAATTGCGCGAGCTGTTCCGACGACCATTCTGGCAGAGGCATGTCCTCCGGCCGGTACATGGTGGCGTACTCGGCCGGAGGGGCGAAAGGATTGTGTGGCTTAAGAAAGCTGGCCACGATGAAGAAGGGCTCGTTACGATAGGTCTCCAGGACGCGGATGGTCTCCCGAGCAACGAAGCTCTCGAAGTGATCTTCCTCCGGTAGCAGCTCGCGCACGTCCAAGGTGTCGTTGTGGCGGGGCAGCTCCGGCGGGACCCAGGCACTGCGCCCTTCGCTCGGCTGGCGAAAGCAGGTGATCCAGGGAGAGCCGCAGCCACTATCTTCGGCGCCCATGCCGTAGGTGAAGATACGCGTCTTCGGGCCGAGGTAGTCGAAGTAGGCGCCCATATCCATGTAATAGTCGAAGCCGTGCGTCTGGCCGTCGACCGGGTGCATCTTGCCGATCCAGGCCGTGACGTAGCCGGCCTGACCAAAATGGTGGGCGACCGTGCGTGTGCGCAGGGGCAAGGGGGTGTTATTGTTCACGGCGCCGTGGTGATGCGGGTAAAGCCCAGTTATCATCGTGAAGCGGGCCGGCACGCAGACCGGGTAGGAGCAGAAGTGTTGGTCGAAGCAGAGCCCCTCGGCGGCCAAGCGGTCGAGGTTTGGTGTTTGTACGACATGGTTACCATAGCAGCCGAGTGCATGACTGCTATGCTGATCGCTAGTAATCCAAAGGATGTTCAATGGGCGCTTCGACTGATCGTCGCCGTTCATTGGTTCATCGTTCCTTGCACTTTATGACGTTGGCGCCTTCGCCTGAAGCAGCTTGTTCATCTGTGGATCGATCTCTTTCATGACCTGCTCAGCGGTCTTCGAGCCGTCCCAGAGGAAGCCGAGCTCTTTGGTCAGCATTGCCTCGATCTCAGACCAGTTCCAGACGAAAGGATTCGGGTGAACGAAGCTCATCCCGTCGAGGAAGACCTTGCCGTGGGCTGGCGGTCCGTCCGGTTTCTCCCAGAACTTCTTCGCTACCGAGATTCGGCTCGGCAGCTCGGCGCCGCCGGCGGCGAGCGCATTTTGCGCTTCCACGCTGCAGAGATAGGCCGAGAGCAGCCACGCTTCCTCGCTATGCTTGGATTGCACGCTTATTGACCAGGCCGGCCCGCTCGATTGATTGACGAAGCCGGCTTTGCCGGCGGGTAGGGCGCCCGCGTCCCAGGTAAAGCTCTTGACCTGAGCCCGATAATAGGTCGTCTTAGAAATCGTCTCGGTCGTCATGCCGATCTTGCCGAGACTGAACAGGACGTCGGCGTTCTGGGTGCTCAAGGCGTCCGGAGTCGGCGCCACGTGATATTTTTGGATCAGATCCTGAAGAAACTGAAAGGCGGCCACGGTCGCCGGATTGGTCATCTGCGAGGCGGTACGGTCTTCATTCATGAAATGGCCCCCGGCTGCCCACACCCACGGCGAATAATCGATAAAGCTGGGCTCCACGAGATAGCCATATTGGATCGGATCCCGCTGGCCGGCGGTCTTTTGGGTCAGGTGCTGCGCCGCGTCCAAAAAGGTGTCCCAATTCCAGCTCTTGTCTGTGTAATCCAAGGCCGGCAGCTTAACACTCGCCTTTTCAAACATGGACTGATTGAAGAAAAGCCCGCGATTGTCGACCTGGCTGGGTAGCGCGCGCAGTTTCCCATCCCAGGTGTACGCGACAACGCCCGCCTTGAAGAAATCCGTAAAATCATACTTCGTCGACGTTGCCAAAGGCCCGAGGTCCAGCAACTGATTCCGGGCGACCCAGGCCCCCAGGTTTTGCGCGTTCATCCAGAAAGCATCGGGCGCCACGCCGCCCGCGGCCCGAGTTAGCATCGTCGGCCAATAGTCAGTGGTGATCGCCGTGAAGGTCACGCTAATCGTTGGATTTTGCTTCTGGAAGGTGGCGATCAGCTTATCATAAATTTTGGCGGTATCGACCGCGCTCCAGTTAGTCGCCTGGAGGTGAACGGCACTTGCGCTCGATGCCGCCGTGCTCGCGGTGGGCCTAGCCGCCGGCTTAGCAGCAGTGGTGGGAGCCGGAGCGGCGGAGGCGGCCGGGGCCACTGGCTTGGACGCCGCGGTTGGCCCTGACGGGATAGACTGGCTACAAGCAATCAGCCCAGCGCTGGCGGCCAGTCCAATTGCCGAGGCGACGAGAGCACGTCGACCGAGGCGTCGTGAGGACAATCTGCTAGACCGAGGAGAAGGCTCCATTAGCGAACCCCCTTCTGCTAGGCAACATCGTTAATTTTCTTACTTTCATGGCAGAGCAAACAACTGACACGCGTTCCCGCCAGGGATCCTCTGTTTCGTTTCCTCGGCTATATGGCCTACTACCACGGTAGATTCCTCTCGGTCATTCAGCCAGCTTGAACACTATTACCCCTTCACGGCCCCCGCCGCAAGGCCCTTGACCAACCAGTTCTGGAGTAAGAGAAACACGACGACGATTGGCAAGGCGGTCAGCACGGTCATCGCAAACATCTCACCAAAGCTGTAATAGCCCAGCGACGCGCCGGACGCGGCGAGCTGATTCGCGAGCACCGATTGCAAGGCGACAGTGAGCGTCTTCATATCATTAGAGAACAGGAAGACGAATGCAAAAAGGTACTCGTTCCAGGCCAGGATGAAACAGAACAGACCGGCCGTTACCACCCCGGGTGCCGCTAGTGGAAAGATGATCCGGAACAACGCGCCCAAGCGGCTGCAGCCATCGACCAGCGCGGCATCTTCGAGCTCGGCGGGTAGGCTGCGAAAGTAAGCCCGAAGCAGCCAGGTGCAAAACGGTACCGAGAACGAGGTATAGGTGATGATCAGGCTCTGATAGGTATTTTGCCAGCCTAGTCCGGCCATCATGACGAAAATCGGCACGACAATCATGACGCCCGGTACGATGTAGGCTGCCAGGAATGGCCTCCCCATTGCCTGAGCGAACCAGAAGCGCTGCCGGGCCAGGCTGTAGGCAGCCAGCGTCGAAACCAGGACGGCGATGAACATCGTCGAGACAGCGTAGATGGTGCTATTGAGAAACCAGCGCCCGAACTGCGGGTCGAGGAGAATCCGGAAGTAGTGCTGGACCGTCACCGCGGTCAGGCCCAGGTTTACCTCGGTGATCGTGATCTGATTATCCGGCTGGATTGACGTCTTGATCATCCAATAAATGGGCAGGAAATAGAACAGGACGACGATCCAGCAGACCGGGGCACGTAGGCGAGATAGGCGGAAGGATCGCTGCTTGGCGCTTGACGAGCGCTGAGAAAAGTGCAGACTCACGCTTGCTGGACCTCCTCGCGGTCGAGTGAGAGGAAGAGGAACGTCAAGACCGCGAGAACAAGGAACATAAAGGCAGTGACCGCGGCGGCGTGGCCGGCGCTATAAACGACGAACGCCTCGTTGTACACCAGAATTGGCAAGACGAAGGTTCCGTTCAGCGGACCACCGCCGGTCAGCAGCCAGACCAGATCGAACTGGTTGAAAGTCGAGATGCTCCGCAAGATCGCCGCGATGATAATGACTGGCTTCAGCAGGGGCAGAGTAATGCTCCAAAACTCCTGCCACGCCGTCGCGCCATCGACTTTTGCCGCGTCGGACATCTCGGCCGGCAGGGCTTGCATCCCCGCTAAAAGGACTAAGAACACGAACGGGAAGCCTTTCCAAACAAACACGAGAATCGTGGCGATGAACGCCGTCGTTGGCTGGGAGAGCCAGTCATACGAAAATTGTACCGGCTGCTGTTGAACGAGTGAAAGCACGGCCCGAATGATCTGATTCACCAGGCCGAATTCCGGCGAAAGCATCGCCCGGAAGACGAAGGCGACGACGACCGGCGGAATCGCCCAGGGCAGAATCGCCAGACTGCGGACGACACTCACCCCCTTGAACGGGTTAACGAGCATCAGAGCGGCGATCATGCCCAAGATCAGTTCCAGGCTGACGTCCCCAAACGTCAGCAGAATCGAATGTAGCACCGCGATGCGGAAGCGGTCGTTGCCAATGAAAAGCCAGACAAAATTGTTCAGTCCGGCGAAAGTCACCCCTTGATCGGGATGCAGCACATTCTTGTTAAAGAATGCGAGCCCGAGCTCGTAGAGGACCGGGTAGGCGAGCACCACGGCCAGCACGAGCACGGCCGGTCCAAGGCAGATCATCGCCAGCACTGCCTCCGAATTGCGGAGGCGGTAGAGACGGGATGTCGTCGAAGGACGGACCAAGGAAGCCGGGGCGAACTGGCTGATGCCTACCCCTGTTGGATTGCCTGTTTCACGTCGTTTTTCGCCCACTGCAACGCCGCCTTGATGTCAGAATCTGACTTGGCCTGGGAAACCTTGATCAACAGGTTCCGATAGGTATCCGCTGCGACGAGTTGATTGCCGGCCGGACTTGGTCCCCAGTCCTCACCTGGAAAGGTATCGTACTTGACGGCCTCCGTCCCGGCTTTGATCACCGATTGGGCCGGCTTGGGAACCTGACTGAACCACTTTTGATCGGTCGCGACCGAGATGCGCTGCGGAATGAGCCCCCAATCGTAGGAGAGAAACGCTCGGGTGTAGACGTCCGTGCTGTAGAACCAGCTCATAAACTTTCGGACCAAGTCGGCATATTTCGTCTGCGCCCCGATCGCGAAATAGGTGATGCCGTTGAAACCACTCCGGTCCTTCTTGCTCGATGGTCCCCAGGGAATCAATTGAGAGGCGGTATTGTTCGTGACTTCCGGGTGTTGTTTCTCCCCACTAACCAGTGCGACGCCCATCGACGTGCTGTCAATCTCAATCGCGATTTTCCCTTCGGTATATAAGTTACGGGTATCGCCATACTGCAAGTTGGTATAGCCGGGCGCTGCGTACGGAAGGATGGTGTTTACCGCCTTCATCGCCTGAAAAACCTGCTCGCTGTCGATGACGATATTGCCTTTCTCGTCGAAGGTGTACCCCTCGTTTGGTCCGACGAAGTTCTGGAAAAATGGCGGAGCGTGAACCGAGGCAAAATAGGCCGAGACGCCAAAGCGCTGCTGCCCCGCCGACGTTGTACCGGTCAGCTTCTTCGCCGCCGTGATAAGCTCGTCGGTAGTTTCGGGGGGCTTGATCCCCGCTTCGTCAAGCCAATCCTTGCGATAATGCATCACGTGCGGATAGCCCAAGAGAGGGATACCGTAAAGCTTCCCCTGCCAGGTCCCGAAGGTAATCGAAACCTTCGGGAAGTCATCTTTGCCGATTTGATTGACGAGATCGTCGACCGGCAGTAGGAAGCCTTGCTGGCCCCATTGGACCGTGCGATCCGAGGTGTCGGGGTCGAGAATATCGGGCTCGACGTGCGCCGCGAAGGAAGCTGCTAGCTTCTGATTCTCTGGATTCCCGGCAGTGACGTCGTCGACTTCAATCGTCGCATTGTTCTGTTTGCCGAACTCAGCGAATATCGTTGGTCGCGCTTGAAAGCGTGGATTGGTCGGCATGAAGGTCCAGTAGACGAGCTTGGTCACACCGGCCGGGGCGGGAGCGGCGGTCGCGGCAGGAGCCGACGCCGAGCCGGAGGTCGGCGCGGTCGCTGGCGGGGTTGGCGCCGAGGATCCCCCACCGGAAGTGGTAGTGCCGCTCGAGCACGCCATGACCGCCAACGTCGCAGCGCTAATCGAGCTGGCCAGAAAGGCACGACGCGATAGAGCCTTCATGTTATTAACACTCACTTTCCCCTTGCCATTCCCAAGATGCAAACTGTCTGAGCACGGTAGCTCCTCGCCCATAGTAGTCATCTGCCCAAAGTGTGTCAACCATGCTGCGCATATGTTCCGTATAGCGCATAAAGTTCGCTGTTCGAAAGGAGTTCAATGAGAACCATATCTCCGGGCCTTATCACGACGACTCGCCGAGCAAGGAGATCGACAAGGTCTCCTTCGTGCCCCGGTCGATCTCCGGCGTGGTTACCAGACAGGCAACACTTGAATATTGGTTGCGTTTTCGACGATACTATCAACCAATGTTGAACTCTTTCATCCGAGCCAAGTTGCGCCGGACGGCTACGCCGCGCTTGGTCAGGCAACGCACGACGAAGATGTCGCCCTGCCAGAGCGGATTGACCGCCGAATCGATGCGTTTGTTCATCAGCAGGGTCGAGCCGCGAACGACCGGCCGGTCGTGACTAGTTTCTGGTCCTCACCGACGAGTAGGCCGCGTCTGATGCGCGCTGCCTGGGCCGCGGTCGTGCTCGTCGCTTTGATCGCGGTCTTCCTGCTCGTCGAGCCGTTGGTTGGGCCAGGGGGGGCTGGACCAAGTGTGGCTGCGGCTTACCCGTGTGACGACCAGAGCGTGTGCGCGGTCGCCGTGCGTTTCAAGGGACCAGTCGATCACACCGCAGTCGAAAAGACGATCCAGGTGAATCCGCCAGCGCCGTTGACGTTTCGCTGGCAGGGTGACACGCTGTTCGTCAAACCGACCCAGCCCTTGCAGCCAAGTGCGCATTACACCTTGAGCCTGCAGGTAGACGCCAGTAATCCGCGCGCGACGCCGGTCGCGGTGCGATTTGTCGTCGCCGTGCTCACGCAAACCGTTGTCATTGCGAAGGGCGTAGGAGTGAGCACGCCGTCTCTGACAGGTGATCTTCCAAGGCCGGCCAGTGGAGGTGGACCGGTCGCGGCGAGCACAGTGCGGACGACGCCGACTGTAACGACTACCGTGGAGTTAGCGACGCCTCTGGCCAACTCGGCCAACTGTTCGATCCAGCCGGTACGTGGCTTCGGCACCCTCTATCAGGCCCAACCGGCGATCGCGAGTCGCCTTGGCTGCGCCCGCGATGCCGAAAGCGCGCTCGGTCTCGTCGTCCAACCCTTTGCCAACGGTTTGATGATCGAGCGAGATGATCAGAAACAGATTCTCGCCCTGATCGACGGCCAGGGCTGGCGCAGCTATTCAGATACGTCGAATAGTGCCGCTGACGCCGCGCCCCCCACGACAGGAGAGCCAGTCAGTACCCTTAGCAAGGTCTGGCGCGCGCATCCGGACCTCCAGACCAGCCTCGGCAAGACCACTACGACACAACAAGCGGAGACCGGTGCCGTCGAGACGTTCGAGCACGGGACGATGCTCTGGACACCGGATCATGTTATTTATGTTTTATATGACGATGGAAGTTGGACGAAGGCGATCGATACCTTCCAGGATCTGATGGCGACGGCGACATCCCTGGCCGTGCCCAGCCTGACCGCGACCGTGCCAATCACGCTGAGCCCTACCACGACGATAACCGCCTCTTTAGCCATGGGAACGCCACCGGTGACACCGACGATGACTGTTACCCCGACACCCGGCACACCCAGCCCGACGCCAACTTTTGTCAACACCGCCAACTGCGCGAGTCAACCGACCGGCAGCTTTGGCGCGATTTTCCACGACCACCTCGAGGTAGCAGGTAAGCTTGGCTGCCCGAGTAGCTCACAACAGAGCATTCCAATGGCGGTCGAGCCTTTCGAGCATGGGGCAATGCTCTGGCGAGGCGATACCCACCTGATCATCGTCATCTGGTCAAATGGTCGCTGGGCTGCCTACAAGGATACTTATCAGGATGGTGAGGTGCTGAGTGACGTTGGCCCAGCGCCGGCGGGAAAATTCGTACCGGTTCGCGGCTTCGGCAAACTCTGGCGTCAACAGACCGGCTTACGTGACAGCCTCGGCTGGGCGACCGCTCCGGAACAAGGATTGGACGGTGCCGTCCAGGAATTCGCTAACGGCCGCATGCTCTGGACCGCGGATAAGACGATCTATGTGCTCTATCTCAGCGAAACGAGCGAAAAGTTCGTCGACACCTACGTGCCGCCGATGCCACTGCCGAGGGGATAGGCAACTCGGCCTGGTCGTTGCGTCAGCTACGTTCCGCCGCTACAATGCCTGTAGCAAGCGGGGGCTGGGCTAACTCATATTTTTGACGGGACATTTGAGGAGCTACCTACCATGCGGATTGGCAGTGGTCAGTTCACCTACGAATGGCACGACAACTGGGCAGAGATTCCGGACGTCGAAAACGCTCGAAAAGGTTGGGCGCACCACGGCGTCGTCGTGAACGAGGCAGGTGATGTGATCGCGTGCCACCCTGCTTACGCAACGTTGCTCGTCTTTGATGCGAATGGGAGACTCAGGCGGACGATTCCAACCGATCTGATCGAAGGTCACAGCATGACCCTGGTCAAAGAAGGCGATACCGAATACCTCTGGATTGCCGACACTGGCCTGAAACGCACTCCGGAATCGAATTACCAGTACCCCATGACCAGCCCCGGTCCGCGGGTGGTGAAGATGACCCTCGACGGGCGGGTCGTCGCCCAGATCCAACGTCCGTCCCTGGCGATCTATGAGACTGGTAAGTACACTCCGACTTGGGTCGCAGTTCACGAGAAGTGGCATGGTGGCAACGGCGACGTTTGGGTCACCGACGGCTATGGCTCGAGTGTCGTTCACCGTTTCACCGCGGAGGGCAGCTACGCCGGCAGCATCGATGGAACCGAAGGGGCAGTGGGGCACTTTTCCTGCCCGCATGCGATTTGGATCGACTACCGAAAAGCCGATCCCGAGCTCTATGTCGCCGACCGGGCTAACAATCGGCTGCAGATCTACGATCTCGACGGCCATTTCAAGCGGGTCGTCGGCGCTGAGTTCTTCGTTACCCCGACTGGCTTCGCCCAGGTAGGCGATGCGCTCGTCGTGATCGAGTTGCGCGCACGGATGACGATCCTCGACGCCGCCGATCGTTTGCTTACTCACCTCGGCGCGAACCAGGAAGTCTGCACCGTCGACGGCTGGCCAAACGTCAAGAATGCAGACGGCATTCCTACGCGGACGAACCTGCTGCGGCCTGGTTATCTGAATAGCCCGCACGGGATCGCCGCCGACCGGGCTGGGAACCTTTACCTGAGCGAATGGCTGATCGGCGGAAGGTATACGAAGCTACAGAAAATCTGGTGATCGTGACCGCTTGTGACCATTGAAGCGCCAACTCCGGTCCGGTTGAGCAGAAAGGCAGATCTTTCCGTCAGGCGGCCTTCTGACTTCCTCATCGCCGGTTGTCTCATCGTATTGCTTTCTCTAGCTGTTCGTCTGCCACGCCTTGCCGACCACAGTGTCTGGTGGGACGAGGGCTTCGCGATTTACGAGGCACGATTGCCCCTGCTGGCCGCGGCTTATCGGACCGCCTTCGACGTGCATCCGCCACTCCATTACTGGTTCCTCCACTTTTGGATTCGTTTGGTCGGCGAAAGCGAATTCGCGGTCCGTTACTCAACGGTTCTTTTCGCCGTGCTTTCGGTCGCGGTACTCGCTTGGGCTGGTCGACGGCTAGCCGGACCGTGGACCGGCTTGTTCGCGGCGTTGCTTCTTACCCTCGCTCGGATCTACATCGAGTGGTCTCAAGAGATGCGCATGTACACCATCGCAACGGTGCTCACTGCGCTGATCCTGTACTTCACGGTGGCGCTTTGCCAGCAGCCAACACGTCGTCGCTGGCTCGGCTTGGTCGTGGTTGGAACAGTCGCTCTTTATACCTTGTACATTGCCGGGATCACGTTGCTGGCGGCCGGACTCGGCGGTCTCGTCTATGGTCTCGTCCAGCGGTCTGAGTGGCGCGCCCGCTGGCACTGGTTCTTGCTCTGGCTTGGTGCGGGCGCAGCGACCAGCGTGCTTTATTCCCCGTGGCTGATCGTGCTGGCGCTCACCACGCGCCCGGCCCCGCGCATCGAATGGACCATCGACTTCCGGACCTTCGTTCACGCGTATCTTACCGTGATGCCGCTTGGCATCTCGACCTACCTCGATCGCTACGTCATCCCAACCGCCTTTGCGACTCTACTGCTCCTCATTGGCATTGTGAGCGCTTGGCGTTCGGCGAAGCAGCGACCGCTGGCGGTCGTCGGACTGGCGATGCTCGTCCTTGCTCCGGTCTCGGTCTACGTGATGTCACTACCTAATCCGATCTACTTCAAGCCGAATCTCGAGATCCGCTACGTCTTGATCTTGCTCCCGGCTTACGATCTGCTGCTGGCGTGGGCGATTCAGACGCTCTGGCAGATTTGGCGTCCGGCGAGTCTACTGGCGGCACTCGCGATGCTGGGCATCTCTAGTTGGTCGGTTTGGACGTATTATCCGACGAAGGTGAAGGTGGACGACTACCCGAGCTTGGTACGTTTCATCTCCGCGCACGCTCAGCCGGGCGATGAGATCGTGCTTTATCCCGATCGTGACTGGCCAATCTTCGGCTACTATAATCACACTGGTCTGGCACTGTTCGGCGTTGGAACCGACAAAACGCAAACGGCAGACGGCGCCGCGGCGCTCGGAGCGGAGTTGCTCGCGGCACACCCGAGCCTCTGGCTGGTCTCGATCGACGGAGGGCACGATAGCGATCCCAACGGTTATCTCGCGAAGTGGCTCGCTCAGCATACGCGAGACGTGGGAAACTTTCAGGTCGATAACAAGCAAGTGCAACTACTTAGCCGCGATCCGAACCGCACCCTCCAAGGCTGGACGCTCGCTCCGGAGCGGCCCGTTCAAGGTACGCCAGCGCCGAATCTCCAGATTCGAGGCGTCGATTTGGCATTGAACGAGATTCCGGCTGGCCAGAACCTCAACCTGGCGGTATACTGGCAAGCGTCGACAGCGCTGGCGCCAGGAGAGCGCGCGATCGTCTGGATCGAGGACGCTCGCGGTCAGGTGCTGGTCCAACGCTCCTGGGCGCTCGCATTGAAGGCGGGAGAACAATGGCGCGCGGATTACACTTTGCCAATACCGGCGCAGATCCCGGCCGGGCAGTACCAGCTAGAAGCAGGAGTGCGTGGCCAGGCGGAGGCCAGGGCAACGAGCAGCGTGCGCCTGGCCGTCATTCAGGTCGACTCGGACGCGCCGCCGCTGCCCTCGCTTCCGACGAGTGGAAGGGCCCTGGCCCAATTTGACCAGGCAATCGCCTTGGCGCGGGTCGATCTCACGATCAATGGGCAACCGATCAACAGCCCGATGCTGCTTCATCCCGGCGATAAGATCCGGGTGACTCTACATTGGCTGGCGCTCGCTGCGACCGACCGCCGTTATACGGTATTCGTTCACCTCGTTGGACCGCCGAATCCGGCCACCAAGACTCCCGTGTGGGACCAAAAGGATCGGTTTCCTCAGAACGGTTCGCGGCCGACTGATAGCTGGCTGCCCGGGCAGACTATTTCGGATCCCTATCAGCTTACCGTGCCAACTGATGCACCCGCGGGAGACTACTCGATCGAAATTGGCCTCTACGAGCAGCCGAGTGGTCAGCGTGCGCGGGTTCAGAGCGCGAGTGGAACAAGCAATAGCTTCGTCATCGCTCGGGGGATACTCAACCGGTGAAATGTCGTGCTTGTGCTGCACCGGCCGAAGCCTTACGACTCCTCTTCATTCTGTACGCAAGTGTACCGGCGATTCTCATCCTCTTCCAGAAAGGGCTCCAAGGAGGGACACACGATGGCGGTAATCACCTTTACCGTTTGCTCGATTTAGACGTCACTCTTCGCTCCGGGGTGCTCTTTCCAAGAATTGCTCCGCATCTCGCTTCGGATTATGGCTACGCCACTTTCACCTTCTACTCACCGTTCGCGGTTTACCTTGGCGAGACGTTTCACCTGGCCGGCCTCGGCTACATCGCCTCACTCAAAGCGTGCTTCGCTGCCAGTGTTCTTCTCGCTGGATCCGGTGCGTACCTGCTCGCACGCGAGCTGTACGGCTGGCGTGGTGGTATCGTCGCCGGGGTGGCCTACGCCTACTTTCCTTTTCTCCTGGTCGACATCTATACCCGTGGTGACCTGGCGGAGGCCCTGGCGATGGGGATTCTGCCATTCGTATTTTGGACCTTTTACCGAGTAGCATGTCAGCCGACGCTCGGACGAGTGGTGGCATCCGGGGTCAGCTACGCTTTGCTCATCCTGTGTCACAATCTCACCGCGGTTTTTGCCACGCCAATTCTGCTCGTGTTCTTACTCGTTACCCTCGGACGGCGACTGACCAAAGCATCCGTTATCGGCATCGGCGGAACCGGTCTGCTTGCTGCCATGCTTAGCGCAGGCTACTGGCTGCCCGTCTTAACCGGTCTTGGCCGCTTAAATCCTTCCGCCGTGACTGGTGGGTTCTTCGACTTCCATAAGTGGTTCATGCCGATTGAGCTGCTGCTACAACCTGGCTGGGCTTTCGACTATCGCTACGCCTTCGAATTCGGCGCCCGCTTCAATTCCGGACGAGCCATTTTCGTCTTAGTCGCCCTAGCAATCGGGTGGGTTCTTCTGGCTCGTCCGATAGCCGATCGTCTGCTCTGGTTTGCCACCATCCTCCTCGTCGTTTTGTTTTGGCTCGAGACCGACCGGTCGGTGTTCCTCTGGGAACACATTCCGGTGATGCGTTACTTGCAGTTCCCATATCGCCTCAATGCCTACACCGGCGTCCCCGCGGCTTTGCTCCTCGGCGCCTTCTTGGCACAGACGCTTCGGCCACGCTTTGGGGCAGACTGGCGCCTTTTCGGTATTTCGGGATTCCGCGCCGTCGGCACGTTGCTCGGGATTAGTGTGGTGGTCGCCGTCCCGTTGGCAAGCCTGGCTCACCTTCCTGCGGGGCATTTAGATACCCACGAAGCTGAGATCAATCTACCAAGCATGTGGCGAATCGAACTGGATCGCGGCCTGATTGGCACCGCGACCCGCGGTGACTACCTCCCGCCAACCGTTCCCGGCGACCTCTACGAGCTTCGTTCTACAATGCACGCGCCGACCGAGGAGCAGCATAGCCCGGTCGAGTTAACCGCCATCAATTTCAATCCCCTGAGCCTGGTCGCGGACGTTCAGGCGAAGGCGCCCGGCACACTGATCTTCGACCGGATCGCGGATCCGGTTTGGCAGGCGACGCTCGACGGTAAGCCGGTGGCGTTTGGCAATTACGGGCCCCTGGGTGAGCTGACTGTCACGGTGCCAGCCGGTGACCATCGTCTTCAGATTTACACTAAGGAGACAGTCGTCGGACGGATTGGCGACCTCGCCTCCGGGGTGTCAATTCTGATCGTGCTCGCGGTGATCGTCGATCCCCGCAGATCTGGCTGGCCGGTGCGTTTGGCGGTCTTGCTCGTCCTCGCGGTGGGTGCGGTCGCAATCGTCGCATCGCAGATTCGACCACCTCGTCCTCTCGCTGGCTCGGTTGATTTTGGCCAGGCAATGCGGCTGGTCGGTGCGCGAGTGGAGCAAACACCCGCCAATCCGCCCGGCGCCGTCGATGTGACGCTGGCTTGGGAAACCCTCCAGGCGCCTTTGCCGGAATGTACCGTGCATCTGCGCTTGCTCGACGTCACGGGCAAGGTCGTAGCCCGCCGTGACAAGCCCCCCCTGTTCGGTCTTCGCTCCTGCACAATCCTGCCGGCCGGTGAGATCTTCCGCGACCGCCAACAGATTCGGTTACCGGCCGGTGTACCCGCCGGCTCGTATCGCCTGGCAGTTGGTCTGTCAGTTGGCCAGACGTCGCTGCTGCCGGTCGGCGATGGTTCGACGATTTCGTGGCAGGATGCCGATCAGCCTTCAGGACAATTGAGCCATGGAATTTTGTTGGGAAAGATCGACGCGCCTCCGGGGCCGTCGGTCGCGACGGTGCCAGGGGCGCGCGCGATCGGGGCGACAATCAACGGTGATTTCCTGCTCGAATCGGCTAAGGTAACCGTGGTCTCCTGCCCGACTGCCACCTGCGTAGAAAATCCTGGTGGCCGGATCGCTTCGCTGAGTCCAGCCCTCACGCGGTTTTTCCCGTTTCTGGAAGTCAACCACCCTGATCTGCCAACGTCAGCAAGCGATTCGCGCTTCATTGCACGCCTGGCACCCGGTAGCCAGGTCGATCTCGACTTATTATGGCGCTCCCTGCGTGACGTTTCCGACGACTATAGCGTCTTTACTCACCTGGAAAGTCTGCAGCACCAGCTCATCGCACAGGATGATGATTGGCCGGATCGGACGAACTTTCCAACGAGCGTCTGGTTCCCCGGAGATACTTTGGATGATCGGTATTATATCGTGACCAAGCCAAACGTCCCGCCTGGTGTTTACAATTTGATCGCCGGCATGTACATGCGTTCAACGTCGAGACGCTTCCCGACCAGCGGTCCGTTTGCCGAAAAGGATCAGATCGATCTCGGGATGGTCAAGATTAGCCAGCCTGGTCAGATCTTCGGTCAGCCATTCACGGGCGAAAAACAGTCGATCAGCCTTAACGGCGAGATCAAGCTGATTGGCAGTCAGGTGACTTCGAATGGGACAATCCATAATCCCCTAAGCGTCCGACTCGCCTGGCGTGCGCTCCATCAGCCGAGCGCCGATTACACGGTATTCGTGCACGTCCTCGATGCCAACGGCAGGCTCGTCGCCCAGCACGACTCCCAACCCATGGGAAATACCTACCCGACCAGCGATTGGGATACTGGGGACACCGTATATGACTCGCTGAGCGTGGCGCTGCCCACCGATCTGCCAGCGGGTATCTACCAGGTCAGCGTTGGCATGTATCGTCTCAAGACCGGGGAACGTCTGAAAGATTCAAGCGGGAAGAATGAATTCGTGATCGGTAGTTTCCGGCATTGATGCGGGTGCGAATTGATGAGGGTGCGAGCGGGCTCAAATCACTTCTTCCAATCCGGCTTCTTCTTCTGAACAGACGCGACCGTCGCGGAGAAAGATGACGCGGCGGCAGTGGCGGGCGACGCGGGCGTCGTGGGTGACGAGAAGGATTGTTTTGCCCATCTCCTCGTTGAGCTCTCTAAACAGTCGGATCACCTCGGCCCCATTATGGCTATCGAGGTTGCCGGTTGGCTCATCAGCGAGGAGCACCATTGGATCGAGGATCAGTGCGCGTGCCAGGGCGACTCGCTGGCGTTCGCCGGTGGAAAGCTCCGCTGGCTTGCGCTGCACGCGGTTTGCCAACCCCATTCGATCAAGCAGAGTTTTGGCACGTTCGCGCCGCTGGTGGGTGATCCCGAGTGGCAGGGCCGGCAGCAGGACGTTGTCTAGCGCACTGAGAATTGGCGACAGGTGGAAAGATTGGAAAACAAAGCCAACCTGTTCGCGGCGGATTTGATAAAGCTGTGATTCCGGTTGGCCGGTCACCTCGACATCGCCGATGTAGACCTCACCTGCGGTAGGACGGTCGAGCCCGCCGATGATGTTCAAGAGGGTCGATTTGCCCGAGCCCGAAGGTCCCATAATCGCGACGAAGCCACGTCGCTCGACTTTGAGGTTGATCTCGTCGAGCGCTTTGAATGCGGTCCGTCCTTGGCCGTAGATCTTAGTCAGGCGAGAAACGTTAACGGCGGAGTCGGTCATGAGTAGCCTCCTCGGAGGAGATCAACCGGGCTAATGCGCGCCGCGCGCAGGGCCGGGAAGAATCCACCAACGATCCCAACCAGGACAGTGAAGGTAGCGACCTGGCCGATCAGGAGAGGAGTGATCACGACCACGTCGGTCCCGACGAGATCGCGGAGCAAAGCAACCGCGAGGGCACCGAAGGCAAAGCCGGCGTCGGCACCAAATATTGAAAGAGTGAGCGATTCGATCACGACGGCAAGCACAAGGTCGCGCGTTGACCATCCGGACGCTTTGAGGATACCAAATTCACGGAACCGCTCGGTGACCGACATCATCATGATGATGAAGATCGACATGCCACCGGCGATCGCCGCGACCATTGAGCCTGCCAGGAGGAACTGGTCGAGCAAACTCATCGCTCCACTGAGCGCAGCCAGCGCCCGACCAGGCATTGACGTCTGAATCTGTGGCTGGGCGCCTTGGAGTTGGTCGGCGATCACGCTCGCGACGGCATCGGCGTTATTGGCATCGTCAACCTGAACGTCAAAAGCGGTCACCCTGTCAGGATCTAGCCCAATGAGATCGCGGGCGCTCTGGACGTCGCCATAGATCACCCCATCGGTCAAAGCGTCACGTGTCTCAAAGACACCGACAACAGTCAGATCCAGTTCCTGATGAGTCAGGAGCTTATAGGCTTTGATCACGCTGCCTGGGTGGAGCGTGCTGGCGCCAATTCGTTGGAGCGCAGCGTTGACTTGCGCTCCAACGACGACCTCACCCGGCTGCTGGACCCCGCGCCCTTCAAGAAGAGTCCCGGGCGGCGTCACCGCCGGGCTATTGGGATCGCGGATGTCTACTCCGACGAGTGGCGTACCGGTTGATGATTGGCTGGGGAGCGATGTCGTGGGGATCGAAACGACGATCTCAGATTCGACGCTGACGACGTGAGGAATCGACTGAACCTTCGAGGCGTCGCTGAGTGGAATTGGTGATCCGCCGGGCATCAGCCCGCCCATCGGCGCATCCGCCGCGGCGATAATGATCTCACTCGCCTGATGAGCAGCGCCGGCTAGCCGAACGTGAATGCCCGCGTTTAAGCTCATGAGTACCGTCATGAGCATCGTCCCCAGCCCCACGCCGAGGACAGCCAGAAGTGAGATACCCCGACGACGGAAGGCATTGGCAATGGCATAGGTAAACATGGCTGCCGACGTGGAAGCAAAAGATGTGCCGGGGAAGGCGTCGTGGCTGATCGGGACGGGGTAAGCCCCGTCCCGATCAGCCACGACTACACTACTGCGACGGAAGCTCTTGGATGAGGCGCCAGACGCGTTCGGGACGAAACGGGATGTCAGCGTGACGAATGCCCAATGCGTTGATCACGGCGTTTGCGACGGCCGGGGTCGAGCCAATTGTGCCGGCCTCACCAACTCCCTTCGCGCCCAGTGGATTGACCGGCGTAGGAGTGACAGTGTGATCGAGCTCGAACGAGGGGAGATCCTCGGCCACCGGAACGGCGTAGTCCATCAGGCTACCTGTCATGAGCTGACCGGTCTCGGTATCATAGATGACTTCCTCGTGGAGTGCCTGAGCGACACCCTGGGCAATGCCACCATGGACCTGGCCGTGGACGAGCAACGGGCTAATGATCCGACCGCAATCATCAACCGCGACGTGGCGGAGAATCTTGACTTTGCCAGTGCCACGGTCGATCTCGACCATGCAGACGTGGACGCCGTGCGGATAGGTGTAGTTCGAGGGTTCGAAGAACGATTGCGCCGAGAGACCAGGCTCCATGTCGGAGGGGAGCTTGCGCGGATCGAAGGCCGCAGCGGCAATCTCGACCATCGTGACGCCTCGCTCCGGGACGCCTTTCACCGACCAGCGCCCATTTTCGATGACGATGTCGTCCGGTGAGCACTCGAGGAGGTGCGCGGCAATCTTCTTTGCCTTATCACGTACGCGGTTGACGCTCATCACGAGTGCGCCACCGCCAACAGCCAGACCACGACTGCCGTAGGTACCAACACCATACGGTACCTTAGCGGTATCGCCATGGAGGACTTGGATGTCGTCGAGTGGCACGCCGAGCTCGTCGGCGACAATCTGGGCGAAGGTCGTCTCCTGGCCCTGGCCGTGGGGTGAGATGCCGGCGAGGACAGTGACTTTTCCGGTTTTCTCCACCTGGACGACTGCGGCCTCCCAACCCATGCCGCCCATATCGGCGCCCATGCCTGGCTTCGATGGTCCCATGCCGCAGATCTCGACGTAGGTCGAAATACCGATACCGACTAATCTTCCCTTCGCTCGCAGGTCTGCCTGCTCACGCTTGAAGCCGGCGTAATCGGCGATCTGCAGGGCCTTTTCAAGAGTTGGGAAGTAATCGCCACTGTCGTAGACGAGCCCCGTGACGGCCCTGTAGGGGAAGACGTTGGCGGGAAGCAAGTTCTTGCGGCGGACGTCAACCGGATCGAGCTTTAGATCATAGGCGATCACGTCCATGATCCGCTCGAGCATGAACGTTGCTTCCGGGCGACCCGCACCGCGGTACGCCCCGGTCGGAACCTTATTGGTGAAAATGCCCCGGATTTCGACGTCAAGATTTTCGATCGCGTAAGGCCCTGAAGCGATCACCGCGGTGAGCGTCGGGACAACTGCGGTGTTCTGCTGATAATATGCGCCCAGATCCGCGAGAATGCGGGCACGCAAGCCAAGCTCCGTGCCGTCCTTCTTGACCGCGGCCTCGACGTACTGGACCTGATCGCGACCATGGACCATCGCCGCCATATCGTCGCGGCGGTCGGCAGTCCAGCGGACCGGGCGGTGAAGGCGGTAGGCGAACGTCGCAGCGAGCAGATCCTCTGGATAGAGCTCGATCTTCGCGCCGAAGCCGCCGCCGACTTCCGGCGCGATCGCGCGGACCCGGTTCTCCGGAATCTGGAGAATCTGAGCAAGGTGCGTGCGGAGCTGATGCGGGTTCTGGGTAGATGACCAGACAGTCAGCTCGCCCGGATTGCCACGATACTCCGCCGCGACACAGCGTGGCTCCATCGGCATTGGGACCAGCCGCTGGTTGACGATCCGCACCGATACGATCTGGTCGGCATCGCGGAATGCCTTGTCAATGTCGCCGCCTTTCTTCGTGCTGATGTAGGCGACGTTGTCCTCGAACTCCTGATAGACCTTTGGTGCACCCGGCTTGGCCGCGGCCTCGAGGTCGATAGCGGCGGGGAGTGGCTCATAGGCGACGTTGATCAGTTCGAGGGCGTCCCGCGCCGCCTCGCGGCTCTCGGCGACAACCGCAGCGACCGGATCGCCGACGAAGCGAACATAGTCGGTCGCCAGTGGCCAGCGGCGCTGCTGGCGACAGCCGTCGACGCTACCACCATCGGGTAACTGGCCGCAAAACTCTTTGACGTTTGCGCTCGTGACGATGGCGACAACACCGGGGGCCTTTTCTGCGGCGGAAGTGTCAATCGAGCCGATCCGGGCATTGGCGTGTGGGCTGCGTAATATCGCCATGTGGAGTGCGCCGACGAGGGGAACATCGTCGACGTAGGTTGCCTGGCCGGTAATCAATCGAGGATCTTCGCGTCGTCGGACGCGCTCGCCGACAAACTTGGGGACCTGTGGAGTAACAGCCACGGCTCACTTTCCTCCAATCTGAAAGGATCTGACCGTATGGTAGTCCGGGGGAGGCGATAGAGTCAATTCCCGATCACCAGTCCGTGTCCCGCTGGATGACCTCGATCTCGAGGTAGTCCGGGTCATAGAAGAACATCAGGCGACCGATGCCCGAGCCAGCGACACGTGGCAGGGTGCGAAACTTCACGCCCGCCTCCTGGAGGCGGACTGCCATACCGTCGAGGTCATCGGTCTTGAAGGCGATGTGGCGAATGCCAGCCTCTGGTCCAAGCTTCGGTGGCTCACTGGGGCGCACGACGCCAGGATAGCCGAGCAGCTCGATCTGGCCGCCGTTGCAGCGCAAATAAGTGATCTGGCCACCGTTCGGCATCGGATAGGAGGTAACTACTTCGAAGCCTAGGAGCTCGGTATAAAACGTGGTCGATTCCTCGAGGTTGCTAACAAAGAGCGCGGCGTGATTGAACGTAAACATTCTCTACTATCCTTTCAGAGCGCCCGCAGTGAGGCCGCTGATGAATTGCTGCTGCAGGAACACGAACAGTAGAATGATTGGAAGGACCGCGGCAGTAGCGCCTGCGAGCAATGCTCCCCAGTCGATGCCGACGTCAGTGATGCTCAAGTAGATTGCAACGGGCAAGGTGCGCATACTTGCCGAAGTGGTCATCGTCACGGCAACCAGAAACTCGTTCCAGCTACTCACAAAGGCAAAGAGCGCTGCCGCCGCGAGACCGGGCTGGGCAAGCGGCAGGATAACCTGGAACAAGCTGCTCCAGCGGGTGCAGCCGTCCACCATTGCTGCCTGTTCGATGTCGGCCGGCACGGTCTCGAAGAACGCCTTCAGGATCCAGACCGCCATTGGCAAGCTTTGGACAGTGTGGAGCAGGATCAAAACCGTGTAGGTGTCAATCAGGTGCAGGTGACTCATAATGATATAGGTCGGCACCAGGTTGACAAGTCCCGGCACGAACTGTGGCGCGATGATGCAGAACAAAGCAAGGTTGGAAAACCGAAAACGGACCCGGGCCAGGGCGTAGCCAGACAAGGATGCCAGGGCGATCGTTAGAAGGACACTGACCACCGCGACTAGAATGCTGTTGCGGAGGCCATCGCTCATCCCCCGGGCCACCGCCCTAGAATAGTTCTCAAAGCTGAGCGGGTCGGGAATGAAGGCGAAAGGCTGGACGGCGATCTGACGGGGCGTCTTGAGCGAGGTGATTACACCCCAGACGAAAGGAAACACCGCCAGGAAAGAGAGGGCCAGCAGGAACGCATAGGAAACAGTCGACGTGAAGCCACGCGCGAGGCGCATACTTTCCATCAATGGTCCCCTCGCTGATGGAGCAAGCCAATGTAAAGCAAGCTTAGGATGACGTCGAGGCCGAAGATCAGCATGGCGATGGTTGCCCCGATCGCCATGTTGAAGTTCGTGAAGGCTTCCTGAAATAGGCGAAGCGCCAACACCTCAGTCGCGTTGCCCGGGCCACCGCCGGTCAACACCAGGATCGGAGTCACCAAGCTCACCATGCCCATGCTTTCCATGACCAGCATGATCAGCATCGGACCGCGAATCAGTGGCAAAGTGATCGACATAAAGCGCTGGACAGTGTGGGCTCCGTCGACCGCGGCGGCTTCATAGAGCTCGCCCGGAACGGTTTGCAAGCCAGCGAGCAGCAGCACCATGCCGTATGGGCTCGACCGCCAGATGGTGAGCACGACCAACGTCACGAGTGCGTTATGTGGTTCACTCAGAAAGCTAATCGGCTCGAGGCCGAGACCACGGAGCATTGAGTTCGCGATTCCAAGGTCGAAATCGAGCATCCATTTGATGACCAAGGTGGAAACAACCTGGGTCGTGACCCAGGGAATCAACACGGCAGTCCGAAAGATCGGTCGGGCGACGATCTTCTGATTGAGGATCAGCGCCAGGCAGAAGGCAACGATGACATAGCCAACCAAAGAGGCGCCGACGAACTTCAGAGTGACGACGAAGTTGATCAACGTATCCGGATCGCTCAGAATGTCGATGTAGTTCTGCAGACCGACGAAGTGGGTGATCGAGATGTAATCGACCTCGGACAGACTCATAATCAGCGCGTACACCGCGGGAAAGACGGTAAACGCGATGATCAGAATCAGCGTCGGCGCGATGAGAATGTAGGGGAAAAGGTCGATTCGGGCTCGGGCGACCACTTTGGGAGCGGTCGCCCGAGTCGCGAGTGAAGTCACTTGCATTACGGGCTACTTTGCCGCCGCCTCGGCCTTGTCGTAGCGAGCAGCCGAGGCTTTGCAGGCATCGGCAACTGACATGTGGTTGACGACGATATCCTGGAAGCACTGGGCAAGCTCGGTCGCCGGAGTAATTTTCGAACGGCTGCGGGAAGCCACGAACGTGCCTTGGGCTGCGGCGTTCAGGTAATCCTTGAAATACTGGTAATCCGGCCCCTGGAAGATCGGCAGCTTTAAGGTAGTCAATCGCGAAGGCAGTACGCCGCCAACCGTACCCATCAATGCATCGGCCTCCGGCGAGAGATAGTAGTCGATCCAGGCCCAAGCCTGATCCTTGACGTTCGTCTTACTGGACATCCCGAAGGTCCAGGCACCACTCAAGATCGGACTCGGCTTGGTACCATCAAAGGATGGCCAGGCACGGAAACCGAGGTACTGCTTAGCATTCCAGACCGATTTGTCGACAAAATCCTTGTGTTGTTGGCTGGCAATCCAGGTCCAGGCCGAATGACCTTGCTGAAACACCTGGTCAGAAGCCGCGCGCTCACGGGTGATGTCGTCGACCGGTTCGACGCCGTATTTGACGACCAGATCGGTCCAGACCGTCATCGCTTTGATGCCGACGTCGGTTGCCCAATTCGCTTTGACGTCTTGGGTGAGCAACGGCTGTCCGAGCCCGAGCATGGTTGCTTCCAATTGGGAATCGAAGTCGTTTGCCGACTTCTGGCGTGCGTCGGTAAATCCCCAGACCGCGACGTTCTTTGGATCGAACCCGGATTCGCCCGGATGCTTCCCATTCTTGTCGACAGCCAGCTTTTGGAGTGCCTGACTCCATTTGTCCCAGGTATTCAGATCCTCGGCTTTGATGCCCGCCTGCTGCATCAAGTCCTCGCGATAATGCAAGCCAGACACGTTTCCGAAGGTGTAGACGAGATACCGCTTATCGCCGACGACGCCAGCATTCCAGCCGACCTTGTTATAGAAGTCATTGACTTCGCTTTGCGGCCACTTGCTGATCCACTGGTTCAGGTCCATCAGACCGCCCTGACCGATGATGCGCTGGACAAAGTCGTCGCGGACCCAGCTAATGTCTGGCGCATTACCCGCGGCGAATGCCGCCATGTATTGGGGGCCAAGCTGAGCAAAGGGAATAACCTGGAACTTGACGGTAAGCTTAGGATTTTTCTCGAGAAAGTTTGCATTAATCTGCTTCATCGCGGCACCGCGCGAATCGCTGCCACCGATCGCATCGACGAATGTCAGGATATTCAGCGTACCAGAAAGGTTCGCGGCTGGCGTATCGGCAGCGGCTGGCACGACCGTTGTTCCGGCCGCCGTGGTCGTTGCCGCGGCAGCAGGAGCAGTCGTTGGCGCCACGGCAATGGTCTGAACGGCAATCGGTTGAGCGGGCGCCGCGGTTGGCGCGCTTGGCTGGGTCGGGGCACTGTTCGCGGCGGGAGCCGTAGTTGGGCTAGCAGCCGGGGCCGATGAGCACCCGGCCGCGACGAGAACAAAGCCGACGCCGCCGATGCCAAGGGTGCCGAGCACGCTTCGCCGCGAGACACGTAACGGACGGGTCGCCTGACTTGTCATCAAACTACCTCCAGCGAAATTCCCTCACCCTCTCGGAGAGGACTAGGATGAAGGCTGTCCACTGATTTCATCAGATGTGATGACCAACTGGACTAGGCAGAACTGATCGAACGTAGTCCAATTGTACTGGGGTTGGGGCACAATCATAGACCTTGCGTGCCATGATCTGTCACATTCTGCCATGGTTTACCGTATAATGTGCCATGCACTGGGAGACAAAATGGACCGAGCGGCGTTTTTTGAAAGCGTGCACGATGCTCTCCCCCATCTCTATGACTTCGCACACCTAAATGGACATCCTCTCAGTAGTGCGCTTGGCAACAGTTCACCTTTGCCTCCCCCGGCTTTGCATCAGATCCTGCTGCGAGCGATCGAGCAACTCCGGCCGCCTTCCAGTACGCCGACGAACACGGTGGGATGGCGCCAGCATCGCTATCTCGAGCGCCGCTACGTCGAAGGGGTGAGTCACGAGCAGATAGCGCGCGAGCTGGAGCTGAGCGTGCGACAGGCGCACCGGGTACGGCTGTCAGCGATGGACGCGGTCGCGGCAAGTCTCTGGGAGATGCGCCGTCCTGGCGAAGAACCAGTCAGTGCGGCTGAGCAAGCGGCAGCACGTGCTGTCCGTCCAAATGCGGAGAATCTCTCCGGTCAGCCCGAAGCTAACTCGGCGCTCGAAGCCGAGCTCGCACGGCTGGCCAATCACCCGGTGGAAGTACCGTCGAACCTGGCGGACGAGCTAGCCGGAGCGCTTGCCTTGGTTCGGCCGCTGGCGCTCGGACGCGGTGTCCTCGTCGATGTCGAGGATCCCATGCCGAGCGTGCCACTCGCCGTCGAGCGCGGCTTGCTCCGCCAGATCTTCGTTCTCCTGTTTGGCCACGCCATTGAACGACAAGGGACCGGACGCCTTTTCGTCGCCGCCGATGTCCTCGATAATGCCGTGACCTTTGATGTGGTTTATTTGTTCACCCCGGGACAAACTTTCCCGCTTGAAAATTCGAGAGATCCGCGCTTGGACGCGGCGCGGCGCGTCGTCGAGGCCCTGCGCGGGTCGCTGGACATGCTACCCATCGACGGTAGCGGCTGCTGCTTGCGCTTGACCGTGCCGCGTGACCACACCTCGACCGTCCTCGTCGTCGACGACAACCCGGACCTTGCCCACCTCTTCGCCGTCTATTTGAAAGGTACATCCTACCGCGTCGTTCACGCCAAGACCGCCCGTGCTGCCGTGCGGATGGCTAGCCAGATGCGACCCGACGTTATCACCCTTGACGTCATGATGCCGTTTCAGGATGGTTGGGAGCTGTTTCGCCATTTGAAAAGCAATCCGGTCACCGCGACGACGCCGATCGTCGTCTGCTCGATTTTGCCAGAACGAGACGTTGCGCTCGCCATGGGAGCAACCGAATTCTTAGCCAAGCCAGTTAGCGCGGTGGATCTGGTGTCTGCCCTTCGTCGGTGCCATCCGGCGGATTCAGCAGCGCATCCAAGCCCGACTTCAAACAGTCCATAGCCTCGGCCACGCTCAGTCCACCCACCCGTGACACTACGACCTGCTCAACCTGGATCCGCTCGTCTTGATCTTCTGCGCCCGTGATGACGAGAGTAGGTAGGTTAGCGAGCTCGGGTTGGGTACGGATCAGGTGGAGTAGGTCGTACCCCGTGAGAGCTGGCATGAGCAGGTCGAGGAGCACGATGTCCGGTTTTTCTTTCGTCAGTAGATCGAAGCCAGTTTGACCATCGCGGGCCAGGCGAACATCAGCGTGGCTATGTAATTGACGCAGCATCTCGGCAAGCAGCTTACCCATCTCTGGATGATCTTCGATGACGATCACCGACTGCCACGTCGGGGCAAGGCGCTCAAGCGCTTTGGAAAGATCGCCGATACTGACCGGCTTGGTGAGGTAGGCAGAACCAGTAACTGCGTGGAGATCAGGCTGGGAAGCCCGGAACGGACACCTGACGAGTGGCAGGCGTTCGTCGAGCGTCTTCAGCTCAGCAAGACCGGTATCAGCACAAAGGAGCAGCGCGGTCGCTTGGCCTGCGGCAACCAAAGGCTTAGCTTGCGCGAGGTCGGCAACTGCTTGGACACGGTAACCATCCAAGTATCGATCGATGAGTTTGCTGGCCCGACCATCGCCGTCCACCACGACGAGCGTCCGGAGGTCTGGACGCGCGGCAATACTCGTCGTACCGCGTTGGAGCGATCGACTCACCGGCGCGGTCGCGACCACTGCCGTCGTGAGTGGTAAGCTGAGATAGAAGGTGCTTCCTTCGTTGATGACGCTTTCCACCCAGACGTTTCCACCGTGCAGCTCGACCAAGCGCTTGCAGATACTCAAGCCAAGCCCGGTGCCACCGAGGCGCGTCTGGGTGAGCTGCTGAAAGTCCTGAAAGACTTTCGGAATCTCAGGCTCAGGAATGCCGATTCCCGTGTCAGTGACTGCCAAGATGATCTCGTTCTCTCGACGCCAAGCACGAATGATTGCCCCACCTTCGTCGGTAAAACGTCGAGCGTTTGCCAGCAGATTAATGAGAACTTCTCGGATGCGGGTGCGATCGATCAGCAATGATGGCAGATCGGGTGCTAGATCAGTTCGGACGTAGAGGCCGTCTTTTTTGAAAAGGTCGACGACTGCCGCGACGGCCTCCTCGACGACGTCGTGGATCGACGTTGACTCCTTGTGCAGCGCCATGCGCCGAGCGTCGATTTGACTGAGCTCGAGTATGTCGTCAACAAAGCTAGATATATGGCTGGCGTTGCGGTAGATCGCCTCGATGTAGGCACGCTTCTCCTCACTGAGTCCCAGGTCCGGATCGTTGGGAGCGGCGCGAGCCAGTAGCTCGGCAAAGCCGACGACAATGTTGAGTGGCGTACGCAGCTCATGACTCACCCAGGCAGCAATCTCGGCCTTCTGGCGCATCGCCTGTTCGGCGACACTTCTGGCCTCGGCGAGACGGCGGGTGAGACTTTCAAGGCTATCAAGCGTCTCATTTAAGCTCTTGGTGACCCGACCCAACTCGGCTTGCTTGCTCTGAGCGTCGGCCATCTTTTCCTCCGCCTGCGTGTAAGCGACCCAGCCCCAAGCGAGGGCAGTGGTCAGAGTGCGAGCGATCAACCAGGACAAAAGCAGCGCGGTGCAAATCATGAAAATATCCGACGCCGTCGAAGGAAAGGCTGGAAGCGCGGGCCAGAAAAGCGCTCCGATTCCCAGGAGGAGGATGCTCGCGGCGGCGACGATCCAAGTAGTCCAGGCACGAAGGAGGAAAGCCGCGGCAACGACGATCAAGCTATAAAGCGGGGCAAGAGATAGCTGGGGATAAATTGGAAGACACAACGTGAGAATAAGCCAGATGCTCGTCACCCAAACCAGAGAGCCAGCGAAACAGTGTAATCTAGCCAGGCGATAGATGATCAGTCCGAGTGTCGACAAAGCAATCGCCGGGAGCCAGGTGATCAGGCGGGAGCCATCATAAAGGAAAGCGAGCGCCACGAAGCCGGAAAACATCGTCCAGATTGCCAAGGCCCGAATCACCGTTTCCTGAAGCTCACGTGCGGCAATACCGTCGTTAGAAGCGTTTGTGGTCAAGTGAGCAGCCGGCCAGATGATCGTCGTTGCCATAGCCATTCCCTTTGGAAAGCAAGGTCAAGATCAAGTGTAAACAAAAAAGAGACGCGATTGCGTCTCTTAACAGAAAGGATCCATTTTAAACGCCCCGGAAGTTGGTGGGGCATCGTTGGTGGGGGGTGGGGGGAATCGCTGCGCACGGAGGGGGAAGCCGAGGTCGCCAGGGCGAGAGCGCGTGAGCGCAAAGCGCTTGGCCATGAGCACGGC
>JAJPIK010000102.1 GCA_021324795.1 Chloroflexota bacterium
CCCCTCGACGTGCGCGGAACTGCCTTTCAGCATCGGGTCTGGCAGGCCTTGCGCGAGATACCCATCGGCCACACCGCCAGCTATGCCGAGGTCGCCGAGCGGATCGGTGCGCCGAGGGCGGTGCGCGCCGTCGCCCGGGCTTGCGCTGCCAACCCGATTGCTGTCGCGATCCCCTGCCACCGCGTCGTTCGCCAGGATGGCGCGCTCTCCGGCTATCGCTGGGGCCTCGCGCGCAAACGTGCGCTACTCGAACGTGAAAGATGTCCTGAGCTGGTGAGCGAGGAAAGGACCGTGATAAAAGAACCGTGATACCAGCGTGTTCTGCTTTCATTCCTGACCAAGAGCACCGATCTCCGCGATCTCGGTTGAGCTCAGCTTTAGCTCGGTTGCGCTGACGTTGGCTTCGAGCTGGCTAACGGTGCTCGCACCCATGATGACCGAGGTCACTCGGGGTTGGTGCAGCGCCCAGGCGAGGGCAAGGCGGGCGGCAGTTTCACCGCGCGTTTGAGCCAGGGCGGTGAGGCCGCTAGCGATCTGAAGATTGCGCGGGCTGAGGACCGGGACGTGGCCTGGCCGACCTTGCTCGCGTTGGCCGAAGCGCGCGGCGCGGCTCTCCGGGGGCACTCCGCCGGTCTGCCCATACTTGCCAGTCAGGACGCCGCCGGCCAGGGGACTGTAGGGGACGAGTCCAAGGCCAAACCGCTCGCAGGTGGGAATCAGCTCGCGTTCGACCGCGCGGTCGAGCAGGTTGTAAAGGTTCTGGAGACAGACAACCGACGCGAAGCCATGGCGGTCGGCAATGCCAAGTGCGTCGACGACCTGCCAGGCAGCATAGTTCGACAAGCCAACGTAGCGCACCTTGCCGGCCTGGACCAGGTCGTCGAATGCCCGTAGCGTCTCTTCAAAAGGTGTATTCAGATCGGGGTGATGGGCATAGTAGACGTCGAGGTAGTCGGTCTGGAGGCGACGCAGGCTGCCTTCGACGCCGGCGATAACGTGCTGGCGCGAGAGGTTGCGGTCGACGAGCGGGCTGGTGCGGTAGGCGGGCGGGTCGATCCGTTTCTTGGTGGCCAGGACGACCTCGTGGCGCCGGCCTTTCAGCGCCGCGCCGACCGTCTCTTCGGCGATGCCGTACCGTGGGTGCTGGTAGATCTCGGCGGTGTCGACGAAGTTGACTCCGAGGTCGAGGGCACGGTGGATGATCCGCGCCGACTCATCCGCGGCAACGTAGCTACCGAAGAAGACGGTGCCGAGACAGATCGTCGAGACGTGAAGGCCGGTTTGGCCAAGGATTCGATACTGCACGGACCACTTCCTCCAAGAAGTTGTTTTTTTGATGAGGAATCCTCACTGGGCCGCCGCTGGCTCGACGCGAACAACGACGTCAATGCTGCCCTACTCCATCGACGATTTCTCTGTAGATCCCCGATCCCAGCGAGCGCTCAGCCCTTGGTCGCGCCCGCGGTCCAGCCGGCGACGAGGTAACGCTGTAAGAACAGAAAGATCAGCACGACCGGCAGGCTTGTCGTGACCGCGGCGGCCATGATCAGGCCCCACTGGGTCGTGAATTCGCCGAAGAAAAGGGCGAGACCAAGCGGCAGAGTGCGCATGTCGGTCGAGGTGATGAAGGTCAAGGCGAAGAGGTATTCGTTCCAGGCGGTGACGAAGCCGAAAAGGAAAGTTGCGATCACGCCGGGCATCGCCGCTGGGAGGACGACGCGTACCAAGGCTACGAAGGTGCTGCAGCCGTCGATCTGAGCGGCTTCGTCCAGCTCGCGCGGGACCGAGTCGAGATAGCCTTTCAGCATGTAGACCGCGAATGGTAGGCTGAAGGTGGCGTAAGCGATGATCAGCCCCCAGTAGCTGTCGATCAGATGTAGACGGTAGAGCAGGACGTAGAGCGGAATGACCAGGACAACGTAGGGAAAGATCTGAAGGGAAAGGACGATCCGGAACCAGAAGCCGTGGCCGACGAAGCGGTAGCGCGAAAAGGCGTAGGCACTACAAATGCCAACGAGGACGCTCCAGAATGCGGTAACAGTCGAGACGATCATGCTGTTGAGGAAGTAGCGCGCGAACGGCGTGCCGTTGAGAAGCTGTTGGAAATGACCGAGCGTCGGGTGAGTAGGAATCCACTGTGGTGTGATCGAGAAGATCGCGTCGTCTGGTTTGAGTGAGGTCGAGAGGATCCAGAAGAACGGTAAGACACAGAAAGCGGCGAGCAAAACACAGGCGACGAGGCCCGCCGTGCGTGCGGTGATCGTAGTGATCATGGGGGATTTCCCGACTCGAAGATACGCAGATAGATGCTCCCCAGGATAATCAAGACGACGACCATCGACACGGCGACCGCGGCGGCGTAGCCCATCGCGTAGGTCGTGAACGCTTGGTAATAAACGTAAGTCGCGAGGACCTCCGTCTGGTAACCGGGACCGCCGTTTGTGAGCAGGGCGATGTAGACGAAGTTGTTGAACGTCCAGATCGTCGACATCAAGAGCAGGACGGCCAGCACCGGCCGGAGCAGCGGCAAGGTAATCTGCCGGAAGGTCTGCCAGGCACTCGCGCCATCGACCCGGCTCGCCTCGTAGACGTCGGTCGGGATCGATTGGAGGCCGGCGAGCAGCGCGACCGCTACCAGCGGGAATTCTTTCCAAATCACGACGACGTCGACGGCCGGCCAAACGGTGTTCGGCGTGCCGAGGAAGGGGATGGGTGCGCTCAGCAGGCCAAGCCGCATCAGGTAGTAGTCGAGAACGCCGTGCGAGCCATCGTAGATCCACTGCCAGCCAATCGTCGCGACGACGATCGGCACGACCCAGGGCAGCATTACGATGCCGCGCATCAGCGCGGCGAGCCGCATTCGGCGAAGCCAGGTCGCGTTCAAGAGCAAGGCCACCGGCAGCGCTAGGATGATCCGGCCCAAGACCGTCGTGATCGTAAAGATAAAAGTGTTGCCAAGCGAGGAGAGGTACTCGGCATCGGACCAGAGATTAGTGAAATTGCTCAAGCCGACGAATGAGCCGCCGTGCGCGGCTTCCAAGTTGGTGTCGGTGAGACTGAGGACGAGCACCCATACTGCCGGGTAGAGAAATACCAAGGCGCCGACGAGCAAGGTTGGCGCCAGCAAGGCATACGCGGTGAGCGTACGCCGGCTGAGCCAATTGGACGATTGACGCGGTAGAGCTTGCGCGAGGGGGCGCTGGACCATGGATTAAGACGGCTTGATCAGGGCAGTGATGTGATTGTCCATCTGCTTGGCCACCGTTTCGCCGGTTTGATTCGCGGAAAGGCCAGCTTGGAAGTCCTTGTTCATCGCTTGCTGGATCGCCGCGAACTGGGCGAAGCTCGGGTAGGTCCGCGAGTAGGGGATCATGGCCACGTAGGGTTTGTCTAGCGCACTCCATTGAACCTTGTCGAGCACTGACTGACGCGTTGGGAACTCGGCGATCGCACGAAGGTGCTTCGCGAAGGCGTCTGCCGAGGTCAGGTACTCGGTGAATAACCAGGCCGCGTCCGGTGCCTTGGTGGACTTGGGAATCACCAACGAACGGCCGCCCATCTTGCTTGGCTTGCTGGCAGTGCCCGCTGGGAAGATTGCCGTGCCAATCTGGACGTCCGGGTGGGTGTTGACGAGGTCGCGGTACTCGCCCGGCGCCATGAAGACCATCCCAAACTGACCGATGGCCAGCCCGGGGTCGGCGTCGAGGTAATTCGTCAGAGTGATGATCGACTGAGGGGTAACCTTAAGCTTCTGAACCAGGTCGATCCAATACTGAATCGTCGCGACGCCTTCTTTCGAGTTGATTACCGATTTCCAGGTACCGTCGGAATTCTGCGTAACGAAGTCTCCCCCGTTGCCCCAGAGGTGGGTGGTTAGGTTGAAGAAAACAAAGCCGCCAGCATAGCCGATCCCATACTGGTTTTTCGCTGGATCGGTTAGCTTTTGGGCAACACCCAGCAATTCGTCCATTGTCGACGGTGGACTCAGGCTCAAGCTCTTGAACCAATCGGCTCGATAGACCAGACCAAGCGTATCGGCCTGCCAGGGCACACCAAAAGGCTTGTTGTCGTAGAGCACCATGTTCCAGGCTGGCTTAATAAAGTCGGATTGAATTCCCGCCTGTTGAATGTAGCTACTCACGTCCATAATTGCACCCTGCTGTGCGAAGCCAAACGTCCACGGAAAGGCGACCTGGCAGACGTCGGCGGCCGATCCGGCTTTGAAGGCGGCGGCGTATTTCGTCGGGACAGTATTCCAGGGAGCCGGGTTTTCGAGCTTGACAGTGATGCCAGGATGTTGCTGCTCGAAATCCGCGATTGCGTCTGCGACGGGCTTGTTTAGGCTACCGGAGTCGACGTGCCAGAAGGTGATACTGGCGGGCGAGGCGCTCACTGCCTTTCCAGCCGGGGTCGCGGCAGACTGACCGGTGCCGGTGGCAGGGGTGGTCACCGGTTTCACGGTGGACGGGGCGGCTGACGTCGTCGGAGCACTGGAGGCGCTGGTTGGCGCGCCGGTCGGCTGAGCCGGGGCAGACGGGGCGGTGGTCGGCGGGGTATTCTGGCCGCCGCTGCACGCGGCGAGCAGGCCGGCGCTCACGAGCAGAGCAAGGCCAGCGATCATGTGGCGCCGACTCAGGCGGGCTGAACTCCGCGGTGACGTGCTCTCGTCCAGTAGGTGAGCCATTGTTCAAACCTCTCCTCGATAGATGGCCGGGGACGGAATTGCCCGGTTGAGCTTCATTTGTGGGCGGAATCCTATCGATTTACCGCTTATCATCCTGAGTAGAGTGATTGCCGAGGGGCGCCATTGCTAGACATCGTGCAGTTCGCTACCTTTTCAAAACTTCGTTGACGGCCGCGACCATGTCTGTCGCGATTTGGGGAGCGGACTTCTTGCCATCCCAGAGGAAATCGATCTGCTTGTTGATCGCGTCCTGGATCTGCATGCCTTTGGGATGGACCGGCCAGACGCGCGCTTCGTCGGCCAAGAGCTCGTCGGCGAAGGCAGTATTGATTCCGAAGCTCGCCGACATCGGCGCCTTGTACTTTTGGAACCAATCTTGTTCGACGAGAGACTTTCGTGACGGGAAGGCGAAGCCTCGACTGATCCGTAATCGCTCGCCTTCTTTACCAGCCACGAACGCGGCGACCGTATAGGCGGCTTGTGGCTCTTTCGTCTTGATCCAGAGCGAGGTATAGCCAATCGCGAGCTGGGCGACGCGTCCCTTCTGTCCCTTGGGCAACTGCACCGCGTCAAAGTGAAAAGTCTTGATGTCGCGGTAGGTGCCAAGCGAGCCACGGACGCCGAAAGCGGTCGCCTCGCGTCCAGTCGTGAACAAGTCTCCTTGCTGGTTCAGGTCGGCCGGTGAGGGCATAACTTTGCTTCGCGTCGAAGCGTCCTGGAGCCACTGAAAGGCGGCGATCGCTTCAGGAGTGTCGAGGACGCATTTGAGGCCATCCGCATCCAGCAGGTCGCCGCCATTGCTCCAGACCCAGGAGAGCCAATCAGGTCGTCCGACTCCGAACTGGAGCGGGCGCCCATTGGACGTCTTAGTCAGTTGCTTTCCGGCGTCGAGCAGGTTTTGCCAGGTCCAATCCTTCGTCGGGAGCTCGACGCCAGCGCTCTTGAAGGCGTCGACGTTGTACCACATCGCCTGGGGGGCGCCGTCGTTGGGGAGGGCATAAAGCTTTCCCTTGTACTGACAGGCTTCGACGTGTGGCGTGAAGTAGTCCGCGAAATCGATCGTCGGATCGGCCTTAACGAAAGGGTCTAATTGAGCCAGAGCACCCTGGCTCGCCAGGGTGCCGAAGTAGGGCGACGGATTGATCTTGAAGACGTCGGGAGCGACGTTGCCGGCGATTGTCGTGAGAAGCTTCTGGATGTACTCGGGGGTGTAGCCGGTGTTGAATGGTGCGTAAACGGCGTCGATATTCGGGTACTCTTTGGCAAAAGCGTCGAAGACCGGTTTGAAGTCGCCATTCTCCGAGGCGCCGCCGGGAACCGTGAAGGTAACGCGCGGCCGCTGCCCCGACGGCGCGCTTGTCGCGGCCGGCTGAGCTGTTACTGGTGCCGAGGTCGAAGTCTGGCTCGTCGTGCTTGGCCGCGGAGCGATAGTCGCGGCCGTCGTCGGGGCGGTGGCTGACGCGCTCGTTACCGCGGCGGGGGCACTGGTCGGGGATGGCGTGCCGCCCGAGGTACAAGCTGACGCGAGCAAAGCGATGCCGGCGCTGCTGACGCCAGTGAGGAATCGTCGGCGAGAAAGTGAATAATGGCAAACGGATTGCGCGTGCATGGCCGCCCCCTTTTTACGACGTTGTTGAAGCGGTGCTAATTCTAAGTTGGTCGGGCGGTCTCGTCAATCTTAAGAAGCTTTCGTCGTCAGGTGCTTCGGCTTCGGCAAAAGCCGGACGCTTTCTTGCTCGTTGGGATCGGTCCGGGCGACAACCGCAGTGCAGGGCTCGCTTTGACTGAGGTTATAAGGAAGGTGAGGCATACCGGCCGGGATGTAAACAAAATCGCCGGTTTTGGCCTCGAGGTGCTCTTTCAAGCCGTCGCCAAACCACATGCCGGCTGTGCCACCGAGGACGTAGATCGCGGTTTCGTGCGCTTCGTGAAGGTGGGGCTTGGCCCAGCCTCCGGGAGGGATCGTCAGGAGGTGCATGCAAATGCCTTGGGCGCCAACGGTTTCGGCGGAGACGCCGGTAAAGTAGTTGAATCCTTGCTTGCCAGTGCGACTGAGTTCGCCGGCGTGGACCACGCTACAGGTAGACGGATGACCTGGCTTTGCCATCATTTTGCCTCGGGTCGTGGAGCAGGTGGAATCGGCCCCGGGACGATCAGTAGCCACGGTCCCTACCTGTCTTCTTTGGTCAGTCTGCCGCGTCGGGCGAATATGCGTGACGCGGCAGGTCATCAAAATGTCTTTCCTCTTAAGTATACTGTCCGTTTGGGGAAAATGATGGAACGATCATTACTGCACCGCCTTGATCTCGTTGATCCAAAGGGGGGCGGTGCGATGGAAGTTGGCGTAGTTGATGTATGGGTTTTCGGCGGTTGGCCAGTTCGTCCAGTAGGTGGTGTTGAGCGGGATACGATGGTAGTTCAGAACGAGTGGGATGTCCGGCAGGTTCTGCATCCAGATTTCGATTGCCTGCAGGAAAAGATCCTTTAGCTTCGGGTCGTCGTCGCTGGTCATGGCCATCTGGTCGACGAGCTGATCAAACTGCGCGTTCTTCCAGCGGTAGGGATAGGTCGCTGGCTGGCCGGTCGGCGCTGAGAACTGGCTTTGGTAGAGGCGGAGCGTATAGTAGGGATCGCGGACGCTGCCTCCGTGCCCATTGAAGAAACCGTCCAGGTCGCCGGTCGCGAGTAACGTCGCCATGTTCGGGCTGATCTTGAACGAGGCGTCGATGCCGGCCTTGCGCAACTGGGCAATGACGACCGGTGCGATCGGCAGAAAGTTGCTGCCCATATTGAACACGATCGAGAAAGTCTTGCCGCCTTTGGTCCACATGCCCTGGTTATTCTTGGTGTACCCTTTCTTTTGGAGAATGTCGGCAGTCTTCTGCGGATTGTGAGTGCCAATTGGATACTTCTTGTACAATCCGGCCGATTCCACCAGATCGAGCCACTTCATCAGGGCTGGAAACTGCGGGTACGGGAGGAGCGTCTTGTCACCGGCTCCGTCGTAGCCGATCTGGACGATCTGATCGCGGTCAAGGGCATAGTTAATCGCCCAGCGAATCTCCGGATCGTCGAACGGCGGCTTTGAATCGTTGAAGCCAATGCCCCAGGGGAACCAGTCCATGTAGCCGTAGGGTGGCTTTGTGCCGCTCCAGGTTGTAATCTTGGGATTCTGACCGAACATGGCTTGGAAGTTTTGCAGGGTTTGGACCGGTATTGCGTTGTCGACGTTATTGCCGACGACCAAAGGCACGACTTGTGGATCCGCCTCGAAAGGAATGAACACGATCCGTTCGGGGGCGGGTAGCGGGTGGAAGCCGGTTTTCGCCGCCCACCAGTCCTCGCGCCGATCCCAGATCTTCTGTTGGGCGTTCGACTGGACGAGCTTCCATGGCCCGGTCACGACCGGCCAGCCCTTGCCAAGGTCGAAATTCGTGAAGGTCGTCGGGTCTTGCCCAGACCAGATGTGCTCCGGGACAATCTGAATTCCGACGTCTTCGTGGAACATAAAGTAGCTGAAGAAAAAACGCGGGTTCGGATTGTTGAGGTCGATCTGGACGGTATGGTCATCAACGGCCGTTACTTGCTTCACCCACTGCTTCATGTCGATCGACCAGATCAGCTTGGGGGCATGCTCCTTCAGCATGTTAATGGTGAAGACGACGTCCTTCGCGGTGAATGGCTGTCCGTCACTCCACTCCACGCCGTTGCGAAGCTTGACCAGGACCTGGGTGTAGTCCTTGTTGTAGGAATAGCTCGTGGCGAGCCAGGGCATCTCCCCGTTCTGGCAGGCGACGCCCGGGGGGCCACAGACCTTGTCGGTATAGTAGGGATTGTAGTAGTAGAGCGCCTCGAAGGCGAACTGATAACCAGAGCGGGTAATGCCGGTTTGAAACGGGTTCATGAGCTGGACGTCGAGGAACTGGCCGGGAGGTTGATCGACGGATTGTAGGATCAGGGTACGATTGCGAGCGACCTGCTTGGGAGTGCTCACGCTTGCAATGGTCGGGGCAGCGGCTGCTGGCTGGACCGTCGGAGTAGCCGCGCCCGCGGGCGTGGCGCTGGCGGTGCTGGCCACGGTCGGCGGCGCCGGTGCACTGGTGGATGGTGTCGCGGCCGAAGGAGCGGACGTTGGAGCGGCTGGAGTGGATTGGACACACGCGGTGAGTAAGGCCGCGAGGCCAGCGGTTCCCAATGATCGTAGCACGCGTCGGCGGGAAAGGGTGAATGGGGGGGCCACGAAACTCCTCCTTGGACTCAGAGATCCTTCGCGATGTGCCCAGTCTAGCGAAGTCACCCGTCGTGTGTCAAGGATGGCATGTCCAGTGGCAAACAGTACCCTATTGACAGGTGCTCAGGATGACGACTAGACTCGGAACGCGATCTCAGAGACTTGGCCGAGAGCGGGGGATGATCTGAGTGGGTAGGGCATTGGACTTCCCTCACCCGTGCGGAGAAGGTGAGGGAATTTCTGAGAAGATGAGGAAGAAGACGATGGCGCGGAACACTGGACAGCCCTGGCTTGTCAGTCGTCGCTATTGGTTAACCGGAATAGGAATGGCAGTAGGGAGTGGTGTGCTGAACCTCGCAGTTGCCGCCTGCGGCTCGGCGTCGACAGTCAGCCCGACCGCGGCGTCGACGCCGAAGCCGACGGTAAACGCCGCGGCCGCTGCCCCCGCTGCCCCGACCGCGAGCTCGGCGGCGCCGGCGGCAACTGCTCCGGCCAAGGCAGCGCTCAGCGGTACGTTTACCACTCTTGGCTGGGGCGACATTCCCTACAACCAGGCCATGCTCGACGACTATGCGAAAGCGTTTCCCGATAAGGTCGGCAATCTCAAGTTCACGGCGGAGGGGGCCAAAAGCGAGACCGAGGTCTTGACGAAGGTGTTGACCGCTTTCGCTGCCAAGTCCGGAGTGCCCGATTTCTTCCAGCAGAATGCCCCGACTGTTCCTCAACTGATTGACCAAGGCATCGTGGCGCCGCTCGATGCGCTGATTAATCCGAACAAGGACGTCTTTTCGCCTGGCTTACTGGCGGCGCTCTCGAAAGATGGCCACCCCTACGCGTTCCCCTGGCGGCCGAATACCTGGATGATGTTCTACCGCAAAGACTTGCTCAGCAACGCGGGCATTGACCCAACGTCACTGACTACCTGGGATGCCTATATCGCTGCGGGCAAGCAGTATTTCTCCAAGACCGGCGGGAAGAGCTGGCTCACTTACGAGCCGACCAACAATGGCAACGGTCAGCCGCTGGAGATCTTCATGGATGGGCTTGGCATCAGCTACGTCGACCCGGACGGCAAGCCGGCGGCGGGAAACAACCCGAAGATGCTCCAGGCGCTAGAGAGCTATCAGGATTTCTTGACGACGAAGACGGCAGAGGCCCGATCAGAGTGGGATGCTCCCTGGTACACCGCGATCAAACAGGGAGAATTCGCGACCATGCTCTCGGCGGTCTGGTTGGATAACACGTTAAAGGGGCAGGCGCCGGAGCTGAAGGGCAAATGGGGCATCGTCCCGTTGCCCGGTTATAGCGCGGAGAAACCGACGCTCGGATTTCAAGAAGGATCACCAGTTTTGCTCGTCACTACCAGTTCGCCGTTCAAGGACCTCGCCATGGACGTCATGGCATATCAGTACTTGACGAAAGATCGCGTGATCGCCGTGGCCAAGCAGCGGATCGCGCAAAACAAAGGTGCCTTTCCTCCCCTTCTCACGCAGGTGCTCGCCGAGGCGCCGTTCAACGTTCCCGATGACTATTATGGAGGAATCAATTTCTTCAAGACGAATCTCGATTTGTCGAAAAACGGCGTCACGATTGCCTTTAACCTGCATTTCGCCGAAACGTTGAAGACCTACAATAGCCACCTTGATCTGATCAGCGCCGGTAAGGAAACGGCACAGCAGGCGTATGATACGATTGGTAAGGAGCTCGCGGGGAAATTGGGACCAGGCGGCTGAGGCGTGCGCGCTCGTCGATATCTGACCGCGTATCTTTTCATTGCGCCGTTTTATGTGCTCTTCTTGATCTTCGGGTTGGGGCCAATCTTGTTTTCCTTCTACCTCGGTTTTGCCGAATGGAACGGAACTGGTCCCCTCCGGTGGATCGGTGCACAAAATTACGCCGGACTGCTCAGTGATGGCACCTTTGTCCTGGCGGTCGAGAACACGCTCTGGTTGTGGGTTGGACACGCCGTTCCCATGCTGCCGGTGGCCCTGGCGCTCGCCCTGCTTTTGAATCTCCGCTGGCTGCGCGGGCGAGCCATCGCCCGGGCCGCGGTCTATCTCCCCAACGTGACCGGCGTGGTGCCGGTCGCACTCGCCTTCACGCTGATCCTGGACCCGAAGTACGGGCTGCTCAGCTTCGCCCTGCGGGGGGTGGGACTCTCTGGCCTGCCCTGGCTCACCGATCCCACCTATTCAAAGTGGGGGATTATTCTCTTTGTGATCTGGCGAGCGACTGGCTGGTATGTAGTCGTGTTCCTGGCCGGTTTACAGAGTGTCGATCCATTTCTCTACGAGGCGGCGATGGTCGACGGTGCCGGCGCCTGGAGCCGCTTTCGCCACGTCACGTTGCCGGGGATCGCGCCGGTTCTCCTTTTCGCGGTGGTGATCGATACGATCGGCTCGATGCGTGCCTTTACCGAGCCAACGATCTTGACCAACGGTGGGCCGGCCAATTCGTCGCTCACGCTCGCGATGTACCTCTACGCCAACGCCTTCGAGTACGCTAAGTTCGGTTATGCCGCGGCAATCTCTTATGCGATCTTCGCGATCACTCTGGTGGCGGCGCTGCTCCAACTCCGCCTCTGGCAAAGGCAGATGGGAGATTGAGGGGACACGTGCGGCTGAGATACGTCGAGACTAATCAGCACGAGGTCGTCTGATGCACGCCGAGGTCGCTTCGGTTCGGGCCCAAGCGGTAACGCGTATTCGGCCGCGTCGCTTCCGACACCCGGGACGGGTCGTTGCCTACCCGCTGGTGATCCTCGGGCTTGTGCTGCTGCTGGCGCCGCTTTGGTGGATGGGCGCCGCGTCGTTTATGGATCAGGGACAGATCTTCAGTGGCCAGCTCGCCCTCTGGCCGCGGCCATGGATCCTGGACAATTACATCGCGGTGCCCCAGCTCATCCCGATCTTTCGAAACTTGCTCAATAGCTTCGTCATCTCGGGAGGGCATACCTTGCTCTCCGTCTTTTTTGCCTCGCTCGCTGGCTACGCCTTCGCGAAGCTCGAGTTTCCGGGACGGGGTCCACTCTTCTTGCTGATTCTCTTGACGATGATGGTACCACCCGAGGTCGGACTCATTCCGTCCTTCGTGATCATGAGCGCGTTACACCTCGTGAACACCTACTGGTCGCTGATCCTGCCGGGCGCGGCGAGTGGCCTAGGGATTTTCTTCATGCGCCAGTATCTGAGTAGCTTGCCGAGTGCGATTCTCGAGGCAGCCCGGATTGACGGTAGCTCGGAGCTTGGTGTCTACCTTTGGATTGTCTTACCAATGAGCACGCCGGCCTTGGCGGCCTGGGCGATTCTCGCTTTCGTCGGCTCGTGGAATGACTATCTCTGGCCCCTGGTGATGCTCCGAACACCGGACATGCAGACGATCACCCTCGCCGTCCCTTCGATGGAGGCGGCCGGCTTCAATATCCCTTGGGGAGCGATCATGGCCGGCTCAGTGGTGGCTGTTGCTCCTCTCCTCGCGATCTTTCTCTCCTTCCAGCGGTATTTCGTGGCCGGCGTGACGCTCGGCGGCGTGAAGGAGTAGTTGTGACGATGCAATCTATCGAGTATTGACGCTATCCGTTTAGGTGCATACAATGCTTGCGGTTGATGACGAGTCAGATAGGGCGAAGCTGTCATTCACGGTCCTGATGACGTTCGACCCGTCCACTCTGATTTGCCAGTCTGCTTCACGAGGTACCGACCTCTCCTCTGTCCCGAGAGAGCCCTTCTCTCCGAGGTTCGACGGGACGCGAGGTCGCGGAAGCTCGGTAAGCTACAATATTGAGTGAGGGGAATATTAGGCATGATTTCACGACGTCACTTCCTCGTCTCGGTGGGGACAGTCGGAGCCGCGGCGCTGCTCGCGGCCTGTTCTCAGTCAGCTCCCGCGAGCCCCACCGCTGCTCCTGCAGCTACGTCGGCATCAAATGCGAACGCTGCGCCAACCGCTACTTCCGCGCCAGCCGCTGTTCCGACGACCGCGGCCGCGGCGACGCCGAAGCCAACTGCCGTTTCGCAGCCAACCGTTGCACCACAATCCAGCCCTGCTGTGCAGGGTGCTGCACAAGCACCAACCCAGGTTCCGCGAAACCAGACATTGATTCTGGGGTGTGCGGACGGGCCGACGAACCAGTTCACCGACGTTCAGTTGATGAATCCGTTTCAAACCGGTATTACCCGGAGCGGCTATAACTTCGCGATGGAGCCGCTGTATTACTATAATCCTTACAACACCAGCGAAGTCTGTGGTCCACCCGGGATGACCTGCAAGGGCGGCGAGATCCCCTGGCTTGCCGAGAGCTATTCGTATAGCCCGGATTTCACCGGCCTCACGATCAAGATCCGACCAAACGTTACCTGGAGCGACGGTCAGCCGTTTACCGCGAAGGATGTCGTCTTCACCATTAACATGCTGAAGGAGCATGCTCCCAAGCTGACCTGGTCCACCGACATGCAGCAGTGGGTGAAGGATGCTACTGCTGTCGACGACCTTACTGCTCAGATCACGTTGACCGCACCTAACCCGCGCTTCTTTTTCAGCTATTTCATGTTCCACGAAGACATCGGGGTTCAGATCGTTCCGGAGCACATCTGGACTGGCCAGGATCCAACGACCTTCACCAACTTTGATATGAGCAAGGGCTGGCCGGTCGTGACCGGGCCATGGAAGCTGACGCTCTCCAGTGCCGACCAGAAGATCTGGGATCGGCGCGAGGACTGGTGGGCAGCGAAAACCGGCTTCCACCCGCTGCCGAAGATGCAGCGAATCGTTTACCTGCCTCAGTACGACGAGCCGAAGCTGGTCGAGCTGTTGGTGTCGAACCAGGCCGATCAGACGCTGGACCTTCGGCCGCGTAACGTGCAGGCTGCGCTGCAGCAGAACCCGAAGCTACAGGTGTGGACGACCAACAACGCGTTGCCCTATGGCTACCTCGACTGGTGGCCAGTCTCGATCGGCTTCAATGACTCGAAGCCACCATTTAACGATAAGGACATCCGCTGGGCGGTTAACCACGCGATCGACCGCAAGCAGATTGTCCAGGTCGGCTATGGTGGCGCGGGCACGCCGACGCTTCTGCCTTATCCGAACTTCCCGGCGCTGTTGAATTATCTGAAAGGAATTGACGATATTCTCCAGAAGTATCCGATCGATAGCTTCGATCTGAACAAGACCGCTCAGATCATGCAGTCAAAGGGCTACAGTAAGGATCAGGGGGGCTTCTGGAGCAAAGATGGCAAGCGGGTGTCGATGGTTATCCTCACCTTCCAGGTCATGCAAGACATTACCCCGGTTGTCGTCGCGCAGCTACGCAAGGCCGGCTTTGACGCCGACTTTAAGATGCCGAGCAATTGGTCTGACATCGTTGCCCAGGGGAACGAGGATGCCTTCATCAGTGGGCACGGGGGGAGCGTTCGCGACCCGTACTTCACGCTTCGGCTCTACCAGAGCCGCTTCTCGGCGCCGACCGGCCAGCCAGCAGTATACCCGTACCGTTGGAAGAACGATCAATTCGATAAGATCGTGGACCAGATGGGACAGACGGCGCCGGACGATCCGAAGCTGGAGCAGCTCTTCCACCAGGCAATGGAAATCTGGATTCCGGAGCTTCCCGACGTTGGGTTGGTGCAGTGGTACCACCGGATTCCGGTCAACACCACGTACTGGACGAATTGGCCGAACGAGAAGAATCCCTACATCAATACTGCCAACTGGCACCGCACGTCGCCACTCTGGATCAACACCATCCAGCCGGCGCAAGGTTAGGGCGTAATCAGGTTCGGGGGTAGCGGCTTCGCCAGCCGCTACCCCCGAATGCCTCCTAGGTGGAGACACGATGACGCAGGGTCAAATAAAACGGGCAAAGAGGTGAGTCAGATGCTAGCCAGGGGCCCATTCTCGCGACGCCGTTTCCTCGTCTCGGTGGCTGGCGCCAGCGCTGTCGTGCTGGTCGCCGCCTGCAGCCAGTCTGCACCCGCGAGCCCAACCGCCGTGCCGGCCGCCAGTGGCGGCGCGCCGGCCGCGCCGACTAGCGCGGCTGCCCCGGCAAGGCCGGCGGCGACTACCGCCGCGGCCCCGCCAGTTCAGTCGGCGGGCCAAGCCAACCCGGCGCCCACGGTCGCGGCAGCCGGTGCTGCTAGCCTGAAGCCGGTTCCCCGCAACCGAACGCTGATCCTCGGCATCACCGGAACCTCCCTGACCGATTACCAAACGATCAACCCTTTTATCGGATCGAGCACCTCTACCGGCTACGAGTTGGCCTACGAGCCACTCTACTACTATAACGCCTACCACACTAATGCGGTCTGTGGCCCGCCGGGGATGCAGTGCAGCAATGGGGAGGTTCCCTGGCTAGCGACAGGTTACGAATACAACCAGGATTTCACCGGGGTAAACATCAAGCTGCGCGAGGGTGTTACTTGGAGCGACGGCCAGCCGTTTACCGCGAGGGACGTTGTCTTTACCATCAACATGCTCAAAGATAACGCTCCGAAGCTCTCCTGGTCGATCGACCTGAAGCAGTGGGTGAAGGAAGCGACGGCGACCAACGACCACACGGTTCAGATCACCTTGAACAATCCGAACCCACGCTTCTTCTTCAGCTACTTCATGTTCCACCAGGACATCGGCTTCCAGATCGTGCCGGAGCATATCTGGAAGGACGTGGGAGACCCTTCGAAGTTCACGAACCTGGACATCGAAAAGGGCTGGCCGGTGACCACCGGGCCCTGGAAGATGGTGATGTCGACGCCGCAGCAACGTGTTTGGGATCGGCGCGAGGACTGGTGGGCAGCGAAGACCGGCTTCCACCCGTTGCCCGCGGTTGAGCGGATCATCCATATTCCGGGCACTGACGAGACCAAGATGGTCGAGCTGGCGATCGCGAATGAGGCAGACGAGACGATTGATCTTCGTCCGAACAACATCAAGGCGGTGCTGGCGGCGAATCCGAAGGTGACCACCTGGACCGGCAACAAGCCTCCCTACGGCTACCTCGACTGGTGGCCAGTCTCACTGGGCTTCAACGACTCGAAGCCACCTTTCAACGATAAGGACATTCGTTGGGCGATCTGTCATGCGATCGACCGCGATCAGCTTGTCTCAGTCGGTTATCAGGGGGCGGGGGCGCCGACGTTGCTGCCCTACCCCAATTTCCCGGCTCTCCTGGACTGGCTTGACAAGATCGGGATCAAGGAGCTGCTCCAGAAATATCCGATCGGCCAGTTCGATCTAAACCAGACCGCCAAGATCATGCAATCCAAGGGGTACAGCAAGGACCAGGGAGGGTTCTGGAGTAAGGGCGGCAAGCGCTTCTCAATGGTGATCATCAGTTCACTGCTCTTCCAGGATATTACCCCGATCCTAGTGGAGCAGTTGCGCAAGGCGGGGTTCGATGCCTCGTTCAAGATGCCGCAGAACTCCGGCACCCTCATTGCCGAGGGCGCCGAGGATGCCTTCATCAGTGGGCACGGGGGGAGCGTTCGCGACCCGTACTTCACGCTTCGGCTCTACCAGAGCCGCTTCTCGGCGCCGACCGGCCAGCCAGCAACCTACCCGTATCGCTGGCATAACGATGACTTCGACAAGATCGTCGATGAGATGGGAACTACCGCTGACGACGATCCGAAGTTGGTGACGCTCTTCCGCCACGCAATGGAGATCTGGATGGATGAGCTTCCCGATATCGGGTTGGTCCAGTGGTTCCATCGTATTCCGACCAACACGACTTATTGGAAGGGCTGGCCGGACGAGAACAACCCGTACATCAATACTGGCTACTGGCATCGCACATCGCCCATGTTTATTAACACGATCCAACCGACCCAGTGACCAGGGGCTGGCGGGTGGGAGTGGGGTTCAGTTCGGCCCACCCACCCGCCAGCCCCCGAAAGAGATAATCTATGCAAACCTCATACGTATTCAAACGCATCGGTCTTTTCTTCGTCGTCCTCTGGGGAGCGGCGACGTTGAACTTCATCATCCCCCGGCTGGCTCCAGGTGATCCGGTCCGCGAGCGGCTCTACGAAATGGCTGCCCAGGGCGGTTACCTCCAGCAGGGCATCGAGCAGATGGTCAAGGCCTACGACCAGCAGTTCGGTCTCGACCAACCGCTGTACATTCAATACTTCCGTTATCTTTGGGATACGCTCCACCTTGATTTTGGCTACTCGCTCGCGCAGTACCCAGCTCGGGTGCTCCCGCTGATTCTCGCTGCTTTGCCCTGGACGATTGGCTTGCTCGCTGTATCAACCTTGCTGGCCTTTGCCGTTGGCACGATTTTGGGTGCGCTGATTTCCTGGCCCAAGTCTCCGAAGTTTCTTCAGTACCTTATTGGTCCGTTGATGACCCTTTCCTCGATTCCATACTATCTGTTCGGGCTGATCTTGATTTACCTCTTCGCGATCTCCTTGAAGATCTTTCCCCTCTCGGGTGGTTATACGATTGGATCAATCCCGACCTTCTCTTTGCCGTTCATCCTTGACATTTTGCACCACGCGATCTTGCCCGCGCTATCGATCATCCTCGCGGCGATTGGGTTCTGGGCGCTCGGCATGCGCGGCATGATGGTTACTACCGAGGGCGAAGACTACATGATCCTCGCGGAAGCGAAGGGGTTGAAGGAGGGCCGGATTTTCTTCCGTTACGCTGTCCGGAATGCGATCTTGCCGCAGTTTACCTCCCTGGCGATTGCTCTTGGCCACGTCGTGTCCGGCTCCGTGCTGGTCGAGGTCGTGTTCGGGTTTCCCGGCATTGGCACGCTTCTCTACAAGGCGATCAGTGGTTCTGATTATTTTGTCATCTACGGTGTGGTTTTCATTGTGATTCTGGCGATCAGTCTCGCGACGTTGCTGATCGATTTGGTTTACCCGTTGTTGGATCCACGGATTACTTATCGGAGTCATTAGAGATGGCGACGACGTCGGCGGTTGCTCAAACCGAGGTCGCGGCCCGTCCGCGTGGCCGCAATACGTTTCAGTCGATTCTGGCTTACTGCAGGCGGAATCCGAATCTCGTCATTGGCCTGAGCTTATTGCTGATCTTGATTCTGATCGGTCTGGTCGGTCCGCTTTTTGTGAACGTGGCGAATGCTCAGCCGACGTCGGTGATCCCGGACCAACCCCCGTCAGCCGATTACCCTTTGGGAAGCGACGATCAGGGGCGTGACCTCTTGGCGGTGCTCGTGGCCGGATTGCCCCTTACCCTGCGGGTTGGTTTCATCGCCGGCGCGGTGGGACTGGGTATTGGCATTATCCTCGGATTTGTCTCGGGCTATCGGGGCGGTATCATTGATGCCGTTATTCGCCTGGTCGTTGACACGTTGCTGACCGTTCCTGGCCTGCTCGTCCTGATCATCATCGCCGACTCGATCAAAGGGGTGATCAGCGTCAACCTGATGGCCTTGGTCGTGGCGTCGCTGGCTTGGATGTATCCAACGCGAACGATCCGTTCCCAGGTTCTCTCGCTCCGTGAGCGCGCGTACGTGCAGATGGCGAAGCTCTCGGGCATGAATGGATTCGAGATTATCGTGCGCGAGCTTATCCCGAACTTGCTTCCGTATCTGGCAGCGAGCTTCGTTGGCGCGGTCGCCGGCGCGGTTCTCGCGTCGATTGGTCTCGAGGCCCTTGGTCTCGGTCCGCAAAACGAGCCCACGGTTGGGATGACGATCTATTGGGCGATCTCGTTCAACGCCTTGCTCCGTGGGCTCTGGTGGTGGTGGGTAGTGCCGATCGTCACGATCGTGATCCTCTTCATGGGGCTCTTCCTCGTGAGCGCTGGCTTCGATGAGATTGCTAACCCTCGCTTACGGAGGCAGGCGTGAGCGACGAGATCCTGACGGTTGACGACCTGCGGGTTTATTACGAGACGCCGGCTGGTCCGGTTAAAGCGGTGGATGGTGTCACCTTCGCCTTGAAGCGTGGCGAGCGTTTCGGATTGGTTGGCGAGTCCGGGAGCGGGAAGTCGACGACCGCGTTCGCGATCATGCGTTTGATCAAGCCACCCGGGCACATCGTCGGCGGCAAGATCCGGCTTGGTGACGTGCCGCTGAGTGATCTTTCCGAGGAGGAGATCCGGAAGGTTCGCTTGGCGGAGATCGCCCTCGTTCCCCAGGGAGCGATGAACTCGCTTAATCCGGTTATGCGGATCAAGGATCAAATACTCGATGGGGTCAAAGCGCATGCGAATGGGAAGGGCGAGCGTGAGCTCGCGGATCGGCTCCCCGAGCTGCTCAGCACGGTAGGTCTGCAGCCGCACGTCCTGAACCTGTTTCCGCACGAGCTGAGCGGCGGCATGAAGCAGCGTGTCTGTATTGCCATCGGTATATCCATGCGGCCAAAGGTCATTATTGCCGATGAGCCGACCAGTGCGCTCGACGTGGTTGTTCAGCGACAGATCATGCAGACGCTCGGTAACGTGCAGCAGCGCCTGGAGGCGTCGGTGCTTCTGGTTGGGCACGACATGGGCTTGATGGCACAATTTGTCGATCGCATTGGGGTGATGTATGGTGGGCGGCTGGTCGAGGTTGGGCCGGTCCGTGATATCTTCGGCGAGCCGCTGCATCCGTATACGCAGATGCTGATTTCGAGTTTGCCCTCGCTGACAACCAAGGGGGTGTTTCAGGGTATTCCCGGTACTCCGCCGTCGCTGCTCAGTCCTCCCAGCGGCTGCGTTTTTCACCCGCGCTGCCCCAAGGTTATGTCGCAATGTTCGATCGACATTCCGCCCTTGCGGGAGGTCCGACCGGGGCGCTGGGTCGCATGTCATTTATATTAGAGCAGGGGGTGAGGGTTCTCCGACCCGCTGGCTCAACCGATCCGAAGGAGTAATTATGGCTCCGCTTCTTGAAGCGAAGAACGTGAGTAAGGTTTTTGGTGGTGGCAAGCAGGTCACGGTAGCTCTGGACAATTTCTCTCTGGTCGTTAGTGGCGATCCTCCGAGCTTCACGTCCATCGCTGGTGAGAGCGGCAGCGGTAAGACGACCCTTGCCCGCCTTTTGCTCGGCTTTAGTCAGCCGACCTCGGGTGAGGTTCTCTATCAAGGGAAGAACCTCTGGAAGATGTCGAGTGGTGAATGGCGCCAGTTTCGACGAGACGTTCAGGCGGTCTTCCAGGATCCTTTCGAGGTATTCAACCCCTTCTACCGTGTCGATCACCTGCTGACGACGCCAATCGATAAATTTCACCTGGCGAAGTCGAAGGTGGAGGCCCGCGCTCAGATTGAGCAGGCACTTGCCGCGGTGGGACTGCGTCCGGAAGAGACGCTGGGGCGATTCCCTCATCAGCTCAGTGGAGGCCAACGCCAGCGTCTGACGATCGCCCGGGCGTTGCTCCTCCATCCCAAGCTGATTATCGCCGATGAGCCGGTCTCCATGGTCGACGCATCCCTCCGGGCAACGATTCTCGAGAGCCTGAACCGCTTGCATACCCAGTTCGGGATCTCGTTTCTTTACATCACGCACGACTTGACGACTGCCTACCAGATCAGCGATAACATTATCGTCCTTTACCGTGGGGCAGTCGCCGAAGTAGGCGATGTCGACCTGGTCATCAAAAAGCCGGCCCACCCCTACTCGCGCCTTTTGATTTCCTCGATCCCCGAGCCGAGCGTGGACCGCCGCTGGGGCGAAGATCAAGAACTACCGTCTGCGACGGAAGTCAAAGTCGATACCAATCACGGCTGCAAATTCGCCGACCGTTGCCCATTCGTCATGCAAATGTGCACGGAAAAGGTGCCTCCCCTCTACCGAATTGACGACCGCCGGGCGGCAGCGTGCTTCCTACACCGCGAGTCGCCGGTCCTCGCTAGCGAAGAGCTTGGTAAGGTCATGGCGGAAAAGGCGACAGCGGGAACGACCTAACCTTAGACCTTGGTAGCCTGGTTGGGTTCCCAGTGCTTGCGTTGAGTGATGTCCGAAGTGTCGGCAACGAGTTTGCCGTTGGCGACGGTGAGCTTGAATAGGTCAAGTGGGCGTGGTGCCGGACCAGAAATGATTTGTCCATACCGATTGTAGATCGAGCCGTGGCACGGGCAGTGGAAGCGCCCCATCTTGGCCAGGTTATCCTCGGATGGCTCTTCTGGATGCCATTGCACCGTGCAACCTAGGTGTGGACATTTCCAGTACATTGCCAGGAAACCCTCGGGTACGTGCGAGAGGAAGAGCTTGGCTTCGACGAAAGTGGTAATGCTGGCGATGGCAAAGGACTTCGGATCTCCCAGGGTCACTTTACTGCCAAAAACGCCAAACTTGCGTGGCGTGTAAAAGGCGAAGAAGCCAGCCAAAGCTTCCAGGACGAGTAGGCCGATGGTGCCTAGCAGGCTAAACCGGAGGAACGTTCGGCGAGAGAGACGCGACTCGACGGTTCTGACGAGAGATTCATCCGTGCTTTGCTGAGTGGTTTCTGCGGTGGCAGTAGGCATTGACGACTCTCCCACGAAAACCGAAGCACCGGCAAAGAGCGCGAGCGCACTCGTGGGTGGGGAGGCGAAAATCGTATGTCCCCTTACCGGTAGACACCGGGGTGGATTGTCGCAACGTTGGCACGCCTAAGCCCATTCTCGAGCGGCATTCGCCTCGTCTGCCCACCTGGCGGACCGCGCCGCGTCGTCGTCGACCGGCACCTCAGTCGGATGATTTTTCCCGCGCCTACCTCAACTATAAGAGCGTGCGGCTGGCTTTGTCAAAATTGGGGTGAGTGCTCGTCGCCGGATGCCAGCCGCGTTGCTGGTCCCCTTTCCCAGGTCGGCATCACTGGCCTCCGCTTGAAGGAACTGGTGTTGCCTGAGAGGCAACGTTAGCTAGCGTGGGGCCAATGATCTGCTGGCCTTCCTGAAGACCGGACAGAATTTCCGTGTTCTGTCCGTCGGTGATGCCGGTTTGAATGTAGACTTCTCGGTGAAGGTTCCCCGGTTCGAGGACCTGGACGAACTGGTTGCCTCCTGTCTGTTGAATTGCTTGGTTCGGGAGCATCAGAACCTTGTCCTTGCGTTGAACGTCAATCGTGACGTTGGCCAGGTCACCCAGGTTGACCGTACCTGGAGTCTTGGGAAAGCTGATGCCTACCGTACGGAGGTTGTCGGGTAGCTGGGCGGTGTTCCCAGTCGCAATCGAGGGCATCTGAATCACCTTGCCATCTAGCTTAGCAGTCGGGTAAGCGTTAAAGACGATTGTGACCGGTTGGCCAAGGGTTACCTGGGTGATGTCGGTTGGCTGAAGTACCGCTTGGATCTCGAGCTTATTCGGGTTGGCGAGGATGAGGACAGGAGCATAGGCCTGAAGGTCGTCACCATCCTTGGCGTCGGTCTCGGTGACGACGCCGTCGAAGGGGGCGCGGAGTTTGGCAGCATCGAATTCGTCTTGCAAAGTGGTAAGCTGGATCTTTGCCAGCTCGGCTTGTTTCTCGGCGATCTGGACTTCGACGCTTTGCCCGGCCGCGTCACCTTGCGCTTTGATAAGCTGTTGACGTGCTTGGTCGAGAGCGGCCTGACTGCTAGCTACCGCTTGCCGAGCGGCATCGACGTCGGCCTGAGTTGGACCCTGCTTGAGAAGAGCCAACTGTGCATTGGCGGCGTCGAGGCTGGCCTGGTCGGCAGCAATCTGTTTCTGGAGGGGTTGCACCTGATCCGGCTGCGGCGGCGCAGTGGCCAGGTTATAAGCGGCCTGAGCGGCATTGTAGGCGATCGTGGCTTGCTGGAGCGCGGCCGACTGAGGTAGGGCAGCGATGTCTGCCCTGAACTTCACCACGTCGTACGCGGCTTGTGCTTGTTGAAGCGCTTCTCGGGCTTTGTCGAGATTCGCCTGAGCAACCGCGACCTGGTCCGGTGTCGGTGTCGCTTGAAGCTTGGCTAAAGCTGTGCGATCTTTTTGGAGTTTGGACTCGGCAGCGGCCACCGCTGCTTGGGCGGTGCTCAGGTCAGCAGCAGTCGGGCCTTGCAGCAAATCATCGAGATTTGCCTGGGCAGCGGCATAGTTCGCCTCGGCAGTGTGCAGCGCGCTCTGGGCAGCGAGCAGAGCGGGCGATGCTCCACCGGTCAGGGTCTTTCCCATCGCCTGGTCCACCTGGAGTTGACTGATCTCTACCTGGAGCTGCGCCGCTTGCAGGGCATTCGTCATACTGCTCGTGTCGAGCTCGGCAAGTAAGTCACCTTTTTTCACTGTCTGATTAGTGTCGACAGCCAGGTGATATAGTCGACCAGCCTGGGTAAAGTACATTGTCGCGGTCTGGCTCGAGGCAACCCGCCCCAATGCCTGGACCTGTTGCTCAATCGTCCCCCTTGTGACCGTGTAGATAATCTGATTGTGGCTAATCGGCGGCGTTGGAATTGGAGTGGGAGTTGGGTAGTTTCGCGATAGCGACGAGCATGCGCTCAGGAGAACACTAAACGCAAGAAAAATGGATCCGATTCGTAAGATGCGAGGCTTCATCTGCACCGCCCCTCTGGGAAGCTGGCTAGATCATGACTCGCTCGAAGCCAGGCGTCAAGAGTCCTCGCCGTTGACGCGAGTTTCGAGAGTGTCGGCCTCAATTGGCCACGGTGGAGTGGCAATGAGATTGTTATTATAATGAGCTTCCACCGGATGGACGATACGCGAAGGAGGAAGGTTGAGTAATTCCACGGGTAAGCCTAATTTTCTCATTATCATAACGGATCAGCACGATCCTCTGCGAAGCGCAACCTACGGGCATCCCCGGATCAAGACACCGTCGATGGATCGGCTTGCTTCCGAGGGCATTACCTTTCGTAATGCCTATTGCAACACACCGCTCTGTGCGCCGGGGCGCTTCTCGTTTATGACCGGTCGTTATGTCCACCATCTGGGCACCTGGGATAATGCCACGCCCCAGCCAAGCGATGCCGTCACCTGGGCCCATCGCTTGCGCGCGATTGGCTACGATGCCGTTCTCAGTGGGAAGATGCACTTCCTTGGTCCAGACAAGCTGCATGGCTTTCGGGCTCAGCTTGCGACCGACCTGCACGGAAACCAGCGCCATCCGATTTTTGCTTGGGACGAAGGCGATGGTCCGACGTGCCCTCCCAGGCCATGGCAGCATCCGACTGAGACCGGGGTGGGACGAACCAGTTCCACTGACGCCGACGATCAGGCTGAAGCCGCAGCGCTCGCGTATCTGCAGGATCCTGCTCGGCGTGGCCAGCCCTGGGCGCTCTGCGTTGGCTTTATCGCTCCTCACGACCCGTGGATTGTGCCCGAGCCGTATTTCTCGATGTACTACCCGGACGTGGAGATGCCCAATCTGCCGGCTGGACACCTGGAAAACCTTCCGCCTGCTGCGAAGGTCCTGCGCGAGCGTCATCGAATGGAGGGGCCATTTACCGAAGAGCAGATTCGGAGAACCCGCGCTGCCTACTTCGGGATGGTTACCCGCGTTGATGAACAGATTGGTCGCCTTCTCACCTGTTTGGATGAGCAGGGTCTGGCTGATGACACGGTCGTGATTCACACTTCTGACCACGGCGAAATGCTTGGAGAGCATGGCCTCTGGCGTAAGTCGAACTTCTACGATCAATCGGCCCGGGTGCCGCTCCAAATCCGCTTGCCCGGTCGGGAACATGCTGGTCGTCGGGTCGAAGAAAACGTCTCGCTCGTCGACGTGACCGCGACGATTCTCGATTTGGCCGGTCTGCCGACCGACACTGATCCGGATGCCCGACTTGACGGGGTGAGTCTACGCGCCTCGCTCGACGGCGAACGCCCCTGGAGCGATGAGATTTTCTGTGAGTATCTGGCGCATGGTAACGACCGTCCCCGGGCCATGGTCCGTCGGAGCCACTGGAAGCTTTGTTACGGCTACGTTCAAGCTGGGCCGCCGCAGCTCGAGCTGTATGATCTCGAACGAGATCCGGGCGAGTTCAGCAACCTGGCGAATCAGCCGGAGTATCGAGCGATTCAGACCGAGTTACTCGGGCGGGTGCTCGCCCACTGGGATCCGGCCGAACTTAACCAGGCGGTGAAACGAAGTCAGCGCGAGCGGCTGCTGATCGCCGCGGCCCAGGGGCGTGAGACGTTCTGATAGTTGAGGGAGCCATAGCTCCCTCGATGCTCCCTAACTAACGCTCTTCAAGAACCGCTCGGCGTTGCCGCCGATGACTGCTGCTTTTTGCTCCGCGTTCAAGAAGGTGCAGTGGACTCGGACGAAGTCGAGGAGCTGCCGATAAGTACCATAGTTCAGGGCTGGTGGGTAGTCCGTTCCCCACATGACCTTTTCTGCCCCGAATGTCTCGACCGCCCAGCGCGCGATCTCTTGAGATTGGGGATAGGGGTATTCCTGTTCATCGCGGTAGGCCATCGGTACTGCAGCGAGGTCAACCCAGGCCCGGGGATGCTTCGCTACCAGCGCCCGTTCCTGCCAGCCTGACCCCGGCGCGCCACCAACATGACAGAGCAAAAGCTGGATGCCTGGGAGATCGTCAAGCATGCGCTGCAATGCCGGGAGGTCGCTGAGCGGTCCCCCGTTGATGTCGAGCACGAGCGGTCGCTTGAGCTGATTCAGTCGCTCCCAGACTCGCCACTCGTTCTCGCCGTCAAAGCGGAACTCCGCACGTAGGCGACGGGTCGATTGCAATTCCACTTTGAGCCCGGTCATTCCTGCTTCGATCAATCGCTCGAGTTGATCGGCTGCCTCCGGTTGGCCCATGCTGCCAAGGTAGGCGAAGCCGCTAAAACGGTCCGGCCAACGCTCGATCGCCTCGAGGATGCAGGCGTTTTGATCGCCATACATATGATGCTGGACGAGAAATGCTCGCTCGACGCCGACTTGGTCCATATAGCCGAGAAGCACTTCTGGCGGACTGGCGACTGGATCAAACGAAGGTGGGAAAATTTGTCTCACTTCACCCCGGTCCTGGACCTTGCCGTGAGATAAAGGTTGCCAGAAGCCAGTCAGGGCGCGGGCAATGTGGGCGTGGCAATCGATGATCACCGTGGAACCTCGTGTTGCTCGTTCATGTGCATGTGCCGGCACCAACCTTCCAGTGGCTGAAGGTCGGATTCTCTTGCTCGACGAAGCAGGCTCAAATTTTATGCTTATGTTCCTGATGCTACGGCGATCAGCCAGGCGAGTCAAGCCCGAGATTTTACCGAAAGTTAGCGAATAAATATGGAGGTCCCGACCGTGGTCCCCCTAGAATGAGATCGTGATCTGGTACGTCGACGATAGAAAAACTGTCTGAGGGAATGAGTTTGATTCGACGTCGATTCCTGGCGTTGTTCGCGGGGCTTTCTGCTAGTGTCGTAGCGTGTTCGACCAAGCCGGCCACGAGCCAGAGCCCAGCGACTATCCCATCCGGCGGAGCTTCCCCGAATCCGCCTACTGCGCCCAGCGCACCGGAAGTTCCAACCAGTACTCCCATTGCCGCGGCAACAGTGGCATCAACTGCCCATGCGAGCACGACGCCTGCGGTCGCCGCGACTGCGCGATCAACCCCAGCAACGCGATCGGTGTCTACTCCTGGCACGACCCCGGTCGCGGCATCCAGCCAATCGGCCCCGGCTCCGTCTGTAGCTCAGGCGAGTTCAGGGAGTGTGATCGTGCTCGAGCCAAAAGCTGATGGCACCCAGGCGAGGTTTACCGTCCGCGAGCAGCTCGCCGATCGGACGCTGCCGAGTGATGCGATTGGCACCACGAAGGCGGTCACCGGCAAGATCACGGTGAAGCCGGACGGATCGTTTGTTCCTGACCAGTCGCAGATTTCGGTCGATCTGACGACCCTGAAAACTGACCGTCCACAACGGGATAACTTCATCAAGCGCAACACATTGCAGGTCAGCGAGTATCCAACCGCGACGTTCGTGCCAACTGAAGCCAAGGGCTTACCTTCACCGATTCCGGAGTCCGGTCCGTTGAAGTTTCAGCTCACCGGTAACATGACTGTTCACGGCGTTACCAAGCCAGTGACCTGGGACGTAACGTCAACTGTCAACGGCAAAGACATCAAGGGGCAGGCAACGACGAGTTTTAAGTTTGAAGACTTTGGCATGTCTCCGCCGAGAGTAGCCATTGTCCTGAGCGTCGTCGACAACATCAGGCTGGACTTGGACTTTCACTTTGGTCCGCCAGGATAGTCCTTTTACCTTTTACCCCCTGCTGCCCGTCGTTGTTCAGCATGATTGGCGGCTGAGTTACTCCGGGACCGGTTATCTTGCTCGTAGTCTCTCGTACACTTTCTGGATTGCCGAAGCAGCGGTCGCCCGGCCGGGAGGTAGCGCAGAAGCTTACCTGATAGCGCCTCCTGTGGGGGTGGCCGGAGGCGACGGGGTTTGGCCTTCCCGTCGCCCCGGAGCATTCTGGTCAGAGATCAGATCGTCAATTGAGAGATCTCCGGGACCTGCACCAAACAGCCCTAGACAGCCGGCGAGCATGGCGAGTGGGAACTCGAAGCCACCTGGCCCGATCAAGCCATTCCGCCAGTGAACTTTCTGGATCGCTACTACCATTTCGCTGGCCAGTAAAAGCGCAGTTGGTCGGGTCAGCCAGCCTGCTATCAGAAGGATGCCTCCGGCGAACTCGAGTAGGCTGACAAACCAGGCCATCAGGTAAGGGAAGGGAATTCCCATCTCTCGGAAATGGGTCGCGGTTGTTGATATTCCGCCGTTGCTTACTGCCTGAACGAAGCCGGGGCCGAGAATGCGTGCTGCCGTTTCCGAGACCGGCTTGCCAGTCCCACCAAAGAGCTTCGGATAACCGTGGGCGACGAAGATACTGCCCATGATTGCGCGGAATCCCAGAAAGGCGAGTGCACCTACCATCTGAATTCTCCCGTGATCGATGATTGAGGAGCCACTGTTACTACACAGAAACATATAGTTCCCTTCACCCTCACTCAGCCCCCACGATTGACTGTAGATATCGGCGGATACTCGCCATCGACTCCTGCCAGGTGGGGTGCTGTTCGAAGTGGTCCCGGGCGGCGATTCCCATCGTGGCGAGGCGCTCTCGATCCTGGTGGAGGATGGTCAAGCAATCAGCAAGCGCAGCAGAGTCGCCTGGATCGATCAGAAAGCCATTCTCACCATGGCTGATTATCTCGCTTGCCGCGCCGGCCGTCGTGCCGATCGCCGGCAGCCCAAAGGCCATGCCTTCGACGTAAACGATGCCAAAACCTTCGTAGGATGACGGTACGGCCAATACGTGGCTGCGACTGAAGAGTTTGGCCAGTGAGTTGGCATCGAGCGATCCGAGGATGCGCACCCGGTCGGCGAGGCCGCACCGCGCGATCTGCCGGCAGATTCGTGCGGTGTAGGCCGGATCCGCGGTCGGGCTTCCCGCCACCCGAAGATCCAAGTCCCGAGTAATTGATCTGGCTAAGCTGGTGATCAGCGTATCCAGGCCTTTACGGGGGATGAGATTGCCGGCAAAGCAGATTCGCAATGGTCCTTCAACTCGGGCGCGGGTGCGAATCTGCTCCGGGGTGAATGTGCTGATCAATCGGTCGCCAGCGGGATAGGCGATGATGCTTGACCTTATCGGACCAATAAGGCTTTCGACGACACTTCGCGTCGTATGGCTGTTGAAGACGAAGCCGTCGACTGATCTCAGATATTGCCGCTCGACCCAGCGGTAGAGGTCATCTTGCCAGGAGGATCGTGCCTCGCAGCATCGCAAATGATGGACGATCGCGATGATCGGGTATTTGAAGCATCGGCGAAGTCGTCGATTTAGCCAGCAAAGCGAAGGATGGTTTAGCTCGTCTTCGAGCAGCACGTCGAGCTTAGCGGCGGCAAGCCGCTCGATCACTGCCTTCGAGAGATTATCCGCGAAGTTGAATAGGTAAGGGCGCCATGGTAGCGCGATCACCTCGACCTGATCGCTCTGATTGAGGAGGTGTTCCACCAGCATCCGGTCGTATAGAAAACCGCCAGAGACCGGTTCCAATCCGCCGTAGACGATCAGGCCGACGCGCACTTGATAGTACCTAGTTGGCAAGGTGTGGCTGTGTCGGTCAAGTGCTGTTGGTAGTGCAGGTTCTGTGCCCGTTTGGGTGGTGCTGTGGGGTTGAGGTCTTTTTGTTGATGGGAAATAACTATTTCTGTGTAGTAAGGAAGAGAGCACTTGTCTCTCTCAGATCTCAATGATCCCTGCTTATCCCGAACTATTCGGGGCAGGGATCATCAGACACGTCTATATTGTCGAAGTTAGAAGCGGATGCACGGCTTAGGTGATGTCAGCCACTTCGCTTCGCCAAGGACAGTCCCGTTTCAAGCGTCGACAGATCTCGGCCTGGGGTCGGCATTAAGAATTGGAACCCGTCAGCGATGCGCTGAGCGATGTTGTCGGCGTTGGTCTGCGGCGAGCCAAAGGGAACACGCAACTCCTTGCAAATCCCGGCCGCCTCCTGGACCGCCGCGGCCACCTCGGGCGTGTACTGGCCACCGTAACCCAAGGAAACCGAAAGGTCACTCTCGCTAATCAGAATGACCCCCGGCTTCGGCACCCGTTGGAGAATTTGCCGAAGGTTACTCACACTCTGCTGGGTTTCGCATTGTAGGATCGGTAGAAGCTCGCCACTCGGGTCCAACGGCCAGGCGTCCGCCTTGGCAAAGTATTCTGACCCACTAACGCCCCAATAGCGGACTGCGTTGGCCGGAGCGTGGCCGCGGCGACCGACTGGCTCGGCATCGGCAGCGCCTTTGGCCTGGATGTAGCGCATCGACTGGATCGCGTGCTCGGCATCATCCGGCGTATTGATCATCGGGAAAACGATCCCATACACGCCGCAATCCAACACCTGCTTGATGATCCACTCGTTGTTCTCACGCCCATGCACCGGGACCCGGACGAAGGGCACGACGGCCGGCGCAACACTGCCCGAGTCGGCGATCTGCTTCCGGTTGAGCATGAATTGAAGTGAGAGCCGCAGATCGGAGACGTTGTAGGGGTTGTGCTCCATTTCAAAGACGACGAAGTCGAAGGGACTGGTCGCGATCCAATAGGCATCCGGAATCGAGCCAGCGGGCATGAAAGGACCGAAAGCAACCTGGCCTTCTTCGAGGAGTGCGATGACTTTGTTCAATCGACCAGCCATGTCAATCTCCTATTGCCTATTCTCTCGAGGAACTCGTGGAGTACTCGGCTGCGTCTTCCCTGGGTGCAGCCGACAGTGCGATTCTCCAGCAACCCCATGCACCGTGTCAATATGACCGATGTTTTCGTCGCCGCGAAACGCAGCAGGAGCCGGAGTATACGGAATTTGGAAACCCTTAGCGAGGACAGCTTGGCGGCCACCATGGGCGTCGACGAGGCGCTTTTGGTCGGCGCGGGCGCGTCGATCGACCTCTTCCGGATCGCAGATTTTGCGTAGCTCGCGGTCGCAGCGTTCAAGAACGTCGGCGTAGCGTGGATCCATCGCCAGATCGGTCAGCTCGTTCGGATCCGCCTGCAGGTCGAAGAGCTGTGGCCGGCTGCCGACGTAGTAAACGTACTTGTGATTATCGACGCGCACCATAAAGAACGCGTGCTCCGAGGCGACCGCGTGGTATTCGCTGAAGATCGTTCGTTTGGGGCTGACCTCACCGCGGGCAATCGGCCAGAGCGACCTGCCCGGCAGATCGCGATCTTCTGGCTGTGGCTCGACGCCCACGGCTTCCAGGATCGTCGGAAAGCAATCGACGAGCGAGATCGGCGTGTCGTCGACTCGGTCTCGTGGCACGTCCGGACCGGACATAATGAACGGAACCGCGACCGCGCCTTCGTACATCGTACTTTTCCAAAAGAGACCGTGGGCACCGACCTGGTCGCCGTGGTCGCTCGTATAGATAATGCGGGTATCTTCTTCGAGACCACTTTCCCGGAGGGCGTCAAGGACCAAACCAACCTGGTAGTCCATGAAGCTACAGAGACCGTAGTAGGCGGCGACCGCCCGTCGGACGACGTCATCGGGAAGCTCTTCGTCCATCGCCATGACTCGGCGCAGTTCGTCGAGGGCTGGATGGTAGTGCCGCTCTGCCAACGAATACTGGACGGGGAAGACTACTTGGTCGAGTGGATAGCGCTCGAAGAACTCCTTCGGCACGATCAAAGGGAAATGCGGCGTCACAAATCCGACGAAGAGGACCCAGGGTTTCTCGTAGCCGCTAGCTTCGTCGCGCAGCCAGCGACTTGCCTCGGCAGCGACTGCTCGGTCGAATCGGCTGTACTCGGATTCGCCGGGTCCAGCTTCGAGAATGCGCTGAGCCAACTGGGGCCGCGGAGCCATATCGTCGCGGATCAGTGAGTAAATATCGCCTTCACCGTCCTTGACATGCATGGCGAGCCGTTGGTCAGAAAATCCGCTCGGGTCGCCGACCTGCCGATAGTGGAGCTTCCCGACGGTAGTCACGTGATGGCCAGCAGCCTCGAGGCGGTGTCCCCAGCTCGGGTGCGCTCCGACGTACGGCTGGGCATTGTCCCAGGCGCCGATCCGGTGGACGTACTGGCCGGTTGCCATGCTGGCTCGAGAGGGAACGCAGATCGGCGAATTGCAATAGGCATTCGTGAAGCGGACACCTTGCCGAGCCAATCGGTCAAGATTGGGGGTCTGAACGACCGGATGGCCATAGCAACCGGCCATATCGCGGTTGTGCTCGTCGGAGAAGATGAACAATAGGTTCTTGGGTTTCAAGCTTAACCTCTAGCTCTTTTGAGCTTTCGTGATTGCCTGAGCAGCAGAGCAGTCGTCATGCTAAAACCACGAGCCATTCCGGATCAACCATCGCGATGACGCTTTTCCCCACCGCGAAGTCGACGTGCGGTGCCACCTGAGCCCGTAGCCTGAGGTCACCGTTCTCCAAGCGAAGCTGCATGACACTGCCGAGAAAGGTGAGATCAGCCACGCCCATGGTGAAATTGCAACGCACTATCGGTGAAAAAGAAAGTAAATGCCAGCAAATGTGCGGTGAAGAAGCTCGTCGGGAAACGACGAAGCAGACCAGATCGAACTCGCTCTCAGCGGTGCCCAGTATAGCATGGTCAGGCGCCCGGGGAGTCGATCAATACATTGCTAAAAATCGTCAGTCAGGACTTAGTGGACCGCGGACAGGGGTGACCGTCTGGGCCAACGCAGACCGGGCCTGCGGCAAGCAGGGGATAACCAAAGCGCCCGAGGTGCTCGACTAGCTCGCAGAGGGGGAGACCAACCACGTTGTTGTAGCAGCCATCGAATGCTTCGACGAGTTGTTTACCCAGTCCTTGGATCGCATAGCTCCCTGCCTTGTCCAGCGGCTCGCCACTGGCGACGTACTGAGCGATCTTCTTGTCAGAGTAGTTGCGCATCTTGACGGCGGTGACAACTGCTGAGGTCTCTCGTCGCCCGCTCACCGTGTCCACGACCGCCAGTCCGGTGACGACCTGGTGCCAATCGCCCCGCAAGCGCGCCAGCATCGCCTTGGCATCCGTAACATCAATGGGTTTAGTGAGGATTTGTCCAGCGTGGACGATGACTGTGTCGGCGCCGACGACCAAACCTTCTCGCTGGCTCCGGGCAACCACCTCGGCCTTCCGTAATGCCAGGGCTTGGGTCACCTCAATTGGCCCGAGCCTTGGACTGACGTCTTCTGATGCCGCGCTCGGGATGACGATAAGGGGAATCCCCGCTCTAGCGAGCAATTCCCGCCGCCGGGGAGAACCGGACGCGAGAACGAGTGAGGAGACAGAGGGTGTTGACGTTGGCTTCTCCATCCTATGAGCCATATCTATGACGATCGATCAATTATCATATGCTTGACGTCCGCCCTTCGTCGGAGTTATCACTCTTCCCAAACATGGTAGCGAGGAAAGACGAGCATGCAGTTGAATGAAGCAGAACAGGCCTTACTCGACGGCAAAGGCGGCGAGGCAGCGCGTCGCGCGATCGAGATGCAAATCAAGGTCGGCGATTTCTTCCAGGCTGAGCGTTTTGTGGTGGTGAGCTCCGCGCACGTCATGGCCGACTCCGAAGCGCTGGGCGAAGCTGGTATTCGTTTTCTTGAAGAGCTCGCTGACCTTGGCGGCCGCTGCTCAGTTCCGACGACGATCAACCCACGCGGTGCTGACTTCGTGCATTTTCAGTTGCTCGGACAACCCGAAGACGTCGTCGCCCGCGAGCGACGCATCGTCGCCGCGTTTGAAAACCTCGGCGCTCTTGCCGTCAATACCTGCATCAACTACGAGTCGATCACCCCTCCACGCTTTGGCGAGCACCTTGCCTGGGGGGACACCGGAACGGTTATCTTCGCCAACTCAGTGGCTGGCGCACGGTCGAACTTTGAGGGAGGACCGGTCGCGATTGCCGCGGCGATCACCGGCCGTACGCCCGCTTACGGCTACCATTTGGACCAGCAGCGCCAGGCAACGGTCACTGTCGAGATCCAGGCCACGCCCCGAGAGCCCTCCGATTGGGGGGCGATTGGCTGCTGGGTGGGGCGACAAGTGAGCGACTACTGGCAGGTTCCCGCCTTGACTGGTCTGCGAATCCAACCGTCGATTACCGAGCTCAAACAGCTTGGCGCCTCCCTCGCGAGCTACGGCTCGCTGGCCATGTTCCATCTGGTTGGTGTGACCCCCGAAGCCCCAACCCTCGCGTCCGCCGGCAATGGTCATGAGCCGACCCAAAGGATTGTCATGCCTCCGGATGGTATCCAGCAGGTTTATCGATCATTCGAGCCGGAGCACGAGCAACCCGATCTCGTCGTCTTCAGCGCCCCGCAGCTTTCGCTCGTCGAGATTCGTCGGATCGCCGATTTACTTGATGGACGGAAAGTGAATCCGAACGTCCAACTGCTACTCACCACGAATCATGCTTACCGCTCGCTCGCCGAGCGCTTGGGCTTCGTCACGCGCATTGAGCAAGCTGGGGGGCTCGTCCTCGACGATGTCTGCTTCTATATTCTGCACACGCGTGAGCTTGGCCAAAGACACGGCTGGCGCACTCTGGTAACCGATTCGGCCAAGCTCGCCAACATCATCGCTGGCTATGGCTACAATCCGGTCTTGCGCCCCACCGCGGTCTGTGTCGAGGCCGCGGTCAGCGGACGCTTGCCCTGGTAGCTATACCCGAAGCGCAGAATCTTCTATCCTGGAGGAAGGATGTCTCGCGAATTCATCTTTCGAAGTCACCCTGGCATCGGTCCGGTCGTTGAAGGGGAAGCGCTCGTCTCACAGCACGGCTTCAGCGCTCGCTACGATATGAACCGGGATACCGGCGTCATCTCCCGGGAAACCCACGATCTCTACGGCCAGAGCGTTGTCGATAAAATCTGCTTCTTCACCACTGCTAAGGGAGGGGTTGCGACCGCTTGGGCACTCTACGACATGAAAATGCGCGGGGTGTGCCCCAAAGCGCTGATCTTTGGCACGACGAATCCGATTATGGTTCAAGGCGCCGTCTTGGCGGATCTCGCCCTCATGGACCGCCTCGAGCCCGACCCATTCGCGATCGTCGAGACCGGCGATCACGTGAGGGTCGAGCCGGCGGCGGGAAGAGTGGTTGTGACCAAGCAGCAGGTTGATAGCCCATTCTAAATTTCCTCTCCTCCCGGAATCGGACTTATCCGGGCGTAAGCACGACCTTACCAGCATCCTTTGCTTCGGCCTTGCGGAAGCCTTCGTACCAACCTTCGAGGGAGATAACGTCCGAGATCACCAGACGAGGGTCCAGGCGCCCTTCACCAAGGAGTCGCAACGTACGCGACCAGCTCGATGGCAAGGTACCGAACGGTCCGGCGATCCGGATCTCCCGTAGCGCCACCTGCGTGAGATCGAAGTGCACCGGCGCGCCAAACAGACCCATCTGCACGTAGGTTGCCCCGCGCGCCGCGAGGTCCAGGCAGGTTTGGGCCGATCTTCCCGCGCCCGCGCACTCGATGACGATGTCCGCGCCGAGGCCGCCAGTCAGATCACGCACCAGTGCCGCGGCGTCGGTTTGCTGGACGTTGACGGCATGGTCCACGCCGATTTTCCGGGCAATTGCCAATCGACGCTCGTCGGCGCTCAAGCCAAGCACGACCACCGTTGCCCCGGTTATCTTGGCAACCATCGCACTGAAGAGACCAATCGGGCCAGGCCCCGAAACGATCACGACGTCACCGGGTCTCGGAGCAGCATAGTCGAGGACTCCCCGCACGCAGCAGGCAAGGGGCTCGGTCAACGCCCCGGTGAGGTCATCGACGTTGGCCGGCAACCGATAAAGATTGCGGGCTGGCACGACCAGCCAGGGCGCCATCGCACCGTTCACACCGGAACCGAACGAGCGCCGCCGCGGACAAAGATTCAGCCGCCCGCTCTGACAGTAGCGACACTGGCCACAGGTGTCACTATAGGTAAGCGCGGTAACGCGCTCACCTAGCGATACCCCTTCCACGTCCGGTGCGACCGCGGCAACCGTTCCCGCCATTTCGTGACCGAGGACGACTGGCGGGTTGGTTGGATACTCATCGTGCAAGATGTGCAGGTCGGTACCACAAATGCCACACGCGGCCACCTTGATCAAGGCATGGCCCGGCAACAGCTCCGGCTCGGCCACATCTCGGAGCTCAACGTTGCCGTCGCCACGGGCAAACTTTACCACTCCTTTCATCACAGGGTTACCCGCGGCGGGATTAGCGGCTTGTTCCCTACCCCGCCAGATTCACCACCTGGCAAGCGCTTTAATAGGTCTTCGATCTGGCGTATGACGTGCTCATGCCGCGTGTAGATTGCCAGGTACTCCTGCAGTGCGGAGCGGACCAGCGCCAGATCCGATTGCGACAGGGTAACCGTTACGCTCTCGGGCGAAACAGACTCAGCCATTGCCATCACCTTATCTCGACGGCTATCTCTCACGATCTATTGTAGCTATCCAGTATCAGTCAGTAAATGAAATGAAGGGATACTAAAACATTGATGCCTACAACCACGCCCTTGACGCCCTGCGCTGTATCAGTCAGTAAATGAAATGAAGGGATACTAAAACTCCGACGTTAAAGCTCTCATGCCGAGCCACGGTGCGGAATCTCCGGCCTGGATCCAGGATTCCTCTCCCCGATCGGGACAAAGCTAGCCACGCGCGGGAATTGTGCTTGTCCTACTAGCCTCGGTTCCGATCGCGCTGCTTGCGCCACACCTCGTACTCGGCGAGCGTTTCAGGGCTGGGTGGATACACACCGACGATGCTAGCGCCGCTGCGAATCTTTTCGAAGATGAACTCCTCGCGTTGCTCTTGGGCAACCGCGGTCTCAGCGACATTTGCCGCGAGACGGCGCGGAATGACCACGACCCCGTCATCGTCGCCCACGACCACATCGCCGGGGTAGACCGCGACGCCGCCGCAGGCAATTGGCAATTGAAAGTCGGTCGGGTGGTGAATCGTCTTATTCGCGGCCGGATGAGCGGCGCGTGCGAAGGCCGGCAATCCTGACTCGGCGATCTCAGCATAATCACGAAACGCACCGTCGGTCACTGCGCCGGCAGCGCCACGCTTGAAGAGTCGCGTCGCCAAGATTGCTCCCATGCTTCCGGCGCGAATGTCACCACGCGCGTCAATCACGAGAACGTCGTGCGGTCCGACTCTTTCGATCGCGACTCGCTGAGGATCGGTGAGGTTATCCGTCGTACCGCCGTGATCGAGATCCTCTCGCGCGGGAATGTAGCGCAGCGTGAAAGCCTGGCCAACCATTCGCATGCCCGGCTTCAAGGGGCGCACATCGAGCATCGCCGTATTGTGCAGTCCATGCTTGGCCAACACCGACGTCAACGTCGCTGTGCTCGGGACACGAAGAAGCTCAAAGATCTCGGATGATATTGATACTTGGTCTGACATTCTGATGTCCCCTTACCTATCGTTCCTGCGCCAGCTCCCCAATCGTCCCCTCTTTTCCTATCGAAATCAAACGGAGCAGTGGCAAGCGTGGGCCCAGTCTATCACACAATACGAAGTGGGAGACAGAAGCCACGCACGGTCACCGGTCAACGCTACCCTTTGACGGCTTTCCCTGCATGGAGTAATCTAAGAAAGCGAAAATTCTTGAATGCGCGACCGGAGGCGAGTGCAGCGAATCTGACGCGGAATGGACTGGGCCGGCCGCCGTGGTGCGAGACAACGCTCGCAGGTCGACGGGTAGAGTAACTGATTGCTGAGGAGTCTTCATGGAGCTTCCGTCCCAACATAGGCATCTGGGCACTGCCATCGGCGCTTTCGTCGTCGGCGTGCTGATGATTGCGATTCCCTTGACGCTGCTCACCTTGAACGGTGAGCCATTCCCCGGCACCGTCGCTCAGAATTCGGAAGTGGTTCCGGTTTTGGGCTTGATGATCTGCGTCATCTCGTCGCTGGTCATTATCCAGGAACTCTTCGGTTATTAGAAGTGATCAGTGATCGGTGATCGGGATCCCGACCACTGATCACTGGCAACTCAAGAGCGATTGCGCTCGCCTAAGCCGAGGACGTCACGCGCGTAACGAACGCTCACTTCGAAATCACGTCGTTGCTGGCTCCGCAAAGCATCGGCTTGGTCAGCAGGGAGCGGTTGCGCACCTCCAGGGCCGAGAAGCTGGTTCAGCGGCTCCGGTTTGCCCTGCCGCGCGAGATCGACGAATCGAGCGAAGTCGCGTGCCAGCATATCGGGGTACATTTTCCAGAATTTTGAGTCAGCGTCGAAATAGGGAAGGGACTGCGGGGCGCCGCCGGTGATGATCTCGAGATCGATCGGTGGTCGCGGTGCGCGCTCGGCGAGAATCTGAAGGATTCGTTGGAGGTCAACGTTCCCCTGGCCCAGCGGCGCCCATTGCGCCATCGCCCCGTCGTCGGTTTGCCAGATGCGTGTATCTCGGACGTGCGAGGTCACTGTATACGGCGCCAGGATTTCTGTCGTCACGACGGGGTCTTCTCCAGCGTACGCTGGATTTCCGGTGTCGAGACACACCCCCACCGCGTCCGGTCCAACCGCCTGGACGATCTCGAGCAGCTCACGAGCCAGCAGATCGACCCCACCGTGGTTTTCCACGGCCACTTTGATCCCTAAATCGCGGGCGAGCGGAGCAACCACGTTCAGCGTTCGCACACACTCCTCGATGTGCTGGCGGATTGGGACCGGACCTTGGCGGTCGAGCTGACTGCCGAGGTAGCAACGGACGACCGGTGAACCGACGACCTGAGCAGCGCGGAGCATCTGGCTGAGCTGCTCCTCCCCTGATCCGAACTCGGGACGAAAGGTCACCGAAAACCGATCGAAACTTCCCATGCCGACCTCGATCTGTAGCCTTAGCTCGTCAGCTCGCCGTTTCAAGCTGCCCAGGTAATCTGGATCGAGCGAGGCGAAATTGCGCCGTTCCGAAAAGTGCACATTATCGAGACCGAGACCTGCCGAGTATTCCAGAAGCTGGAAAGCGTCCCATCCCTGCCAGCGTAAGCTGTAGCTATCGATTCCTAAACGCATGCTCGCCGTCCTTATCGCAGAATTAGGGGATCATCAGGAACTTGGGGATATCCCCTACCTCCCCTCCGGTAGGGCATAGTGATTACCGAAACAGCGCACCGACGGAGCCGCCCGCATGGATGCGCTGAATTGCCTCGGCAAAGAGTGAGGCTACCGAAATGACCGTGATCTTTGGCAACCGCTTCTCCAGAGGCAGCGGCACCGTATCGGTGACGACGACCTCCTTGATCGGCGCCTGGCGTAATCGCTCAATCGCCGGGCCAGAAAAAATGCCGTGAGTTGCCGCGACGTAAATCTCCTGGACGCCCGCCCGGACGAGCACCTCGGTTGCCCCGATCACTGAGCCAGCCGTGTCGATTTCGTCGTCGAACACGATCGCCCGTCGGCCGGCCACCTCACCAATCACGTTCACGACTTCACTCTGCCCAACGTTCGGCGGCCGACGCTTTTCGACGACGGCTAGCGTGGCCCCCACGCGCTGACCAAAGTTTCTCGCCCGCTTCGCTGCCCCGAGATCGGGAGCAACGACGACCCAATCGGTAAGCTGCTTATCCCTAAAATAGCGACTGAGCAATCCCATTGCCGATAGCTCGTCAACCGGAATATTGAAGAACCCCTGAATTTGTCCGGCGTGGAGCGTCATTGTTAACACGCGATGCGCGCCCGCCACGGTCACCAGGTCCGCGAGAAGGCGCGCCGTGATCGGCACGCGTGGCTGATCTTTCTTATCGGTGCGACCATAGGCGTAATAGGAGATGACCGCGGTGATCCGGCCGGCCGATGCCCGCTTGAGTGCGTCGATCATAATGAGCAGCTCCATAATGCTGGTGTTGACCGGCGAGGCAAACGGCTGGATCACGAAAACGTCGTGTTCACGCACCGGATCGAGGATTTTGACGAAGATGTTTTCGTTGCTAAACGTAAATACTTCGGCGCGTCCCAGGGGAATCCCAAGCTCGAGACAAATCGCCTCCGCGAGTGGTCGATTGGCGTTCCCGCTAAAGACACTGAGCGGAGCGTACACGTCCTTACTGCTGCTCGGAGCTTACTGGTGAGGCCCGAAGTTTGAGGACGGCGCTCACGAGCTCCTGAACGTCATGAATTTGATAGGGCTTGTGGAGAAGGAAGTCGACACCACGCATACGTAGCTCATTTTCGTCGTAACTTTCGCTCCAACCGGTCACGAAGACGACCGGCAGACTGGGAAACTCTGCTTTGATCGCCTTGGCGATTTCCCAGCCATTCATCTCCGGCATGTTGATGTCGGTACAGACAAGGTCAAAGCGTTCCTCGTGCAGCGCGACAAGCGCTTCTGGGCCGCTCGAGCAGACACGAACGCGATGATCAGCCATTTCGAGCATGAGCTGGAGTACCATCGCAACCGCGGGCTGATCGTCGACCACTAAAATGTTCAGCCCGTGAGGAGGAGGACTCACAACCTCCGGGGCATCCGACGCAGTTTGGGATGCTGACATGACCACCTCTGCACCTGCGGGAACGGGAAAGGACAAAGTGAACGTCGTGCCCTGGCCGGGCATGCTTTCGACGTTGATCTGTCCGCGATGGCGCGCGACAATGCCGTAGACGACGCTCAACCCCAAACCACTTCCGTGGATCCCCTTTGTGGTGTAAAACGGATCGAAGATCCGTTGCAGTACTTCGCCCGACATCCCAACCCCGGTATCGGTGACCTGCAATTGCACATTCGAACCGACTTCGCTAATGCTGATGGTGATTTGACCACCGGAGGGCATCGCGTCGAGGGCGTTATTGAGCAAATTGATGAGTGCCTCACGCAGCTCAGCCGAGCTTCCAAGAATCATCGGCACCGGCCTGCTCTTGACCGCGACGTCGTAGACCAGACCCTTTTGGATCGCTTGAGTTTGCCAGCGCGGTCGGATGAATTCAACAACGTCATTTGCCAGGGCAACCAGATCGATCGGCACGAATTGAGTGGAGACGTTTTGACGGGCAAAGGCCTGAATCCGACGCACCGTCTGCGCACTATCGAGCAGTGATTGCTGAACTTGCTGGAGTAAACGCAGGGTCAACGGATCTGAGCTCGACGCCAAAATGACCTCGATTGGCCCCAGCGCCGCGGTGAGCATGTTATTGATGTCGTGGACGATACCGGCCGCCATCTCTCCAAGCACGTGAAGTCGCTCGGCCTGAACAAGCTGAGTCTCGGCATGCTTGCGCTCGGTCAGATCTGACGCCACGGAGATCAAAAAAGTTTCCCCCCCTACCTCAGCCGGTCGGATTCGGACCTCGATGGGAAAGACGCGGCCGCTTTTGGTCATGAATGCGCTTTCGAACGAGGTGATCTGCCCAGCTAGCACCCTTTCAATGAGGGCGGAAAAGAGCGAACGATCTTCGCGTCCCGCCGGCGACGGCACAAAATCGGCCACACTTCGGTGCAGAAGCTCGTGCTTGGTGTAACCCAGGGCACGGCAGGCAACCTGATTCGCGTCGACGATACGGCCTTGAAAGTCGGTAACCACGATGAGGTCGGACTGAGACGCTTCGACGAGACCTAGCCACTGTTCGGAAAGATCCTGCGGGGCACTCACCGACTGCTGAATGTAGCTCGATAAACGCTGGTTTTCCAGCACCAACGCGGCAACCGAGCCAAGCACGCTTGTCGCTGCGATTGTGTCTTGCCCCGATGTGAGGTCGACGCTGGGTGAGATGACAGCTAACGCACCCGCGGCCCGATCACCCCGGTAACAGGGAGTAGCCACACTGTTAAAGGGCTCTGCCAGAGTAGCATGATGAATCACTGGCTGACCTTGCTCGTAAGCCTGTCGAAGGAACTCTTCCTCCGGTGTCAAAACCGGCGTCTCGTCCCCCGATTCGCCAACCGCATAGCGCGTGACCGACTCCAGACCACCACCGGCGTCAAAGAAGGCCAAGACCGCGCGTGATGCACCAGTGAGCCGGGCTATCTCCCGAACGGCAACTCGCGCCACGGTCCCTGGGCTCGGCTGACTCGAGATATTCGCCAGGGCACGCTCGAGCTGCTCGACGGCGATTTTCGCCATCTGCCCCATAATCCACTCCCATCGATTGCAATCGCGCGCCGCGAGTTATCCTCGCCTTGGGCGGCCGCAAGAAAAACCATCGTCTTTTTCGCCTGAGCGCGCTACTCGTCCGTGTGTATCATACCACTCCAATCTATGAAAAAAATGGAAGTGTTGACTGTCTTTGAAGAAAATGCTTAGATAGTAGCGCTGCTTTTGGCTGGTTTCCTTCTTGGTTGAGCATTGGCGAGGAGATACTCTGGTGGATACTATTGATCGTATTGCCTTGGAGATCGAGTGCCTTCGTACTGCTTCGGCCGATGAGATCAGGTCCCGTCAAGACCGCCGCCTGGCGGAAATCGTTCGCTTTCACTATAACAACCCCTTCAATTCGCGTTATCGAGAGTTGTTGAAAGCACACGGGATCGAAGATGAATCGGAACTCCCGACCTCGGTCGACGATATCGGCCGCCTACCGACGGTAAGCCGGGCTTTCCTGATCGAGGCGGATTACGCAAACCACCCATGTGTACCAGCAGGGGAGATCCGCAAGATCATCGAGACTAGCGGCACATCGGGTAATCCCCTCCAAATTCCCCACACCCACGCCGCGGTTGAACGGTATTTTGGTGAATTTATCGCGCGTAGCGCCTTGCTCAGCGGACTGAATCCCCTGGACTGCTCTTATCACGTCGTCCACTGGATTCCCGGCGGCAAGGACGTCTGGGCCAGCCACGAGGGGACTCTTGCCTTTCAAGACATTGTTGGCGCAGACCGCGCGTTAATTACGTCGACTCACACCACCCCGGTCGAGCACTGGCGCAACTGGCAAACTTACCGCCCGAAATGGGCCCTGGCAGCTCCGGTCTTCTTTCTCTCCTTCGCCGGTTATGGCGAGAGTCAAAAACTTGACCTTGCCGCGTGCTCGCTTGAGCATCTCCTTCTCGGGGCCGTTCCCCTCCTTCCCGAGGACGAGGAGTTTATCACGCGGACCTATGGGCTCGCGGGCATTCACCAAGTCTATACGACCTCGGAAAACTTTATCTTAGCCGCCGAGCTTCCCGATCGGTCGGGTTACCTCTGCTTCGCCGACGACTTCATCGTCGAAGTACTCGACTACGATGGTAAGCCAGTCGCCGTGGGCGAGCGGGGACAGGTCGCCATTACCTGCTTAGGCAACCGTGGTTATCCCAGTATTCGCTACCGTCAAGGGGATGCGGTCACCTACCTCGGATATGCCGCTGATTTTCCTGGCTGCCCGGTGATCGCCGATATCCGACGAGTTGACGCCGGCGAGATCGGCGAAGCGCGTCTGCCCTTCTCAGAAATCGATATGATGCCTCGCTATTTGTCGAAGCTGGGGATCCCGGTACGTGCGTTACAAATCGCTCGACGACGCGAAGGGCTCAAAGATGTGCCGCTATTTAGAATTGAAACGCCCGTTCAGGATCGCACAGCCGTCGAGCGCGCGGTGATCGAGGTCTTCACGCGTAACGGGCAAATGAAGGACATGCTAGAGGGAGGGATTATTTATCCGCCCATCGTTGAGATCTACTCGCCGGGCATGCTCAGCCGTGGCCGACTCAAGGTGCCGGTGTACGTGGACGAGCGCGAAATGAGCACCGTGGAACAGATGAGTGGGAGGCACTAACCCATGAGCACATCGAGGGACTTCAAGACCGAACTGAAAGAGATCGCCGATCGGTTTTACACTCAGCTCCGGGAAAAGCCCGCGATTTCACGCTTTGCGACCGGTCGGATCTCCCGGCTCGAATACGTCACCTTTCTCCAGCAGTCGTATCATTACGTCCGGGCGACCGCGCCAAACTTAGCGGCAGCCGCGGAGTCGATTCGCCGAACGGCTGCCCCGCATCGTGGCGAGATTGCCGATCGGTTCCGGGATCACGCGGCCGAAGAACGAGGGCACGAGCAATGGATCCTGGACGACCTCGAAGCCCTCGGTGAAGACCGGGCTTCGGTCCAGAAGATCCAGCCTTGCACCGCTATCCAGGCTTATCTTGCGTATTCTCACCATATTGCCCGCTCGCCACACGCGGTAGGCCTTTTTGGTCAGGCCTACGTGCTGGAAGGAGGGGCAGTGCAGTCTTCTGATTTCATGGTGCGCGGCTTGATCGAGCGCTCTGGTATACCAAACATCGAAAACGCGGTGAAGTATTTCCAATTACACGGCGAGGTTGACGTTGACCACGTTGACTCGCTGGTTAAGGCGCTGGATTGGGTAACCGAGCCCGAGGATCAGCACGCGGTAAAGCTCGTCGCGGAGTTTACCTCGCAAATTATCTTGGATCTGGTTGACTACGTCGGAGAGGTAAGCCTCGCGACCGTCTAATCTTGCCACCCTTTTTGCCCGGCTGAGGAGCGAAGCAACGAAGAATCTTCGCACGCCGGAGATTCTTCGCTCCCATGGGTCGCTCAGAATGATCGCCCGGCCCCAAGGCCGCTGGAGTACTAACCCGCGCCCGAGTGTCTGCTTCACAGCGCGGGGCGAGTAGTCTATACTCCGCATCGTCGGCAGAGTAGTGCCAAGGTCCGGAACCGGAGGCCGGGAGCGGAGACGATGATCGTCGCCAACTTAATGCCACTCGCGCCAAGTCTCATCCTCGCACTTGGTGCCGTGCTGTTTGCCATACTCCACCGCGTGCACTTCAGCGATCGGTTCGCGCACGTCCTTGGATTAGCGATGGCTGGCTTGACGCTGGGAACAGCGACTCTCCTCTGGGACCTGGCGCGCCGGCAGACCATGGATTTCACCCTGGGGAGCTGGTCTCCGCCAGCCGCCCTCAACTTGGAGCTGCGGGTCGATCTGATCGCTGCCTCCTTTCTGATCGGCGGTTTGCTGGCCGCTTTCTCGGTCGTCAGTCAGCTTGACCAAAGGCCCCAGCCGGAGCGGTCAATGTGCCTGATTGGCTTGCTCCTAGCTGGGATCCTCTTCCTCGCGGCTGACCTGGCCCTGCTCGCGGTGCTTTGGACGGCATTGTCCGTCCTCACCGTGGCTTACTTTGTCACGTCCGGTCGCTCCACGGCGAGCGTTGACTGGCTCGCTTTTGCTCTGTCCGGAGCGCCGCTGCTGGTTCTCGTGGCTGCTGGTGCTTCTCCGACCGCGGATCCGTCGGTTCCGAACGGCTGGCCAACTATCGCGGCTTCGGCCCTTCTGGGATTAATCGGGGCGGCTAGCGCTGGCCTGGGTCCGTTTCATCGCCTCCAGGCGTTGCTGCCTAACGAGCACGCGAGCGTCCTGGGTGATGTCGTGATGCCATTGGTCGGTTTCGATCTCGCGGTTCGCGCGGTAACGTCTCCTTCTCTGACCTCTACGGTACGTGCTGTTCCCACGGGGCTAATCAGTGTGCTGGTTCTGATTGGAATCTTTGGCATCATTGAGGCGTCAGACGCAGCGCGTAAAGCCGAGAACTTCGCCAATATCGTACGCGCTTGCAGCCGTGCCGAGCTGGCCCTCGCTTTCGCCGCGCTCGCTCCGGGCACCAATACGCTGATCTCTACCAGTCTATTCCTGGTGATAGTCAGCACGATCGCTCGGACAATCGCCGTCGCCGAGCCCACGAACTGGTGTGGTCGACTGGGCCTTGGATCATTAGCCGGCTTTCCCCCGCTCACTGGCTTCCTGGGGCGCTGGTTCCTCGTGACTGGTGCGTTAATGGCGGGTAGCTGGCCGTTAGGAATCGGCATTGCCATCGGTATCTTTGCGAGCAGTCTGGGCTTGTGGCGCGGAATGGCTCGACTCAAAGTGGGACGTCCAGTACTTGACCAGACTACCCCAACGGTCGGCACGCTGCTCCTGACCGGAATCGTGATTGGGACCGCACTGATACCCAGTCGCTGGCTGCTCAATGCGTTGCTGCCGACCGCTGCGCTGCCAGGACAGCCCGGGCCTGCCCCCACCGTCGCGATTTTGATCCTCGGACTGGTTCTGGTCCTCGTCCCGGTCCTGGCCGCCGCTGCACTGGTTCGTTATCCAGAACATGTCCGGCGATCCATGATCCGATCTCGGATGGTGCGTCCGTCAGCTAGCTCGCTGTTTGCGCCGGCCGGGGCGCTGGCCGACTTAGCCGTCCAATTCGAAGACCGCTACGGTCTGGCCACCGGTGTGTTGATCGCGGTGGGCACAATCCTGGCACTGGTGACGTGAAGTGATCGTCGGCGACGTCGCGGTCATTCTGGTGATCGCCGGGGTGATCTTAGCTGGTATCCTGGATGACTGGTCCGGGATTCCAGTGGCCGTGGGCGCTCCCCTACTCGGGATTTCAATTCTGGCATTCTCGACCCTTGGTCCAGTCGAGGGCGCCGCTGCTCTTGCGACTGGTGGCGGAGTCGTTGCCATCATCGCGGGCGAGGAGATCCGCCGCTACCAGCAGATTCGCCATGCTTTTCGGCTCCGCTGGTTCGACCTCAGCGCAACCGTATTGGCGGTCGTCGGAGCCTTAGAACTCGCACTACAACGACCGCTCTTCGGCACCGCGGCCGTTGGCATTGTCGGAAACGTCCTGTTCTTCAGCGGACTTCTCCATTCAGTGACCGGTCGACCAGCACGCTTGAGTAGCGGAGTGCTCTTTCTCATCAGCGCCGGCGCGCTGATGTACGAAAACGACGGCCAGGTAATTAGCCGTGGGCAGATCCTTCTCCTGGACGTTCTGCAGATCGTCCTAGCCTTCGCTCTGACCTTCCTCTTCTTCGCCGAGAAGCGCACGCTTCCACACGATTCTAATACGGAGGAAGAGGAGAGCAGCGCGCCGCCGGACGACACCCTCACGACACCAGCAGTAAGCACGACGGACGTGCTCCGATGAGTCCACTCATCCTTGTCGTGATTCCCCTCGTCGGTGCATTCTTCGCGGCTCTGAATGAACCCAAACGCTTGGTGCACCTGGCAATTCTCACGCCCATCGTCGAGTTCGTCGCTCTATGGCTTACCTCAAGCCAACCATCTTCCTGGCTCGGCCTCGGCCTGGAGATCAGGGTAGTCGAACGCTTTGCGCTGGCCATAATCATCCTCGCCGTCGCGCCGGCCCTCCTCGCCGCCGGGGACGAGTGGCCGGGGGGCGAAGGCACCGCGCTGGGACTGGTTGGGCTCGCGGCCGGCGTGGTTGCCATTGCGACGAGTCAGTCCGTCGTCGCCTCCACGGTCGCGAGTCTCATCGCCGCCGCGGTCCTGACGCCAATTCTGGTTGGCGAAAACAGTGTCGCCGGCGCCTTGCCCCGGACGACACGGGCCTGCTTAGCCTGGCTGGCGCTCGCCGGAAGCATGCTGCTCGTTTCCAGCGCGCTCGAAGGCCACTACGGCGCACAACCAATGCCCGGGCTACTTCAGCCGGCCGCGGCATTCCTCGTCGTTGGATTGGGTATTTTTGTTGCCGCCTTTCCGTTCTCCCTGTGGCTGCCCTCGCTCGCTGACGGTGCACCGTCTGGCAGCGCTATGGTCTTGGGCATTCTCGGAACTACCGCCACGGCGACGTTAGCAGCCACGCTCGACTCAAGCACCTGGTTGGCAACCGCGTTTAGCATTCGCGCTGCGCTCGCCACGAGCGGTGGAATCGCCGCCGTCTTTTGCAGCCTTCTTGCCTTGGGTGAAAAGCGTCCCGGTCGGATAATCGCTTTACTACTGAGCGCGAACAGTGACCTCGCCTTGGCCGGCGCAGTCTCGATCTCACCCGATTCCCTCGTCGGAGTCATCTGGCTCCTCGCGGTCCAGTTTCTCGTGGCTGCTCTGGCTTTAACCGCCCTCGCCAGTTGCCAAGGCAAAGTAAACGGATTACTTGGTCGACGCCCAATCCTGGCGCTTGGCCTCGCCATCGCCGCGTGGAGCCTCGTCGGTGCACCGCCGACCGCCGGATTTACCGGTCGACTGATCCTGGCCCAGTCGGTTGCGCCGACGAACCTGCCACTCTTGCTCGAAGACGTCGTCGCGAGCGTGCTCGGCGGCTTCGCTATTCTTCCTCTCGTGGCAACGTTACTTCGAGGCTGCGATGATTCAGCCGAGCCAGTCCGCCCGGTCGACGTCGCTATCTTGATCGTCGCGGCTATCGTGATCGTGGGTGGCCTCTTCCCGAACCCGGTACTCGCACCACTGCAGGCGGCGCTAGCGGGATGATGAGCAAAATCATTCCAGGATGCCCAGTCCACGAATCAGTTGGCTCAGGTTCGGAAGAGGATCCTGCCCGAGCCATTCGATCAGTAACGAGAGACCACCGAGCTGCCGGCTCGTGGAGGTTCCCGATGCTCCTCCCAGGATAAACCGGTGTTGTTCGTCGCCCCTGGCCATCAGGCGTTGGAAGCTAATGCAGGCCAAGAGATCTGCTTATATACTGAATTCATAATGCTCAGTCACCCGCTGCTACGAGGACATCACGATGACCCGACTCGGAACGAATAGACATGCGCTGTCACTTCACGACTCCACAGATCTCGACGAGTTTCACGCCGAAGCGACACGCATCTTCCTTTGGGCATTGCCGGGAGCTATCGTTGCCATCGCTGTCGCCTTCATTGTCAATTACGATGGCACCGACATTCGCCTAGCTGGATTGATTCCTTCGTTGTTGCTCTTGACCCTGCTCGGTCATCGCCTCCTCAGTTGGCGGGAGCGGGCCGCGGCAGCAGTCACCGTGGGGGGTCTCCTGGTGCTTCTGGCCGCGGCGGTGTGGATCGAACCCGGAAGCACGCTCGCGACGCTGTTTGCGCTCATCGTGCTCGTCGCTGGCGCAACGGTTGGTGTTTCCGCGAGCTTCGTCACGGCCGGAATTGCCAGCGCATTTGTCCTCGCGACCTGGCTCACGCCGTTCGCGGCCGTGTCCTCAGGTGTCGCCCTCACCGCGATTTCACTTTCCCTGGGCAGCGCGCTTTTGAGTTGGATGTCGACCCGCCCCCTTTCGATCGCCCTTCACTGGGCCTTGGAAATGTACGAGCAAACGCGCCGCCTCGCCGACGAGCTACGTATCCGGCAAGGTGAGCTTGGTCGGACGGTGAAAAGCCTGAATGAGGCTTATCTTCGGCTCGAGCAGCTCAACGACGAGCTCACCCGTGCGCGCAAAGCCGCCGAGGAGGCCCGCAAGCTCAAGGCCGAGTTTGCCGCTCGGATTAGCCACGAATTGCGCACTCCCTTGAACCTGATCATCGGCTTTAGCGAAATGATGGCGACAGTCCCGCAGGCGTACGGCGGAAAGCGGTTTCCCGACATCTACCGAAGCGACCTCGACGCGATCCAAAGGAACGCTCAGCATCTGTCGAGTCTGATCGATGACGTGCTCGATCTGAGCCAAGTCGAGGCCGGACGACTTGGCCTGGTTAAAGAGCGAGTAGCGCTGACGACGATTGTCGAAGAAGCCGTTGGCGTGGTTGAACGCCTATTTCAGGGTAAGGGATTATCTATTTCGGTGGAGCTGCCTCCGGATCTTCCTGAGATTTACGCCGACCGCACGCGAATTCGTCAGGTCTTGATTAACCTCCTGTCCAACGCCGCTCGCTTCACTGACGTCGGTGGTGCGACCGTGACTGCCGTGGTCGAAGGCTCCGATCTGCGAGTGAGCGTGATCGATACCGGGATCGGCATTCCTGCGCCCGACCTCCCGCGCGTTTTCGAGGAGTTTCACCAGCTCGATGGCTCGCTCCGTCGCCGGGTCGGCGGCTTTGGCCTCGGCCTGGCGATCTGCAAACAATTCGTTGAACTGCATGGAGGATCGATCTGGGTTGAAAGCGAGGTCGGAAACGGGACATGCTTTCACTTCACCTTACCACTGATTGGCAACGTCGTGGCCGGGAGATCACCCGAAGATTGGCAGCTCTGGGATCGTGTCGTTGCCTCACGGCCGGCGGCGTTGCCTAGAGTAGCAGTAAGCACTGCGGATGCGAAGATCGCCCATCTGTTCGAGCGGTATCTCGACGGCTACCAAGTTGAAACGGAAGGCCAACACCCGAGCAGAAAAACCCAATCCGAGTCCGCGCCACCAATCAGCGCGCGCATCGTCGTCTGCCCTTCGCTGGAGCTCGCACTGTCCTGGTTGGATACGCAGAGCACGCACGAGCGTTTGCCAACGATTACCTGCGTCCTCCGAACGCGATCACAGGCTGCCCAAACTAACGATGCCTTTCTGACGTTGAACAAGCCGATCTCGCAACAGCAAGTTTCCGACGCCCTCGCACGACTTCCGGAGATGCCACGTAGTATCCTGGTCGTCGACGACGACCCGGATATGCTGCGACTACTTGGACGCATGGTGCGCTCGGTGCGACGTCGTTGCCAAGTCTGGCTAGCCGGTGGGGGCGAAGAAGCGATTGCCATTTTGCGAAGCAAGCGCCCGGAGGTGATTTTTCTCGACCTCGTTATGCCTGGCGTCGACGGCTTTGCCGTATTGGCAGAAATCCAGGCAAATGAACGGTTGCGCGGCTTGCCAGTCGTCTTGATTACCGCGAGTGAAGATCAGGCAGATAGCCTGACGTCTAGCCTGGTCGGAGTGACCCTCGGTACCGGCTTATCGGTCGACCAAGTGATGCGTTGCGTCCGTGCTAATTTGGACGCACTCCTCCGGAAGGAGCGACGAGACGATTCAGTGCCATCAACAGCTCCGGACGACGCACCGGCTTCACCAGAAAATCTGCCGCCCCCAGCGCCAGCGCCAGATCCCGTTCTTTCAAGACCGAACACATAATCACCGGAATCTGTAGGGTCTCTGGATTCCCTTTCAAGGTCTGAAGGACCTCCCAGCCATCGCGCGACGGCATCATGACGTCGAGGAGAATGATGGCGGGTTTCTCGGCCAGGGTACAGGATAAAGCTTCCGCGGGGTCGACAGCAGCAACGACACGAAATGAACTATCGCTCAGGTAGCGTTGGTAGAGCTGAATCGCGTCCAGATTGTCTTCGACGACCAGGACCTTTTGCTGGCCGATCGACTGTAAGACGACTGAAATCAACAGCCGCCCCTCGGGCGTCGCGACAGCTTCACAGGTTCCACGTTGAGTCTGGAGTAAGTGTCGAGCGATCGACCAGCGGTCGTCATGCTCTAAGCGGTCGACGCCGACGAGACATCTCGACCTTCTGTCGAATTGTCCGGAGATTTTGATCTCAACCGCGTCTTGGCTCGTCCCTTCGGCCGACATGGTCACTGTGCGCTCGAACGACTCGATCCCGAGACTGAGCAGACTGATCAGCGCCTGCCGCAGAATTGTCCTTTCAATGGTGACCGCGGGCAGTTCCTCGGAAACCGTGAAGCGCAGGTCGATGCCTCGGCGTGTCGCCAAAGGGCGCATGGTCGTCATTACACTGGCAACGACCTCGGCAAGTGGCGACATGGTCGCTCGGCCAAGTGTCTCAAGTCTGACGACTTCGGCGTCGATCGGCGATTCTGCGCTAGCCAGGTCTCTCACGCTCTCGGTCAGGTCCCCGCTCGCTGGATCTGATGGCTCCTCTCCCCCCTTACTCTTCAAGGAGTCTTGGTACTGGTCCCAGAGAATGTCGCCGATCGCTTTCAGCGCTTCCTGTGAGTAGCGACGACACTGCCGCAAGCTAATGCCTAGATCGTCGGCGAGTTCAGCGATGGGCATGCCCTGGACGTAACGCAAGTAGAGATAACGATACTTCCGCCAGGCTAACGACTCGTACGGAACGTCGGCGGATGGCTTCAGCGCTTCGATCGCATCGAGAAGGACTTGCTGGAGGGCATGCCCATCTACTCGCCCAGAGCGTCGACGGATGAGTAGGTGGACCAGTGGATGAGTTTGTAGATACGCTCGATCGTAAAGATGAGCGAGCGCTTCCTTGGCATATTCACAAAACCGTTCAGCATCCATCGCTCACCTCCTCGGCCCATGGATCAAGCTGCTGCCCACGGCCACTTGACGGCCACTCGACGGCCAAAAGCCTGTTGACTGGATACAGCATCAACTGTACGCTCTCATTCCATGAGGAGTGACATCAAGAATTGTATCCGGCCAGCTTCGGACGGTCCACCGTCGGAAGAGAAATCGAGAAAGAGTATGATGGAGACCATATCGAAAATGCGGCGTCGACGATTTCTTCAACTGGGAGCAATTGGAACGATGAGCGCGGCCATCGTCGCCGCTTGCAGCAGCCAATCTGTTCCTTCGACTGCTGCGCCAGCCGCCACTGGCAATGCGCCACCAACCGCGGCTTCCACTGGTGGCAATAGCGCCACGGTACCAGCCAATCCAGCAGCCCAGACCAGAGAACAGTTGAAGCCAACCCTGGTTCCTAACCAGGTGGAAGTAGCGGCGGTACCCACGCCAGTCATGAAGATGCAAGGGGAGTTAACTCTTTGGCACGACTGGGGTAACGTCCAAGGCGGTGGCTTGAGCATGCTCGATCAGGTGAATGAGTTCATGAAGCTCTATCCTGGCGTGAAGATCACCAACGTGTACAACGCCACCCAGGACAAAATACTCGCCGCGATCGCCAGCGGCAACGTCCCCGACTTACTCAAACTCCAGGAAGTCCAGCTTCCCACCCTCGGCCAGCGAGGTGCGCTAACCGACCTCGACAGCTACGTGACTCGCGACAAGTGGGATATGAAGCAATACTTTGACTTCGCGATCGCTCAGTGTACCTGGGATGGCAAGCTCTACGGCATGCCGCATCACACCGGGGTAGCGTCGCTCCACATGGATCAAGACGTTTTCAAGGACGCGGGACTGGATCCAGAAAAGCCACCCACGGACTGGAGTGATCTTCTGGGCATGGGGACGAAAATGACCAAGCAGAATGGCGGTCGGTACGTCCGCTTTGGCTACGTTCCTTCCTGGACGTCCGCTCCATGGCCAACCCTGCTGATTCAGGCCAATGGTGGCACCTTACTCTCGGACGACGGGAAGAAGTCGACGCTCGTCAGCGACCAGGCAAACGAAGCACTTCAGTGGGCGCTGGACGCCACTGACAAGATCGCCAGCGGTTACAGCAACACCGTGGCGTTTAGCCAAGCGAACCAAACTGCCCAGGGGTCCGGACCTTATTGGATGTTCCCCCAGAACCGTATGGGTATGGTCCTCTTTGGCAACTGGATTTGGGAAGCGATTAGCATCGTCAACCCGAAGCTCAACGTGAAGTCGCTCCTCTTTCCAGGCGGACCGAGCGCGAAGGGCACACGGTTCGGTTTCGGTAGCGGCTCGATGGTGACAATTCCCAAGGGAGCCAAGAGCCCGGATCTGGCCTGGGAGTGGCTGAAATTCCTCGGATCGGACGAAGGTGGCTATCTGACCCAGGCCCGCACGAGCGACGTCTCGGCGAATATCAAGGCGGCGAACGATCCACGGATCGTCGATGCTCACCTGGGCAGGAAGCAGATCTTACCACTATACAAAGATACTCACTGGCAGGTCTACGTCAAATCGCCGATCTCGATCCAATTCAATGATGAGATGAACCGACTCAGCGATCGTGTACTTCTGAAGCAGATGACGGTAAAGCAGGCATTGACCGAGTCGGATAAAGCAATTCAAAAAGCACTGGACGACTTCTGGGCAACCCAGAAGTCGTGAGGAGGGAAGGAATGATCTCGGCAGCGTCATTTACTCGACGACACTTGCTTGGCCTAGCCAGCAGCCTGGCCGGGACGGCGCTCCTCTTGGCCTGCGGTGCGTCGTCTAGCTCTTCGACGCCCGCCGCGGCGCCGACCGCCGGCAGCGCTCCAGCCGCTTCCCCCCAACCGAGTAGCAGCGCCCCAGCCCAACCGGCACAGTCCGGACAAGAGCTGGTTCCAACTATCGCCGCCGAGAAGCTGATCGTCACCGCCGTGCCTTCACCAGTCGGTAACATGGAAGGTAACCTGAGCTTGTGGCACAGCTTCGGGAAGATCCAGGGCGGTGGCCTGGCCATGCTCGATCTGATTGCCGCTTTCACCAAGCTTTACCCGAAGGTCAAAATCACGAATGTCTACGATGCGACCCCAGACAAGTATATGGCGGCGATCGCCAGCGGAAATGTACCGGATCTGCTCAAGCTCTCGGCCACCGACATCCCGGCGCTCGGCCAGCGTGGCGCTTTGCTTGCCCTCGATTCCTACATCTCGCGCGACAAATGGGATATGAAGCAATATTTCGACTTCGTTGTCGAGCAATGCTCATGGGGTGGCAAGACCTACGCGATAACCCACCACCCCGATATCCGCTGCACGTTCACCAATCCGGCCATTTTGAAAGAAGCTGGGCTGGATCCCGACAAGGTTCCAGAAAGCTGGGACGACCTCATCGTCTGGGGCGCCAAGATGAATAAGCAGGACAACGGTCGCTGGGTCCGCTTTGGTTACGTTCCGTCCTGGACCGAAGCCAACTGGCCCACTGAACTCATGCAAGCGAATGGCGCGACCTTTCTCTCCGATGACGGTCGCAAGGTCAACTTTAACTCCGATCAGGCGGCGGAAGCGCTCCAGTGGGCGATCGATACGACCGACAAGATCGACGGTGGCTATAACAACACGGTGACCATGGTCAAATCGAACCAGTATCCTGGTGCCGGGCCACCACAATGGCTCTTTGCCCAGTCGCACCTGGGGATGATGCTCTTCGGGAACTGGGCCTGGAACGCGATCACGATCTACGATCCCAAGCTCGCGGCAAAGAACGCGATGTTTCCCGGCGGACCGAGTGCCAAGGGACAGGGATTTGTCTTCGGTGGTGGCCAGATGGTCTCGATTCCGAAAGGGGCCAAGAGTCCCGATCTTGCCTGGGAATGGCTGAAATTCCTTGGATCGGCAGAAGGCGGTTATCTCGTCCAGGCGCGAACGAGCGACGTGTCCGGAAATATCCAGGCCGCCAACGATCCGCGCATTGTCGAGGCGAAGCTGGGCCGCAAAGAGATTCTGCCGTACTTTTCCAAGGCGAATCGGTTCGCTTACTTGCGCTCGCCGATTTCCCAGCAGTTCGACGACGAGATAAGCCGGCTTGCCGACCGGGTGAGCCTGAAACAAATGACGGTAAAGCAGGCTCTCGGAGTGTCAGAGAAAGCAATCCAGAAGGCATTGGATGACTACTGGTCCACCCAAAAATCCTGAAAAACATGCCCTTACTTCTCGGTGACACGTAGTCCGGCCATTCCGAGCGCCCTGCGCGAGAGACCCTGCCGTCGCTCGAAATGACCGGATTAGTAAGTGTCGCTGTCGTACTAAACAACGGGGACAAGATGAGTCAAATCATTACCAAGAGGTTGATCGAGCCCCCGGCCTCACGGCGAAGCTGGCACCTGAGCGCCCGCCAGCAGGAGCACCTCGCTGGCTATGTTTTCGCGTCGCCCTGGCTGCTGGGGCTCCTGTTCTTCGTCGCGATTCCCGTGATCGCGAGCATCTACTTTAGCTTTACCGATTATCAGATCGTCAAGGCGCCGATCTGGATTGGCTTGCGGAACTTTCGTGAGCTTTTCACCAATGATCCGCTCTTTCTGACCTCACTTTGGAACACGGTCTTCATGGTGATCTTCGGCGTGCCGGTGTCGATGGTGCTGGGCTTGCTCATTGCGCTATTGCTCAACCAGCAAGTGAAAGGCCTGGCCATTCTCCGCACGATTTACTATCTTCCGGCCCACATCGCCGGCGTCGCACTGGCAATGCTCTGGGGCTGGATCCTCAATCCGCAGTTTGGCGTCGTCTCCAACTTTCTCTGGACAGCTTTTCACATTCAGGCCCCACTCTGGCTTGGCGATCCCAATTGGGTCAAGCCGGCCTTTATTATCATGGGACTCTGGGGCGTTGGCGGGCCAATGATCATCTGGCTCGCCGGACTGCAGGGCATTCCAGATGTGTTTTACGAAGCAGCCAAGGTTGATGGCGCGACTAAATGGGTGATGTTCCGGAAGATCACCCTGCCACTGCTTAGTCCGACAACCTTTTTCGTCCTGACCACCAGCATTATCAGCACCTTTCAGATCTTCACTCAGGCATTCATTCTAACTAACGGCGGCCCGAGCGATGCTAGTCTCTTCTACGCTCTCTATCTATACAACCAAGCGTTCCTCTTCTTCCGCATGGGGTACGCCGCGGCGATGGCCTGGGTACTCTTCGCGATTATCATGACGGTAACCCTGGTCCAATTCAAGTTCGCCCAAAGCTGGGTCTACTACGAAACGGTAAAGGAGTGATCGGATGGGAAGCCAATCCGCCACGCTCGTCGGCGCGCCGCCCGTCCGACGTATCTCGATCAGCCATCTTTTCCGGCGAAGCATCACCTACCTGGTTCTGATCGCCGGGGCCCTGCTCATGCTCATGCCCCTGCTCTGGATGATCATGGTCTCGCTCGACGAGAACGCCCAGCTCTTCCTCACTCCACCCGATTGGATTCCTCACGTCGCGCACTGGTCGAACTATCCGCGCTCGGTCACCGTCTTTCCCTTTGCCCGCTATTTTCTCAATACCATGACGATCACCGGTGCCAATCTGGTCGGCCAGCTCTTTAGCTGTACCCTCGTCGGCTACTCCTTCGCGCGCTTGCGCTGGCCGGGACGAAATGTGTTCTTTATCATCATGCTCGCGACGATGATGGTGCCGCCACAAGTAACGCTGATTCCGCTTTACATCATCTGGCGTCAGTTTGGCGCGCTGGATACCTATGCTCCACTGATCATCCCTTCGTTCTTTGGCAGCGCTTACCTCATCTTTCTCACGCGCCAATTCTTTATGTCAATTCCCATGGATCTTGAAGACGCCGCCCGAGTGGATGGTTGTGGCTACTTTACCATCTATTTCCGGGTGATGCTACCGCTCTCGATTCCCTTGATCGTTACCCTCGCGCTGTTCTCGTTCGTCTGGCATTGGAACGATTTCTTCGGTCCCCTGATTTACCTCCAGACGCCGGACAAGTACACGTTGCAATTAGGCCTGCGCGCCTTCAACGGTGAATACCAAACCGACGTACCGCTCCTTATGGCCGCCGCGACGTTGATGGTTTTACCAATCATCCTGATCTTCCTTTTTGGCCAGCGCTACTTCATTAAGAGCGTGGTACTCAGTGGCCTGAAGGGGTAAATGGGGCAGTCGCCGAGATCGCACTTTCGGCAAGAGCTTTCCCGACGAAGGCAAAAGCGAGTACACTGACGGTGAGAATCCGTCGCGGCGAATTGCCCAACAACGTAGTTCGGCGACGATGACTGCCTCCTGAGGATGGAATTTGTGAGTAATCATCTCTACGCACTCATTCTGGCGGGGGGCTCGGGCACTCGCCTCTGGCCCCGCAGCCGCGCAAGCCTTCCCAAGCAATTCCTGGCCATCACGAGAAGCGACCTTACCATGCTCCAGGAAGCCCAGGCGCGTCTCGAGCCGCTCGTCACACCCGAGCGCGTGCTCGTGGCGACCGGAGCGGCGAGTGTCGCGACCGTTCGGGACCAGCTCCCGAACGTTCCGGCCGCGAATATCCTGGGCGAGCCCCAGGGACGTGGCACTGCCGCGGCGATCGGCCTGGCCGCGATTCACCTGCGCCACCGGGATCCCGACGCGGTCATGGCCGTGGTCACCGCGGATCACCTGATCGCGCGCACCGAGCTATTCCGTCAGACCCTCGCCACCGCTGCCCAGGGGGCCCGCGATGGCTGGCTCGTCACGATCGGGATTCAGCCGACTTATCCGGAAACTGGCTACGGCTACATCGAAGTGAATCCCAGCGACGCGGCGAAACGTGGTGAAGCGGTGCCGGTGGCGCGCTTCGTGGAAAAGCCGAACCGCGCGCGAGCCGAAGAGTTTTTTCGCGCCGGCAACTATTATTGGAACGCCGGAATGTTCGTCTGGACAGTCAGTCGGATCCTCGATGAGATTGCCCATCTGATGCCCGGGCTTTTCGAAGGGCTAACGGCGATCGAGCGCAGCCTCGGGACCCCCGCCGAGAGCGAAACGTTCGAGCACGTTTGGCCGCGCTTGCCCAACCAAACGATTGACTATGGGGTGATGGAGAAAGCAGAACGGGTCGCGGTGGTTCCGGTCGACCTCGGCTGGAGCGATGTCGGAAGCTGGGCCGCGGTCTACGATCTCCTCCCGAAGGATGAGCGAGCCAACGCCGTTGTCGGACGCCATTTGTCGTCGGACACCCAGCGATCGCTGATCTATAGCCCGCGCCGGCTCGTCGCGACGCTTGGCCTTGACGCCATGATCGTGGTCGATACCGATGACGTTCTTCTGATCGCGCCACGCTCACGTGCTCAGGATGTGAAGCTCCTTGTCGATAGACTGAAAGCGGAGGGACTGGACGAGTATCGATGAAACGAGATCACGAGCCCTATCACGGCATCTTCACGATCCCTTGTACCCCTTTCCACGCGGACCTGAACGTCGACGAGGAAGGCCTGGCCAGCGTCGTCGACTTCGCTTGCCGCTGCGGCAGCCACGGCATCGTCTGGCCGGTGCTGGCCAGCGAGTTCTACACCCTGTCTGACTCCGAGCGGATACGTGGCTATCCAATCGTCGTCGCAGCCGCGGCCGGACGCGCGCCGGTCGTTGCCGGGGTCGCCGGTACCAGTATCCCCCATGCGATCGAGCTAGCGACCGCTGCGGCAAAGGCCGGGGTTGACGCGGTGATCGCGGTTCCCCCGTACACCTACAAGCTCGACAACGAAGGTATTCTGACCTACTTCCGGGCGATTGCCGCGGCAACCAGCTTGCCCGTCTTCATTCAAAATGCTGCTGCCTTCGGCTCACCGGTCTCGCCGGCCTTTGTCGCCCGCATCGCGCGTGAGATCCCGTCGGAAGTCTACGTTAAGGAAGAGGTCCCACCCGCGCTGCATCGCATCAGTGAGACGGTTGCCCTACGAGAACCGGCGATCAAAGGTATCTTCGCCGGTCACGGTGGTACCGATCTGATTGAGGAGCTACGTCGCGGCGCGGTAGGGAATATGCCGGGAGCCGCGCTTGCCGACGTCCTAGTCGCAATCTACGAGCGCTACCGATCCGGGGACGAAGCCGGCGCCCGTGAGATCCATGGCCACTTCCTGATCGCTTCCCAAGTGCTGCGCCAGCCAGGTGGGGGGGCACGAGTGACGAAAGAAATGCTCGTCCGACGCGGTGTCATCCGCGGTGCGCTCACCCGTCTGCCGTCACCCCCTCTCGACGACGAGGATCGCTACGAGCTGGACCGCTGTTTGGAAAGTTTGAGCGAATTGTTCAGAGTTTAGGATGAAAAATCTGACCGAGACAGGTGGTCCATGAAGCGCTTTACGGTTGGCAAGCAGCTTGGAGACGTTTCGGACGAAACGCTACGCTTTTATCGACAAATCGGCGTCGAAGAGGTCACCATGCCATCGCGTCTCACGATGACGGTTACACCAAGCCGACCGCTCGTGCCGCCGCCTCAGCCCGGGATGGAGCGCCCTCAGCCACCAGCTTGGCGGGAGAGCGAGCTAGCCCAGATTCGTGAGCGGATCGAGTCATTCGACCTGATCCCCACCGCGATCAGCTTGCCAATCTCGGCGAACGTAATCCAGGGGCGGGCCGGCCGCGACGCCGATTTGGAATCGATCTGTCGCTCGCTGGAGGTCGCTGGACGGATCGGCCTATCGGTTGCTACCTATGGCTTCGGGGCGCTCCGGGCCTCGGAAGGCTATTACCTGCGGGCCGGCGAAGGACGCGGCGGCAGCAGCTTGCGCGCGTTCGACGCCGCCCGGATCGAGGGGTTACCTCCACTTCCGAACGTTGGTCGAATCAGCCGCGAGGAGATCTGGGAAAACCTTGTCTATTTCTTGAAGACGGTCGTGCCGATCGCCGAGAGCGCCGGTCTACGCCTCGCCGCGCACTTCAACGACCCGCCCGTTCCAGAGTTTCGGGGAGTTGGCCAGGCTTTGCGCACAGTTGACGACTTCAAACGGCTGATCGAGGTCGTCGATAGTCCAGCCAACAGCGTGTTCATCGACACCGGTGGCTTCACGGAAATGGGTGAAAACGCTGCCGAGGTCATTCGCTATTTCGGCGAGCGAGACCGGATTGGTACCGTGCACTTCCGGAACGTCCGGGTCGAGATCCCGTACCTGCGCTACACCGAGACGTTCCTGGAAGACGGCGATTGCGACGTGCTCGCCTGCGCCCAGGCCTTCGCCGACGTTGGCTACACCGGTATGATCGACCCTGATCACACGCCAGGGATCAGCGGTGATACAACCGATCACTGGATCGGCTGGGCTTACACAGTCGGCCAGCTCATCGCGCTGCGCACGGCAGTTTATCATTGAACATCTTATTTGCCAAAACCGGTGCCAATCATACCAACGCGCACGCGTTCGGTCATCATTTCCTCCCGGGATATGCTAGCATGGATGATGATCACCTATAAGGCGGGGACTTGGGTGAACTTAAGCCTGGAGGCAGTGATGTCCACGACGCCCCAAACGACCGACGCGGCCGCCAGCGCGGTGCTCGAGGCGGTGCTCAACCGGCGCAGTCCCGCGGCGTTTAGCAGGGAACAGCCAGCGCGGGCGCAGATCGAGCAATTGATCCAGGCCGCGGTGCGAGCACCGAACCACTACCGCAACGAGCCCTGGCGTTTCTTTGTCCTTACCGGCCCGGCGCGCGAGCAGCTTGGCGAGGTGTTTGCGGAAAGCTTGAAAGCCAAGCTGGCGTCTCCGGACGCCCCCGAAAATGCCGCCGCGCTGGAGCGCGAGCGGGCCAAGCCGCTGCGCGCCCCCGTTGTCATCGCCGTCGCCGCGGTCAAGACCGATAATCCCAAGGCGCTTCCCGACGAAGATCTCAGCGCGACCGCCGCGGCGGTCGAAAATATGCTCACCGTCGCCCCGGCTCTGGGACTCGGAGCCTTCTGGCGCACCGGCGACGCCGCGAGCGACGAACGGGTCAAGGCGTTCTTCGGCTTACGCCCCGAGGATCGGATCGTCGCTTTCGTCTATGTTGGCTATCCGGAGGTCATGGGCAAGCTGACGCCACGGCGCGACGTCAGCGAGACGACGACCTGGCTTGGCTGGAACGAGTGACGTTGTTGCGCCGATCATCGCTACCGATCGTCTATCTGGCAGTCTTCGTTGATCTGGTTGGCTTCGGCATCATCCTACCGATTCTGCCTTTTTATGCCGAGAAGTTCGGCGCGGGCGGCTTCTGGGTGGGGGCTATTCTCACCGCTTACTCGGCTGCTCAGTTCGTCAGTGCGCTGTTTCTCGGCCGACTGAGCGATCGGATTGGCCGACGGCCGATTCTCTTGGTGAGTTTACTTGGCTCCGCGCTCTCGCTCACTGCAACCGGTCTTGCCAATAGTCTTGTCCTACTATTGCTCAGCCGGCTGATTGCCGGGGCATTCGGTGGCAGCATCACCACCGCGCAGGCCTACGTTGCCGACGTGACGACGCCCGCCGAGCGGACGAAGTATCTGGGCCTGCTGGGCGCAGCGATTGGCATGGGATTCGTTTTCGGACCAGCGATCGGTGCCGGTCTCAGTGGCTTCGGATTCAACACCGCCGCTTTCGTCGCGGCCGGGCTCGCCGCGGTCAACCTCCTGATCGCGCTCGTTGCTCTACCGGAGTCACGTCTGCCAGGGAGATCTCGCTCCACGCAGCGAAGCGTCCGGACGGTTCATTTAGTCGCCGCGCTGCACGAGCAAACGCTCAGCGCTGCCTTGCTGTCGACCTTTTTTGCCACGATCGCCTTCGTTGCGATGGAAACCACCTTTGCCCTCTTTGGTCAGGAGCGCTTCGGTCTGGATCCGGCGCGTCTGGGCATCGTCTTCGCACTGGTCGGCATAGTAGTAGCGGTGGTCCAGGGGGGACTGATCGGCCGACTGCATCGTCGTTATGACGATCGCACCCTGGCCGGGGTTGGCGCGACGCTCATGGCAATCGCCTTCGCGCTCATCCCAGTCGCGCCGAATCTGCCTGCTGCTATTATCGCTCTCGGCGGGTTGGCAGCCGGGCAAGGGCTGGTCTCGCCAGCCCTGTCCAGCCTGATCTCCCAAAGCAGCCACGGCGACAGCCAAGGGCAGGCCCTCGGACTCGGCCAATCGCTCAGCGCTGGCGCCCGGGCGGTCGGACCGCTCTGCGCCGGCTGGCTCTTCGACCGCGGCGTTGCCCTTCCCTATTTGATCGCTGGTTTGCTGATGCTCGCCGTCGTCTGGCTGGTGAGCCGAGTCGCAATCGTGAATTCAGGGATCGAGGGGCAGGAATCCGGAGATTCGGTTTACTCCTATCGAGGCCATCCTTCGCGCGAATTTCCTCTCCCCCTGGAAGAGGGTTAGGATGAGGGCTGTGCGTCCGATTGTCTATCGAGCGTTCTCTTTTACATTAGAACTCTTGAGCTAATCTTTACGCCGTGCGATACTTCGCGATCTTCTCCTCGTTTAGCTCAACTCCCAAACCAGGTTTCTGAGGAACGCCCACACAGCCGTCGCTATCCACTCTGAGCGGCTCTTTGACGTACCACTGGAAGATCTCGCTGGTCATGCAAGGCGGATCCTCGAAGACTTCGAGAAAAGCAGCATTAGGAATCGCCGCGCAGAGGTGAAGGTGAGCGGCGAGGCCGACGCCACCGCCTCCGTGGTGGGGAGCGACCAGCTTGTGATGCATCTCGGCGAGGCCGGCGATCTTGCGAAGCTGGCTGATGCCTTCGCTCACCAGCGCTTCGGGCTGGATGACGTCGTAGCAGTCCTGCTCGATCAGCCAGCGGAACTCGTGCAGGCCGCGGTTGTTTTCACCGCCAGCGATCAAGAGATCGACCGCCGCGCAGAGGCGGCTTAACCCTTCGAAATTATAGCGATCAAGCGGCTCTTCGAGCCAGTAGACACCGAGCTTCTCGAGTTCGCGCGCCGTCTGCAACGCGCGCTGCTCGGTCCACACCGGACCAGGCTCCGGCTGGGGCGTTCCCGGTAGCTGGGCCTGGTTCGCGTCGACCAGAATCGTAAAATCGTCACCGACCGAGCGGCGGACCGCGGCGACCTGGGCCAGATCGTCTTTCATCTGCCAATCGTGAATCCGCAACTTGATCGCGCGATAGCCAAGCTCGCGAATGTGCAGCACATCCTCGGCGCGCCGCTCCGGCGCGCGTACCTCGATGCAGCTTGCGTAAGCGGGGACACGATCCTGGTAGCCGCCCCAGAGCTTGTAGACCGGCTGGCCACAGGCCTTGCCGATGATATCCCAGAGCGCGATCTCGACGCCCCAGCCTCCACCGGCCATCCGGAGGATCTTGGCGTGCTGCTCGATGGCAAACGGATCCTTACCAATGAGCTGAGGCTTGATCCAGCTCTCGAAACGATCGGCCGCTGCGTAGCCGGGGGCTCCGATGCCGGTGATGCCTTCGTCGGTGTGGATCTTGACAATCACTCCACCCCAACGCTGCCAAGTCGAGCCCGGCGCCCAAGCCGGGTGAGCAACGGCCGGCAGCGGCGGGCCGGCCAGGGTAATCATTTCTAGGTCGGTGATCTTCATCGGGCATTCCTCCAGGTGATGATTCCGTGTGAGCGATCATAGCACGCCAGAGCCGGAGTGTCAGCGGGCCGATTCGCCCCAGCACCAGAAGAATTGCCATCTTCCCCAAACGCCTGCAGGCACTCCCGCGGGAAAACCTGACTTTGTATGAGTTGCCGGTCGGCGGCAACGATCCCTCGCGCCTGCTCGCCTGGCCCACGCACCGGAGCACCGAAAACGAAGACCGGCCCGCTGGAGCTGCTGTTCGATTAGGGCCTGGTTCGCGCTAAAGGTGACCGCGATGACCGGGGCAGGCACGTGACGGCGATCAAAGTCAGGACACGGGGGCTCCTGAAGAAGCCGAAATTGTCTACCAGGCAGTAACCGAGCGACGGCGTGCCTGGGTTCGATTGGCGTAACTGTTCGCCAGACGGTGCGCCAGCCTCGGCAGACGGAAACGATTGAGCAACGCATCATTGGGCCTTCGCCAATGCCCCGGGATCCGGATCGTGCCATGCTCGTCGATGACCAGACCGATCCATTCGACGGCATCGATCACCTCTTTAGCCATCCGACTCCGCAGCCAGGAACGGGAGACCGTTCCTCCGGCCCGGAGTGTCGCCTGCCGCAAAAGGCTCGCGGCAATCTCCTGGCCCTCGGGGCTCATGACATTGATACCCTCGTCGATCATGGCCTCCTTGATCAACTGCGCCAGTGGTTGGGAACTGCCTTCCGACAACTGCTCGAATCTCTTCACGTCAACTATTCCCTTCTTCCCTCATCCCGAAACTAACTGCCTATCGTTCTACCCGATTCGCAGGGCGATCGCTTTCTCCGGTTGTCGCCCTTTAATCAATGCAACCCCAGAATATATCCTCTAGTCCTCTAGCACAATAGCCCGGTAGTCCTCTTTACGGCCGAGCAGTCTAGGATACTTTTCCTATTGGGAAGTGAAAAGATGCCGGCCGAAGGCTTCTCCTTACCTACGACTGACTAGCTCCCACTCGTCCAGAGAAACCTGCCATTCCGGTACGGGTAAGGCCGCGGATAAATTGACTTTCTCGGCAAGGTCTTGTATTCTTCGCGGCATCCGGCGCAGTGCCAATTCGACACAGCAACCGTGATAGGAAAGGAGATTCCTTTTGGAGGTATCATCAGTTGGCGGGCTCGCTCGGCTCGACGTAGCGAAAATGAACTCGCTTCATCGCCGAGCCCTTTTCCTGGTCAGCCTGGGCGAATTCATTGATGGCTATGATCTCCTGGTCATGGGCGGCGCACTGCTCCTTCTGGTTCCCCAATTCAAGCTCACGCCAGCGCAGGTTGGTTTGCTGGGATCGGCAGCCTTCCTGGGAGCAGCGGTTGGCCTGGTGGTATTCGGAGATATGTCCGACCGGGTCGGTCGGCGAGCTATCTTTATTTTCAATCTGATCGCCTTCGTCATCTTTGCGATCCTCTCGGCTTTTATCACAGACATTACCCAGCTTTTTATTGCTCGCTTTATCGTCGGCATCGCGGTTGGCGCGGATATACCCACGAGCACCGCGTTCCTTGCCGAGATGTCGCCAAGCCGCATGCGCGGCGCATTACTCGGCGCGCTGCCCAACATCACCTGGACGGTCGGCGCTTTCACAGCGACGATTCTCGGATTCTTCCTGCTTGGTGTTGGCCCTGATGCCTGGCGTTGGATGTTCGGTCTAGCAGCCATCCCAGCGCTTATCGTTTTGCTCGGTCGGCAAACCTTACCAGAGTCGCCACGTTGGTTAATTAGTCGCGGCCGCTTCGACGAAGCACGAAGCGTCCTCGAACGCCTCGGCATTACCAATCCGGATCTTTCCGCCTATACCGCAGAAAAGTCACGCTTCAGTGAGCTCTTCGGCCCGAAGCTGCGCAGTCGGACGATTTGGGTCTCGGTGATCTTTGGCCTCAATTGCCTAGCCGGGCCGATCTCGACCATTGCAACCCCCTTCATCCTGAAATACGTTGGCCTGGTCGATACGCGGAGCGCCTTACTGTTTTCCGGGGTCGTCTGGATCTTCAATTTCCTCGGCGCTTCTTCCAGCTTCTTTCTGATCGATCGCCTGGGGCGCAAGAAACTATCGGTCCTCTCGATGGTACCCGGGGGCTTGCTCGCCGTCGGGATTGCCCTGTTTGGCGTGGGCAACCCAAAGGTGATGGTGCCGCTATTCTTCCTATTTGGCTATTTCGTCTGGCTGGGTGCCCCCAGTCTGCAATGGGCATGGTCGTCCGAACTTTTCCCAACGCGCGTCCGGGGGAGGAGCCAGGGAGTCTGCAACGCGGTCTGCCGCATCATGATCGCGGCAAATACCTTCATCATTCCAGTCGGGCTTGCCACCGTTGGATTCACTCCAACGATTCTGCTTCTCTCGATACCACTCTTTCTCTACGCACTGATTACCTGGACCATTCCCTTCTTCGAGACCAAAGGGAAGTCTCTCGAAGAGCTTGCGGTGGGAGGCTAGCTCGGTTCGCCGTCGATTTCCTGCCGCGCGGAACGCCAGTGGCTGCCCGACTTCGTCGTCTAAACTGCCCTAACCTCGCAGGCGCCGCGCCCTCAAAGCCAGCGCCAGGCTGAGGCAACGGTCGAGGTCGTCGACGAAAGGCCCGAGGATCGATTCGATCCGGTCGAGTCGATGCTTGAGGGTATTGTAATGGACGAAGAGGGTGCGGGCAGTGAGCACACCGTTGCGGCTGCAATTGAGGAAGGTCTCGAGGGTTTGGACGAGGTTAGTGTGGTGGGCAACGTCGTATGCCAGTAGACGACCGATCGTTTGCTCACAGAACTCGTTCAGCTCGGCCTCGGGACAACTGACGAGCAAGCGATCTAGGCCAAGCTCTCGGAAGAGCCAGATCTGGCCCGAGCGCTGGGCTCGCTTACCGACGGCAAGGGCGCGCAAGGCTTCGGCGTGGCTGTCAGCGAGCTCGAGTGGGTCTTCGCAAACGCGTCCGATGCCAATGCTCACCGCGACCTCCGGCAGTCGACGCTGAGCTTCCCGCTGGATCTCGGCCGCGCATTCCTTGAGGAGCACAGGACGGTTCGGATCGGCAGCCAGTAGCGCAGCAATGCCGAAACTGCGCTCCCAGACGATCGCCCGCCGACCGAGCGCAGCCATGGCCGCTTCCGCCAAACGATGACTGATCCGTTGGGTCGCCGTGGGATCCGCTGGCATTCCCGTCGATTTCCCCGCATCGTTCGTTTCGATCTCGGCCACCAGCACGGCGCGGGGAATCCCGAGGTCCCAGCCAAAAGTGACCGCGTGCTCAAGGAGGCGACTGCGATCGTGGGTGTGGCCATTGACCAGCTCCTCCAGACAGATCACCTGAAAGCGCCGGTCGGCAGCCGCAATCGCCCGCTCTTGAACAAGCCGCAGGGCCGCGACCGTCGTGGCGTGCTCCAGAGCGATGAGCTCTGCCTCGCCCAGCATGCCCGGCTCGGCCTGGACAACGACGGCGCCGTAGAGCTCATCGCTCACCCGAATCGGCTGCACCACCGCGTCATACTCGCCGTGATCTCCCTCGAAACGCTGCCAGCGCGGGCCAAAGTCACCCTCGGCAGCATCCAAAGGACTGACACTCAGCTTGAGGGCATTGGGTTCCCTCCCCCCTATTCCCTTTCCCGCCGAGTGGGAGAAGGCACCCAGAGAGTACCCGAGCCGCGGCTGACGAGGCGAGTGCCTTCCCAACAGCGGATCAACTGATCCCCCCTGCTCTCCGAAATCGGGCGACCTCGCCAGTAGTGAGCCATCTGGGCGGACAATGCCGACTGGGTGGGCGACGAGCTCGCTTAGCGCCAGGGCAATCTCGCGCAGGCCGCCACCGGCCAGGGCGATCTGAGTAAATCGACGGTGGATCGTCGCCGATTGCTCGAGGCGTAGGGCCTGGACGTTGAGAATAACGCCAAGCACCGCGTTGATCACGTCGTCAAACGACGTCTCGAGGGGAAGTTGGATCACGGGGAAGGCGAGAGCGTCGGCCGCTTCGAGCATGGCTGGCGGAATCTGATCGAGATAACGCGCCGGCTTAATCGCCAGGCCAGCCAATCCACGCTGAGCTAGGCGCGGGACGAGCGATTCGAGGGCAGCGCGCTTATCTCGTAATGGATAGGCCGTGGTGAGAAGAAGCTGGTCCGGCTTCACCCAGGCCAGGATATCGGGTACTTCCATGACGTTCACGTAGCGAACCCGACGATCCAAACCAGCCACGCCGGCAACGATCCGCGCTTGTTCCAAGGGCGCGAGCTTTAGCACCTCGCGCAAGGGGACCCCATCATTCATCGCATGCTCATTGTAGCACGTGCTATATCGTACAAGGTGTCTGCGTCATTGTGAGCGCGGCATAATCATTTACCCTTTTTCGAGTGAGTCGCTCACAATGACGAGTCCGTATACCCCGAGTAGGATAACGTCAGTCAAACGAGAAGCAGGCAGATTGACAAAGGTGAACCAGCTATTCTGGGAAGCGGGCTTGATTAGTCAGGCAATCGTGCCGCTGTTCGAACGTAACCAACGGATCGGTCGCGTTCACAGCGTCTTTCGCCGGGCGGTGAACATTGTCTTCGATGGTACGTTAATCACGGTGACTCTGCCGGAGCTTGGCACGATGCCGAATGGCATCGTCGTCGAGGGAGACCGCGACTTCCAGGCACTCGGCATTGAAGTTGGGATGAAGGTCGTTTTGCGCGGAGCATCCTCTCCCCCTACCCCTTTCTCCCCTACGGAGGGAGAAGGAGGACTGGTCTTTCCCGACGCGCTTCTAACGATTGGTCTTCGTCACGCGACCAGATGGTCGCCGCGTCTCTCACAGATAGGTCCAGGAAAGCCGTCGATTAAGCGGCGAGTCAACCTCGATCGGGCCATGGCCCTCGCCGCCGCGCGCGCGCCGCACCGTGGCTTTGGTCCGTTGCTCGCCCTGCTCGCCCCTTCGGGTCTTTCGGCCGCGAGTGCAACGATTCCTCCAATGTGCGAATACGCCTATCAAAAGATTGTCGGGGTCATCCGGGCGATCGAGCAGGAAGACTTGGCCATGGCGATCGAGGCGGCGGAGATGCTGATCGGCTTAGGCGATGGGCTGACTCCTTCCGGTGATGACTTCCTGGTCGGCTTCGGGGCAGCGATTGCCGCCGTCGGTCAGCCCTTGGCAGCGCGATTTCTCGAATGCTGTGCCGAGCTTGCCCGCGTGCGCACGACGTTCGTGGGCGCAGCCTTGCTCGCCCACGCCGCGCGCGGCGAATACACCGCGCGGCTTAAGGCGCTTTTGACAACCCTGCTGACCGGAACCGAACGCGACGTGGCCGAGCAGATTCCGATCGTCCTCGCTTGGGGCAGCACCTCCGGTGCGGATCTCCTCCTCGGTGTACTCGTCGGCTTGGTCGTCGGCATACGACGACCGGTAGAGGCGTTATGACAAAGGCGATCGCGCGCGTGCTGGTGTTCCCCCACACCTACCGCGACTCGGTGGAGATGATGCGGCTGGCAAGTCTGATCGAGCGTGAGCCGGGGGTGAAGCAGGTTGCCGCGGTCATGGCGACCCCCGCCAACCGCGCGCTCCTTGAACCGTCCGGGCTTCTGATTGGCGCCGCGCGTCAGGCCGGTCCAGATGACTTGGTGATCGCTGTGCTGGCTGCCGACGAAAACGCCGCGACCGCCGCGCTCACGCGAGCTCAGACTCTGCTCGCCGGCCAAGCTGAGTTGAGTACTGGCGATAGCCTGAATGAGCCGCCAGCGTCACGCTCACTCGACGGAGCGGTGGATGCGCTCCCCGGTGCCAACCTCGCGCTGATCTCGGTGCCGGGACCATACGCCGCGGCCGAGGCGCTCAAGGCACTGAAGCGGGGGCTCAACGTCTTCCTCTTTAGCGATAACGTGACGCTCGACGACGAAGTCAGGCTGAAGCGCCTGGCGATCGAGCGCGGACTGCTCTTGATGGGACCGGACTGCGGGACGGCAATCCTGGACGGCATTCCGGTCGGCTTCGCCAACGTGGTTCGAACCGGGCCAATCGGCGTGATCAGCGCTTCGGGTACCGGTCTCCAATCGGTCACCTGCTTGATCGATCGCCAGGGCTCGGGGATCTCTCAGGCGATTGGCGTGGGCGGACGGGATCTGTCAGCGGCGGTAGGCGGCCTGATGATGTGTGAAGGGATCCAGCGGCTCGGTCGCGATCCGGAGACCCGGATCATCGTGCTGATCTCGAAACCACCTTCGGCAGCAGGATTGGCTAACGTGGGGAATGCCGTGTCGTCGATTGGCAAACCAGTTGTCGCCTGTTTCATCGGCGCTCCGCCCGGCTCGCTCAAAAGATTTGGTTTGGAGCAGGTCGATACCCTTGAAGAGGCCGCCCGACTCGCCGTGGCGCTGAGTGGCAATGCTGCTTCAGATAGGCTGGCGATCGATTGCGCAGCATACCCGGCGCCTTCCCAGCCATTCCCCTTTACGTCGGGTCAGCGCTTTGTGCGCGGACTTTTCGCCGGGGGAACGTTGGCCCATGAAGCGCATCTCCTTTTGCGTGAACGGCTCGGTCTGGTCGCGGAGATTGAAGAAGGAAATCCCGGCAACGTAGGCGGTCACGCGGTTGTCGACCTCGGGGCCGACGCTTTTACCGTTGGCCGCGCCCATCCAATGATCGACGCACGTTTACGCGCCGAGTGGATCGTCGCCACTGCGCACGACCCCAGCGTCGCGGTGATTCTCTTCGACGTGATTCTCGGGTTCGGCTCGCATGCTGACCCAGCCGGGACACTTCAGCCAGCTATTCTCGAAGCCCAGCGGGTTGCCGCCGCCGACGGACGGATGCTCGCGTTCATTGCCTCGGTCTGCGGTACGACGGCTGATCCACAGGGGCTGGCACTCCAAGAAGACAAACTACGGAGTGCCGGGGTTTGGGTCGCGCCGAGCAACGCGGCAGCGGCGCGTTGGACCTTGGCCGCGCTCGGGGAGGATCGGAAAGGTGACTGAGACGATCACGACGGCAGCGCAAAATGCCGCGCTGAATGCATCGCACGTTCTCGGAGCACCGCTTCAGGTCATTTCGGTTGGGCTCACTTCGTTCGCCGAGCCATTCGGATACTATGGCATACCAACCAGCCAGGTTGATTGGCAGCCACCTTTTGGCGCAGATCCGACGCTCGCCCGACTGATTGCCGAACTGGCTGACGACCGCCCCGGCACTCTCGGCGGCACGGTCGCCGCGGCAAACCATACCGCGATCGAGCAGATTCTCGCCGCTCGCCCAATCCTGGTCGGTATCGCGACCGCGCGAGCAGCGCTCACTCTTGCCAGTGGGAATACGGCGGGGGCGCCCTTGCCGGAGCGGGCGATCCTTCACTCGGGCCCTCCGATCGCCTGGGAACGGATGTGTGGTCCGATGCAGGGTGCGGTTCTGGGGGCAATCCTCTTCGAGGGTTGGGCCAGCGATCTCGACGAGGCGGCTCGCTTGGCAGCGAGCGGCGCAGTCCACTTCGCGCCCTGCCATCATTACCGGGCGGTTGGTCCGATGGCCGGGGTAATCTCGCCGTCGATGCCGGTCTGGGTCGTACGTAATGATGCCACCGGCAACCTGGCCTATTCGAACTTCAATGAAGGTCTCGGCAAGGTGCTGCGCTACGGCGCAAACGGCTCCGAAGTGATTCAGCGATTGCACTGGCTAGCCGATACTCTCGCGCCGGCGCTCGCCGCGACGCTCGATCAGCACGGGCCGGTTGACCTGGGAGCGCTCACCGCCCAGGCGCTGCACATGGGCGACGAATGCCACAATCGCAACGTCGCCGCGACCTCGCTCCTCGCGCGTGGTCTCGCCCCGACTCTCGTCCGCACCGTGGCCAGCGACGTGGCCGGCGAGGTGCTCGATTTCCTCCGTGAAAACAATCACTTCTATCTGAACCTTTCGATGGCCGCTTGCAAAGCCACGCTCGACGCGGCGCGCGGCGTGCCCGGCTCGACCATCGTGGTCGCCATGGCACGGAATGGGGTCGACTTCGGTATCCAGCTCAGCGGCACCGGCGACGATTGGTTTACCGCGCCGTCGACCGTTCCCAACGCGCTTTTCTTCCCCGGCTACGGCCCTGACGACGCGAATCCTGATCTGGGCGACAGTGCAATCACTGAAACGATTGGCCTGGGAGGATTCGCCATGGCCGCCGCACCGGCCATCGTCCGTTTTGTTGGAGGAGCCACCCGCGACGCCCTGCGTTACACCCAGGAAATGGCGATGATCACCCTGGCGCGAAACCCGAGCTATGCTCTGCCACCGCTTGACTTCGCCGGCACGCCGACTGGCATCGACGCGCGGCGAGTCGTCGAAACACGCGTCGCCCCGGTGATCAATACCGGCGTGGCGCATCGAGAGCCCGGGGTTGGGCAAATCGGCGCGGGAATCACCCGTGCCCCGATCGAATGTTTTGTCGCGGCGCTGCGGGCGCTTGGAGAACGCTTGGGAGTTGCTGATGGATAAGCTTATCTTATAAGTCTTATAAGTAAAGAGGAGCACCATGGAGCGAGCAGCATTGATCGCGATTGGGGGAAACGCCTTGATTCGGTCCGATCAACCCGGCACGATCGCCGAGCAGTTCGAGAACGCCCGAGCGATCGCTAGTCAGCTCGCGACACTCCTCGCCAATGGTTGGCGCCTCGTCCTCACCCATGGCAACGGTCCACAAGTGGGATTCATCATGCTCCGCTCAGAACGGGCAAGCGATGACATTTCGGTGCCCCGCCTGACGCTAGATCTCTGTGTCGCCGACTCTCAAGGCGGGCTGGGCTACATTCTCGCCAATTCCATTCTCAGCGCGCTACGTCAGCATGACCTGGGCGAGCGGGTTGTCTGTGTGCTCACCCACACCCTGGTCGATACCAATGATCCTGCTTTTCACACCCCCAGCAAGCCGATCGGGCCGTTTTTCGACGCCGAGCAGGCCAAAGAGCACCGCCAGCGCTTCGGCTGGACCATGATCGAAGACTCCGGTCGCGGTTATCGTCGAGTCGTTCCCTCTCCCCAGCCGGTGCGCATCGTCGAGGCCACGGCGATTCGCGCCCTGCTCGACGCCGGCCTGCTCGTTATTGCGGCCGGTGGTGGGGGCATTCCGGTCGTCGAATCGACGGACGGACAGTTACGTGGCGTCGAGGCGGTGATCGATAAGGATCGCTCCTCGGCAGCGCTTGCTGCCTACCTGGGTATTCCGCGCTTGATAATCACCACCGGCGTCGAGCAGGTCGCGATTCATTTTGGTAAGCCGGATCAGCGCTGGCTCGATCAGATAACCGTTACCGAGGCCCGTTGCTATCTCGCGGCCGGGGAGTTTCCTGCGGGCAGCATGGGGCCGAAGATCGAAGCTGCGTTGACCTTTCTGGAGAGAGGGGGAAAGGAGGTGATCATCAGCTCGCCTTCACACTTGGTCGACGCCGCGACCGGGCGAGCCGGCACGCGCATCGTGCCCGATACCGAAACCGGATGCAAAGGAGAGGTCCATGCCTGAAGTCACAGTCACTGCAGAACCTTACGAGTTCGTATTCGATCCGGCCCGGACCGCGCTGCTGATCATCGACATGCAGCGTGACTTCGTCGATCCGGGGGGATTCGGGGAAGCGCTCGGAAACGACGTCTCCTTGCTCCGTCGCGCCGTTCCCCCGACCAAACGCGTCCTCGACGTCGCACGTTCGCTCGGTATCCAGGTTATTCACACGCGTGAGGGTCATCGTCCCGATCTGGCCGATTGTCCGCCGTCAAAGAAAGCGCGAGGTCGTCTTGCCGCCGGCATTGGCGACCCCGGTCCGATGGGACGAATTCTCGTCCGTGGTGAATACGGTCACGACATCATCGACGATCTGAAGCCGGCGCCGGGTGAGCCAGTCATCGACAAGCCGGGTAAGGGCGCATTTTTCGCAACCGATCTCGACGCGATCCTACACAATCGAGGTATCACGCGGCTCATCGTCACTGGTGTAACAACCGAGGTCTGTGTCAACACGACGGTACGCGAAGCGAATGATCGTGGTTACGAATGTTTAGTCCTCGAAGACTGTGTCGCTTCGTACTTCCCAGAGTTCCAGGAAGCTGGAATCAAGATGATCAAAGCTCAGGGCGGCATTTTCGGCTGGGTTTCTGATTCAGAACGCTTGTTGAGCGCCCTGGCATTAGTTGGGGTAGCGTAGAGCGGCAGTGGTGCCTAGTTCGGGCTGAGGAAAGAAGGAAAGAAAGTGGCTGCGACTAAATCGCTTGCTTCCTCGAAGATCTCCTGGTGGGTCACCGGGGATTGGAATGCATTCTTCGGCTTGTTCACTAACGTCATTGTTAACGTCCTGGTGCTGACTGGCCTCGCGCTGGGGGTAGTCAAAATCCCCGATACAATTGTCTACGGGCGAATCCTACCCGCACTAGGAATCGCGCTGCTGATTGGCAACGTCTATTACACCTATCTGGCCTGGCGACTAGCCCATAAAGAGAATCGCAATGATGTCTGTGCGATGCCCTACGGACCGAGCGTGCCACACATGTTCATCGTTACCCTTGGGATTATGCTGCCGATCTATCTCCAAACGAAGAACCCGACCATCGCCTGGCAGGCTGGACTGGCCTGGTGCTTCATTATCGGTGTCATCATCTACATTGGCGCCTTCGTTGGTCCGACGATTCGCAAGTACACTCCTCGCGCGGCGTTGCTCGGGACACTGGCCGGCATCTCGATCGCTTTTATCTCGATGCGGCCCGCCTTCCAGAGTTGGGACGTTCCCTGGATCGGTCTGGTCTCGCTGACGCTGGTGCTGGTCGGCTGGACGGCGGGAGTGCGTCTACCGGGGAATGTGCCGGTGGGCTTGGCTGCGGTTGTCATCGGCGCGGCGCTTGGCTGGGCGACCGGTGTGATGCGCGCCCCGGACGTGGTAGCCTCTTTCTCTCACTTCGGTGTCTTCGCGCCGATTCCATCCACCGATGTGATCTCTGGTTTCTCTGGTATTGCCAGCTTGCTCGTCACCGCGATCCCGCTCGGGATCTACAACTTCACCGAAGGGATGAGTAACGTCGAGAGCGCAGCAGCGGCCGGCGACAGTTACAGTTTGCGGGCGGTACTGCTGGCCGACGGGACCGGCGCGATCGTCGGCTCGCTTCTGGGGAGCCCCTTCCCTCCAGCGGTGTACATTGGTCACCCGGGATGGAAGGCGGTTGGTGGACGGATCGGCTACTCGATGGTGACTGGCGTTTGCACTGCCGTGCTCTGCCTCTTCGGGCTAGTGGCCTTGCTCCTGGCAGTGATTCCCCAGGTAGCCTTGCTCCCGATTCTGCTCTACATCGGACTAGTGATCGGCGCTCAAGCGTTCCAGGCGTCGCCGGGTCGTTATGCGCCGGCGATCATCCTGGCACTGTTACCGAACCTGGCCAACTGGGCTCAAGGGCAAGTCGATACCGCGCTCTCAACTCTCAACGTGCAAGAAACGCCCAAAGTGCTGGCGGCAATCAGCGACAACGGCTCGATCGTCTACCATGGCATGGCCCGATTTGGTGGTGGTGCGGTGCTGACAGGCTTGATCTTGGGAGCAATCGCCGCCTTCATCATCGACCGCAACTGGCGCAGCGCGACGATCTATGCCCTGGCCGCGGCGGTGCTGTCGTTCTTCGGCTTCACTCATGGCACCCAGCTCGCCTTCGGCGAGTCGCCGGATATTGCGATTGGCTACGTCCTGATGGCGGGGATCTGCGCGGCGTACTGGTGGAAGGACGAGAAGACCGAGGTTCCGGGCGCGGTGAATGAGCCGTCCGCGGTGGGCGAGGCAATCTCGGTTCCGGAGATTTAGGAGAGACTCCCATGCTGCTAGAGCTATTCGTCAATGGCACCTTGATGCGCGGCTTAGCACTGCACGGCAACCTCAACGGTGCAGAGTTCCTCGAGGAAGTGCGCACTGCCCCGATCTATCGGCTCTACTCGATTGGCGACATCCACCCCGGCATGTTCGAGGTGCCAGAAGGTGGCGTCTCGGTAGCCGGCGAGCTATATCGAGTACCGCTAGACGTGCTTCGCCGGGTCGAGGCCGGAGAGCCGCCCCATCTCTATCGTGGCATGGTCCGGCTCATTGACGGGCGTGAAGTCTCGGGCATTCTCTACCCGCGCGAGCTTGCCGAGGGTCACCACCGCGACATCTCCAATTTTGCCGACTGGCGCGCCTACGTCAAAGCGCGCCAAGAATCGCCAGCCATACTGGAGTGATCGGCTACCTTACCTGTTCCTCCAGCCCTGTCCGCACCATCGTCGCGGATGACGCCGCTGACCGCTCGCTTCGTCAAACCCAACGGTGATGCCCAGACGAGCTCCTCAGACGGTCTCTCCTTCACGCTGTCACCAGAAGCCGGTACGCTTCCCGGAGCTTTTCTTCATTCACGCCGGTCTGCAGGCCCAGGCGCTCGCACAGGCGGACGATCTGCTCGGTGGCGACGTTGCCGCGAGCGCCGGGAGCAAAGGGGCAGCCTCCTAAGCCACCGACCGCCCCATCGAAGGTACGGATGCCGAGCTCGAGAGCGGTCAGCAAGTTGGCCATGGCGAGACCGCTGGTATCGTGGAGGTGCAGCGCCAGGCTGCACCGGTCGAGCTGACCAACGAGGGGGCGACAAACCGCGACGATCTGGCGGGGGTCGGCGTCGCCCAAAGTGTCGCTCACGACGGCCTCATCGACCCCGGCTTGCACGACCGCGTTCACCGTGGTGATTGCTTGGAGAGGTGTAATGGGACCATCATAGGGACAGTGGAAACAGGTTGAGACGTAGCCACGTACCCAGATGCCACGAGCGTGGGCGATTTCAACAATTCGGCCGAGCGTGGCAAGGTTCTCCGTGATCGAGCGCCCGCTGTTGGCGCGGCTGAACCCCTCGCTCGCCGCTACCACCATCGCTATCGCGGTCGCCCCGACCGCTAGGGCCCGCTCTAGCCCGTGCTGATTCAGGATCAGAGCAACACAGTGACGATCCGGGCGCTTTACCGCGGGAAAGAGTTCATCAGCGTCGGCGAGCTGGGGAATCCGATCCGGCCGGACGAACGAGGTGATCTCGACGTCCAATGAGCCGGCGGCAAAAAGCGCTTCGACAAAGCGACGCTTCACCTCGGTCGGATAGCAGCGGGTTTCATTCTGCAGACCGTCGCGCGGTCCCACCTCGACGATTCGCACTTTCCCCTTAAGGCTTTCTAATGGGTCTCTGACAGCTTTTTGCGTGTTCATACTCGCGTCATGCCCCTGACCACCTGGGCACTCGGCGCTCACGGAGCGCCCGGATCCCCTCGGCGTAATCCGCGGTCGACCGCAGACTTGCCACGGCTTTTGCTGCTTCACCCGGCCTCGCCCCATGGTCAGGGATCCTTTTGATCGCCCGGTGAGAGCCCGGCGCGCCGCGGAGGAGATCCGCGGCGACGGTCTCGACCGCCGTGTCCAATTCTTCTGGCGTGGCGACGACATCGACCAAGCCAATGGTCTGGGCGTCCGCGGCGTTGAGCGGCTGGGCGAGCATGGCCAGGCGCCGGAAACGGTGGGCACCGACGCGGGCGATGACCGCGGGCGAGATCAAGGCCGGGGCCAAACCGAGCCGCGCTTCGCTCAACGTGAACGTGGCGGACGCACTCGCGACGACGAAGTCCGCCGCCGCAGCCAGGCCAACTCCTCCACCGTAGGTTGCTCCCTGGACGCGACAGATCACCGGAATCGGCAGGTGGCCAAGGAGCTCGACGACCTCGCCGACCAGACGCAACTCTTCCTCCGGTGCCTGAGCCAGCCAATGGACGTCAGCTCCGCCGCAAAAGACGCTGCCGGTACTCCGCAGGGTAAGCACCCGGGCCGACAACGCCGCCGCGAACATCTCGAGGCTCTGCCGGAGGGCGAGCCAGCCCTCACCATCAAGCGCGTTGCGCTTGTCTGGGCGGTCGATCAGAATCGTCGCGCGCTCGTTGTCGAAGGCGTGATGGACGTACATGCTTCCTCCTCCGTGCCAGCTTCCTCCTCTCGCCAAACGCCCTCTACATCCGAAAGATGCCGTAATTGCTCTTCGGCGTCTCGATTGGCGATCTCTTGACGATGCTCAGTGCCAGGCCGAGGTAGACGCTGGTTTCGACTGGATCGATCACGCCATCATCCCAGAGGTGCGCGGTCGCATAGAGAGCGTTGCTTTCCGCGTCATACTTAGCGATCGTTGCCTCGGCCTGGCGTTGGAGCTCGTCTTCATCCACTGTCTGCCCTTTGGCGGCAGCGGCGTCCCGGGCAATCGTCGTCAGGACGTTCGCGGCTTCCTGACCGCCCATCACCGAGATCCGCGCATTGGGCCAGGACCAAAGAAAGCGCGGATCGTAGGCGCGCCCGGCCATCGCGTAGTTGCCTGCGCCATGCGATGCGCCAACGATCAGGCTGAGCTTGGGAACGTTGCAGCAGGCGACCGCGTTCACCATCTTCGCTCCCGCCTTGGCGATACCGGCCCGCTCGTACGTTTTCCCGACCATGAAGCCGACGACATCATGCATGAAGAGAAGGGGGATGCCCCGGCGATCACAGAGCTGGATGAAATGGGTACTTTTCTCGGCGCATTCGCCAAACAGAATCCCGTTGTTCGCCACGATGCCAACCGGTTCACCCATGATGTGGGCGAAGCCGCAGAGCAGTGTCTCGCCGTAGAGTGGCTTGAACTCCTCGAAATCGCTGTCATCGACAATGCGGGCTAAGATCTCGAGCATCGGCAGTCGCTTGCGCGACGAGCGGGGAATCAAACCGTAGAGCTCCCGGGGATCGTAGCGCGGATCGACCGGGGCTTTCCGGGGGCCCGTCCGCCCCGGGATCGCCCAGCCGCGAATAAGCTGACGGGCGAGCTGCAGTCCCTCGACCTCGCCGTCGACAACGTAGTCGACCAGACCGGACTCGCGTCCGTGCACGTCGGCGCCGCCAAGCTCCTCGGCGCTGACCACTTCGCCGGTCGCGGCGCGCACCAGGGGTGGACCGCCCAGGAAGATCGTCCCCGCGCCGCGAACGATGATCGTTTGGTCGGCCATCGCCGGGATGTAGGCACCCCCGGCCGTACACGAGCCAAGGACGACGGCGAGCTGGGGAATACCCTGCGCCGACATGCGCGCCATATTAAAGAAGATGCGGCCAAAGCCTTCCCGGTGGGGGAAAATCTCCGCCTGCAACGGAAGGTAGGCACCGCCACTATCAACTAGGTAGAGGCAGGGGAGGCGGTTCTCCGCGGCGATCTGCTGGGCACGAAGCTGCTTGGCAACCGTCAGGGGAAAGTAGGTGCCGCCTTTGACCGTGGCGTCGTTGGCGATGACCATGACCTCGGTCCCCTCGACGACGCCGATGCCGGTGACAATCCCCGCGCCGGGCGATGCGCCTTCGTATTCGGTCTCGGCACAGAGGATCGAAAGCTCAAGGAAAGGCACGCCCGGATCGCAAACGCAAGCGATGCGCTCGCGCGGCAAGAGCTTTCCCCGATCGCGATGGCGAGCGATCGCCACGTCGCGACCGCCGTCGATCGTCCGGGCGGACCGCCGACGGAGATCCTCGAGCAAGGCGCGATTATGTCGCGCGTTTTCCTGAAACTCGGTGCTCTCGGTATCGACGGTACTCTCGATGATCATTGTTCCTTACCAAGACAATTATAGGCCCACCAACGACCGCCCGTCGCCAAAGTAGCGAGGACCCGCCCGGGGTCTCTTTGCCTGCCTGACCATACTGCAAATGATGCGCCGAGGCATCTGGAGCCAGCAGCCCGCGCATGCTCAGGCAGTCGCAACGGCAATGCCCGGACATTTAGCAGGCGAGTTGGTGGGGTGGAGAGCTGGCATCGACTCTGCAAGAGGTCATCTTTATTCGCTGATCAGGAGGGGTGTGATGGCCATCAGGAAATCGTGCATCCTCCTCGTCGAGCCGAACCCGGACCTGCACGAGCTCGAAGAGCAAGTATTGACCGACGCTGGTTACCAGGTCGAGCCCACGCCAGCGGGCGCCGATCCGGTCATGGTGGCTGAGCAGACCCACCCGGATCTGATCGTTATGGGCCTCCCGTACAAACACCCGGAAGAATGGCAGGTGATCGATCGGCTACAGGCGGCGCCGGAGACGCGAAAGATTCCACTAGTCGTGATCACGACCTCGGAACGCGAGGCCGCGGCAGCTCAGGCGGCCCCGACCGCCCGCTATACGGTCGTCGCTCCCTACGACATCTCAGCCCTCGAAACGGCTGCCCGCGAGGCCTTGCAGAGCCCGCCGCCCGCGGCGGTCCTTCCTCCGGCTAAGTCGCCGGTCTCGCCAGCGGTTTCCTTCGCGACCGATACTTTATCCCAACAGGCACGTCACCTCGTCCTCGAAGCAATTCGGCAGCTCCAGCAGCGCGAACCGTACAAGACGCGTTTTCCCGAGCTGTCTAAAGGGCTGGTCGACGACCTTGGCATCATGATGGGGGCAATCATCGACGGCCTGCGTCGGTATCTCCCGCCCGAGGAGGTATTCGCGGTGCCAGTGATTCGCCAGGCAATCGAACGGCACGTGAAGCTTCGGGTGAGCCAGGGGCTGCAGCCGGCGGCGGTGGTTCAGGAATACCAGGCTCTCCAAAGAACGTCCGATCAAGCGATCGTTGGCCTGATCAATCAGCGAGACTTCACTGCCATCGACGCACTCGTGCTGATCCAGAGAATTCGACCATACGTCGACGAGCTGATTCGACAAGTCCTGGTCGAGTTCCAACGCTACTGCCAGTCCCCAATGTGACGACGTTGGCCCCGATCGTTGCTCGTTATCCTTTGACTGCGCCAGCCGTTAGACCGGAGATGAAGCCACGCTGGAGGAAGAAGAAGAGCAAGACGACGGGCAGGCTGACGACGATCGCGGCCGCCATCAAGCCACCCCAGTTCACCTCGACGTCACCGATGTTCGCGTACAAGAAGATCTGGGCCGTCCGCATCTCAGCCGACGTAGTGACAATCGACGCCACGATGAAGTCGTTCCACGCACTGATAAAAGTGAGCAGGGCTACCGCCATCAGGGCCGGCTTGGACACGGGCAGAATGATCTGAAAGAGAGTCTGGACCCGCGAGCAGCCATCGACAACCGCTGCCTCTTCGAGCTCTTGGGGAACGGTTTGGAAGAAGCCACGGAGGATCCAAACGCTGACCGGTAGGCTCCCGACCCAGTAAATCAGGATGAGCCCCAGATAGGTATCTAACAGGCCAAGCATCGATAGGATGAGATAGATTGGCACGAGATTCACTAACCCGGGAATCATCATCGGCGCGATGATCAGAAACAGGATGACTTGGCTCCCCCGGAAGCGCATGCGTGCGAGCGGATAGGCCGCCAGCGACGCTGCCATCAGGGTCAGCCCGACGGCGCAAACCGACACGACCGTGCTATTGAATAGCCCTTGCGCCAGCCCACCTTGAAATTCACTAGCGTAGTTGAACAGGGTGAACGGGTTGGGAATGATTTCCGGCGGGAAGGCGTAGATCTGATGCTCGAGCTTGACCGAGGTGAGAAAGGCCCAGACAAATGGGATAAGTGCACTGAGAATCGCCAGCACCATCAATGCTGATTGGATTCCTTCGTAGCGCCGCTGTCTCAAGGAACGACCAGTTGGACTGAGCGCGAGCATTCTCTTCAATCACTCCTGAGTAAGCGCACGTAGCCGAACGCTAAAACCAGGTTCAGGGCGAAGATGAACATGGCGATGCTCTCGGCCGGTCCCATCCGGAAATAGTTGAACGCTTGCAGATACATCAGCAGACTGAGAGGCTCGGTCGCTCGGCCCGGACCACCACCGGTGAGAACCAGCATGGACACGAGGGTGTTGAAATTGACGATCGTGAGCAAGACAAGGACGATCGCCAGCGGAAGCTTCATCAGCGGAAGAGTCATCGTCCAGAACGATCGCCAGCCGGAGGCGCCATCGGTCGCGGCCGCCTCGTAAAGCTCATCCGGAATCGTCTGTAAGCCGGCCAGGAGCAGGATCATCGCGTAGGGGGCACTTCGCCAAGTGTCGACGACGATCAGTGACCCCATCGCCAGGGTCGGATCAGTGAGCCAGGCGATCTTGTGCAGGCCAAGCGAGGCCAGGATGACGTTGATCAGCCCGTCGTCGAAGTTGAGAATCCATTTGAAGATGAGATAGACGACGACGTAGGAGGTCACCCAGGGGACGACGACCAGCGTGCGAAAGATCGGCACCAGGGCGAGGGTCTGGTTCGCCAGGAGTGCCAGCCCGAAGCCGAGACTCACCGCGAGGATCACCGAGCAGACAGTGAAGGTGAGCGAGACGCGCAAGCTCTGCCAGAAATCCGGGCTCGTGAGCATCCAGACATAGTTATCCAGTCCCACGAAGGCCAGCAATTGCACGAACTGGACGTTGTAAAAGCTGACGAGCGCCCCGTAGAGCGTTGGAGCAAGACTGAATACCGACAGAACGAGCACGGTCGGCGCGACCATCAAGTAAGGTAACCAATCGAATTTTCGGCGCCGCGCCCGGAGCGTTGCCAGCTCAACCGCCGTCTTCGCAGTTGCCACGCCTTTATACCTGCGGCAGCTTGTCTTTCGGGATCGCCTGGAGAAGCTTCGTATATTTATCGCGGGCGTCCTGCATCGCGTCCTTCACCGCCCGTCCCTGCGTGACGATGCTATCGTACGCCTCCAACAAAATGTCATCAGTGCGGACCGGTGGGCTCAGGTCAGGTACGGCCCAGTCTTTCTGCGCTTGGGCAAATAACTTGACCCAAGCGTTCTGGGGGGCATCGAAAAACGGATCGGTTGACGTACTCTGCCGTTTCGGCTGCTGGCCACCGATCTTCGCGAAGTCGAGGTCCGCGTCTTTGGTCAACTAGAAATCGACGACAGTGAAGGCCGCATCTTTGTTCTTGGACTTACTCGACACCCCCATCGACCAGTGATTGACGAAGAGCGGTCCCCACTTCTTCCCATCGAACGTTGGAGTCCGCGCAAACACCGCATCCATCGGATCAAACTGCATGTTCGCGCGTGCCGTCGAGTAGGTATTGCTGCCAAAGTCATACGCGGCGCAGAGCCCACTTGCGAAGAACTTGTCGGCGTCGGACAGATTCATGTTCAGCGTCGAAGCCGGCTGGATCTTGTCCTTGGTCACCCAGTCGGTGATGAATTGAACGCTCTCGATCGCCTCGGGAGAGACCCAACGATCGGCGTTCCAATCCGGCGGCTCGACGTCCTGGTGGCCGGTACGGTAGGTCATCATCGGGTTGAAGTAGGGGATCGACGCCCCCGAACCGCGTGCCAGGAACACCGCGTATCCCCACACTTTCACTGACGAGGGGTCGAAGTTGGCGTCGGTGGGATGGTTTCCTTTACCATCGACGACGATATCCTGGAGTGCCTTGACCCAGTCGTTCCAGGTCTTGATCTGATCGACCTGATGGCCAGCCTTCTCAAACATGCTCTTCCGATAGATTGGAAGGTCGCCAAAGAGAAGCAGTGGAGCGATGTATTTTTTGCCGTTGTAATTGCCGACATTCCACCAGACTTTCGGGTAATCGTCTTTGTCAGCTTGCTGCCAGGTATTGAAGTGTGGAAGCAGATCCTCGAGCGAGCCAAGGAGCACCGCTTGGGCAATGTTCGCCGGGCTGAAAAGGCTGATGTCCGGCGCGGAGCCAGCCGACCAGGCGGCCATGTATTTCTCGCCAATGGTCTGCCAAGCGGTCTGTTCCCACTTGATCGTCAGGTTCGGATATTGCTTCTGAAATCTTTGCCAGACAGCCTTGGAGGCATTATCGCGCACGTCGTTGGTGCCCACCGGGGTGAAGTGAGCCATGAACTCAATCGTCCCGCTCGTCGCCGAGCCACCACTGCCACCAATCGAGATTGCGCGGCAAGCCGAGGTCATTGGCAGGAGGCCAAACGCCCCCGCGGTGATCGCCGCATTCCGCAGCAACGATCGGCGACTCATCCGAAGCGAACTCATCTGTTCCCCTCCATTCATTGAATTCTCTCTGGAAGAGGGTTAGAACCTGCCCCGAGCGCAGCGAAGGGATGAAGACTGCTCACCAAATTCATCTGCGATAGTGGCCGAACCTGCCGTGGCTAGCTCCCCGGGCATACGTCGACCGACCAACCGAACTAGTATGGCTGCATAGTATCAGGGGCATCGTGTCAAGTCAATGGATCCCGAGATATGAGGCAGCCTCTCAGCCGAGACACGCCACTTGCCCCGGCTGAGATATCGAGCAACCGGGCCAGACAAAGCTGCACCTAGTATTGTGTATTGTATTGCTTTTGCTCCGACTCCCTGGATGCAAGAGGTCAAGAACGCGGGGCACTTCGCTGGCTTGTAGATCGGCCGACTACTCGTCCATTACGAACACGCATTTGCCAGTCGCACCGCCGTCGAAGATCTGGAAGGCTTCGGCGGCTTGCTCCAGGCGGAAGCGGTGGGTGATAAGCTTGGTCAGCGGGACTTGACGGTCGATCACGAAGCGCGCACATTCCTCCAGACCGACGGTCGGGAAGGTCCACGAGCCGTAGAGGGTCAGGTGGCGATGGATGATATCCGGGCTGGGCTCAAGACTGACCGTACCGCCCTCGCCGACGAAGCAGGCACGACCAAAGATGCGTGCGCTGCGGACGGTCTGGGCCCGGGCGGTAGCATTGCCGGTGCAGTCGAGCGTCGCGTCGGCACCTTCGCCGTGGGTGTAGGAGCGCACCGCCGCGACCGGGTCTTCTCGGGTTGGATTGATCAGCACGTCGGCACCAAGTCCACCAGCCAGCTCGAGGCGGGCGTCGGAGACATCGATCGCGATGATTCGGGCGCCCATCGCCTTTGCGAGCAGCGTTGCGCTCAATCCGACTGGTCCTTGCCCGTAAATTGCCAGGGTATCTCGACCGGAAACGTCGAGCTTCTTCACCGCCATGTAGGCCGTGCCGGTCCCACAGGCAATCGCTGCGCCCTCGGCATAGGAGAGTTCGTCCGGCAGGTGAACGAGGCAAGCGGCTGGCACGAGAATGTAGTCGGCGTTGCCGCCATGGGAGCCGAGCCCGTAGGTCTTATGGCCCTGGACGCAAAGCTGGTAGTAGCCGATCCGGCAATACTTGCAGATGCCACAGCCGGAGTAGTGGTGAATGATCGCCCGGTCGCCAACCTTGGCCGTGGTCACCCCCTCCCCAAGCTGGGCAACGCTGCCGCACGGCTCGTGGCCGCTGATATTCGTCCGCGCCTGGGAGCTACGATAGGGATGGAGGTCGCTGCCGCAGATCCCGGACGCCCCCATCTTAATGAGGACTTCCCCAGGGCCGGGGACGGGGTCTGGAAATTCCCGGATTTCGAGCTTACGATCGCCCAGAAAAACGACGCCGCGCATGTTTCCTCCCGAGGGATTATTCTCTGTCTTCGAGCTGATTCAGAACCGCGCGACAGTAGCCGGCGGCCCAGGCCATGCTGATCTCGTTGCGCTTCTCGCCGGGCAGCCTTGGCAGGTGCTCCGGTGCGATGGCGCCATGATAGCCGACTTGCTGGAGGATCCTCAAGGCGGCGGCCGGCTTGACCTGGCCAGTTCCCGGAAATACTTCGTCGACGTGGTCGGAATGGATGATCACGTCACGCACGTGGACGAAGAAGATGCGGTCGACGAACGGCCGGACGACTTCGCAAACGTCGTAGCCGCTGATCGCCATACAGCCGAAGCAGAAGATCATGCCATTCTCCGGGGCGGGCACTGCTTCGAAGATGCTCTTGAACTCGTTGGCACCCCAGAGGCCCTTGGCCGGCGGCCAGGGACTGTGAGTCGCGAGCTTCACACCCGCGAGGTGGGCACGCTCACAGGCACGCTGATAGAACTCGACGTTGCGTCGGAACTGCTCGGCCGCTTCCAGGGCACTCTTGGCGTCGTCGAGCGGTGGATGGAGAGTCACCACCGGGATGCCCGCCTCCCCGGCGGCCGACAGATGGCGTGCGAAGACGTCGAAGGCGGCCTGGCCCGCCGGGGTTGGCTCGCACCAGGCCCGGACCGGCTCTTTCACCGGCTCCAGCCCGATGATCTCGATCCCGGCGTCGTCGAATGGCTTGCGGTACTCACGTAGTTCGTTCGCCGTGGGAAAGCCGCGCTCGACCGCGCTGGGGATCGAGCGCGACGCTTCTTGGACCGCCGTGGCGCCGACTGATTGGCAGTAGCGAATGCGTTCGCTGGGATCGTCGCTCACCATATGGGTGCGCAAGCAGATTTTCACTTCGGAGTCTCCTACTGCTGTGCCGGTTGCAGGGTGTTGATGAATAGGGTCGACGTGCGGTGCCAATTGGACGGAATGATGTAGGGATTCTCCGCGGTCGGCCAGCCAGACCAGTAGGTCGTGTTGACCGGCATGTACAGAAAGTGTTGGACCAGCGGAATCTCCGGGAGTGCCGGCAACCATTGTTCCATGGCCTGATGGTAGAGATTCATCAGCTTCGGGTCGCTGGGCGGGGTCTGGCTCATCTGATCGATGAGCTGGTCGAAAGTCGCGTTCTTCCACCGATAGTAGTGCGTCGCCGGTTGCCCGGTTGGCGCGGAGTAGCGGCTCTGGAAATAACTCAGGCTGAGGTAGGGGTCACGGACACTGGCACCGATCCCATCAATGGTAGCATCGAACTGCCCCAGAGAAAGGATGGTCCCCTCGTCGGTCGGCGATTTGAACGAGGCATCAATGCCGGCCTTGTGTAATTGAGCGACGATCACCGGAGTAATGTCCAGGAAGAAGCTCGGTGGTAAGAGGATCACCATCGACAGACGCTTGCCATCCTTGGCCCAGAAGCCTCCCTGATCCTTCTGATACCCCTTCGACTGTAGAATTTGAGCGGTCTTGTTCGGGTCATAGGCGTCGACCGGATACTTCTGCAGGATGTCGGATACGGCTGAAAAGTAGGGCTGGAGTGGCTGAAAGGCGGGAAAAGGTAGGACGGTCTTCTGGCCGGCGCCATGGTAACCGATCTGGACGATCTGATCTCGGTCGATGGCGTGGTTGATCGCCCAACGGATGTCCGGATCGTTAAAAGGCGGCTTGGAGCAGTTGAAGAACATCCCGGTGGTCCAGAAGTCCAGACAGCCGTAGGGCGATTCCTTCGTCCACATGATCAGCTTGGGATTGCGCGACAGCGCCACTAACGCGTTCGCCGGCTGCAAGTCGTGCGTCGCATCCACCTGGTTACTGGACAACAACTCGATTCGCTTGTCGTCAAGGAAATTGGGAAGGTCGATGATCCGCTTCATTTTCGGCAAGGGGTGGAAGCCGGTTTTGGCGCCCCACCAGTCATCGCGGCGATCCCAAAACTTCTGGTCCGGGCTGGAGAGAGTTAGCTTCCACGGACCGGTGACCACCGGCCAACCTTGGTTCATGTCGAAGTTAGTGAAGGTCGTCGGATCTTTACCTTTGAAGATGTGCTCCGGGACCATCACGACGCCGATGTCTTCGTGGAAGACGAAATGGTCGAAAACGAAGCGCGGGTTCGGGCTGGTGAGGGTGATCTGTACCGTGAGCGGATCAAGCGCGACGACGTCTTTGACCCATTGGTGCATATCTACCGACCAGGTCAACTTCGGAGCATTGTCCTTAAGCATGTTGAGGGTAAAGACGACGTCGCTAGCGGTGAAGGGCTGACCGTCGCTCCAAGTGACCCCATTGCGAAGCTTGATGGTGATCTGGCTATAGTCCGCACTGTAGGCGTAGCTCTCGGCCTGATACGGGATCTCGCCGTTGTTGCAAGTCAGACCGGGCGGGCCGCAGACCTTGTCGGTGTAGTAGGGATTGTACAGGAACAAGGGCTCGAAGGCGAAGTGCCAGCCGCTGCGCGCGATGCCCGGCAGGTGGGGGTTCATGATCTGGACGTCCGCGAACTGATTGACCGCATCGGACTCGCTAAAGATGAGGGTCTGAGCACGCGGGAACTGGTTCGGTGCCTGCCCGGCCGCCAGAGCGGCCGTTGGTGATGCGGGAGCGACCGCGGGTTGAGCATTCGCGGTCGGCTTGGGTGCGGTCGTGGCCGCAGCCGGAGCACTCGTCGCCACGGCAGCAGGAGGCGAGGTGGGCGCCGCGGCCGGCTGGGTGGTGGGGGCGACGGTTGGCCCCGGTGGAGCCGTCTGCGAACAGGCCGCGAGTACGGTAGCTGTGCCGAGACCGACAATAGTTCCGAGGACTCGGCGCCGAGAAACACGCGCATTGCTGAGCATGGCTACTATCCTCCGGTTGGGATCAATATATGGTTTGTCGAGGGCGGGGCTTCGGCTTGGCCGTATTACGCGAATAAAGCAAGGAGCGACTGGTAGCCAGAAGGGATGGTGTGTAGATCTCGCCAGTTGCGCCCCGGGCCTAATCTAGCACACCGTTAATCTGTATGCAATATCGAAGGCATAGTGAAATGCGTTGAGGCGATTCTCTCGCTTGGATGATTTCCGAAGCATGTAAAAAGAGGCTGCACTACCAGTTTACCAAGTCCCCACTCAGCCAACCCCCGTCGTCGCAGTGAGCGCCGGTGGCCGTCGGCGGCGACGACGCGGCTGCTCGGGAACCAGGAGCACGATGCCACTCAGCCCACGACCGATGGCGGAGATGACGAACATGACCCCGAGCACGTCAACCGTGCCGACGAGGAGATGGCCAATTAGGTAGCCGACGACCAGCGGCGTGACGCTGGCAGCGATGCTGGTCAGGATATTCAGGTGAACTACCTGGGCATTTCCCTCTCGCCTACCAGCGAGCGAGGCGTAGGCGGCGTTCGTGGAGACGGTGATGCCGGCGTCGAGAAAGCTGAGGACGTAGGTAAGGATGAGTGGCCACCACGCCGTGGGCGTGGAGAAGATGTAGCACAATGGCACGACGGCTTTCGCGAGGCTGCAGACGCCCAGGGGAAGCCTGAGGCCGATCCGATCGACCAGTTTTCCCCAGATACCGAGGGTGAGGATCGGGATAATCTGGGCGATGACCTGAAGGCTGAGCAAGGTGCCGAGGCTGATCCCCAGTCGATCGAGCGCCCAGGCCTGCATGAAAGGCGCGGAAAAGTACACCGCGACCTGAAACACGACGGTATACATGGCCAGTCGCGGTGCCGACACCGAGCCATGGTGCTGGCGCTTAGTAATTGGGCCTGCCTCTGGCGCGGCGGGAATCGCCGTTGGCACGCGTCCCAGCAACCACCAGCCGAAGCCGGCGCAAAGACCGTTCAGCACCAGCGCGGCGGCGAAGCCTGCTGCATCTGCTTGCCGGGCGTGGCTGCGATCGAGCAGCCAGCCAATAGCCGGGAAGGTGACCAGCGAGGCAAAGCTCAGCCACTGGGCGCGGGCGGCCAGAAAGCCTCCCCGTTGCGACGCGGGCACGAGCTCGGCGCACCAGCCAAACCAGGTGACGTTGCCGATGCCGGCGAAGGCCGCGGACAAGAACACGGTCACAAAAAGCAAAGGAAGAACCAAGGATCTGAGAGCTATGCTCTGGCCGATCGCGAGACTCGCCAGGACCAGCACCAATGGCAGCCAAACGGCGCGAGCGAGGGTCCAACTCAGGCGCGTCAGCCGCTTGTGTGAGCCAAAGCGGCGTTGGAGGCGACGGGTCAAGGCGACGAGCATGCCGCCGCCGGTCGTCAGCGCTGAGAGCAAGCCAAGCTCAAAGGCACCACCACCAGCCCAGAGGACTAAACCGGTCAGCACCGTCCCGCCGACTAATACGGTGTAAATGCCGCTGAGGGCACCATCAGCGTAGAGCGCCCATCGCCAGAAAGGAACCTTGCCGACGCTGACCCGGGTGCGCGTGAGCACGGAAAGCTCCCTTTCGTTGGAGTTCGCGGAGGTGCTCACTGAAGATACCGCCGATTGTGATTACGTGCAACCGGGATCACTCAACTCAAACCGGCCAGTTTTCCTGCCTATACGCTGCATCCCAGAATAGCCACTCGTAGCGGCTGGTAGTGAGGAAATGCTCGCGGACTCGCGCCCGGCGCGACTCTGGGAGGTCCGCAACGGCCTGGTTGATGACCTCGAGCACTTGCTGGACAACCGTGCCGAATTCCTCCGAGGCGTAGGTGTCGATCCAGCGCTGGTAGGTAAGATTGGCCGAGCCCCGGGCCTGGAGGGCCTTGCCGACCTCCCAGTAGATCCAGTAGCAGGGGAGCACCGCACCGAGCAGCTCCTCGAACGGGCTGCCATAGGCGACGCGGAGCAAGTACGAGGTATAGGCAAGGTTAGTCGGCGCGAGTGGGCTACGGTAGACGTCAGCTTCGCTCAGTCCCCAATCCTGGAAGAAGCTCTCGTGAAGCGAGCGTTCGACGACCAGCGCACCTTTCGCGTGCTCGGCGAACATCTCGCACCAGCGGTCGTCAGGGGACTTCGCTGCCGCGATGGTTAAGCAGCGAGCATAATCGCGTAGATAGAGTGCATCCTGGATCACGTAAAAGCGAAAAGCTGAATCGGAAAGCTTGCCGCTAATTAGCCCCTGGACGAACGGATGGTCAAGAATCTCCGCGTAGAGCGGAGCGATGCTTGCCCAAAGCTCGATCGTAAATTGAGTCGCCATGCTGCCCTCGCCCATCAGTTAAAAGGGCGAGGTTCTGAGTCCCTCGCCCTTGCTAGTGCGATTATACCGACGGAGTCAAGCTAGTGCCGGGAGATACATTATCCGAGGTGCTCGGCGCAGCCGTCCACGGCAGTCCCTTTCCGAGCAAGATACCTAACGAGAGAGCGCCTGCTATTCTGCGGCAAGACGAAGGTAAAGAAAGCATCACTTTACCTATCCCAAGGCGCGCGGTTCTCATCGCTCGATGGCGACCTTGCCGACGACCTCGTACCCCATTTGCTCAGCCTCGCGCCGCACCCGGGCTTCATCCCGGCCAGGATCGCTGCTGATTCCGGTCGACCAGACAACCGAATCGGTCACCAATTCACGGAGCTGAAGCCGCTCGATCGGTCCAACGGCCAAGAAGACGATACGCGCTTGTCGCGCTGACTCACTCATCCGCTTCTACTCCTGACGAAAAGTCCACTTCCGCCTTGATCAGTGCTGCCGCCAGCGTAATTCAATGATCGTTCGTGCGCGTTGAAAAAATGTGTCCAAATCGTAAAAAAGTCGCAAAGTCGATTGCAGGCCATTTCTTCTTGTCTCCTTGACACACGCACAGAGGCTTTGCTATCACTAGGTGGACCATGACGATGAGTTTGATAATCCAGCCAGATCGTTAAACACCAAAGGAGCATGAATGGAACGCTCACTGACCGTCCGCCGACGGCGGCTCATTCTGGGAGCGCTTGGCGGTAGTGCATTAGCCTTGCTCGCAGCGTGCGGCCAGCAGGCGGGAGGGATCGCTTCGCCGCCGCCGTCGGCGGTGTCCGGGCAATCGTCAACCGCTGCGCCAACCACCGCGGCTGCCTCATCCGGGCAGGCGACGCCGGCCGCGAAGGGCAAGGCGTCCGCCCCGCAGGGGACAGTGACGGGCTGGTACGTTTTTACCGGCGATTCTCCTCAGGGAAAGACAATGCCCCAGATCGCCGATGCTTTCAATAAGGCGCATCCCGGTCTCACTGCCAATGTGCAGTTTGGTGGCGCCTCGAACGGCACCGAGTTTGCCCAAAAACTGCTGACTGCCGTCGCGGCGGGTGCACCGCCCGACACGATGACGATTGACGTGATCTGGCCATCACGCTTTGCCTCCTCCAACGCGATCACCGCCCTGGATACCTACGCCAAGCGGGATGGGGTTGACTTCAAAGACTTCCTCGCCGCGCCCCTCGATGCCTGCACCTACAAAGGTCAGGTGTATGCGCTCCCACTGCAGACCGGTACCTTGCTCCTCTATTACAACAAAGACCTTTTCAAGAGTGTCGGCCTGGATCCAGAGAAGCCGCCTCAGACCTGGGATGATCTGCTCGCCTACGCCCAGAAATTGACCAAGACGCCGGACCAATGGGGTCTGAACATCCCGATCGGCCACGACGAGGGGCCGGTGTGGAACTGGCACTGTCTGGTTTGGCAGAATGGTGGCGAACTGACGAACTCCGATAACACCAAAGACACCTTCAATGACGAGAAGGGAGTGGAGGCACTCCAGTTCTGGGTGGACATGGTCCACAAGTACAAAGTAGCCACCCTTTCGCCGCCCCAGCAAGCCTTCGCGACCGGCAAGTTTGGCATGTCGACCGAAGTGCCATCGCAGATCAGCTATTACGAGGGTGCCAAGGTGCCATTCGAGTTTGGCACGGCGGTATTGCCGAAGAAGGTCGGCGCGGCGAGCAACACCGGTGGCTGGAACTGGGCGATTGCCAAGGGTTCGAAGAATCCCGATGGCGCGTGGGAATGGGTCAAGTTCGCCACGAACCGCGACAGTCTGATCGCTTGGAATAGCCGAGTGACGATGATCGCTCCCCGCCAATCGGTGCGCGACGACAGCAACTACCAGGCATTTGAGAAGAAAGAAACGCACTGGCAAGCAGTGATGGACACAATCCCGATCATGCGTATCCGACCCAAGCTCGCTGGCTACCTCGAATGGTCGAACGCTTTGGGGCAGCAGATCGAAGCAGCGATCTATCAGCGCGCGTCGGTTCAGGATGCCTTGAACAAAGCGGCTCAGGATTGCGACGCGATTCTGGCGAAGGAACCAAAGTAAACGTGAGCACCGTCGCCCAGGTTCGGGTCGGGGGGAGGGGGCGGCGTCGAATCAGCCGAGCGACGCTCGATCAGACGGTGGTAGGCTATCTCTGCCTGTCGCCACTGCTCCTTCATTTTCTCATCTTCCTGGCCTTTCCGCTGGTTTTTTCGCTCTATCTCAGCTTGAACTCCTGGGATCTCATGTCGCCCGACAAGAGCTTCGTCGGCCTGGGCAATTACGTCCAGCTCTTTCACGATGCGGATTTTTGGCAAGCAGCGGTGAACACGGTGATCTTCGCTTTCTGGCGGGTAGTTGTTGGAACAATCCTCGCCTTGCTCCTGGCCCTGCTCGTCAATCAGAAGTTGCGTGGCATTAGTATCTTCCGCGGCGCCATCTTTGCGCCAGTGATCACCTCCCTTGTTGCGATCTCGGTCGTCTGGCTCTGGCTCTACGACCCCAGCTACGGGCTCTTGAATCTGCCGGTGAAGGCGCTGGGCATGGCACCGCTGGCCTGGCTACAGGACCCCCACCTGGCCATGCCAGCGGTGATCATCATGTCGATCTGGAAGGGCGTTGGCTACACCATGGTCATTTATCTGGCCGGCCTCCAGGGAATTCCGGAGCAATTTTACGAAGCGGCGCGGATCGATGGCGCGGGTGCCTGGGCGCGCTTCCGCTTCGTCACTCTGCCGCTGCTCACGCCGGTGACGCTCTTCGTTCTGGTTATCTCGACGATCGGCGCCTTCCAAATCTTCGCCCAGATCTACATCATGACGAACGGCGGCCCGGTCAAATCGACTACCGTGGCCGTCTACTACCTCTATCAACAAGGATTTCAGTTCTTTCATATGGGGTACGCCTCGGCACTCGCCTGGATTCTCTTTCTGGTCATGCTCATTCTGACGGTGGTGCAGTTCCGGTTCTTCCGCCAGGAGGTGGGACTGTGAACGCGACCGCTGTCTGGTCGTCAACTCGGCCAAGCCATCGCCTTTCCTGGCGTCTGGCTCGCTGGCTTGGCCGAAGCATCCTGGCCCTGGTCTCGCTCCTGATGCTCGTGCCGATCATCTGGATGGTATTGACCTCGTTCAAGACCCAGGCCGAGATCGCCGCCTGGCCGCCACCACTTTTGCCGCACACCTTTGTTTGGGAGAACTACCGCAACGCCTGGGAAACGGCACCATTCGCGCGCTACTTCCTGAACAGTGCAATCGTCGCGGTTAGCGCCACTCTGGGGAACCTGACGGTGTGCACCCTCGCGGCGTACGCCTTCGCCCGGCTCCGCTTTCCCGGTCGCGATCTCAGCTTCAGCGTCGTCTTAGCCACCCTAATGGTGCCCAGTCAGGTTACGCTGGTGCCGACGTTCCTGATCGTCCGATACCTGAGCTGGATCAACACCTACTGGGCGCTGATCATCCCCCCACTTGGCACCGCGTTCGGGACGTTTCTGCTGCGGCAGTTCTTTTTGACGATTCCTGGCGAGCTCGAGGAAGCAGCGCGGATCGACGGGGCCGGGCGACTCGGTATCCTCTGGCGGATCATTGTGCCGCTGGCTCAGCCAGCCCTGGCAACACTGGCGATCTTCACCTTTATCGGCTTTTGGGACGACTTCCTCTGGCCGCTGATCACGATCAGCGTCGACGACATGCGCACCGTTCAGCTCGGACTGAGCATCTTCAAGAATGAATACTCGATCGACTGGCCGCGCTTGATGGCCGCCTCGACCTTTATCCAGGTTCCGGTCTTCGCCGTCTATCTGGCCGCCCAGCGCTACTTCGTCGAAGGCGTGGTGCTGAGCGGGCTGAAGGGATGAGGCGAAGTGACGAAACCAGACTGGGAGCGCCACCTTCCCGGCGGAATGGTCAAGCGTTGCCAGCTAATACTAACGAATCTCGCGTAGCCGACCGGATCGAACGTCGTAGACGAAGCCGGTCACCGAAATCTCTGGGGGAATTAGTGGTGAGCTTCGGAGTGTCGCGACGTCCTGGCGCACGCTCTCGTCTAGATCATGGAACGGCAGAAAATCGATCTGTGACGCGTCGGCGTGAAGATCGTTCTTCAGTTGCTGGCGCAGCGCATCGTTGCTGAGCGTCAGCATCCCGCAATCGGTATGGTGAATGACGATGAACTCACGGGTTCCTAACAGCTTGTAGGAGATAATCAGCGAGCGAAGGGCGTCATCGCTAGCGCGTCCACCGGCGTTGCGAATGACGTGCGCGTCGCCTTCCTGGAGCCCGAGGAACTTCGCCGGATCAAGCCGAGCGTCCATGCAGGTGAGGATCGCGACATGCCGTCCCGGATGCCTCGGAAGATCACCTTTCGTGAACTCACGGGCGTAACGTTCGTTCGCAGCGAGCAGTTCGGGTAACACCGTCACCATTCTTTCCTCCTTCATCTCGGATCAAAAACGCATTCAAGATGAGCACTGGATCCAGGCATCCATTCTCATCTGCCTTCCTTGGACAAGAAGCAAAGCGTTGCATCGTCACGATGAAATCGAGGCTCGCGTCAATTTATTTCTCAATCCTCGACGTTTCAACCGGCCGAAACGTCAGATCCAAGGCGAGCCAGAGGGTGCGCGAATGCGGGAAGAAAAGCAGCGGGAGAGCAATCGCGGCGACCATGCCGCCGTATTCCATGAGCTGCCAGGGGGGCGTTGGCTGGGTAAGGAGCCAGGCGATCAGGATCGCGATGATCGGAATGCTTTCGCCGACGATCAGATTGATCGCCATGGCGCCAAGATAATAACCTTCGTCGCGCTCAAGCCAGAGACCACAGCTCGGACAGCGCTCGGCGAGCTTGAACCAGGAGACAAACAGCGGGCCACCCCCACAATTCGGACAACGTAAACCCAAGGCACGTGCGAAGAGTAAGCGAACGCGATTCATCTCTGGCCCCCTACGAAAGCTGGCACTTCCTGATTATACGACCTCTACTCCATCATCTGTACTATGATTATTGTCAATCGGATGTCATCTCGTTAGTGAAGGAGCAATCTGGCATACTCGCGACTCTTAGGCATGACGCGGGTAGCGTGTCCGAAGTCGGGTCGAAGGATGAAATCGCGCTTCAAAACCCCTTGCACCTGACGTTACGTTAGGGCGTACGATTTCGATGTCTGAGTAAGGAGGATCCGATGGCGAAGCAAGGGAAGCAGTTCTACCTGGCGCACGAGTTCGCCGAGCGGGCCGGGGTGACGGTGCGAACCCTCCACCATTACGATCGGCTCGGGCTGCTCAAGCCCGCCGCTTACACCGAGACTGGGTACCGGCTCTACGGTGAGAGCGAATTGACCCGGCTCGAGCAGATCGTCGCGCTGAAGTTCGTCGGCTTTCCATTGAAACAGATCACGTCGCTGCTCGACCAGGGCACGCTGGACCTGCCGGCGACACTGCGCTTTCAGCGGCAGATCGTCGAAGAGAAGCGCCGTCGCTTGGACCAGGCACTCCAGGCAATCGTTCAGGCGGAGGAGATGCTGGTGAGCGAGAGCGCTGGTCGCTGGGAAGCGCTCAAGAAAATTATCGAGGTGATCGAGATGCAAGAAAAATGGGACTGGGTCAAACAATATTATACCAAGGAACAGCTCGACGAGCTGGCCAAGCGAGGGACACCGGAGAGGATGGAGCACGGCCAGCAAGCCTGGGCCGAGCTAATTCACGACGTCCAGGCGTCACTCGGCGAAGATCCAGCCGGCGAGAAGGCGCAAGCGCTTGCCGCCCGCTGGCAGGCGCTGATCGACGAGTTCACCGGCGGCAATCTCGAGATCCGCCAGAACCTCGAGCGCCTCTACGCTGACCGAGCCAACTGGCCAGCCGAGCCCCGGCCGATGGTGCCAGAAGAAGTGATGGAATTCATTCAGAAGTCAATGGCGGCGAAGAAGCGGCGGTGATCCTAAGCAAGCGGCCAGGCTCCCTCACCCTGTCGGCAGCACCCTGGGCTGGCGCGGTCGGTCGGCTCTCTGGCAGATCATGGCCCGGGGTGACCTGATCGCCGAATGCCCCGACGAAGCCATGGCGCGGTGGGCCCATCGACTGATAGCAAAGTATAGCAACCTCCCAATGGACCTCGCCGATGCAACGCTGGTGGCGCTGGCCGAGGCTCGGGGCCTCAAACGCGTCTTTACACTCGACCGTCACTTCGCGGTCTACCGCTTTGCCGACCGGGACTCGTTTGAGGTTGTCCCAACTCTGCATCGCTGAGCCCTTGTGTCGTTGAGCCCGTCCTCTCACTTCATCTGTGGGCTCTTCGTGCGTACCCGCTCGTAGATCCCCTCCATGGTCGCAATGAACGACGCGCTCCTGGGCCAGAACGGCGGATAATCGCCTTGCTTCTTGATCAGCAGGGCCGGCACGCTCGCCGGGGTCGCCGCTTCGACGGTGGCGGGTAAGCGCTTGGCGCCGGCCCAGAACTCCCTCAGAGTAGCTGGCGCTTTGGCCAGCTCTTTCTTGGGCGTTGGATAGAACGACGGGGCCGGCTCGATCGGGATCTCGGTCGGGGTAAGCTCGCTGGCCAGGATCTGGCCCAGCGGCGAGCGAACCAGCTCGCGGCGGAGCTGCTCGCGGGAGAGGCCACGTAGCTCGAACAAGAGGAAAGGATCGCGGTCCAGGTCCGACGCCAGGACGTAGCAGAGGCCGGCGATGTGCTTGCAGGGATTGTAGTAGTCCGGGCACGAGCAGGACGTCGTGAAGTCTTTCTGGCGACGTGGCAGGAGATGCAGGCTGTGCTCAGCAAAGACATCCTCGATGTTGTCTGGAACCTCGCTCATCAGCAGCTTGGTGACGAAGCTCGCTTTGCTGGAAAGGTCGGCGATCAACCGGGTCCACTCCGCTGCGGAGATCGGCGTCATCGTGACTTTGGTCGTGTAGATCGGCTCTTTATACACGCCAAAGTACGGATTGATCGAGCCCCGCACCTTCGCGGTGACCGTGCCGTTCTTGAGCTCGTGGCTGAGAATCCGGCCGCCGCTCGCGTAGGAACGGCCCCGGCCGAGGCGCGCCGAGTCGGTGAACTCTTCTAACGCCGCGATGAACCGTTGTCCCCACCAGGTGCGACTGAATTGTGCCACGTTCTCGACTCCCTTCGTTACTGGATGACGACCGAACCGCGGTGTAGCTATTTACTCCAGGACCGCGCTGCGCTGCAAGGCGATCAGCTCTTTGAATGTGTCGTTGTCGAGCTCAGTTAACCAGGATTCGTCGGCACCAATGATCGAGGCGGAAATCCGCTTCTTGTCTTCGATCATCTGGTCGATCCGCTCCTCCAGGGTGCCAATGGCAACGAATTTGTGGACGAAGACGTTCTTCTGCTGGCCGATCCGGAAAGCGCGGTCGGTCGCCTGGTCTTCGACGGCTGGATTCCACCAGCGGTCGAAGTGGAAGACGTGGTTCGCCTTGGTCAGGTTCAGGCCAACTCCGCCGGCCCGGAGCGACAGGATGAAAACCGACGGCTCGGTCTCCGGATCCTGGAAGGCGGTTATCATTCGCTCTCGCTTCGCCGCGCTCGTCCCGCCATGCAGGAAGTAGGTATTGTAATGGAGAGTCTGGGTGACGAACTGATCGAGCGCCGTGCCGATCTCAGCGAACTGGCTGAAAACGAGCAAGCTTTCGCCGCTCTCGATCGCCTCTTCCATCATCTCGCCGAGCCGCTTCAGCTTGTGTGAGCGTTCGCTCGTGAAAGCACTGCCATCCTGGAGGAATTGCATCGGATGGTTGCAGATCTGCTTCAGCTTCATCAGCGTAGCTAGGATCAAGCCCCGGCGCTGAATCCCCGCCGCCTCGTCGATCTGCTCGGATACGTCCTTGACAACCGCCGCGTAGAGCGACGCCTGCTCTGGCGTCAGGTTGCAATAGACCTTCTGCTCGATTTTGTCCGGTAGGTCGGCGATGATCCGCTGGTCGGTCTTGACCCGCCGTAGGATGAAAGGTTCCACCAGCTTTTTGAGAGTGGCCGACTTCGTGAGATCGTTCTCCTTTTGAATCGGCAGCTCGAAGTTCTTCCGGAACTGTGCTTCCTTGCCCAGGTAACCGGGATTCAGGAAGTTGAAGATCGACCAGAGGTCGAGCAGACGGTTCTCGACCGGGGTGCCGGTGAGCGCCAAGCGATGCTGGGCCGACAGCTTCATCACCGCCCGGGCCTGGGCCGACTGTGGATTCTTGATGTTCTGTGCCTCGTCGACGACGACCCGCTGCCACTGGACACTTCGGAGCAGCTTTTCATCCAGTCGCGCCAGGGCGAAGGAGGTGATCACCACGTCCTGCTCACGGCAAGCCGCACGAAACTCAGCTTCCTGTTTGTTTCGCCCGCTGCCGTGGTGGACCAGTGTCCGCAATTGGGGCGCGAAGCGCTCGATCTCCTTGCGCCAGTTCCCCACCACTGAGGTCGGCGCGATCACCAGAGTTGGCGCCGGCTTTGCGATGGAGGAGTCCTCCGGGCTCCTCTCGGAAACCAGCTGAGCGATCACCTCCAGCGTCTTGCCAAGGCCCATGTCATCGGCCAGGCAGGGATTCAAGCCCAGACTCTCCAGATAGCGCAGCCAGGCCACGCCTCGCTTCTGATAATCGCGCAAGGTGCCATTCAGATTAGCCAGGTCCTCGACCGGCGCGAAGGCACTCTTGTCTTGAAGCTTGGAAAGCATCGACTCCAGCGTCTGATCGTGATCCCATTCCAGGTCATCTGACGCTTCACTCGAGATCCGGATGACATCCTGAAGAGTTAGCTCGGCTTCCTCGCCCTGGCGCTTCTGCCAGAACTCCAGCATCTGCTGCATCTTCTCGCGGTCAAGCTCGAGCCATTCCCCGCGAAATTGGACCAGTGGCGTCTTCGCGGCGACCAGCGCCGCCCATTCTTCCTCGCTGACGACCTGTCCACCAATTGAAAGCTGGTACTGGTAGGCGATGACTGCATCGCGACGGAAATAGCCCTTGCTCACTGCCGTGGCCTGCTTTGAGGCCGGGCGCAGCGTCGTCTTCAGTCGGATCTTTGCCCGGCGCCGCCCCTCTGGCGTCCACCAGGCCGGCACGATCACGGTGTAGCCGGCGTCTTCCAGCACCCAGGCGCTCTCTTTCAAAAAGGCAAAAGCCTCGTCCAGGGTGAGATGGAAGCCGATCGGCTGATCGGTCTCGAGCCCCTCCCAGACCTTGGGGTAGACCCGCGCCGCGTAGCCAAGCGCCAAGAGCAAGTTCTTCTCGAAGTCACTGCCGAATGGCCGCGCCGCCTCGCGCTTCGCGTTTGAATTCAGGCGCCAATAATCGGCGAGACTCAGCTTGAGCGATGGATCGTGCTTTGCCGCGACCAGAAAGTGAATCCGCCACTGGTCCGGGTCACTGGCCAGCGCATCTTCCAGACGGAAGCAGAGGTTGAAACTGGAAGCGGTCTGGGCTTGGGTCAGCTTCTGACGCCAGCCGGCCCACTGCCGATATTCGGTCAGCGCGTTGTCGTCCCGGGCACGCGAGCGGGGTCGGTACGGGTAGATACAGTCGTAGAGCAAGGTATCGGAGATCTGCTGGTCAAACTTGGCGGGGAATGGCGTGCCGGTCACGATCTCCTGGAGCAAACACTCGGAGAAGTGATGCAGCAAACTGGATTTCGCAAAGGTTTCAGAGTTTTCCGGATTGGCCGAGCCAGCGACGCAGACCGCGGGCATCGACGCGACGTAGCGGCGGATCGCCGTCTCGTAGGTGTCAGACACGATCTCCCAGCCTGGCAGCACCTCGAAGCGGCTCGCATTCGCTCCCCCCTTGCCATTGGACGGAACGAGCTCGTGATACTTCAAGGCTGGGATGTACCGATCCTTGGCGATGATCTGCCTGAGAACCTGACTGTACTGGTACCAGAACACGAGGTCGGTCCCGAGCTGGAAGTCCTCGGCCGCGTGAAGGGCAACAAAGTGGACGCCGTTTAAGGTCGCGATCAGATTAGCCACCTGATAGCAGCAAACCTGCCAGGAGGCCAGCCCGAACTCCTCCGGGATCTCCTCTTCGACATAGTGCAGCAGCTCGAACGAAGGCAAAGGTTGATCGTTCACGCTGGGCAGCAGAAAGTATTTCGCACTGAAGGCGTTCGTAAGCTTCCTAACGAACGTATTCTCGATATCCAGCTTTTCTTTCAGAAAGGCCGCGAGCGCCGCGTCGGCGAGATGCCGTGGGTGAACCTTACCCTCACCGTGTGAACGAGCGCGCGTCGGTCGATCGGTCTCCACCCATAGGTAGAAGCCCCCCGGCCGAACGAATTCGGTTGTCTCGTCCGGAATCCAAGTTCCGTGAACAATGTGCATCGTCGCCACCATCTAGAACTTGGAACTATCATACACGATATGCATACAATATGCAAAGGGATTGAAAGGAGAAGCGGTGCCGAAACAGCCTGAAGGGCTATCCCGCCAATCCCAGCAGCGCCAGACTGTCGCGGTTGATCACCTTTTCAAACTCGTCGATTGGCACCGGCGGCAAGCCGGTACCGGCGATGGGATCGTTCACCCGGTAAATCGCGTCCATCGTCTCCTGGGGTGTGGCCACCGGGTAATCCGAACCGAAAAGGAGCTTGTCGAGCACGCCCCATTCGGTGGCCAGCCGCATGCCATTGTAGTATTGCCAGGGACGGTAGAAGTTGGCGGAGATGTCGGCGTAGACGTTCGGGTGCTTACGGATGACCGCGATACAGTCGGCATGCCAAGGATGTGCCAGGTGGGCCAGGATAATCTTCAGGTCCGGAAACGCCATCGCCACCCGGTCGATGTGTCGAGGGTGGGCGAAGTCCAGGTCGGCGTGACGGACCGGCGAGGTACCCTGGTGAAAGAGAATGGGGAGCTTGAGCTCCGCGGCGCGTCGGTAGATCCGGAAGGCATCTTCCCCCAGTGGATCAAAATTCTGGTAATTCGGCCCCAGCTTGATTCCTCGCAAGCCCAGGTCGCCAGTCGCCCGCTCAATCTCGGCAAGTGCACATGGGTCGCGCGGGTGAACGGCGAGGAAGCCGATGATCTTGTCCGGATAGGCCCGAATCAGCGCGGCGGCCTCGTCATTGAGCTCACGAGCCGGCGCCACTGGCCCAACCGGCTCGGTTGGATCCTCCGGCGGAGGTGCAGCGATGTTGAAGCAGATCGCCTTGTCGACGGTCTCCATTGCCCGCAGATAATCGTCCCAGGTATAAGCGCCCGGATTCTGCTGGCCCGGACGCATCGGCGCCATGTCCGGTCGGTTGAAGCCCGCTACCTCGACTTCCGGTCGGGTGCGGTAACGCGGAGTATGGGTGTGAACGTCGACGATCACGGAGCAGCACCTCGCTGTACATTGTTAGGAATATCATAACCCGCTGAAGGCCAGACCGTCATCCCCGAGAACAACCCTTGTGGTAAGATTCAGGGGCGTGGCAGCGCTCGATCTTCCCTGACATTGGAGCAAGCCCATGGGTAATGTCTACGACCAGATTGATGAGAAGTTAGTCGCCTGGATTGGCCAGCAGCATCTGTTCTTCGTCGCGACGGCGGCGCGCGCAGACCACGGACACGTCAACGTCTCGCCCAAGGGACCGATAGGGAGTCTACGTATCCTCGGACCACGGCGAGTCGCCTACCTCGATCTGATCGGCAGTGGCGCCGAGACCGTGGCGCACCTACGTGAGAACGGCCGCATCGTCATCATGCTCTGTGCCTTCGCAGGCCCGCCGCGCATCGTGCGCTTGCACGGCCGTGGCCAGGTCTATCAGATCGGCGAGCCGGGCTTTGCTGAGCTGAACGCCGAGCTCGACTTCACTGGCATCGCGGCGGCCCACGACGCTTCGCGGGCGATCATCGTGATCGACGTCGACCGCATCTCCGACTCCTGCGGCTATGGTGTCCCACTCATGGCGTACCAAGGCGAGCGTCCGCAGCTCATGGCCTGGATCGACCGCAAGCTGCAGAAGAGTGACGACGCCCTCATGGAGTACGTGGCCGAGCAGAACGCCACCAGCATCGACGGGTTACCGGCCTTCGAGCCGATGATCCTACCTCGCCACGAGATCAGGAAATAAGAGGAGAAGATGTCAGTGGCTGAGTGCTACGGCTGCGTGGTTGGGTTCAAGTGTTTGCCGTACCCAATCGGGAATCAACACGAGCCTTTCGGAACCTGCCGAAATTGTCATTCGCATGCTTGCGGGCATCACGCTCAGAGAGACGGAAATGTCCCGGAGTTCAGATGCTTTAAGTGCGATCCACAGCTCTTGGGGGCAAGCGCCGTCGTCGGGGTTGCAACAAGAGTACCGGCTGGCTCTTCGGCTCAGCGAGTGGCTCGAACGGTACTCTCGGGTTACCATGCGGATCTGCTGGCGAATCCTTCGTGGGCGTTCCAGCACATCGACGATTTCTTGACCCGCTGTCGCGGCTACGGAAATTCGTTGCCTGGCCCCTATCGGCGAGTGGATTATAGCGCGAGCTGGAATGACAATGATCTCCGAGATTTCCTACGCCCCCTCACCGGCTCCTCTCAGGATTTGCTGGTCTTAGCGGGCGCGATAGTGAATATCTACATACTGCCGTTTCTCCCTGGCTGGGCCAGTCCGAGCTTTGTTGCACCATACCTGCTCGACATCGCGCACCATCTCGTACCGTGAGGCGAAGTAGGAGTGGCATGGCGGAAGATCTCAGTTGGGTTCGATTCTGGCCTATTTGGCCTTCGGCAGCTTTTACCGCGAGGCGAAGGAGCAGTGGTGTGTCAGAAATTGGTGGTTGGGTGATCCATCAGCACCATGACGTTGCTGCGTTCGTCGCTACCTTTCCCGAGCACACCCGCCCCGCGAACCTTCCGAAATGGGTCGCTCTGTGCACAGGCACCACAAAGGCATATGTACGAGCGGCTGAACGACCGTACGCGGAAGGTAAGCAGATCTTTGTTTCCAAGGGGTTCATTATCGACGAAGGACAAGAAGTCTCGGTTTCCGAAACGACATTTCAGCGATATGCCATCTACCGGCTCATGCACGACCGGGATCAGATACTTGGCTTGATTGGGCTGATCCTAGCGATTGCCGGCTATGTCGTTGATGCCTCCTTGACGGCTGGAAAGATCCATCCCTATCTGATCGTAAGCGATACCACTCTCTTTTGGTCGCAAATAGGATCCTTCTTGGCAAAGATCGTAGGAACGGCACTCGTCTTCTGGAAGGGCTTCCTCCAGAGTGTAGGATAACGAATCACCACACTCCCGGCGCTTTTCCCACACCTTGATCAGGAGCTCCAGTATCTAGTATCTATAGTAGCGATCCGAGAACTCGTCGTAGCACTGCAGGGTGAAATAGAGGATCGCCACGGAAAAGAGGATGCCGATGAGATTGAGGCTGACGAGCGAGGCGAGGAACGAGAGGACAGTTCCGGCGACGAAGAGCCGCCAGCCGCTGAGACGAAGCTTCTGAAGCGGGCGGAATGACATGGCCCAGAGGATCGGCGGCAGCAGCACGAGCCAGAAGAACGGCGTGAGGAGAAGCGCGCCGGCGAGCTCCGGCGCGCTGACGACAAAGCGGATGATCGAGAGAACGGCGGCCAGCCAGCCACCCAGGACGACCGTTAAGGCGACGCTGAGCACCGCCAGCATCGGAAGGGACCGAGCGAACTGCTCGCGCTGCTCGTAATAAATCGGCGGTCCGATCGCTTTGACCTTGCTGACGACCGCTCGCTCAAACTCGCTATACATTGTCGCCTCTCGTGCTCAGCTCCAATTGCCCATGATCTTACCATCCGATCGCCACGCTCGGCAAAAACGAGCTGAGCGCAAAGGGTCAGAAGCACTGCCGTCTGGATTGCCTCTTTCCCGCGAAGGCGGTCTGACGTACACTAGTGACTGCGTATCTTCCCTATGTATACGAGGTGGACGAAGATGGGGTTAATAGGATGGGGTTAAAGGGAGAGGCGGTGATTGCCCGCACTACTCGATCCGGGCGCCTGCGGCGACGGAAGGCGATCGAAGGCTACTTGCTGATCGCCCCCTGGCTGATTGGCTTTCTTGCCTTCACCGCCGGGCCGTTGCTCGCCTCGCTCTACTACAGCTTCACCGACTACAACGTGATCCAGCCGCCGCACTGGATAGCCCTCGGGAACTACGTCACGCTGTTCAGTCGCGATCCCCTCTTCTGGCTGTCGCTCGTCAATACCGCTTATTACGTCTTTCTCTCGGTCCCATTGAGCATGGTGTGCGGTCTCGCGGTGGCGTTGATGCTCAACCAGCGGCTGCCCGGCCTCGCAGTGCTCCGGAGCATTTATTACTTGCCTTCGGTCATGCCGGCCGTCGCGACCTCGGTCCTCTGGCTCTGGCTGCTCGATCCGAACACCGGCATCATCAACAGCGTCCTGCGTCTGATCGGGATCAACGGTCCCGGCTGGCTGGCCGATCCGAACTGGGCGAAGCCGGCCCTGGTGCTGATGTCGCTCTGGGGCTTCGGCACGGCGATGATCATTTACTTGGCGGGTTTGCAGAACATTCCTGGCGAGCTTTACGAGGCAGCAATGCTCGACGGGGCCGGCCCCTGGCAAACGTTCTGGAGCATCACTTTGCCGATGCTCTCGCCGGTGATCCTTTTCAATCTGATCATCGGTACGATCAACTCATTCCAGGTGTTCACCGCGGCGTTCGTCATGACCGGCGGCGGACCGGTCAATGCGACCCGCTTCTACGTGCTCTATCTCTTCAACCAGGCGTTTGGCTACTTCCACATGGGAATCGCGGCGGCCATGGCCTGGTTCCTTTTCCTGATCGTGGTACTGGTCGCCTACCTGCAATTTCGCTTGATTGGGAGCCGAGTGTATTACGAAGGGAGTACCCGGACGTAGGAGACAGCGGGACGAGGGACGCTCCCAGTTCGGTCCCCCTCCCTCGAACTCTCTGAGGATGAGCCCAGAGGAGGAGATGAAGACAACGACGTTGCCCCGGCCGATGGCCGTTCAGAGATCACAATGGGCGAGGCGCCTGCGCTGGCGCTGGCCGAGCTACCTGCTGCGAGTCGTGGTGTTTCTCCTGGCGATCGCCGGCGCGGCGGTCATGCTTTTGCCCCTGGCTTGGCTGGTCTCGAGCTCGCTCAAGCCCGACGATCAGCTTTTTGTCTACCCGCCGGTCTGGATCCCCCGCTACCTGAACTGGCCGAATTACGTCAACGCCTGGAACTATGCGCCCTTCGCGATGTATCTCACGAACACATTGATCATCACCGTCTTTAGCCTGATCGGTACGCTTATCTCTTCGTCGCTCGTCGCCTATGGCTTTGCCCGGGGTCAATTCCCGGGCCGCGACCTGCTCTTTGGCATCCTGCTCAGCACGATGATGCTGCCGGGCATCGTCACGTTGATTCCCTTGTTCCTGATCTTCAAGGCCTTGAACTGGATCAATACCTTCCTGCCGCTGATCGTGCCGAGCTACTTTGCCACGCCGTTCTACGTCTTTCTGCTACGCCAGTTCTTCCTGGGTCTTCCTCGGGACCTCGACGATGCCGCCTACGTCGACGGTGCCTCGACGCTCCAGGTCTTAGTTCAGGTAATTCTGCCGCTTGCCAAGCCTGCATTGGCGAGCGTGGCGATTTTCAGCGTGACGTTCCACTGGAACGATTTTCTGGCGCCCTTGATCTACCTCAACGACCAGTCGATGTACACCTTGGCGCTTGGGCTCTACAGCTTTCTCAGCGAACACACGGCGCAATGGGGATATCTCATGGCCGCCTCGACGTTGATGATCCTGCCCATGGTGGTGCTGTTCTTCTTCGCCCAGCGCACCTTCATCCAGGGCATCGTGACGAGCGGCTTTGGCGGACGGTGAATGGGTGGACCAGAAAGCACGAAAGGCGGGGTTCTTACCGCACGGTTTTGTGCTTTTTTTCGTGACGTTTGGTGGCCTTCGTGATCTAAACGGCTTCAAAATCACTGAGCACGCTTTATGAGAGGAGAATCGGCCAATGAACCCGGGCAATGATCTTAGCGACCAGGTGACCAATATTGGGCGATTGAGTCGACGGCAGGCCCTACGTGGGTTAGGGCTTATGGGGGCATTAGGAGTGAGTGGTGCCATCTTCGTGGCTTGCGGGAGTCAGGCTGCACCGACGCCAGTTCCGCCGACAACTGCACCGGGCAAGCCAGCCACGACGACTCCCGCTCAGGCGACGACCGCGCCGGCCACGGCGCCGACGTCGGCTGCTCAGCCGACCGCGGCTCCCACCGCCGCTCCGGCGGCCGCACCAGCCGCGGCACCGACGGTGGCTCCGGCGGCGACCGGCATGATTGGCTCGGCGTCGGCGAAAACTGTCATCACCGTTTGGCACACCCTGGGCGGCGGACCGGACCTGACGGCCTTCCGGAGCATTCTGACGAGCTACACCAAGGCGAACACGGACGTCGCCTTCAAGCTGAGCTTTGTGCCGGGCTCCTCGGCGACCGGTCCGTACGTCGAGAAGATTACCGCGGCAATTGCCAGTGGCTCCCCGCCGGACATTTTCCACATGAATCGCCCGCCCCAGTTCGGCGCGGCTGGGGCGCTCTACGCGCTCGACGACTTCATTAAGGCCGATAAGAACTTCAACCAGGAGGACTTCTTTCCCGCGCCCTGGCAGCGAGTGACCTGGCTAGGCAAAGCGTACGGCGTTCCAGTGATCGTCGATAGCCGGGGCTATTGGATGAACAAGAAGCTGTTTCAGGAGGCTGGACTCGATCCGAGCAAGCCACCGGCCACCTGGGACGACCTGATTACCGTCGAACAGAAATTGAGTCAGAAGGACTCCTCCGGGCACTACACTCGCTTCGGCTTCACTCCCCTCTATGGCAACGCCCAGTTCTATTCCTACCTCTACCTGGCCGGTGGTCAGCTCCAAGATGCAAACTACAAAGTGACTTTCAACGATGACCACGGCGTCCAGGCGTTAGAGTGGCTGATCAAAGCGACCGATGCGACCGGCGGCGCCCAGATTGTCAATACCTTCGAGAACAGCTTTGCGACCGGAGCGAACGATCCCTTCCTGGCCGGGCTTGTTGCCTCGAAGATTGATGGCTGCTTTGGGCTGAGCGTGATTCATCAGTATGCGCCGAACTTCGAGTTCGCGGTAGCGCCTGAGCCGTTCCCGGCCGGTGGTCACAAGGCGACAATGGTCGGCGGCTACAACTGGAGCATCGCTAAACAGTCGAAACACGCCCAGGAGAGCTACAATTTCCTCTCCTGGTTCAGTCAGCCTGCCCAGGCGGTGATTTTCGCCCAAGCGAGCGCGAACATGCCGGCCCGGCGCTCGGCGCTCAATTCCGATTACATTCAGAAGAATCCGGAGATCAAGTTCTTCTTTGATGCCCTCTCCTACGGCGTGCCCTACAGCACCGCGCCCTGGTCCCAGGTCATGTGGGACAACGTGAACGTGACCGCGACGCAGGATGCGCTCTACAAGCGCAAGTCGCCAAAGGAGGCGCTCGACGCAGCGGCCTCGGTGGTTCAGGCCGAAGTCGACAAGTGGATAAACCAGAAGAATTGAACGTGTGCTGAAGCCACGGCAAACCAAGCAGCAGGGGCAGGACTGATACCACCAGTCCTGCCCCTGCTGCTTGCAAGTTATTAGCGGGTGACGAGAGGAAGGTAGATCTCATTGGGACCTCTACCTCCGCCATAGTCGTACCCGACAATCGCCGCGTAAAAGGGCATGGACGCGTACACATTGAGTGTCCCTTGAAAGCGAGCGGGCACCTGGGGGACATCCCGCAGATGAATTGTCAGGCTACTCTGCGCGGGAACGATTGTCCAAAAACTATACGTGAACGCGCCCGGACCTGAGATGACATTCTGGACGTTCAGGGGAACGCTATTGGGATTGGTCAACTGGTAGATGGTCATCGCGCCGGAAGAAGCCGGCTGCTGGGAAGCTGCGCTCACCGTTGCAGGTGAGTTCGCTAAGCCCGTCGCAACCACGGTTGCCAGTAGCACCAGCGCCAGGAGTCTTGCCGAGAGCAGGGGGAACAATCCGCGAGTCATACAACAACACCGATTATGATGGGATTCGGCTGGCGGTTGGGGAGGCAGGTCGAACCAGTCGTAGCGTTCGTGTGTCGTGATCGAGCTACCCGGCCGGACGCGAATTGATGCTCGCCACCATAAAGATAAAGCGGGAGAGCAAATGGAGGATAGTACTTTTATCCCAGCCAGAGGAGGCTTGGGCCGCTGTCCGAATCCTGCGTTGTACCGACGCAGCGGCTCAAAAGACGTGGGGCCAGCCATCGGGCGCCAGTATAGCATCTTGCTAAGATCAAGACATGTAAAAATTTTGTTAGAAAGCGCAGCTTATCACGTAGAACCGCTTGGACCACGAAAGACGCGAAACCACGCGGTAAAGATGGAGAGGGAGGCAGACAAGGCAGGATCGGATCAGGTAGAATCAGGCGTAACGGGCTTTGGCTGTCAGCCAACACACGCACCTGGCCTTTTATCTGATTTAATTCCAGACGGAATCGGCAGGCAGCCCTCACCCTAACCCTCTTCCAGAGGGAGAGGGAATCGAGTGCAGGAGAGAGCGATGCACATCGGCGTTTGTCATTCGGTGACCCTCCCGGGGGAATGGGAGGAGGCGATCGTGGAGGCGGGAGCGCTTGGGTTCGAAGGAATCGAGCTTTTTCTGCGTCCGAACACGATGGCCGAGCTGATGGACCATCCGGAGCGAGCTGGGGCCCTGCGTGAGGCAGCAAAGCGCGCGGGAGTCGCGCTACCATCGCTCGCTCTCGTCATCTTTGGCCAGGAATGGCGTTTGAGCGATCCAAACCCGAACGCTCGAGAAGCGACGGTGGAGAAAGTGCGCATCGGCATTCAACGCTGCGCAGAGCTCGGGGGCAAGGTCGTGCTCCTCACCGGAGCCGCCGCGTTGGATGATCCCCCGGCGGTCGAGGCGTACCTGACGTCGCTTCGGGAGCTGGCGGGGACTGCGGCCGAGCTAGGCGTTCGTCTCGGGATCGAAACCGGGTACAGCGCGGACGAAACGCGCGACATCCTCGCCCGCGTCGGCAGTCCCTGGGTCGGCGATTACTTCGACACCGGGAACGCTGCGGGGCGAGGGCGAGACCCGGTAGCAGAGATTCGGAACCGGCGCGGTCTGATCTTCCAGATGCACGTCAAGGGCGTGCGTGGGACAGACCTGGACGAGGGGACGGTGGATCTGACCGGTGTAAGCCAAGCCTTGCGCGAGACCGGCTACGACGGCTGGCTCATGCTGGAGACGCGGGCCAGCGACGCGCCACGGGAAGCCGCTCGGAAGAACCTGGCCACCTTGCGTCAGCACCTCGGCGTCTAGATCTCAATGACCAAAGCGTTTGGGTTGGCCAAGTCAACCCAAACGCTTTCTTGGGATCACTTTAGATACTCGGTGTGTCCGTTCTTCATCAGCCAGTCCTTCAGATAGACGTAGCTATCGTGGGCGCACTGGTCCTCGTCGCGATTGTCGGTGTCAACTTCCATCGAGAAAATGACGTCTTCTTTCTCGCCGGCCTGGGCCAGCAGCGGCAGCACCCGTTCGAAGTCGACCAGCCCCGCTCCGACGGCGACACCGTTGTAGGTGTCATTCTCCAGGACGTAATCGCGCACGTGCGCGTGCATAGTATAAGGCAGGCACTTGCGGGTGGCCTCGACCGGATCCTCCCCGAGGATAAGCCAGTTACCGGTGTCGCTCTGAATGCCGACGTTGTCCAGACCGGTCTCCATGCAGATGCGGATCAGTTCGTCTGACTGCCAGTAATCGTAGTTCTCCTGGCAGATGCGAATGCCGTGATCTTTCGCGATCTGGCCAATCTCCTTGAGCATCTGGATGGCGACTTTGATCTGCCCCTCGCGGGTCATCCGACCGTTTCGCTGGCAGCCGAAATTCGACGTCCGTGCGCCCAGGTAGGCGGCGACCTCCAAGTTGCGACGTGCCTCGGCGAGAGAAGCCGCCCTCACCTCGGCATCGTTATGCACAGCGACGCTGCCAAATCCGACCATCGCGACTAGATCGTTCTCTTTCAGGCGTGCCTTGAGCTCCTCGAGGTAGCCTCGGCTGGTGTCCGGCAGCGACCGAACCCCGAAATCGATCCCCATTGGACTGAAGCCGAACTCTTTCCTGATCTCGACAGTCTTGTTGAAAACGTAGTCAAATGCCTCGGCTGGGCCGAGCCCTTTCTGTCGAACTTGCCGGTGCCAGTTCTGTGCTGCCAGGGAGCCAATGATGATACCCATGCTTCCACTCCTTATCGAGGCTCATGCTAGTCTTGATCGCTTGGATTCGTCAACGCACCGTCGAGGCAGCCAGGAACGAGCCGAGTTACAACGATTGACGCGGGAACCGGGATCACGCCTCGCGATTTTCGCGGGCCGACGTCAGGTCGGTAAGACCAATTTGCCGGGGCGAACCTGGACGATTACTCTACCTGGCACATATAGCAGGGCCAGTTGGGTTGGACAGGATTGGAACGATGGTCTTTTTATTGGTTGAGCATCCCGTAATCCTTCTCCACTCGCTCCGGACTCACCAGCCCTTCCCGAACGTCGTTTAAAACACGCTCGCGGGGCCGCTGGCGCGGGTCGCCCAGACCACCGCCGCCGGGGAGCTCGATCCAGAGTTCGGTTTGGGGATCCGGGTAGATCGTCGCTTTGGGGTTAGGCCGCTCGATTGTGCCGTCGGGGTGCTTGAGAAAGTAGTCACCAGGGGCGCCAGCTTGGCCACCTTGGAGGCCGCGGGCGGGAAATTGGAGACGGTCGAAGAAGGGAGAGAAAGTATAGGGACGGTTGGTGCGCAGCCCGGCGATCACCAGCCGGTGGCCAAGGCCACCCCGGAACTGACCGGGCCCGCCCGAGTCCGGGCGCAGTGCCTTCTCTAGGACGACTAGCGGTGAGCGGTTCTCGATGATCTCGACGGCGGTGCCGGAGATGCCCGAGGGAAACGCAGTCGACGAGAGACCATCGAGGCCGGTCCGAGCGCCGGTCCCGCCGGCGTTGAAGAACAGCAGGTTGAAGCGACGTCCGTCCGGGTAGAAGCCATGGAACTGGGTGTTCCAGAGGTTCGCCGAGCCCTCGGCCATGATCCGGTCCGGTACAACCTCAGCGAGCGCACCGAAGATCAACGCTGGCAGAAAGTGGCCGAGGATGTGTCGGGCAGCGACCGGGGCAGGGCGCCGACAGTTCAGGATGCAGCCTTCCGGCGCGGTCACGGTGAGTGAGCGGAAGCTGCCCTCGTTGTTCGGCACGTCGGGGGCGAGCAGCGCCTTCAGGGCAAAGGTGGCGTAAGCCTCGGTATAATTCAGGACGACGTTAATTCCGTACCGACTCTCCGGCGAGGTCCCGGCGAAATCGACGTGAACAGCCTCTCCTTTGATGTCGACCCGTACCTGTAAGCGGATCGGCTCGTCGTAGCCGTCGGTCATCGTCACGTTTTCATAGGAGCCGTCCGGTAGACGGGCGATCGCCTCGCGCATGGCACGATCGGACCGAGCGATGATCTCGTCGGCAAGCGGCTCGATCGTTGTGAAACCAAACTCGTCCATGAACTCGCTCAGCCGGGCCGCGCCGACGTCGTTCGCCGCGGTCATCGAGTAGAGTTCGGCAGTCACTTCGCTCGGCGCTCGGATGTTGTTCTGAATGATCCGAAAGAGATCTTCGTTCGGCTTGCCCTCGACGAAGAGCCGACTGATCGGGATGAATAAACCTTCTTCATAGAGCTCGCGGGCGTCCGCGGAAAAGACCCGGCCGCCGATGTCGGCGACGTGGCAAATGTTGCCGAAGAACGCGACGAGCTTCCCTTGATGAAAAGTTGGCGTGATGACTGTGATGTCAAGCAGGTGCCCGGAGGTCTTCCAGGGATCGTTGGTGATCCAGACGTCACCCGGTTTGATCGTTTCGGGGGGGAACTCGGCAAGGAAATGACGAATGCAATTCGCCATCGAGTTGATGTGGCCAGGGGTACCGGTGATCGCCTGGGCGAGGAGATAGCCGCGCGCGTCAAAGACGCAAGCCGAAAGGTCACCCGCTTCCGCGACCGGCGGAGAAAACGAGGTGTGGACCAGCGCGGTCGCCTGCTCATTGACGACCCCGATCAAGCGGCTCCAGAAGACTTCCAACGCGAAAGGATCAATGGTTGAAACGGCTTGCGCCATTGCGCTACTCCACTGAAATTTCCTTAGCCCGTCGGCTCCGGCCCCGGGTTCCCTCACCTCTCCCGCGCACGGGAGAGGTGAGGGAACCCGGGATTTACCCAATCAAACGGCTCTTCACTCCAGCTCGATCACCAGATTCGACCAATCGTCGACCATAACCTGACCTCGTCCGCCGACGACGACTGTCGACTCCCGCTCTTCGACGACGGCCGGCCCGTTGAAGTGCGCGCCGGCCGCCAGGCGATTTCGATTGTAGACCGGAACAGTTACGAAGCCGCCGCACTCCGGCAGATAGATCGGCCGCTCACCCTTGAGCGCAGCCCGAGCGTCCCGGTAACCATCCGAGCGCAGTGGCCGAACCTCCGGTCGCGGACCGGAGACGCTCAGTCGCCAGTTGAGCGCCTCAACCGGCACGCCCGGCGCAGCACGCTTGAAGAGGCTGAGATAGACCGCGTCGAACACCCCTCGAATTTCGGTCCGGCTCGCCTTGCTGAGCCGACCAAGCGGGATCGGTACCAAGATCTGGTGGGCCTGACCAGCCAGACGCATCTCGGCGGTGCGGACGAACGAGATCTGGTCGGGCGAGACCTGAGCCGCGGCGAGGAGGTCCCGGCCCTGTTTCTCCATGTCAGCAAACAATCGATCGATCTCCACCCAGTCCAGGCTATCGAGCAGGCCAGCCGCGCCGCGGACGAAGCTGAAGGCGAGCGGCGCCACCAGGAAGCCGATCGTCGAGCCAACACCGGCCGCGAACGGGGCGATGATCTGACGCAGACGGAGGATGGACGCGACCTGATAAGCGTGGACCGGACCGGCGCCGCCGAAGGCGAAGAGGGGGAAGCGCCGGACGTCCTTTCCCCGCTCGACCGCGTGCATCCGGGCGGCCGATGCCATATTCTCATTCACTGTCTGGTGAATCGCCCAAGCCGCCTCGGTGACCGACTTGTGGATTGGCTCAGCGATGTGACGACGGATGGCTTGCTCGGCCGCGGCGCGGTCGAGCTTCAACTGGCCTCCGAGGAAGAAGTCGGGATCGAGATAACCCAGGACAAGGTCGGCGTCGGTGACGGTCGGCAGCTCTCCGCCCAGTCCATAGCAGGCCGGCCCCGGCGCGGCACCGGCGCTCTCCGGACCAACCTTGATCAGGCCAAAGCGGTCGATCCGGGCGATCGAGCCGCCGCCCGCGCCGATCTCGATCAGATCGATTGCCGGCGCCTTGATTGGCAAGCCACTCCCCGGTTTGAAGCGATAGACCCGGTCGACCTCGAACTCGTTCGTCGTGAAAGGCTTGCCATTCTCGATCAGGCACGCCTTGGCGGTCGTCCCGCCCATGTCGAACGAGAGCAGGTCTGGCCATCCACTTTGCTGGCCAAGGTAGGCCGCGGCGAGCGCGCCAGCGGCTGGTCCGGATTCGATCAGCCGCACCGGAAATCGGGCTGCCGCCTCAGCGGTAGCGATTCCACCGTTCGAGAGCATCAGAAACAGGCGTCCACCGAAGTGGATTCGAGTGAGCTCGGCTTCCAGATCCGCCAGGTAGCGGTCAAGCATCTCCTGGACGTAGGCGTTGGCGACCGTCGTCGAGGTCCGCTCGTACTCGCGAATCTCGCCGGCGACCTCCGACGACAGTGACACCCGCAGCTTGGGCGCCCGGTCCGCGATCCGCTCTGCCACCAGCTTTTCATGCAACGGATTCCGGAAGGCGTGCAGAAAGACGACGGCGACGGCATGGATCTCCCGGCGCTCGATCTCGTCCAGGGCAGCGTCGACGGTCGCGAGGTCGATCGGTCGGTAGACCGTGCCATCGGCGAAGATGCGCTCGTCGACTTCGAAGCGGTCCTCCCGGGCGACGAGGGGACGCGGCTGCTCGAGCAGCAGATCGTACATGTCGTAGCGGTGCTCGCGGGCGATGTCGAGCACGTCCTTGAAGCCGCGAGTGGTCAGCAGCGCGGTACGCGCGCCGCTGCGTTGAATGATCGCATTGGTAACCAGCGTCGTGCCGTGAATGACGTTGCGGAGCGCCTCGGCGCTAACTCCTGCTGCCTCGAGGCTCTGGGCGATCGCCCGCAAGACGCCAACCGATGGATCCTCCGGTGTGGTCAAGGTCTTGGCAATGTGAAAGGCGCCGGTGGAGTCGTTGACCAGCAGAACGTCGGTAAACGTCCCGCCGACGTCGACTCCGACGCGAAAGCTCAAAGCAGCAGGCACAGCAAATCTCTCATTCGAGCGTTACTGCACGCGACCGACCGATACCGGAATCGTCGGCATCGCATCTTTGGTCTCGGTCACCTCCACCGGCCCCGGCAATACCCTCAGGCACAGATAGCTGACGCTGCCGAAGAGGAGGGCCATGACGCCGGCGTGGAGAAGGGCACTGAAGAGGCCCATGCCGGTCGAGACAACCACCGCACCGGTGAGTGATTGGGCAAGGATGAGAACCACCGCGGCAAAGCTTGCCCAGACGAGGTCAGGACGCACCGCCCGAAAACTCCAGGCACGTACAGCCAGGCCAACCAGGAAGACGACGGCGAGCAAAGCGGCGAAGCGATGGGCGAAGACCGGGCCGGTGGGGTAGCCGAGGCGCGGCACGACCTGGCCGTTGCAGAGCGGCCAGCCGTAACAGCCCATGTTCAATCCAGCATGCCGGATGTAGGCGCCCAGGTAGACAACGACGAGCAGGAAAAGCAGCGCCGTCCAGGCGGCGCGGACGTAGCCACGGCTGACCGTCTGACGACGGAGCTGACGAGTCGCTTCGGACTCGCCGACCGAGGTCGCTACCAGCAACGCGCTGGCGAAGGCGGCAAGCGAGATGCCGAAGTGCAAGGCGAGCACAAGCGGGTTCTGAGGATAAAGTACCGCCCAGGCGCCCATGCCAGCTTGCAGGAAGAGTGTACCAACCATCAGGATGGCAAGAATGCGGATCTCCCGGTTCTGGCGATAGGCCAGCCAGGCACTGACCGCGAGCGAGAGAACGAGAATCGTCTCGATTCCGGTCACCGCGCGGTGGCTGAACTCGATCATCGTCGAGACAGCAAATTCTGGAATCAACTCGCCGTGACAAAGCGGCCAAGAGCGGCCGCAGCCTTCTGCCGAGCCGGTGTTCGTCACCGTCGCCCCCATGACGAGGACGATGAACATCCCGATAGCCGTTGCCCAGGCCAACGGCTTCAACAGAGGAACAGCGATTGAGCGAGGATCATGCCGATTCATTTAGGCCCCTTGCTGTGGACGCGGCAGATTGGTACCGTCTGAGATCGACAATCATGCTAACAGGTTTGGCGGCAGTGGAAAAGTGTCGCCGATCAGCCTGCCGTTACGGTATGTCCTCCGATTGGCGCACCTTCTATGGCACCTCCAGGGCGTCAGTGAGCGGCCGCGCAGAATCCTTCAGGCGCGGCCTTTCTTCTCTCTTCATCCCCGTTTTTGTCGGTAGAAGATGCACAGATCGGTGAGGTGACATGCTCCACAACGCGGGAAGTGGGCCTTGCAAATCACGCGGGCGTGCCGCGAGAGCTCTTGGTAGAGATGACGGCGTTGAGCTGCCGTGAGCTGACTGACCGCGGCACCGAGCACACGGTTGAGGCGGGGCGAGTCGACGCCGACACCGAGGCGGGAGAAAAGCCGGAGCAGCGGCTGCGTGAGCGGCATCATCATCCGATCGAAGACATCGAACATGACCTTTTGCGCGAGGTGCGTGCCAACTCCGGGCAACGACGTCAGGTAGCTTTCCAGGGTGGCATCATCCCAGCTTTGAAGCGGGATGAACGAGCCGTCCGGAAAATCGTCCCGCATCCGCGCGACCAGTGCTTGAATGAAGCTGGCACGCTGGTGTGCAAAGCCGGTAGCTTTGACGAGGGCTTCAATCTCGGTGAGAGGGGCATCGGCGAGGTCGTCCCAGATTGGGTAACGACTGCGCAATCGATCGAAGGCGAATCGCGCGGTGCTTGGCACCGTTCGGTAGGCCAGCAGGCCGTAGACGAGCGCCGCTAGCGGATCAGTGGTGAAGGTGCTGTCTTCGACGCCATCGAGCGGAAACCGCTGAAGCCAGGCGAATGGAAATGGAGATCTCGGAGAAGATGCTTCTTCGCTGAATCCCCCGTTGACTTGGTTACTGAGAATGCCAACCAAGCTCGTATCCTTCCAAATTGCTTGTCGTCGGGCAACGCTACAGACCTCTTCGGCCAATACTTCGGCCCATGCGTCCCTAATTGCAGAATGGTCTTCTTTTTTTACTCTAGTTATCCAAGCGGTCTGGGAGTGTCAGATGCCCGGTCCGGGATTTCAAACCCGAAATTAGTGCAGAGTGCCCAATAATCCACCTCGCGTCATTATAGAAGGTCGCACGTCTCCTGATTCAGCGAGAAAAATGCCCCGGTGGACATTCCGAAAACTGAGTACCCACTCGATGTTCGGCAAAGTGCACAAATCTTTTCGCCGATCTTCCGGATCGCGACTCCGTAGAACGTCGTCAGCTGCTCGCGTAGGCTGGTCATGAGACCACTTCCCCGACCAGGGTTGCACTCAAATGGGGAGGCCGGCCTTGATCAGACTAACTCGAGAAGGGAGAAAACCAGCGTGTCGGAACTGCCTCAGACGATTGCCGACGCGGCGCAATGGCTTCGCGACGGACGAATCACCTCAGTTGCCCTGACCGAGGCGTTGCTCGATCGGAGCCACGCTGCCCAGGACACTCTCGCGGCTTTTATCACGATCAACGATGCCTCGGCCTTTGAAGCCGCTCGTCGCGCTGACCGCGAGCTGGCCCAGGGGATCGACCGTGGCCCGCTGCAGGGGATACCTATCGCGATCAAGGACCTCATCGCGACCGCTGACGCGCCGACGACTGCGAATAGTCGGGTGCTTGATCCCGAGTGGGGGCGGCGTGCCGATGCGACGGTCGTCCGGAAGCTCCGGACGGCGGGAGCCGTCATCATCGGAAAACTTGGCCTGCACGAGTTCGCCATCGGATGGCCAGACCCGTCGACCGGCTTCCGCATTCCGAAGAATCCTTGGGATCTCTCACGTAGCCCGGGGGATCCAGTTCCGGGACGGGAGTCGCGGTCGCGGCTGGCCTGGTTCTCGGAGGGCTCGGAACGGACACCGGCGGCTCGATTCGGGGACCATCCGCCTATTGTGGCATTACTGGGATCAAGCCGACCTTCGGGCGGGTCAGCAAAGAAGGATGCGTGCCGTTAGGGTATAGCCTGGACAACATTGGGCCGATGACCCGCACGGTCCGCGACTGCGCCATGATGCTTCAGATCATGGCCGGATACGATCCCGCCGATCCGTGCACCGAGCCGGTGGCGGTGCCGGACATGACGGCAGAGATGGATGGCTCACTCGCGAACGTCCGGATCGGCGTGCCGGGAGAGTATTTCTTCACGGTGCCGGAGTTGGACGGCGAGGTCAAAGCCGCGGTGCTGACCGCGCTCGACCAGATGAAAGCGGCCGGAGCCACGCTCGTCGATGTGAAGATCCCGCACGCGGCCGAAGCCCGGGTCGCCCAGCGTGTCACGATGCTCAGCGAGGCTTATGCCTATCACGAACCGACTTTGCAGCGGTGTCCGGAGCTGTATGGCAAGTACACTCGCCAAACGATTCAGCAAGGTGCGTTCTTCAGCGCGGCCGATTACGTTCAGGCGCAGCGGGTGCGTGCCCTAATCAAGGCCGAATGCGCGGAGATCCTTGCACACGTCGACGTCGTGGTCGTGCCGACGATGCTCAACGTCGCTCCAACCTTCGCCGGCTATAACCCGGATGCCATGTTTAGCACTCCAACGTTTACCGGTATCTGGAACCTCGTTGGGCTACCGGCTCTGAGTGTGTGCTGCGGCTTCTCAGACGCGAGCCTACCGGTCGCCATGCAGATCATCGGTAAACCCTTCGCCGAGCCGATCGTCTTCAAAGTCGGCGACGCTTATCAACAGATCACCGATTGGCACACTCGTGTGCCCCGATTTGCAAAGGAGGTTCAACCCGTATGAAGACGCCCAATGGGGAGAGCACGACGCCGTCTGCCGAGACGGTGGCCGAGGTCGACTTCGTCACTCGACGGACCGGACTTCCACTCACTCCGGAAGAGCGCGAACGGTTCATCAAGCTCTATCCGTCTCTCGTAGAGATGCTCCAGCAGCTCCGATTACCAGAGACGCGCTACAGCGAGCCCGCGCTGATCTTCCCGGCCACTGCAGATCGCTAATAGATAGATGGGAGAGGAGGCAATGGACCTCGAAAAGCTCAAGAACCTCGACGCTCTACTGCACCAGAATGGGTACTCCGACGACGTCTTCGCCGGCATCCTTCCCTATGTGCAGCTATACGTGACGACTCGGACAGGGCTCCGCGAGCTTCCGCTTCGCGACGTCGCCTCATCGCTGGTCATGATTGCGGGAGGCAAACGATGACAAACGCGGAGATTCGCGCACTCTCGTTGATCGCAGTACGCGATGCCATCGCGGCGGGCGATCTGACGTCCGAAGCTGTGACCGCCGCGGCGATCGAGCAGGCACGGCGTTTCAACGACGAGTATGCGTTGTTCATCACTTTCACGCCTGACCTTGCGCTCGAGCAAGCGCGTGCTGCGGATCAAGCGCGCGCGTCGGGAAAGTCGTTCGGAGCGCTCCATGGCGTTCCCATCACGATCAAGGACAACATCGATACTGCGGGAATTCGGACGACGGCAGGTGCGAAGGTCTTTGCCGACCGCGTGCCGAGCGACGACGCGACAGTGGTGACCAAATTGAACGCGGCCGGAGCCATCTCGCTGGGCAAGACAAACATGCACGAGATGGCGCTGGGTGGGACGACAACGAATCCGCACTTCGGAGCCACCCGAAACCCCTGGGCACCGGACCGAATTCCCGGTGGCTCGAGTGGTGGCGCCGCAGCGTGTGCCTCCCTACAGATCGGCTACGCCGCGATTGGTACCGACTCAGCGGGCTCGGTTCGGGCCCCGGCCGCGCTCTGCGGACTGGTCGGGTTGAAACCGACACACGGACTCGTTAGCTTACACGGCTGCATGCCGACCGGGACGTGGACAACGGATCACATTGGTCCATTAACGCGCTCGGTGGCCGATGCTGCAGTGATCTTCGATGTCATTCGAGGCTATGATCCCGCGGATCCCGACTCGGCGCCTCGTGATCCGGAGCCTTTCCCGCCGCTCACGTCTCTGGCTGGGCTCAAATTCGGACTGCCCGAGAACTATTTCTGGGAAGACCTGGACGACGAGGTGGAGCAGATCTGTCGACGCACGGTTGCAATGCTGATTGACGCCGGGGCTGAGGTCGTTCCTGTCCACCTTCCAACTGTGGATCTGCTGCCGATTTTACGCCCGTCGACCATGGCCGAAGCGTACGTCTTTCACGAGCCGTACCTGCGCGAGCACCTGGAAGATTACGGCGAAGACATCCGCTACCGATTACTCGCCGGACAGTACGTTCTCGCGACCGACTACATTCGCGCATTGCGCGCTCGTCGGCTCGTTATCAATGAGATGAGCCAGGTGCTGACCTCGGTCGATGCCTTGGTGACGCCCTCATCGCCGGTTCCCGCGCAGCCGATTGGCTTCACGTCGATCAAGGTGAAGGACAAAGAACTATCGGCTACCTCCGGTATGGGATCGCTGTTCGTTCGCAACACAATGCCAGCAAATCAGGCTGGCGTTCCGGCGATCTCGATTCCAGCCGGCTGCACCAGCGACGGGCTGCCAGTGGGGATTCAGCTCATTACCGGCGCTTTTCTCGATTATAAGCTACTTTCAATCGCGACGTTGGTGGAGGAGATGATCGGATTTGACCCAACTCCGCCGATTCTGAAGGCTATGGAGGCCGCGGCATGAGCGCACCTTTGTTAATACGATACAAGCGCGAAGTTGCCCCCAAGCTGGAAGTCGTCCCAGCGGCGTCGCTGCTCGAGATTGATCACCTCGTGGTCGAGTTCAAAACCCGCGAAGGGATCCTGCGAGCCGTGAACGACGTGTCGCTGTCGCTCCAGAGTGGGCAGATTCTCGCGATCCTTGGTGAATCGGGATCGGGGAAGAGCATGCTTTTACGGACTATCCTGGGGATTCAGGCCCCCGCCGCGCGGGTCTCTGGCGAGGTGCGGATGCGCGGGGTGAACCTGATCGGTCTCCCTGCCTCCGAGCGCGAGCATATCCGGGGAAGCTGGGTATCGATGGTGTTCCAAAATCCGATGACAGCTTTGGATCCGGTCTATACCGTCGAAGATCAGATCGTGGAGACTGTGCTTCGGCACACGACGATCACCCGCGCCGAGGCGAAAGCACGAGCGCTCGATCTATTGCAACTCGTGCACATTCCATCGCCGCAAGAGCGGCTCAAGGCATATCCGTTCGAGCTGAGCGGCGGTATGCGCCAACGTATCGTCATTGCGATGGCGCTCGCGTGTAATCCCAGCTTGCTCCTCGCCGACGAGCCAACCACGGCCCTGGACGTCACGGTGCAGGCTCGCGTCCTCCGCTTGCTTCGCGATCTGCAGCGTGAATTGGGCATGAGCGTGATCATCGTGACACACGACGTTGGCGTGGCGGCAGAGATCGCCGACGAGGTGGCAGTGATGTACGCGGGGCGCATCGTTGAGGCGGGACCGGTTGCAACGATCCTCCGCGAGCCACGACATCCCTACACGCGCGGATTGCTGCAAGCAAACGTCCGGCCGCGGCAGACAGAAAGGCCCGAGGCGATTCCCGGGTCGCCGCCGAATCTCGCGCGCTTGCCGCGCGGGTGTTCATTTGCACCGCGCTGCGCCGTGGCAGAGGATCGTTGCTGGGCCGGTATGCCCGAGTTGAGGACGGTATCGCCGGGGCACCAGCTGCGCTGCGTCCAATCGTAAACAGGCTCAACGCTATTTGGTCGATGGGATGGGCGAGAAGGGAGTAATGGTGATGAATCGACGATCGCTACTCACACTACTGACTTTGGTACCGGCGGCGACATTGCTTGAGACGGCCTGCGGCGCCGGCTCGACGAACTCGACGAGCGGAGCGCCAGCGTCGATGGTCACGACGCCATCTGGACAAGCGACAGGTCAGGCTACTGCAACTGGATCGGGTGGAACCCTCGTCATCGGTATGACCGCCGGTAACATTCCTTATCCGGATACACCGCCGGATCAGGGATTTGAAGGGCGCCGCTTCGTTGGGTACCAGATCTACGATGCACTAGCTCGCTTCAACTTGAATCAGGGCAATACGGTGCCAACCCCACATCCCGGCTTGGCCGAGAGTTGGAAGGTCGCCGAGGATAAGCTGACCTGGACTTTTAAGCTACGCCAGGGCGTGAAATTCCACGACGGGACCGACTTCAACGCTGATGCAGTCATCTTCCAAATGGACCGTATCATGAAGAAAGACTCTGAGTTCTTTTCGCCGTTGCTTTTCGCGTCGAACGCATCCAATACGCTCATGATCGACTCCTACCGAGCGGTCGACCCAGCGACGGTTGAGATCCAGACGAAGTATCCGTACTCCTTTCTCCCATGGGAGATGGCTTTTATCCTCTTTCCGAGTCCTACCGCTGTCAAGAAGTATGGCAACAAAGAGTATGTCAAGTATCCAGTGGGCACTGGACCGTTCAAGGTGACCAAGTACGTCGATGGTCAGGTGATGGAGCTGGTGCCCAATGACCGGTATTGGGCTGGCAAACCCCAGCTAGATAAGCTGATCCTCCGCCCCATGCCGGATCCAGCGGCTCGGCTTGCCGCCCTCGAATCAGGTGGAATCAACTGGGCTGAGGTGCCTCCGCCCGATTCGCTCGACCAGCTCAAGCAGCAGGGTTACCAGGTTCTCCTGCGGACGTATCCCCACACGATCATTCTGGTGTCAAATCTATACGAGCCACCATTCAATAATCCGAAGGTGCGCGTTGCTCTGCAGTACGCCGCTGATCGCAATGGCATGTGTGGCAACTTGCTCCACAATGTCTGCACTCCGGCGACGCAATACATGTACAAAGAGAGTCCATGGTACGACCCGGCGCCGTCTCTTAACTACGAGTACGATCCCCAAAAGGCGAAGCAGCTTCTGGCCGAAGCTGGTTATCCCAACGGCTTCACCATGACTATCGCCTATCCTACCAGCGGATCCGGAAACATGTGGCCGGAGCCGATGATGGAGTTCATGCAGGCGAGCTTCAAGGATGTCGGGGTCGAGATGAAGTTGGTTCCTCTCGAGTGGAACGATATAATCTCGCTCTATCGGGCGGGATTCGGAGACAAGCAGAACCAGAAGTACAATGGCATCTACTTTTCGGTGGCGCCGATCGCGCCATCGTCGTTGTTGAGTTTCGCCTCTTGGCGTATTCCTCCGAAGGGATGCTGTAACCCCATGGGCTATCAATCGCCAGAAGTCGACAAGCTGTTGCAGCAAGCTCAATCGGAGTTCGATCCGACCAAGCAGAACGAGCTGCTGAAACAAGTGATGGACATCGTTGCGAAAGACTCGCCCGTCACGTTTGTCGTCCACGATCTCAACCTGCGGATATTGTCGCCCAAGGTCCACGGATTTGTTCAGCCGATGTCCTGGTTTGCCGACCTGAATCACGTCTGGGTGCAGAAGTAGCCATGATCGCGATAGTCCTGAAGAGACTGGGCATGGCCGTGCCAGCGTTGTTTGGGGTATCAATCGTGATCTTCTTGTTGATCAACGTGCTGCCAGGAGACCCGCTTGCGGGTCTCCTGGCTCCTGACGCGACGCCAGCCGATCGTGCCGTGCTGGCCAAGCAGCTCGGATTGGACGAGCCACTTCCGGTGCAGTACGTTCACTGGCTTATTAACGTTAGTCAAGGGAACCTTGGAGAGTCGTTTTCGCGTCATCGATCGGTAGCGGATCTCATCAAGAACGCGTTCACGAATACGCTAATTCTCGCGAGCGCCGCCGCGATGGTAGGCCTCGCCACCGGGTTGCTGCTGGGTATCGTGGCGGCGTTGAAGGCCGGGAGTCCGGCCGATCGGTTCATCTCGGCGGTCAGCACGATGGGGCTCAGCGTCCCGTCATACTGGCTTGCGATCCTTCTCATCATTATCTTCTCGGCAACACTGAAGTGGCTGCCGTCGGCCGGCATGCACGGGATCGATGGAGACACCATCGACTTTCTCAAGCACTTGGTCATGCCGTCCATCGCAACGTCGGCGGTCACGGTCGGTATGGTGGCGAAGACCACTCGATCGAGCCTGATCGAGACGTTTGGTGACGACTTTGTCCTCACACTTCGGGCTAAAGGGCTCGGGAGTGGCCAGATTCTGATGCACGTCATCAAGAACGCTGCCCCGGCAATTATGACAATGGCAGGCCTCCAGGTAGGATATCTTCTCGGCGGCTCGGTGCTGGTGGAGACGATCTTCTCCTGGCCCGGCCTCGGTTTGCTGATTTTTCAATCGATTCAATCACGTGATCTGCGGGTGATTCAGGCATCGGTGCTGGTGATCGCCGTGACTTTCGTATTGGTAAATCTGGTCGTCGATCTATTGCAAACGCTGGTCAATCCACGACTTCGACGCGCTAACTAACTGAGGTAACTGACAATGAGTACTGTCTCACTTACGGTTGTCCGAGGGCGCGAGTCGGAAGCGACGGTGACACCGCGGTCCTACTACGGTGAAGTATGGTACCGATTCGTTCGTGATAAGAGTGCCGTTGCGACGTCAGGGCTGTTGCTTGTCATTATTCTGGCATCAGCTCTTGCGCCACTGCTCACGACCCAAGACCCCTTGCAGGGTAACGTCGCCCAGCGATTGCTCCCGCTCGGCACGGCCGGGCACATGCTCGGGACGGACGAGCAAGGGCGAGATATGCTGGCGCGATTGCTCTACGGTGGGCGTCTTTCGCTCGTGGCAGGGATCGTTCCGGTGTTAATCGCCTCGGCAATTGGCACTGCGATCGGCGCTGTGGCAGCCTACGCCGGGCGACTCGTTGGAGCAGTGCTGATGCGCATCATGGATGTCTGCTATGCCTTTCCGGCCATCTTGCTGGCAATCGCGCTCGTTGCGTCGCTTGGCGCTGGCATTCTGAATTCAATTCTTGCCCTGAGCATCGTCTTCATTCCGCCGATTTCCCGGGTGGCGGAATCGGCCACTCGACAGGTCGTCGTCCAGGAATACGTCGAGGCGGCGCGGGTCAGTGGGGCTTCGGGATTACTGATCATCGTCGATCAGTTGCTGCCCAACGTCTTTAGCCCAATCTTTGTCTACGCGTCGGGACTGGTCGGATTGAGCATTGTCGCCGCTTCCGGGTTGAGTTATCTCGGACTGGGCGCGGCGCCGCCCGCGCCGGAGTGGGGTGCGATGCTGAACAGCTTGCAGTCCTCCATTTACGTCCAACCAGCGGTGGTGGCCTTGCCCGGTTTGTTTATCTTCGTGACGTCGATCACCTTCAACGTCTTGAGCAATGCCCTGCGTGACGCGCTCGACGTCCGAGGGGTGGGCCGAAGTTAGAGAGTGTGAGGAGAAGATCCCATGCAACAGACGTTGAATCCTGAGCGACCGCTCGCCGAGGCGCCGCCCTTTCTTTCGGTGCGCAACCTGCGCAAGCAATTTCCGGTCAGAATCGGTTTCAGGAAGACCGGCTACGTCTCCGCGGTTGACGACATCTCCTTCGACGTCCAACAAGGAGAAACGCTAGGCATCGTCGGCGAGTCGGGCTGCGGCAAGTCTACCACGGCCCGATTGCTGCTCCGTCTGATCGAACCGGACGCGGGAACGGTGATCCTCAACGGCCGTGACGTTCGCAAGATGGACAGGGGCGAAGACAAGGTAGTTCGCCGTAGTATGCAGATGGTATTCCAGGACCCGTATACCTCAGTCAACCCCCGCATGTCGATTGGCGAAAATGTCAGCTTTCCGATGAAAGCACACGGGGTTGGCAAAGCGGAAAGGCACGAGCGTGCAGCCCTGTTGCTCGAGCAGGTGGGTCTACACCCTCATCATGCCTCGTATTTTCCGCACCAGTTGAGCGGCGGCCAGCTCCAACGGGTCAATATCGCCCGGGCACTGGCCCTCGAACCGAAGCTCATCGTTTGCGACGAGCCAGTTTCGGCTCTCGATAAATCGATTCAGGCGCAAGTGCTTAATTTGCTCAAAGATCTTCAAGAGCAGTTGAAGCTAACCTATCTCTTCATCAGTCACGACTTAAACGTCGTCGAGTACATGAGCGATCACGTTCTGGTAATGTATCTGGGACAGGTAGTCGAGGCGTGCTCGTCCGAGGAACTATACCGTGAGCCATTGCATCCGTATTCCCGGGTTCTGCTGTCGTCGATCCCCAAGGTTGATCCCAACTCGTCCGCACCCGTCGAGCCACTCGGGGGTGAGATTCCGAGTCCGCTCAACCCGCCGTCCGGTTGTCGCTTCCGCACCCGTTGTCCATTTGCTATGGAAGTCTGCGCCCGGGAGCGCCCGATCCTACGCCAGCCGAGCCCGGGGCACGGCGTGGCCTGCCATCTCTACAAGGCGTAGGTATCGTGGTGTCACTAACTTAGCTCGACCCGTTCCCCCACCTTCTTCTCGTCGATTTCGATTCCTAATCCTGGCTCGATCGGCAGAGAGAGCGAGCCACCCTCTGGCTGGACAAAGCGGGTGTGAAAGTGCTGCTTACCAACCTGGGCGCGGATGAGATACTCAGCCATCGGGCAGGTAGCCGGCGATTGGGCAGCAATGACGTTGAGCGCGGCGTGGAGAGAGTGGCCGTGGGGGATGACGTTGCGTCCGTAGGCCGAGGCGAGGGCACAGATCTTCACCAATTCACTGATTCCGCCGCACCAATCGGGATCCGCCTGAATCACGTCGACCGCGTCGGCCTGGAGAAGCTGAAGGAAGCCCCAGCGGGTATATTCATGCTCGCCGGTCGCGATCGGCACCCGGCTGTTCCGACGAATTGCCACGAAGTCGCCGATCCGATCAGGTGGCACCGGCTCTTCTAGCCAACGTGGGCGATACTCGGCGATCCGCTCGAGCATGCGTATCGCATAGGTCGCATCCCAGCCCATAAAGCAATCGACCATGATCTCGACGTTGGGTCCGACCGCCTCGCGAACCGTGCGGATCAGGGCGACGTTTTTCTCCATGCCTTCCAAGCCATCGCTTGGGCCGTGACGGAAGAACCACTTCTGCGCCTTATATCCCAGTTCGACGGCCATCTGAGCGCGCTCGCGCACGAGGCCAGGCTCGTGGGAAAAGCCCAGCATCGAGGCGTAGCAATCGACGCGCTCGCGGGTCGGTCCGCCGAGCAAACGGTAGATCGGAACGTTATAAACCTTGCCGCGCAGATCCCAGAGGGCGCAATCGACCGCGCTGATCGCCATCATTTCGTAGCCCTTGCGGGCATGGCGATCTTGTCGATAAAGAAGATCCCAGAGAAACTCACCCGCCAGTGGGTCCCGTCCCACCAGATGGGATGCCAGTTTTTCTCGGATGATCGTCGCCGTTTCGGTAAAGATCGGGCCGAAGAGGCCACTGATCCCATTATCGGTATCGATCTGTGTGTAAACCGCGCTCAGGCGAGTAGCTCGCGTTTGTGATGGTGCCCGCGCGGCGAATTCCGGATAGGCATCGAGCATGCCAACCTGGCGCTCCTCGCTCGGATCGAGGTCAGTGGGACCGGAGACGCGAAAGCAGCGAACGGCGGTGATTTTCATCGATTGCTCCTCATTTGATTGAGTATGGGGATTATAACCGACAGCTTGGCTTCTCCGAGTAGCTGGAGACAATCAGCAAATAACCCCACGGGATCCGCGAGCAGATAGAAAGAGCCAACGACGGCAAGTCTGGAGACAGAGGAGCTATCCCATGTCCGAACGGGAAAGAGTGAGGACAATCCTTCACTATGTCACCAGCAGCGCCGCCTGGGTTTCTCCATCGAAAATGTGGAGGCGTGAACTGCTTGACCTCCTCAGCCCGTGCAACACCCGGACCTACTGGTCGTTGATTGGGAAATGCATCCTTCTCCCACCGGCCGCGCTCGATTGGAGAATACCAAGGAGGATGGCCAGCACTCGCCGCCCGTCTTCGCCAGTCGATGACCCTTGACCACCGTGCTCGATTAGTCTAATAAGCTCCTCAATCGCTGCGACGAGATCCCCTCGCGTTGTGTGAGGTGAGCGTAAAGGACTAACAGCGGGAAGACCATCATCGAGGAATCGCCAGATCTCCCCAACGTGGCTGCCGATCCGGAGCCGTCCAGTCTCGCCAATCAAATCCAGCTCGAAGTTGGCAGGTGTTCCTTTCGATGCATTCACGAAGGCACGCACACCATTTTGGAATTGAATGATCGCACTCCCGCCTGGATCGGTAGCCGGATCTCGCCCGCCATCTCCGGCGTAGCGTGGCCCGTAATCACGATGCTCGTCGTCGAGTTCGCCGCTGACCCAAAGAGGCTCTGCTTCGGCGAACAGACAGACCGTGTCGATCAAATGTGTGCCGTTGCGGAAGAGCATCGCGCGCGACCCGCCGAGCGTCGCGACAATGCGACGGAGCGATCCGATTGCCCCGGACCGGACCAGGCGGCGCGCCTCCAGGTACTCCGGATACCAGCGACGAGTGTGGTCGATGAGCAGGGGAACGTTGCGGCGGGCGCAGGCAGCGATCATCCGATCCGCATCGGCCAGGGTGGTGGCGATCGGCTTTTCGCAAAAGATGCCTCTGACGCTGGCCGCGACCGCGTCGACGACGATCTGGGCGTGGCGATGGTCGGAAGTCACCACGCTCAGCAGATCGATCTGCTCACGGGCAAGCATCTCCCGATAGTCGCTGTAGCCACGGGCCTCCGGAAAAACGCTACCCCATTCCTTACAGAACCGGCTAACCAGTGCGGGAGCCAGATCGCACACCGCGACGACGGTCGTGGTGGGTATTCGAGCGTAGGCAGCGGCGTGAGAGTGCGGCATCAGTTCACCAAGCACCGGGTCCGGTCCAGGCTGCGCAGGTCCAGCCGCGATGCCGGTCAGCCCGACGATCGCCGCGCGATAGGTTGCCATGTTTCCTCTCCTGAAACTCTCTCTCCGATTGTACGGTTGATCAACGGTGCTTACAACTTGCCCTGCTCCAGATGCGACCAAACGATCAAAAGAGAACCGCAAGGCGGTAGGGCGAGAGTCAGGGCTCTTCCCCTATCCAAGACCCAAGCACCTCCTACCGCACGCCGGCGCGGCGACACGACGCTGGCCCCAGCCGCGCCGGGAACTTCCCGGTCGATCTCGATTATGCTGCACTGATGAACCGATGGAAGATCTCGGCAACCAGGGGCGACTGGCTCTCATAGCGTAAGATCGTGCGAATCGTCGGGCTATCGAAGATCAAGTGGCCGAGGATCAGGATGATCAGGACGAGTGTCGCCCGAAAATGCCAACGCCGTAGCTCGGGCCGACGGGTCAGCCATGGCTCACTCAAGGTTCGGCCAATCAGGAGCTGGGCAACGAGTAAGATCAGCGCACCGACGGCGAAGTCAAGGCCAAGCTGGTCGACGCCACGGCTGAGGCCAGAAGTGATCGCGGCAAGGCCATGAGCGAGGGCCAGCGCAGCGATCAGATAGCCAAGCCAGTAGTGGGGACGCAGTCGGAGTAGGTAAGGCTTGGCATCAGGGAATATCAAGCCAAGGCCCCGGCTCAACGCGGTGGGACGAACCAAAGGTGGGAGCAGAATCGTCGTGACGAGCAGAGCAATCAACAGCCAACCGCTATCGGTTATAAAAACGATGGGAGGTATCAAACATCAACCCCCTTCCCCATCCCCTATAATGAGAGCATCGATTTTCTCGAAGAGGATGAAAAGGCCAATGGAATATCGACGACTTGGCGGCAGCGGACTGATGGTCTCGGCGGTGGGCTTGGGTGGCAACACCTACGGGCGCTACTGCGACGCCGCCCAGACCGCGGCGGTGATTCAGCACGCTCTGGAGCTCGGAATCAATCACGTTGATACCTCGGATAGCTATTCGCGCGGCGTCTCGGAAGAATATGTCGGCAAGGCGCTGCTTGGCCGACGTCATGACATGGTGATCGCAACCAAGGTTGCTAGCCCAATGGGTGACGGACCAAACGACGTAGGGTTGTCGTACCGGCGGATCATCGCCTGCTGCGAGGCGAGCTTGCGGCGTTTGCAGACCGATTACATCGACCTTTATTACATGCACCGGCCGGATCCGCGTACGCCGCTTGCCGAGTCGCTGCGTGCCTTCGATGATCTCATGCGTCAGGGCAAAGTCCGCTACGTCGGCATCTCGAACTTTCCCGCGTGGCTCGCTTGCGATGCCCACTGGATCGCCGACCGGCGTGGCTACCCGGCGCCGGTGGTAACCCAGAATCAGTATAACGTGCTCAGCCGTTCAATCGAAAGTGAGCTCATACCCTTCTGCCGAAGCCACAGCGTTGGCATCATTCCTTACTCGCCGCTGGCCGGCGGACTGCTGACCGGCAAGTATCGCCGGGGTCAGCCGCTCCAACCGGGGGTTCGCGCTTATGATAACCCGAATATGCAGCGCCAGCTCACCGAGCAAAACCTGGCCACCGTCGAGCGCCTCGAAGGCTTTGCGCGCGACCACGGTCACAGCGTTGGCGAGCTCGCCATTTCCTGGCTGTTAGCTCATCCGGAAGTCTCCTCGGTAATCGCTGGTGTCACCAAGCCGGAACAGGTCGACGAAAATGCCAAGGCCGCCGACTGGAAGCTCAGTGCCGAGGACGTCAAGGCGATCGACGAAATCGTGACCGGGTAGGAATCAGAACCCAGGAGTCGGGAGGCGGGGATACGGGAAAGGGCTGACTCCTTGCTCTCAACACCGGAGGGGTCATGAAGATTGAACGCTTGGAGATACTCCGGGTGCCGCCGAGCTGGGTGTGGCTGAAGGTCTACACCGACGAGGGAATCACCGGCCTGGGTGAGCCCTATCTGGAAGGGCATCCGGAAAGTGTGATCGCCGAGGTCCAGCGGCTGGAACCGTTGTTGATTGGGAAGGATCCTCGGCAGATCGAGGCGCTTTGGAAGGCGATGTACGAGGCCGGCATGGGCTATAAGGGCGGCCCGGTCACCATGAGCGCGATCAGTGGGATTGACATCGCTTTGTGGGATATCGCCGGCAAGGCGGCCGGGCTGCCGATTTACCAGATGCTGGGCGGCGCCTGCCGTGACCGGGTGAAGGTTTACCGAGCGGTCGGCGGCACGCTGCCGTATTGCGTCGAGCCCGGGCTGCCCTACCGAGCCGGGCGAGGCAAGCGGCCATTTGCCGACCGTAACGATCCCCAGACCTGGGCCCGAGCCGCCGAGGAGTTAGTCCAGGGCTGGGGCTTTCGCTGCTTGAAAGTCCACTATAGTCTGGGCGACGGCCTTGAAGCGGCCGTTTGGGTGGATCAGGTGGCCGCGACTTTCGCGGCAGTGCGCGAGGGGGCTGGCCCGGGCATCGACGTCGCTGTTGACCTGCACAACCCACACCCGAGCATCGCCCGTCAACTGATCGAGGCGCTTGCGCCCTCGCGGCCGCTCTTCGTCGAGGAGCCAATGCCGGTCGAACGGATCGACGTGCTTGCCCAGATCGCCGCGCAGACGAAGCTGCCCATCGGCGCAGGCGAGCGCTGGATGGGCAAGTGGCCTTTCTTCGACGCGCTGAGCCGTGGGGCGCTCGCGGTAGTTCAACCGGATATCTGTCACGCCGGGGGAATTAGCGAATGCAAGAAGATCGCGGCGATTGCCGAGGCAGCCTACGCAAAAGTCGCGCTGCACTGTCCGTTAAGTCCACTCGCCCTGGCCGCTTCGATCCAGCTCGACGCTTGCCTGCCGAATTTCCTCGTCCAGGAGCACAACGAGGTCAACGACTGGCGTGTCGGTGCGGACACCTATCTCGGCTACGGCTACATCAAAGACCCGTTCGTTCTCGGCTCCGACGGCTGCGTTGCGGTGCCAACCGGTCCGGGCCTGGGCATCGAGCTGGACGAAGACGGTTTGAAGGGAATTATGGAAAAGCCCTGGTCGAGCCAGCGGGGATAGGAAATGGCTTACTCCCCTGCTACTGCACCCCGGATGGACCGACGGCGCCCGATGCGACCGGCACGGCTGTCGGGGTAAGGGGATTAACGACGTTGAGTCCGAAAGTCACCGACGGATTGGTCGGCATGCTGCTCACATTTACGGTGAAGTGGCCGGTGGCTTTGCCCCGTAGTTGGAATGACAACGTCGTGTTATTGGGGGGATTGCCAATTTGCGCCTGCCAATCGGGTGGATCCACGGTGATCGTGACCCGGTAGGGCTGGAAGGCGCCGCCGCTGAGCGAGCCAATCGGGTCCGGGTAGTGGACGAGCACGCCAATCTCGCCACTGCCAACCGGGACAATCGCGGTCTGGCCGGGTGAGATCGTCTCATGCTTGGGGCTTTGGGAAATCACTTCGATTGAGACGTGGCTACTGGCCAATGGCGAGTGAGCAGCGGCCGGCGTGGTACTTGGCAAAGGGGTGATCGACGCGGGCGTTGGCCCGATTCCGGTCGGGGCCGGGTAGGCGCTACTCGCGGTTGGGATAGCCGGCGCAGGGGATCCGCCAATCGTGGTCGGAGAAGACAGTGCCGGATATCCACCGCTCGGGCTCGGGCGAGCCGGCTGGGTAGGCAGAGCTGGATAAGGACTACTCGACGTGGGGGCTGGGACTGCTGCGCTCGGGGTCGGGGAGGGGGAGCTGCTCGTGCTGCAAGCGGCGAGCACGACGACAGCGATGCTGCAAGAGATCGCCAGGAATACTGAGAATCGTAGCTTCATCAAGCTGCTCCGTGAGATGGGCGTTCGGTCCTGGACCTTCCCTGGACTCGCGTAGAGCAAGGAAAGGCCCGTGCCTTCTCTTAAGTCTACAGCGGAAAAGAGCGGGGAAGCGGTCATATTGGGATTAAAAAGAGGTTTCGGTCGCCATTGACCGAATCGCCGGCATCCCTGCCGACTAAGGGCGCATCACTGTGAGATAAAGTATCGCTCAAGTACCATTAATGATGCATTAACACCGTGCTCTTCATCCCAATATTCGCGAACCCCGCGCTGGGAATACCGCTTGAGCGCGGCTTCTCAATCGCGACATTCGCTGGCCGCACGCGGCAAAAGGACCTCAGCAACGAGATCCGACGCGACGTGAAGATGTCCCCGTGGGTCAAGCGCAGCCGCCCAACCGCTTCGTTGCCTCCACACGACGTCAGAGGACTGCCCGTCAATGTCATTTTGCATTCCAGCGACACGTTCATTACTCTCGATAGCGGTGTACCACCGCTGCTCCCGCAGGAACAGTGCCGAAGCAATCGGGGATCACGTCGCCAGGTGCAAAAAGGACTTGCTGCCCGGGCGGCTGGAACCCGGGCAGCGACGGCAAAATACGGGGGATGAGTGTCCGTTGGGATCGGTCGTCCTCGACCGCGACGCCGACAACCCCGTCGGCAAAGCGCACCTTTGAGTTGGCACCAATGACCCGTTGTCCAAGAGAAATAACGTAAGAACCGAGAAGACGTTTCAGTGAACAAATCATGAATTTCCTGATCCTACGGTTTCACCGAGCGAGGGAAGAGGATGTTTTTCGAGCTTCGCCAGTGAGGCCGAACGGGAACGACTGGATCAAGAAGTCTATCAGAGCGACCGGTGGAAGAACGAGATTGGCCCTCGGGTCGGAGAGATGATCGATCGGGATCAGATCAAGATCACACGGATCGAAGCGACGCCGAAATCGGTCGTTCAGGAGACAAGTGACGTTTATCCTATGCCTCCCTAAGAGGAAATGCCTAACCGGATCTGTAGACAGTACCTTGCCCGCACGCCTAGCATGAGCCTGTTCTCGATCGGCGATGATATCAGGCCTCAAGCTTGGGCAGGAAAGGGTACTTGTGACCGACATAGGCGTCCGAAACCAGACCGGTGATCCACGACCGGACAGTTATCGCGCTGATCTCCAACGAGTTCAGGAAGAGCTGCGCTTCCAAAAGGAACTGTTCGAGCATCAGAGAGAGGCCTTGCGCAACGTCGCCACGCACACACGTTGCATTCTTTGGCAGGGAACAGCTCAAGAGCGCGACGGAGCGCTGGCCTGGAATATCCAGGTCATCGACGAAGAGGCAGCTCAACGCGTGATTCCCCTCGTTATTGCGCCTGGCCAGACCTACGCCCAGGCGTGGAGTACCAGCATCCGACCAAAAGATCGAGAGCGTCTGACCAATCTAGTGGCGCGGGTCACCTCCGGCGCCTCCACCTACAGCGACGAGTTTGCCTGTATGGGTGCGGACGGTCGGGTTTATTGGCTCTCCGAGTTGCTGCACGTTGAGCTGCTCCGGCCGGGCCTTTGGCGCCTCTTCGGGATCTGCGCTGACGTCACTCAACGCCGGAAGGATGAGCAAGCACTCGCGCGGCTTAGTCTTCAATACGAGGTGATTCTGAACGCGGCGGGAGATGGGATCACCGGCGTCGACGCTAACCAGCGCATTTCGTTTATGAATCCAGCGGCAGCACGGATGCTTGGCTACGAGATCGCAGAACTTCACGGCCAGGATCTCCACGCCACGATTCACCATACCCGTGCCGACGGCAGCTCCTATCCGGTTGACCAATGTCCGATCTACCGTGCCCTCCAGGATGGCGAGGTTCACCACGCCAGCAACGAGGTGTTCTGGCGAAAAGATGGGAATAGCTTCGTCGTCGAGTACACCTGCACCCCGATTCGTGAGCAGAATCAGATCGTCGGCGCGGTCGTGGCCTTCCACGACGTCACCGAACGGCGTATGATCGACCGTATGAAAGACGAGTTCATCTCGGTCGTCAGTCATGAGCTACGCACCCCGCTCACGTCGATTCGCGGTTCGCTCGGTCTCCTCGCCAGCGGTGTCCTCGGTTCCCTCCCAGAACAGGGCCAGCGCATGCTCGAGATCGCCGTGAATAACACCGATCGCCTGGTCCGCCTGATCAACGACATCCTCGACATCGAACGGATCGAGTCCGGTAAGGTGGCGATGGAAAAGAAGACCTGCGACTCTGCCGAGTTGATCCAGCAGGCCGTCGAGCTGGTCCAATCAATCGCTCAGGAGAGCGAGATCAGGCTAACGGTTTCGGCCGACTCCGTTCAGATCTGGGCAGATCCTGACCGCTTCGTCCAGGTGATGACCAATCTGCTGAGTAATGCGATCAAGTTTTCGCCCCCGGGTAGCAAGGTCACAATTCGCGCCCAGCACGAAAGGAATGAGCTTCAGATTCAAGTAAAAGATCAAGGCCGAGGAATTCCCTCTGACAAGCTGGAGGCGATTTTCGGTCGATTCCAACAAGTCGACGCCTCGGACTCGCGGGAAAAAGGAGGAACCGGCCTTGGCTTAGCGATCTGTCGCAGCATTATCCAACAACACGGCGGTCGGATCTGGGCCGAAAGCACACTGGGGAGCGGGAGTACCTTCTTCGTCGTCTTGCCCGCGCTCGCCGAGGCCTCGGGCAAAGAATCGGGCCTCGATCGGGACCGATCAGCCGGGGGTTTTCCGCGTCCAAACGCAAAGAGCGCAGGCAGCGCAGTTCTCCTCTGCGATGACGATCCGGCCATCCTCGAAGTCGTCAAAGCGCTCCTCGAAAACCGCGGCTACCGGGTCATTCTCGCCGACTCGGGACCGGCAGCGATCCGCGAGGCGGCGCGGCACTGTCCTAGCGTTATCTTGCTTGACCTCGTTATGCCGGGGATGGACGGCTGGGAAACCATGGCAATCCTTAAGCAACAGCCGGAGACGAAAGATATCCCAGTAATCATTTTCAGCGTGCTGTCACCGACCGGTGTGAACGCCGAGCGAACCGATGTTGCTGATTGGGTAGTAAAGCCGCTTGACGAAACGCCACTTTTTCGTGCATTGGAACGTGTGCTGGGCAGCTCGGGACGGGCCCCACGCGTGGTGATCGTCGAAGACGATCTGGACCTCGCCAACGTGCTCATGGCCATGTTCCAGCGCCACGGCATCGAGACAATTCATGCCACGACGGGACGGGAGGCGATTCGGCTCAGTCAGGAAGCGGATCCTGATCTGGTAGTGCTCGATCTCATCTTACCGAATGGGGATGGATTTTCGGTCGTCAACTGGCTTCGCCAGCACAACCGTTTGCATTCCACGCCACTCGTCGTCTACACCGCTCGCGACCTCGACGAGGCAGACCGCGAACGGCTGCGCCTTGGCTATACCCTGTTCCTCACCAAGGGACGGATCAGTCCTGACCAATTCGAGCAATACGTCGTCGGCTTGTTGAACCAGTTTGTGCCATTGCACTGAGGTTGGATGAACTGAGGTTGGGAGGATACGTCATGAGTAGGTGCGTACTCATCGTCGACGACGAGGATGACATTCGCGAAGTCGCGCGAGTGAGTTTGGAAGTGGTAGGAGGGTGGAGGGTGCTCACTGCACGATCGGGAAGCGAAGCGCTCATGATTGCTCGAGTCGGACGCCCCGACGCGATTCTCCTCGACGTGATGATGCCCGATCTGGACGGAATCGCGACCTTCCGTTTGCTCCGAGCCGACAGCGGCACCAGCAAGATTCCTGTTGTCCTGCTCACCGCGAAGCTTCAGGTCTCCGACCGGCGTCGCTTTTCCGGGATTGGCGCGAGAGCAGTCATTGCCAAGCCATTCGATCCGATCGAGCTACCATCTCAGGTCAGGAGCGCATTAGGCTGGAATGAGTGGTGAGTTGGGGGGTGGAAAAATGAAAAGAGCGGCCACGCCTTTCGTCATCTGCGCGTTGGCAGATCCGGTCGTCAATTCCCTCGCGCGGCAGCTCAGTGGGGCAACTTTCGTCGCAGTACAGACGGTAGGCCAGGCTCTCGATCTTTTGCTCGATAGATCCTGCAACCTCCTGATCATCGACCATTCACTCCTTGGTGACCAGGCGACCCACCTCATCAATGTGGCCCGAGTAGAGCTTGGGATGTCCGGAGTACCGATCATCTACGTAGTGCCCAAGGATCGCGACCCCGGTTTGCTGCGTGAGCTCGTTGATGAACTGGTGATTAGTCAGGTGCTTTTCCAGCCAGTCGACATCGCTGAGCTCATTTATCAAATTAGCCGTACCCTGGGAATAGCCGGGCACGACCCAATCGCGAGGGACCAGACGGGCGAAGCGAGTCGCGCCGAAGTGCAAAGCGCCGTGGCAACGCTCTGGGAACGTTTTCGATCCACGAACTTAGAGCGGGTCGAGATACTGGAGCAGGCGACTCATGACATCCTGACCGGGACGCTGCCGATCGAAGCGCGGCGAGAGGCCGAGCGCGCCGCGCATAAGCTAGCTGGTGCCGTCGGCAGTTTCGGCTTCCCCACCGCTGCGTTGACCGCTCGGCAGATCGAAATGCTGTTGGCCGGTGATACCGCCCTTTCCCCGGACGAGGTCATGCGCCTGGCAGACCTGGTCATCCGCCTTCGGGTGGAGCTCGAGCGTCCGGCGCCGCCAGGATCGGTCGCAGTGGACCAGTCAGTGTCGGATACGGCGGGGGACTCACTCGGCCGTATCCTCTTAGTCACCGCCGATGCCGAGCTCGACGAGCAGGTCACGACCGAAGCGCAGCAGCGCTCCCTGGATGTCGATCATGCGACGACCATGGCGGAGGCGCGGGTGCGGATCGCCTGTCAACGTCCGGACGTCGTGCTCCTCGATCTAGCACCATCCGAGGGCTCAGATGCCGGATTAGCCTTGCTCGCTGAGCTCAGCAACCAGGAGCCACCGCTTCCCGTCGTCGTGCTTACCCAGCGTAACTCGCTGATCGACCGAGTCGAGGTGGCCATCCTTGGCGGGAGTGGCTTTCTGGAAAAACCACTGTTACCAACCCAGATTATTGATACGCTGTACGACGTTGTAGAGAGTAATCGGGCGACCGAGAGTGTCATATTGGCAGTTGACGACGATCCGAGTATCCTCGCCTGGCTGCGGGCAACGCTCGAGCCCCACGGGCTGCGGATGGTCGGCCTCGACGACCCCTTGCGCTTCTGGAGTGAGATCGAGGAGACGGTGCCCGATCTGGTCATCCTCGACGTCGATATGCCCCACATCAGCGGGATCGAGCTGTGTAAGGTCCTGCGCAACGAGCAGCGCTGGCGCGCTCTGCCCGTGCTCGTCCTGACCGCCCTCACCGATCCGTCCACCGTGCACCGGGTCTTCGCAGCCGGTGCCGACGACTTCGTGAGCAAGCCAATCGTCGGACCAGAGCTCATTACCCGGATCGACAACCGTTTAGAACGGAACCGACTACACCAGCGTTTGGCCGAGATCGACGTGCTGACCGGCGTAGCAAATCGGCGTAAGTCAAGTCAAGCGATCGAGCAGCTTTTGCGCTTTGCACGTCGGCGTGGCGATCCTCTGGCCCTGGCCATCCTTGACCTCGACCACTTCAAGCAGATCAACGATCAGTATGGCCACGTCGCGGGCGACACCACGCTGCGACGGCTTGGCGAGCTACTCGGGCACTCTTTTCGAAAAGAAGACGTCGTTGGACGCTGGGGCGGTGAGGAGTTCGTCGTCGCCCTCTATGGTGTCTCCCGGAGCGGCGCCGAACGCCGAATCATGGACGTTCTCGACCATTTTCACCACCAGCGCTTCACCAGTCCCGCCGGCCGCGAATACCAGGCCAGTTTCAGCGCCGGCCTCGCCTTTTTCCCCGACGACGGGGGAGACATCGCCTCCCTCTATCGCGCCGCCGACCGGGCGCTCTATCAAGCGAAGGTAAACGGCCGGCACTCGGTCCGATCGTCGGGCCGGCGCTAGCTATCGATTGCCCGGCTGAGAGTAATCCGCGTCATTAGAAGTCCGAAATGGCAACCGAGGCACTGCGCGAGAGGGATTGTCCGTCGCGATTGACATCACTACAATCGTGACTGGCATCATGGCGCGCATCGGTCCGACACGCTGATGCGCTACTCCAGAAGGCCGTCCATGGGCATCGACGGCCTTCGCTTTTCTTCTCTTTGGACGAACAAACCCAGCACCTCTTACCAGGTGGAATACCCGGACTTAGTGGATCACACTCCGCCGAGGATCTCCCGCATTTTACCGCCCTGCTCCGCGTAATAGCGCGCCAGAATGCCAGTATCGGGGGCCATGCAGAAGTGCCTAACGCCTAACTTCAGGTAGTATTCGGCCTCGCTCGCGTCATTCAGCTCGGCACGCGGCTGAACGCCCATCTTGAGTGCCGTCTTGATCGTGTATTCCCGGGCCTCGACGATCTGCGGGCTGTTGCGCTGCCCCGCCTGACCGATGCTCATCGAGTAGTCAGACGGTCCAAATTGCACCATGTCGATACCGGGCACGGCGAGAATCGCCTCGAGATTCTCGACCGCTTCTTTCTTCTCAATCATCAGAACGATCACCGCGTCTTGGTAAGCCTGGACGAGGGCCGGCAGACCGGCGGAAGCTGCCCGACCACCGGCATTCCCATGCCGGCCGCCGCCGTCCGGCGTCTCGGGACGGACGATCCGCACGCACTCGCGGGCTTCCTCGACGGTCCGGACGTCGGTGAAGAGGAGGTTCTGAATACCAGCCGCCATCGCTCGAACCGCGAGATGGTGCTGCGCCGACTGTTCCATCTTGATCATGCCGGTGAAGTTGGGAAACAGCTCGATGGCACGCCCGAGGTTATCAAGCGCGTAGAGGTCGTATGGGGCGTACTCGGCCAAAAACTCGACGTAGTCGAACTTCTGGCTGCGGCCGACAAGTTCAGTGATGGTCGGCCAGGTGCTCTGAAGCCGAGTCCCCAGACTCGGCTTGCCCTCGTTCAACAGTTGCCGTAGTCGGTTTTCGCGCATAGTATCATTCCTTTCAGGGCCAGAGGTATCTGTTGATAACGCGGTATGGCCCACCGTCCGCACCGTTGCAGTATATCAAATGCCGTCCGTAGGAAATAGAGGGATGGAAGCCGCGGACAGGGTCTTGCCGAAGGGCACTACGCACGGATAATGATATGGCAACTGATATGGTAGACTGATGGCGGATGGGGGGAATGGAAGAGGCGACGGATCCTAGCTAGAGACTGGGTGCAAGCGAGAGTTTGTCCATGAGGGAGCCCCTCGAGGCGGCGCGCCTCGATGCCGAACGGGCGCGGTCGGAGCTTGCCGACGAGCGGCGTCGTATCCGCGATTTTTTGCTCAATGCCCCGGCGGTTATCGCGATCACCCGAGGGCCGCGTCACGTTATTGAGCTGGCCAACGACCGTTTCCTCGCTCTCTTTGGGCAAACTGATCCGGCTCAGGTGATTGGCCGTCCGGCCGCGGAAGCATTCCCCAAGCTTGGCCCGGTTGGCTACCTAGACCTCGCCGATCAGGTCTATGCCACGGGCGAGCCTTTTGTCATCAATGCCATGCCGGGCCGCATCGATCGTGACGGCGACGGTGTCGCGGATGCACACTGGAGCAGCGTCGTTATCTTCCCAATGCGCGACGCGGAAGGCAACGTCGATGGCTTGATGCTCCATGCGACCGATGTCACCGACCACGTGCTAGCACGGCAGCGAGCGGAAGAGGCAACCGAGCGCATCCGTCGGCTCCAGGCAATAACCGCTTACTTTGCACAGGTCCGGACCACGCAAGACCTGGCTAATTCTGTCGTCGAGCAGGTGATCAAGGCTGTCGGTGCGCAGTTTGGTGCGCTAGGAAAGCTCGTCGACCAGGGGACCAGCATAGACACCATGGAAATGATTGGCGTCGGAGGGTATCTGCGCGATCCGAGAGTGGTAGCGGAGCTCCGTCGCTGGCAGCGCTTCTCGATCGCTCGGACTGGGACGTTCGAGGACATTATCCACTCGGCACAGCCTATCTTCTTCCGTTCGCGCGCGGAGCGGCTGGCCCGCTATCCCCAGCTTGATCGGACCCAACAAATTCTCGGTCTGGATGCCTCGGCTGCGCTGCCGCTCGTCAGCGCGGGACGGGTCATCGGCATTCTCTGGCTCGGCTTCGCCGGCACGCACGATTTCGATCAAGACGAACGGGAATTCTTACTAGCCCTTGCTCGACAGTGTGCGCAGGCTCTGGAGCGGGCAAACCTGTTTGCCCGCCTTGAACGTGAAGAGGTGCACCAGCGGCTCTTGGCTCAGGCATCCCGGATGTTCGCCGAGGCGCAGCTTGATCAACCCCTCATCTTAGACGAGCTTTGCCGCTGTGTCGTCGATGGTATTGGCGACGTGGCCGCGGTGCAGATCCTTGCCGAGGATGGCCGGAGCCTGCGAGTAGCAGCGATCTACGATCCGGACAGCCAGCGTCAAGAATATGCCCGAGCGGTCTTGTCCGCTCAGCCGTTAGAGATCGGCGAAGGTTTGTCCGGACAGGTGCTTCAAACGGGCGAGCCGATTCTCATCCCTCGGGTCGATTCGGAGGCCTACCGGCGACGGGGGGAGTCATCCCACCAGCCCTATCTGGACGATCGATTCGCGCAAAGCATTATCGTCGTGCCACTGCGTGCACACGGTCGAGTGCTGGGAACCCTCATCGCGGTCCGCACGCGCCCGGACCATCCTTACGTCGAGCGCGATCAGCAGCTCCTCCAAGAGCTAGCCGATCGGGCCGCGTTGGCAATCGAGAACGTTCACTTGTATGCCGAGGAGCAGATTGCACATCGCCTGGCCGAGCGTGCGGCTGATCGTATTGCTCGTCTTCAAGCAGTGACCGCGGCGCTCTCTCGCGCCCAGACGCCAGTCCAGGTTGCCGAGGCGGTAATCGTCGAGGCAATCGCGGCACTCGAGGCGCAGGCCGGAGCGGTCCTCGAGCTTAGTGGCGATGGCACCCAGTTTCACATTCTCACCCAAACCGGATACGCCACGGATACATCCGAAGCGGCCGCAGTCCTTCAGGAATGGCCACGAGTCCCGCTTCGTGAGGCGACACCGGCTGGGGACGCGGTGCGCTCCGGTGATGTCGTTATCCTGGAATCAGCAGTTGACCGCGCTGCTCGCTATCCCTACCTTCGCTCAGTCACCGAGGTGATGGGTGGCGGCGCAAGCGTTGCCATTCCGTTGCTGCTCAATGGCAAACCGATTGGTGTGATGCATCTTTTGTTTGCTACCGCGCGAAGGTTCGACGCTGACGATCGGGCGCTCCTTTTGACGATCGGACGTCAGTGTGCCCAGGCGCTCGAGCGCGCTCGCCTTTATCAGCAAGCGCAGGATGCGTTACGGGTGCGCGACGAATTTCTCTCAATTGCTGCTCACGAGCTAAAGACACCGGTCGCCGCCCTGCGCCTGCTGGCGCAAGCTTCTTTGCGACGTCTCGAGCGATTCAGTTCTTTGGAGCCTGACCGCCTCACCCGCATATTCCGCGATATCGACCAGCAATCGCATCGGTTGGCGCGCTTGGTCAATCAACTCCTGGACATTTCGCGTCTTGAGCTGGGGCGAGTCCAGATACAGTGCTACCCGACCGAGCTGAAGGGGCTGATCGAAGGGATCATTGATTCTCTACGTTCCCGCGAGGGAGGGGAACGAATCGTCATGACGAGAGGCGAGACTCTCATCGTCAACCTCGACCCACTGCGAATCGAGCAAGTGATCACTAACCTCCTCGACAATTCCTTGAAATATAGCCGCGCTAGCGGGCTAATCGAAGTGAATGTCGCTCGCGAGGGGCAAGAGGCGATCGTTTCGGTCACTGATCACGGGCCGGGCATTCCGCCGGAGCGACGCGACCGCATTTTCGAGCGTTTCTACCAAGCTCATCAGGATAGTAACCTCTCCGGTTTGGGGCTCGGGCTCTACATCAGTCGTCAGCTCGTCGAATTGCACCGAGGCTCGTTGGAAGCGGAGTTTCCGCCGGAAGGCGGAACCCGTTTCATCGTTCGCCTACCGATCGTGCCGATTCAGGCGGCGACCTAGAGCGTCTCACCCCTTTTACTCGAGATGGGCCACGTACCGCTCGGCCGACCGCGCGACCACGGCATTCCCATCGGCGGTCACGACCTTATTCATCCAGCTTCCGTAGATCCGGTCGAACCGATAGCGCGCTAAAGTTCTTGCGATCCGTTGGACCTCGGCAGCCGAGAGCGGAATCATGTTCGGGTAGCTATAGAGAAAGCTGACCCAGCGGGTGTCCCCGGCGACTTGCGGCTCGTCGCCTGAGAAGAGCACGCCGCGTCCACCTGCTCCCGCCGGCCAGAGGAGCGCGGTCGCGCCCGGAAAGTGTCCGCCAACCCGAATCAGGGTGAGGTTAGAACCCGGCAGTGGCTGGGTGGTCTCGCCCTCCCAGAAGTGAATTGCCGGATCCGGGTACATCACCCATTCCCGGTCGGCGGCGTGCAGCCAGATCGGTACGTTGTCGAAAGCGTGGCTCCATTCGACCATCGCACTGTAAAAGTGGGGATGGGAGATAGCGATGGCGGCGACGCCGCCGCGCTCGCGGATCGCCGCCACGGTCGCCGCATCGCAGAGGCTAATCGATTCCCAGAGCAGGTTGCCAGCCGGAGTTTGGATGAGATGCGCCTGCTGGCCGATCGCGAACGAGGGATGGGTGTTCACCGTGGTCAACCCCGGCTCGAGTTCGATCACGACGTTCCTTCGCCCACCGGCGAGCAGTTCCTCGGTGGTCGTCCATTTCTGGCCGTCGTGTCCGACATACTGCCGCTCGTCTTCACAGATTGGACAATGCTCCGGCGGCGCATCCGGTTTCTCAGCGACCGGCGCGAACTGAACCCCACAGGTTTGGCAGATAAACGCGGTCATGAGCGCACCTCCTGGAGAACAGAGGAAAGCATTTTTGCCCCGCTGGAGACGACAAGTCACTCGTCGCGAATCTACGCCAGGAATTAGCTGTCGTCAAGTCCACGGTTGGGGAAAAACTCCACGACGCGGCATCGGCGCGGTCAATTGCCCAGTTTTCGCTTCGAGATGCGAGTCGCCAGCGAGAGATCGAACCAGAACACCGCGAGGTCACTCTGCCTGCCATCAACCAGTAGACCGGAAGGAGCGAGCCCAAGTAGCCCTTGCGCCATGCTCTCTGTATCTCTACGACTCGGTCTCTCTCGTCCCACTCAGCTCACCACGGCTTCAATCTCCGTCGCCGCCTCGCGCAAGGTACGCAGACGGCGGAGTTCGGGCCAGATGACGGCTGTCGCGAGCACAACTAGAATGGTGCCAATCCCTCCGCCGACGACCGAGGGGATGGGGCCGAAGAGCTGGGCGGTCAGCCCTGATTCGAAGCCGCCAAGCTGATTTGACGTGCTTACGAACAAGCCATTGATCGCCTGAACTCGCCCGCGCATCTCATTAGGAACACGGGTGAGAGTGAGAGTGCTCCGAATCACCATGCTGATGTTATCCAGCCCCCCCAGGGTAAAGAGCATCAGCAACGACAGCCAGAACGAACGCGAGAGCCCAAAGAAGATCGTCGCGACCCCAAAGCCGGCGACTGCGAAGAGCAGAGTTGGACCGGCACGCTGGAGCGGTGGTCGGTGGGCGAGGTAGATCGCCATCAGCACCGCACCCACCGACGGTGCCGCGCGCAGCCAGCCGAAGCCAGTCGCGCCGACGTGGAGAATGTCGGTCGCGAAGATCGGCAAAAGGGTCGTTGCCCCGCCCAGTAAGACGGCGAATAGGTCCATCGTAATCGCGGCAAGAATGATCGGGCTCCGCCGAAGGAATCCGATCCCTTCGCCTAGCGTGCGTAGCGTGGTTGGTTCACGTCTCCGGAGAGATCTCCCAGCCGACGCCAGTCCTCCCTTGACAAAGAGGAGCATCACTACAAAGCTCGATGCCGCGACTGCGTTGAGGACGTAGACGAGGGCCGTCTGGCCGAAAATGCTGATGATCAGGCCCCCCAGCGCTGGCCCAACCACCGCCGCCAACTGCCAGGAGCTCGTACTCCAGGTCGCCGAGTTTTCAAAAGCTTCCACCGGTACGACCTCGACCGGTAGAGTCTTGCTGGCCGGATTGTTGAACGCCGAGGCGATGCCATTGACGAGCAGGCAGCCGTAGATCGAAATCAGCGGTCCGTGCGAATAGGAAAGCGCAGCCAGGACGAGTGAGCTAGCCGCGAGCACAAGCTGGGCGCAGATCACGATCTTCTTCCGGTCGTACTGATCGGCAATGTGGCCGGTCACCAAGGCAAGCAAGAGTACTGGAATCACCTGCACCAGGCCAACGTAGCCGAGGGCTAGAGCGGAATTTGTCCGGGTGTACAGCTCCCAGCCGATTGCCAGGCCCAGCATCTGGTTACCCAGCGAAGCGATCAAATTTCCGGAGAGAAGGAGGCGAAAATCCCGATAGCGCAAAGCCTGGTATGGGTCGTGGGGGTGGTGACTGCTCATCACTGCTAGGATACTTCCGATCCATTAGTCTGTCAAACAAAGTTGGGGGTATCTTTAGCCTTTCTCATACTTGGCATAGCCATCGGTCGCGTGCTAAGCTTGGGCGCTAGGAAGACCCTCAATACCTGGCGAAAGGAATTGGAGAATGGCTGAAACGTTAGGCAAGGGACAGATCGCCGCGCGCGTGGCAAGCAAGTTAAACAGCACTCAGGCAGAAGGAGGACGGGCACTCAACGCGGTGTTGGATGTGATCACTGATGCGCTAAAGGAGGGCGACACGGTAACCCTCACTGGCTTCGGCACCTTCGAAGTCCGGCAGGTTGGTGAGCGGACGGTCCGGGCAATTCGTGGCCCGCAGGCGGGCCAAATGGTGAAAGTTCCCAGCCACAAGCGCCCGGGATTCCGCGCCGGCAGCGAACTCGTGCGCGCGGTCGAGGGAAGCTAGCCGGTTTACAATTTTTCATGATTTGTTTACCAACCCGCGACAAAGTGGCTTGCCGGGCTTAGCTGAACCGTTTAGGATTGCAGGCTGTCAGCTTGGGCGGACACGAAAACCGAGCGATCTGACGTGCGGGGAGGTGTGGTATGCGCTCGCTGCGGCTCAATCTTGGCGCGTTGTGCAATCGTGTGTCACGACCGGGCCTCTGGTCCGCTGACGCGGATCGGTTCTCGTGCCCCCCAAAGTTTGGCTCGACTGGCGCAGTGACCCGCCCGGCTCCCGCCACGTTTCGCGCGGACGAGACTGACCTCCTGGGCTCCTTCGAGGTCATTGACGATGAGCGTCGTCTGATCTTCCAGATCGGCGAGCGCGAACGCTGGGTGATCGATCCGCGCCGCTTCGGCGGGGCGCCGAAGCTTAAGGTCGAGCGTAGCGAGCACCGGATGCAGATCGAGTTGATCGGTGCTTTCTATCCCGGCACTAATTTCCCCGCGGATTTCGTCGGTGAGCTGCGTCAGAGAGCCTCCGGCTGGTGGTTGAGTATCTACCTGGCGCTTGGTGGCTTTCGGGCCGAAGTGCCCTTTGAGCGCTGGCTGCTCGGCAACGAACCCGCGGGCTCAACGGTGAACTTAATTCCTCCGCCACTGTCCCTTGGCTCTCGCTCCGGTCTGATCGTGCGAGGGCACGCGACCGCGGAGCTTCTTCCAGATTGGACGTTGAAGTTGCACGGCGCTGGCCTGGCTCGCCTGATCGGCCTTGGCGACGGGCTAGTTGCCGATTCCGCGAGGATTTTACTCCTTGCTCCGAAATCCCCGAGTATTCTCCGTCGGCCGGCCGCCCGGCGGACGGCGATCGATCTCGCACGTGGGGATCGCCCCTGGAGCCTTGACCTGGGACAGACGCTTGGCGAGGGCTGGCAGTTGTTCGTCGAGGATTGCCCGTTCACGACGCTACGAATCGAGGCAAGCGAGCCTCAAAGTGGTCCGATCAGTCGGGCGCTTCTGGCCGAGGCGGAAGAAAACGAGCCCAAGCTATTCTTCCAGACGCTTGGCAAGATGGCCGGTCAAGGCAGTCAGGATCTCAAGCTGCCCTTGCTGAATCCGCGCTACGCGGTGGCTTTCGACCCCTCCGGCGACGAGACCGCCTTGTTCGCCATGCGTGGCGAGGCCAGCTCACCGCACGCTACTAGCCGCGGGGCGTCGACTGGCGGCGGTCCCCCGGGTGGACTTTTCGAGCTGCTTACTCGCCAGGGAACCATCATCCGACTCGCATGCGGACCGGCATTGCGAAGCCTGGCTATTCCGTGTCCCCAACCGTCAGCCCCCCGGTGTTTTGCTATCCTGCCGCATCGGAGACCACGTTCTTTGCGGAGGAGTTAATGGCGAATTTGCAATTACGGCTACGCTCGCGGGTCGAAACCTTCAAGGGTAGCGGTGACTGGGACGAGATAACGCTCGAAAAGTCCTTCCCAGTCGATCAGGTAGCGATTCTGCTCTGCGACCTCTGGGATAGTCATTGGTGCAAAGGCGCGGCGCAGCGTGTCGCGGAGATGGTGCCGCGTATCAATCTGACGATTGGAGCGGCGCGCCGGAAGGGGGTACAGATCATTCACTCTCCTTCAGACACCGTCGACTTCTACGCCAACACGCCATTCCGACGGCGGATCATTGACGTTCCATTGGTTGAGCCACCAACTCCCCTCGACCTCCCGGATCCGCCACTGCCGATCGACGATTCGGATGGTGGCTGTGACACCGGTGAGGACGTACCCCGCCGCTTCTGGACGCGTCAGCATCCGGGCATCACGATCGCCGGGTCGGACGTGATCTCGGATCAAGGGATAGAGGTTTACAGCTTTCTGAAAGCCCAGGGCATCGCGACGCTCATTATTATGGGAGTTCACACCAATATGTGCGTCTTGAATCGCTCCTTCGCGATTAAGCAAATGACTCGCTGGGGGATCCGCTGCATCCTCGTCCGCGACCTCACCGATGCTATGTACAACCCCGCCCGCGCTCCCTACGTTAGCCATGCCGAAGGGACGGAGCTGGTGATTGAGCACATTGAAAAGTATTGGTGTCCAACGGTGCTCAGTAGAGATCTGCAATCGGCGTTGCGTCGGATGCCCTCCGGTCATCTCCATCGTCGGGGTGGCTCGGCCACAAACCAGTAATCGAGAGGCGGCCGATGGCCTGTTGATACAACGGTGACCATCCTTTAACCGGCAGCCAGCAACTTCTCAATGCCGATTCCGTCCAATTTTGACTGTTCCAGCAACCCCTGGGCAACCGCTTTGACCTTTGGCCAGTTCGCTTGGAGAAGCTCGGTAACTTTCAGGTCCATTTCGTCGAGGTAGGCGTGCATTTCGTCCCAGGGGAAATCGTCCGGGCGCCAGAATTCGAGAATGTCCATGATCGCCGAGAGACGGTGCTCTTGCAGCGTCTTATCGAGATAGTTACCTTCACACTTCGCCAGGATTGCCGCCCGTGGTCCGGCCAGATAGGCGAGCGTCTCGACCTCCATGCGCTCTTCCCGAAGCGCCAGCGTTTCCTCGCGCCCCGCGAAGCGCCGGTCAAAATCATAACGGGAGACGCCCGGCCGCTCCGGCACCTTGGCATCCGCCTCGGCGATCGAGGCGAATTCCACCGTCCCTCCGAGCAATAACGCCATGACCACGTGGCCGGCCTCGTGGTAGGCAGCCACGCGAAGAGCCTTGGCGGTCGGGCTGGTGAATTCGCGGTCGTTGGGTAGCTTCATGGATTGTTCACGTCGGCACAAACTCCGCCTGGGCCGACTGGTCGGTATCAGTGCTCTCGGATCGTCGTGGCGGGGCGTGAGCGCGAAACTGGCTGGCGTAGAGGTGCTGATAGAATCCCTGCCGGTCGAGAAGCTCCTGGTGGGTGCCGCGCTCGACGATCTCGCCGTGGTTGACGACCAGGATCTGGTCGGC
>JAJPIK010000045.1 GCA_021324795.1 Chloroflexota bacterium
CTATCGTTTCGCTACCAGGGCCGGCGCCGGCCAACCCTGGAGAACGTTTCCTTCTCGGTCACACCCGGCGAGACCCTGCTGATCCTGGGACCGAGCGGAGGGGGAAAGAGTACTCTGGCGCTCTGCCTGAACGGGCTGATTCCCCACAGCATCCCAGGAGAAATGAGCGGACGGGTAACAGTCGCTGGGCGAAACGTCGCCGAGACGCCGGTGGCCGAGCTGGCTCGGAGCGTCGGGCTCGTCTTCCAGGATCCGGACAGCCAATTCTGCATGCTCCGGGTCGACGACGAGGTCGCCTTCGGCCTGGAGAATCTCAATGTGCCGCGTCAGGAGATGAAGGCACGGATCTCTCGGGCCCTCGATCAGGTTGGTCTGGCCGGGCTGGAATGTGCCCGAATCGACCGTCTCTCGGGGGGGGCCCGGCAGCGCCTTGCCCTCGCCTGCGTCATGGCGATGGATCCCGACGTCCTGATCTTCGACGAGCCAACCTCGAACCTGGATCCGGCTGGCTCCGAGGAAGTCTTCGCCGGAATCGCCCACCTCCAAGCTCAACGCTCCCGGACGATTCTGATCATCGAGCACCGACTCGACCATCTGATCCACCTCGTCGATCGCGTTCTGGTAATCGGACCGAACGGTAGTCAAGTGGCACTCGCTACCCCGACCGAGGTCCTCCGCGATTACGCCGATCAGCTCGACGAATTCGGGATCTGGATTCCCCAAGTCAGCGAGGTCGCGAACCATCTCATCCGACGTGGAGCGCGCTGCGAGCCATACCCATTGACAATCGAGCAAGGAGCAGTCGCTTTTGGCCGGCTGCTTGAGTTCTCCCGTCCTCTAACTCCTTCTTCCACCACACAAGGGAAAGGGAATTCTCCCCCCCTCCCACTGTGCGGGAGAGGGGCAAGGGAGGAAAGAAACCCGGACGTCCCTAGCGCGACCCCGGCGGTGGAGATGACCCACCTCACTTGCCGCTATCCAACTGGACAGGTCGCCTTGCAGGACGTAAACCTGACAATTCCCGAAGGGAGCTTCTTCGCGATCGTCGGGCCGAACGGCGCAGGGAAATCAACCCTGGCGCGTCATCTGATCGGCAGCATTCGCCCGCCGGCCGGAACGGTTCGCCTCTTCGGTCGCGACATTCGGAGTATCCCCGCGACCGAGATTCCCCGGTTCGTCGGCTACGTCTTCCAAAATCCGGAGCATCAGTTCGTCGCCCGAAGCGTTTACGATGAGCTGGCGTTTGGTCTCCGAATCCGGCACCTGCCCGAGGTCGAGATCCAGCCCCAGGTCGAAGCGATGCTCGCCGATTTCGGGCTCTTCACCTACGCCGGGGCGAACCCTTTCACCCTGAGCCATGGGGAAAAACGCCGGCTGAGCGTCGCGACAATGCTGATCCTGGGGCAGCGGATTCTCGTCCTTGACGAGCCGACCTTCGGTCAGGATCGGAAGAACACCGCGGCGTTGCTGGAGAAGCTTGCCGAGCTAAACCGAGCCGGTCGAACGATTGTCATGATTACCCACGACATTCGACTCGTCGCCGAATACGCCTCCCAAGTTGCCGTCCTGATCAACGGCTCGGTCGCCTACCTCGGCTCACCCGAGGATCTTTTCCGGGATTCTGAGCAGCTTGAGCGCAGTCACCTAGTCACCCCGCCGATCCTCGAGCTGAGCCGTCGGCTCGGCCAACTCACTCCAGGCTTCCCCCCAGTAACCACCAGCCGGGAGTTCCTGGCCGAAATGTCGGCTCGTATGACGCCGGCAATGGCCAGCGAAGAGCTCTTTGCCAGAAAAGGAAGCCGATGAGAATCTTCCTATTCTATGAGCATGATTCGTTTCTCCACCGGCTGAATCCGCTGACCAAACTCTTCGTCGCGGCTCTGGTCATGGTCGGCCTAACCTGGATCGTCGATCCGATCACTCAGCTTCTCGCCATCGCCGTGACTTTCCTGACGATCGCTGTACTTGGGCGGGTTAGCTTCCGAGATCTCCTGCGCCGGCTACTACCAGTCGCGGTTCTCTCGTTCAGTATTATCTGGACGACTGCACTCTTCTACGTCGTCGACCCAACCGCCCATCCCCGGACTCTCCTCCGGGTAGGCCCTCTCAGCTTCACGGATCAAGCGGTCGCCTACGGGTTGGTGATCATGTTTCGGATGCTCGGCTTCTTTGGAGCTTCGCTCCTCTTCATTCTGACGACTGATCCGACAGACTTCGTTCATGCCCTGATCCAGAAGCTCCACCTCAGTCCGCGCTTCGGCTACGGCGCCCACGCGGCTTACGGTTTCGTTCCCCTCCTGGATAGTGAGCTGGCGACGATCCGGGCGGCGCATCGAGTTCGAGGAGTGAAAGAAGGGGGAAGTCCAGCGGCCTGGTATCACTATTACGTCGGATTGCTCGTGCCGCTGCTGGCCGGGGCGATTCGCCGTGCCGAGCGGGTCGCCCTCGCCATGGACGCCCGGGGCTTTGGTGCCTATCCAACCCGAACCTACTATCGCTCCTCGGCGTTTGGGCGAGCGGATGCCGTGTTCGTCCTCGGCGCCATCGTCGTTCTCGGAAGCTGCTTGTTCGTCTTACATGCCCTCGGTTGGTTGGGGCACCTGGTACCACCATTTTTGTCGTAAGGAGGAAAGCATGGAACGCGCTACCCAGCGCTGGCTGATCATTTTGGGCGGTGTCGTCGCCCTCTATCTCGTCCTGTTGCTCAGCCACTCGTTCCTCGGTGTCAAAGTTGTGCCATGGTAGTTGAGCCACCGCGCTAGATGAAATGAGCAGGCACCTTTCGCCCTAACCTTCTCCTAGAAAGAGAGGGAATTTCTGCGGAGAAAAAGGTATGTCACAAAGCACTATTGAAAAACCATCTACCCATCTCGCCGAACTGGCCGCACCGATCGTCGATCAGATCATGGCCCATCCCTATCTACGGGAGCTGCAGGCAGGAACTTTGCCCCTAGAGACGTTCCGATTCTACGTCCAGCAAGACTGGCTCTACCTTCAGGAGCGTGTCCGAGGACTGGCCGTGATGGCCGGGCGCTGTCCTGATCCCAAGGTCGGGAAGATCCTTTTCGAACGGGTTGAACGCCTCGTCAATCTAGACAACCACTTCCATAAGCAGCACGCGGCAGCCCTCGACCTGGACTTCGACCACATCACCTGGAAGATGAACCACGCGAACCTGGCCTATACCAACCACCAATTCGCCGCCGCCTACGGAGGAAGCACGATTGAGGCGGTCGCAGCGATGCTTCCCTGTCCGTGCGTGTACCTCGAGGTTGGCAAGCAATTGATCAAAGGCCCGCAGCCGACGAATTCCATTTACGCCGACTGGATCAAGTTCTATGGTGACGGGCGGCAGGACGAAGCAGTGGCCGAGTTCGTCGAGGTTTACGACTATCTGGCAGCCGCCACTGACCCGGCGACCTTAGCACGCTGTGAGGACATCTATTTAGCCAGCACGCGCTACGAATGGTGGTTCTGGGATGCCGCCTACAAACGCGAGACGTGGCCGGTCTGATCAAATTGGCGGTAGCCCATCCTGCTCGCAGGGCCCGGCCTTCTGATAAGGCCGGGCTACCTCGCCGCTAGCCACCAGTCAGCGCGTCTTGAATGTCCTTATTTAGCTTGTCCATCTCTTGCTTGATATTTGCCTTATTGAACATCACGGCTTCAAATGCACGTTGGAAACCGGTGGTCCGCACCGTCTCGGTAAGCAACTCAGCCGGCGGCGGCACGTAGACCGTCGCATCAGTTGCCAGCTTGATCCAGACGTCGGCATCAGGTAATTGCTTCACCGCTGGGTATTTCGTCATCCAGTCCTTGATCGGGACAAAGGCGCCCGCATCGGCAAAGGTTGAGCCGTAATTTGCCCAAATATAGTGGAGGATCTTGAAGCCAAGCGCCACTTGCTTCGAACGAGCGTTGACCGCGTGATTCCAGCCCGGGCCGGTGAGGTAGAGCGGCTTCTGTGGATTAACCTGGGGAGTCAAAAGGTTCCGAATAGTTTTCCAGTTTTGCGGATCAAGGCTTTGAAAGGTGGGATAAGCCCAGGCGCCCAGGCCAATGGTCGAGGCTGTCCCATTCTTGGGCAAGACACCAGAGCCTGACTCGTTACTCTGAGGCCGCAGTACGCTCGATCCATACTTGTAGACCAGATCGTACAGATACTGCATCACCGCGACACCCTGGTCGCTGTTGATCAACGACGTTTTGCCGTCGTCCGAGAGGACCTTGCCGCCCAGCTCGAGGAAATGCTCCTTGAAGAAGACGTAGGTTCGCGCCGGGCCGTAGCCGTGCTGGATCATGAAACCGTCACGGGTGATTCGTCCCTGGCTGTCCTTCACCGTCATTTTAGCCGTCCACTCGGGCAGATCTTGCCAAGTGATCGGCGTCTTCTGATACTTTTCGATGTCAGAAACAGGGATGCCGGCAGCCATCGCGTCGTCCTGGCGAACGAAGTAGTTTTCTGGAATCGCACCCCAGCCCGTCGGCAATGCGTAATCCTTGCCGTTCACCTGGAGGGCCTTGGTGATGCCCGGTGCCCAGAAGTCTTCGTACGCCTGCTGGCTACCCCAGGGCGTGTAATCGACCGGCGCGAGAATACCTGCCTGGGAAAACTTGTACCGGAAGTCTTCGCCAAGCTCGAAAATATCGGGTCCGCCACCGGTCGCGATTTGCGGGAGCACCTTAGCGCGATAATCGTCATCGCGCTGCACCTGAAAGTCGAAAGTCACCCCAAACTGTTGTTGAAGCGCCGGGAAGACGGTCTTCCGGTAGACATTGTCGGTTGGATCGTACTGGTGCTGATACCAGACGAGTTTGATCAGGTTGCCGGTCGTCGCGACTGGCGCCTGTGCCGCCGGAGCTGGAGTGTTGGCGCCCGTGGCCGCCGGGCTACTGGCGGCCGAAGAAGCCGCCTGACCACTGCTGGTCGGCGCGGCGGATGCGGAAGTGGGCTGGGCCGCGCTAGCCGACGCCGGTGTATTGCCCGCGGGAGCGCTCGAAGAGCCACAGGCGGCCAAGACACTACTCACGGCTAGACCGGTCACCCCGGTGATGCCCCAACGCAACACGTCGCGCCGGCTCACCCGGCTCAAGGACTTGAATTCACTCACCTTGCCTCCTCATCTATATGTATATGTATATGCAAGTCATTCCACGGAGACTTGGCGTCAGGGGTAGCCACGGTCCGGTCCCCTCTCCAGAGTCGAGATAGAGCAAGGATCGGAGCGTGGCTACCACGCTAACCCTTCAGACCAGACAGCGCAGCTCCCTTCATGAACTCTCGCTGCATTAAGAGGAAAACTGCCAGGACGGGCAGTGTCGCGAGCAATGATACCGCTAGCAACTGCCCATACTCCGGTACCCGCGTTGCACCAAAATAGAAGACGATGCCGAGGGGAATCGTCCGCATCTGGTCGTCGTTGATAATCACCAGCGGCCAGAGGAATGAATTCCATGACCCGGTGAAGCTGAAGATCGCGAGCGCCCCCAACGGCGCTCGAATCATCGGGAGCATGATTCTCCAGTAGATCGCTGGCTCGCTGGCGCCGTCGATGCGCGCAGCATCAATGTATTCGCTTGGCACCCCCAGGAAGAACTGCCGCATCAAGAACGTACCGAAGGTTGTCGCCAAGCCGGGAACAATCAAGCCAAGGTAGTTGTCGACCCACCCGAACTGCTTGACGATCAGAAAGGCTGGAATCAGGGTCACTTGGAGTGGCAACATGATCGTGCTAAGAATGAAGACGAACACGAACGTACGGCCGGGATAGTTAAACTTGGCGAGGCTGTAGCCGGCCAGCGAGCAGAGTAGCAATGGCGAAGCTGTTTGGATCAGCGAGACGATCGCCGAATTCAAAAAGTACCGGGCGTAGTTGTTTTCAAACGGAACGACGTAATTCTGCCACTGTGGCTGAGCGGGAATCCATTTGATCGGCGTCGTGAAAAGGTCACGCTCCGGGGTTAGCGATCCAGAGAGGGCGTAGACAAAAGGGACGAGCATGAACGCCGCCCCCGCGACGACGACGACGTACAGGGCAACATAGCCGATGGACCTCCAGGGGCTAGCCTGGCGTGCCGTCCGCACCCGTGAAAAATCGACCGAGCGAGTCGTCTGCATGGTTTGTCAATAGCCTTCCGTGCCAAAGATCCGCAACTGAATCAATGACATGATCATAAGAAAGACAAACATAACCAGGGAAACCGCTGCGGCCCGTCCCATCTGCAACAGTTGGAAACCCCGTAGGTAGATCTCGATTGGGAGAACGCGGGTTGCATCCGCCGGGCCACCCCGGGTCATCACGTAGAACGTATCGAACGCCTGGACCGTGTTGATAAGGGCGATCGCCACGACGAAGAGGAGCTGTGGCTTCAGGAGTGGCATGACGATGCGATGCATCCATTGGAGCCCGCTTGCCCCGTCGATCTTCGCCGCCTCGACGTACTCGACCGGGATGGCAAGCAAACCGGCGAGGAGAATAATCATGTAATAACCGATCGACTTCCAAATGTCGACGACGATGACCGAGGGTAAGGCGAGCGTCGCATTGGTTAGCCAGGGAACTCCCAATGGGAAGAACGGCGCGACAAGCTGGTCCATGAACCCGCGCGGATAATACAAGGTGAGCCAGATCAACGCCGCGACCACTGCCGTCATGACGACCGGATAGTAGTAGATCGCTTCAAATAGGTGGCGCAAACGCGGCAGAGCATAGAGCGCGAAGGCGAGAGTCAGAGCCAGCACGACGAGTGGAATCGTTTCGAAGATGACGAACTCGACGGTCACTCGGAATGAGGTGAGAACCTGATCGTTGCTAAAAAGGAATTGGTAATTCGCGAGTCCGACCCAGCGAGGCTTGCTAATCAGGTCGTATGATTCGAAGCTCAGGACGATCGCGCTCAGCATGGGGTAGAGTCGGAAGACGACGAACAGAAGGACGACCGGCAGAACGAACAAAACGCCCCATGTCTGCTGACGGGTGCGGTAGGTCAACCGGAAACGTCGCTGCTCCTGATGCCCGGATACCATGACCGACCTCCCCTGCTCGGACCGTTAGGCGAGAGCCATTATATTTGGCAGACTGAGTAAGTGTCAACGCTCGCTTCCGCGACGGACGTCACACGATTGACTAACCGTCGTTTGCAACCCACACCTGACCAAAAATCACGTATGAACTGAAAGGATAGGCAAGCCTTTTCCCTGGAATAGAAGCTGGTTTGATCGTGATCTTTACAACCGCCCATTGAAGCGATAGAGTTGCATGGTTCAATCGAAGTGCTCTGAAATGCCGAGCGAAGCCCGGTGAGAAGACCTATGTTGCCCTGCGACCGTGAAACGGCCACGCAGCATTTGTGAGCGCCCCAATGACTAGCGTACCTCCCAATGTGCCCGAGATTCCGGTCCAGAATCGGCTACCCTGGTGGGCGCCGGTCGGCCTTGCCTGGTCGTTCTTGACCATTATGCCCGCTCCGACTTGGACGCCCGGTCCACGCACTTTAATGGCTAGTACCGCCTTCTTTCCAGTTATCGGTCTTGCACTCGGCGGTCTGCTCGGCGGAGTTGGCCTGTTACTGGATCACCTACTCTCGTCCGGTCCGGTCGCCGTGCTGCTCCTCGCCGGCGAAGCGGTGCTCACCGGTGGCTTACACTTTGACGGTCTGCTGGACACGGCCGATGGCGTCTTTGGCGGCCGAACTATCGAGCATCGTTTAGAGATCATGAAAGATAGTCGCGTCGGCGCCTTTGGCGCAGTCGCCGGCGTGCTAGCACTGCTCGGCGCATATACCTGCCTTGCCAATCTCGATGGCTTGACTCGCCTGCTCGTGCTCGTTGTGACTCTGCCGATGAGTCGGTGGGCGATGGCACTGGCCCTCGCTATCTTTCCGGCAGCCCGGTCGGTTGGACTGGGAGCAACGTTTCGACAAAGTAGGATAGCGTGGCCAGCGCTCATCGCGACGGCCAGCGTCGTTCTCCTCGCCTGGTTCACTCGCCCCTTCGGCGTTGTCGCTCTGATCCTCGCCGGCCTGATCATGCTGGCCGGCGGCTGGTATTTGACGAGACGCCTGGGAGGATTGAGTGGCGACTGCTATGGTGCGCTCGCGGTCGTCATCGAGGTTGCAGTACTCTACGTCGCTGTCGGGATGCTTCGAAATTGAAGTAACTGTGCCGGTGCCGATCAGCTTTCAGTCCAGATTATTCTTCGGGACGTGGCGGAGAAAAGATATTCGTGAGGCAATCAGTCACTCTGATTCTCGGTGGGGCGCGAAGTGGCAAGAGTGATTACGCGCAACGTCTTGCCGAAGCGAGTGGGCACCCTGTCGTCTTCATCGCCACGGCCTCGCCGATAGCCAGTCAATCGGATCCGGAGATGCGCGAGCGCATCGCGGCGCACCAGCGAACCCGCCCAACCACCTGGCTAACTGTCGAAGCCCCAGATGACCTCGTGGGCGCGATCCACCAGCACGCTCGTTCCGGCGATCTGGTCCTGATCGACTGTCTGACTATCTGGGTAAGCAACGTTGTCTTCCGTGTCTTTGACCGTAGCCAGAGAGAAACTGCGTCTTCCTACGACGACGCCCCCTTTGAGTTCTGGCGCTCGCTCGAGACAACGCTTCTCGAAGTGACCAAAACGCTGTTGGACACGGCGAACACGCGCCAGGTCTCGCTCATCCTGGTATCGAACGAAGTTGGCTTGGGGATCGTCCCTGCCTATCCACTGGGTCGCCACTACCGTGATCTACTTGGAAAGGTAAATCAGACGATCGCACGTCGGGCTGATTCGGTGATTCTTATGGTAGCTGGCTTACCGATCGATCTGCGACGCCTGGCACCATCCAATGGTTAGCTCACCCGCACAATCGTCCGGCCCTGCACCTGACTACGGAGAATCTCGGCAAAGACAGCGGGAACGTCGTCCAGTCCAACCTCACGAGCAATCGATTCTTCGAGCTGCGGCGGGCGCAAATCGCCAGCCAACCGCTGCCAAAGCTCGATCCGCTGCTCTTGAGGATAATTCGCCGAATCGATTCCGAGGAGGTTAATTCCGCGCAAAATAAAAGGAAACACCGTCGTCGAGAAGGCGGCGCCGCCGGTATTTCCTGAGAGTGCGATACTCGCGCGCGGTGCCATGGTACGCAGCAGGTAAGCCAGCGTCGCGCCCCCTACCGGATCAACCGCGCCGGCCCAGCGTGCCCTCTCGAGTGGCCGCTCACTTGGTACGCTCGTTTCAGCTCGGTCGACGATTTCACGAGCCCCGAGTGATCGTAAATATTCGTGTGCGGACGGCGCGCCCGTGCTCGCGACGACATGATAACCGCGCTTGGCCAGGAGGGCCACGGCGGTCGAGCCCACCCCTCCGGATGCGCCGGTCACCAGGACCGGGCCGGCCGCCGGCCGCAGCCCCAAATACTCCAAGCGTTCGACCGACATTGCGGCCGTAAAGCCCGCGGTGCCAATCGCCATCGCTTGGCGCGTTGTCAGACTGGTCGGCAATGGGACAACCCAACTCCCGGGAACACGTGCCAGTTCGGCCATGCCTCCATGGTGGGAAACACCAAGTTCCCAGCCATGGGCGAGCACTTTCTGGCCAACCTGGAAGCGCGCATCGTCACTGGCGATGACCACCCCCGCGAGATCGATCCCCAGAATGAGCGGATAGCGCCGTGCCACTTTTCCGTCTATTCGGGATGCCAACGCATCCTTATAGTTCACCGAGGAATACTCGACCTGAATCGTGACCTCGCCGGGAAGTAGCTGATCCGGCGTCCAATGCTGGACGCCAACCACGGTACTGTCGCCAACCTTATCGACAACGAGTGCCCGGAACGTTGCCATGATGGTTCCCCCTCTTCCTCGATGTTGCCAGCATAGCCCTCGGGATGTCCATCGTCAATCAGACATTAATGAGGCAGCAACCAGGTATCATGGGCGAAACTATTCATTCCGCTAGTTCTTTTACTCAATCCTAGCTGCTAGTTAACGGCCGCTTAATCGTTCTGGCTCACAATAGTCTAAGAGGTCAAGTTAAGAGGCAACTCATGCATTTTCGATTCTGGGAGAAAGCAGCCCCTTCCCACCAATCGGTGCCACGCCCTTGGACGCGACGGACTTTTCTTCGCACGTCGGTGGGGGCAGGTTTGTTTGCTCTCGCAGCCCTGTACGGTGACGCTCAGTCAGGACGCGCACGAGCGTCCGCTTCTACAGCAGAGATCAGGCCCCCATCGACGGTAACCACGGCAGTCAATGCTGCCGTGCCATCACCGGTCGCGGTCAATGCTCCGAACGGCGGGCTAGATCCAACGACGAACCAACAACCTAACGTCCTACTCGTTACCATCGACACTCTCCGAGCAGACCGGATCGGGCCATACGGCTTCAGCCAGGCTCACACCCCGGTCCTCGATCAGCTTGCACGCGAAGGGGTCCGCTTCGACCACGCGATTTGCCAGCTTCCGCAGACGGACCCTTCCCACGCCGCGCTGATGACGGGTCTCTACGCTAGCACGAGCGGCGTAAAGGTCCATATGGTCGACAAGATTCGCCCGGACACTCAAACCGCCGCGAGTATCTTCCAGTCGGCGGGTTACCAAACGGCTGGTTTTTACAGTTGGGTAAGCCTCGATCCCCAGTTCTGCGGTCTCAATCAGGGATTCCAAACGTACGAGGGCTACGTCATCAACCGCGGAGCGGTATTCGGAAACCCGCTCCTCGAGCAGATTGCTGCCAGCTATCGCCAACTCAAGGCCGAAGTTCCGATCGTCAAGACTGCCGACCTGGCCATTGGCGCGAGCTCTGACTACGAGCAGACCCTGGATGGTCGCGCTGATGTCACCAACCAGGCCGTGTTTGCCTGGCTCGATGCCCATGCCCGCCAAGGGCCGTTCTTCCTCTGGGTCCACTACTTTGATCCGCACTATCCCTATGCCCCGCCAACCGGTTACGATCACATCCTTGGCCTTGACTACCAGGGAAGTATCAATGGCTCTGTCACCACGATTCAACAAATCGAAGCAGGCAAGTTAACGCCGAGCCCCGCCGATACGGCTCGTCTCGAAGAGCTCTATCAAGGGGAAATCGCCTTTACCGACGCCCAGCTTGGACGGCTGCTCGACTACTTGGCTCAGCTCGGGATCAAGGACAACACGATCATCACGGTGACCGGCGATCACGGCGAGAGCTTTGGCGAACACGGCGACTGGACTCACGGCCTCAAAGTTTTCGAGACCGAGATCCGAGTCCCGCTGCTGATGCGCTATCCCGGGCATCTCCCGGCCGGGGTAAATGTTACCGCGCCAGCCCAACTCATCGATGTGCTGCCAACTTTCCTCGAGCTGACCGGCCTCACGGTGAAGCAACCTATTCAGGGCACCTCTCTGCTTCCCGTTATGAAACAAGACGCGAATGGGACATCGCGTATCGCCTTCACTGAGCTCGCCGACGAAGCCTTTGTCTCCGTGCTCACCTGGGGCGATTGGAAGATGATTCGTAACAACGCGAACGGCCAACTCCAGCTTTATAACCTCAACCAAGACGAGGGCGAACAGCAAAACCTCCTCGCAGCCGATCCCAAAACGGCGGCTGAGATGAGCGCACGCTTACAGGATCTGATGAAGATCTCCGGTGTGTCGAAATAGCAGAGGGCAGGAATGGCATTAGCAGTATCAAGGGAAAGCTCAATCGAGCGTGTTCCCCAGCTTATTCGGTTCGGCTTTGCCGGTGGACTGGCCACGTTTTGCCAATTGGCACTTCTGGCCGCGTTGGTCAGCTTCGGATTGGAGAAGAGCTATGCACATATCCTGGCTTTGCTCACCTCCGCCCAGATTAGCTTTTTCCTGAACCGCAAGGTAACTTGGATTGACCGGCGTTCCTCGGATGAGACTCGGGCCAGTCTGTTAGGGAAGCTTGTCTACTTCAATGCGATGATCGCGGTGAGTATGCTGGTGAATCAGTTCACCTTTATGGCTGCCGCGGCACACATCCATTATCTGTTGGCCGGAGCATTAGGCATTCTCGTCGCAGCCAGTATCAACTACATCGTTAGCGATCGAGTAGTTTTCGCAGTGCAGCGAGGCTAACATGACCGCCACGCTTTGTCACCCTGAGGAGCAAAGCAACAAGGAAGGCAGTGGCTCGGCCTTTCAACGTCCGGCTCCCAACCTTGACCTGATCGAATGGATAAGCAAAATTCACGGTAGCGAGGCGATTCGAGGAATACATCTGAAGACCTCGACGAGGAGACGAACGTGAAGACAGCGATGCTATACGGCGGACCGAATTTGCGCATCGAAGACGTCCCGATGCCACTGCCGGGCCCCGGCGAGGTCGTAGTGCGCGTGCGCGCGGCAGGGATCTGCGGCTCGGATTTGCACGGCTATCGCCAACCACGGCCGGATGTAACCTACCCAATTCGCGCCGGCCACGAATTGAGTGGAGTGATCTCAGAGATCGGACCTGACCTAAGTGGGTTGAGCGTCGGCCAGCGGGTCGGCGTCGAGCCGATGCACCTCATCGGCTGTGGTGAATGTTCCCAATGCCGGCGTGGTGATTATCACATCTGCCCGCGGCGCGGACGGCGAGCTGGCAAACCGGTTCACAGCGCGGGCTTTTCCGAATACGATCTGGTCGATGCACGCAATGTCTTCCCTCTCCCTGATCAAGTTTCGTTCGCGGAAGCGGCGATCCTCGACGTCTACGCCGTGGCGGTTCACGGGATCAACCGTCTGCCGGTCAAGCCATTTCATTCGGTCGCGATTATCGGCACGGGAGCGGTGGGCCTGACCCAAGGGCAAGTAGCCAGGGCCGTCGGCGCTCGTCAGGTCATCGTGATTGGCACCCGCGACGAGTCGCTCGAAACGGCTCGGGCTTGCGGAGCAGCGGATGTCGTCGTCAATGCAAGCAAAGTGGATCCGGTTCGAGCAGTGCTTGAGCTGACTGGTGGTGAGGGGGTCGACGTAGCCTTTGAAACCGTGGGCGGCCACACCCCGACGATTCAGCAATGCTGCGAGCTAGTTACCTACGGAGGTAAGGTCGGCGTCGTCGGACTATTCTTCGAATCGGTCTCCTTGGATCCGCGCCAAGCCATGCGCAAGGAGATCGACCTTCGCTGGGTGAACAGCTACTCGACCTGGGAGGGCGTACGCGAATACCAGATCGCCCTCGACCTGCTTGCCGCGGGCAAGCTGCAGGCACGACCGCTGATCACCCATCGAACTCCGCTCGACCGCATCGCCGAGGGCTTCGCCTGGGCCAACGATAAGCAGCGGTCCGGGGCGATCAAAGTTATCGTTGAGCCATAGGCCAGAGTCTCACCGCGGCCTCACGCGACGTCCTGGAATATCATAGTTTGAGGTTGCCCTTCGACCTGTTCCAAGAGCTGCTGATAAGCGAATGCCCTGGCTTCCGAGCTCTCCCACGCCTTCAGCGCGGCGAGCGTACCCCAGTTCTCATAGATAAGCATGCCGCGGGGGTCATCGACGTCGGCCAGACATGCTCCGCTTTGCCAGCCCGGCTCTTGGATGAGCTGCAGGTTGTGATGGAAAACTCACCAGATCTCGGCCACTGCTTCTGGCGACTTCGCCCGAGCGCGGACAAAGTAGACGAACATCATGGACCTCAACGGATACAGTCCGGCGATTGATGCAAACCCCAGACCATCCTTACTCGCTACGGTTATGCCTCCGCCAAAGCCGGAATCACCCGCTCCGCGAATAACTGGAGCGGCTCGATGTCAATCCAGTCTGGCGTTCGAAAGATGGAGTACTGAACCCCGACCTTAGCGTAATTGCCGAAGAGCTCGATGAGCTGCTCCGGCGTTCCGATCAGGGCGCCGTTGACCGGAATGAAATCGCGCAAGCGTTCCCGCTTCGCTGCGACCTCGACCTCGTCGCGACCGATCAGCACGGTGCAGTAATTCGACCGGGTGATCTCGTCGTAGGGTCGGCCCAACCGCTCGCAATGCTCCTTCAGCACCTCAAGGCGATGGCGCACCGTGTCAGGATCCCCGGAAACGTTGCACCATTGGGCGTATTGGGCGACCAGACGAAGAGTGACTTTCTCACCGCTACCGCCAATCATGATCGGCGGGTGTGGTTTTTGAACCGGGGCCGGATTTTCCATCACCCTGTCGAGACGATAGAATTTCCCTTCGAAACTCGCCGGTCGTTCGGTCCAGAGCTTCTTGATCACCCGGACCGCTTCCTCGAGTCGCTTCATGCGCACCGGCACTTCCTCGAAGGCGCCAAAACCGTAGGCTTCGTACTCCCGTTTGTGCCAGCCTGCGCCAATGCCAAGGATCGACCGACCATGGCTGATCAGATCAAGGGTTGTAGCCATTTTAGTCAGGAGGGCGGGATTCCGGTACGGCGTCCCAATCACGAGCTGCCCGAGACGGATTCGATTCGTGATCGCCGCGATGGCACTAAGCGTCGAAAAGCTTTCGAGAACCGGCTCCGGATAGGGGTGACCGGAGTAACCACCCTCGTAAAGCAGATGATCGTAAAGCCACAGCGAATCAAAGCGGCTCGCATCGAGTGCAAGGGCAGCCTTGGCGACCGCATCCCAAGGGTTACCGGTTGGGCCAGCGAAATAGGGATTCACCTGCAGACCGAAGCGCATGAGATCCTCCGCTCAATTTAGTGACCAGTGATCAGTGGTCACCTGCATGCGACTTGCCCATGCTAGCAGGTTTCGGGGAAAACGTCAGGTCTAGCGGCCGGCCAGGCCAGTAAGATGGATACCTTCGATGAAATACCGCTGGGCGGCAAAAAAGAGGACGACCATTGGCAGCAGCATCGCGGTCGCCGCGGCGAAGATAAGCTGCCACTGGGCGCTGTAAACGTCGTTGAATGCGCGAATACCCAGGGCGAGCGTCCAATCGTTCGTGTGGTTCAGATAGATCAGCGGGTGGAGGAAGTCATTGTAATTTGCGAAAACGGCGAACACCGCGACAGTGGCGAGCGACGGCTTCGACAGGGGAACCATGATCTGGGCGAGGATTCGCAGGCTGGTTGCACCGTCCATCCGCGCCGCTTCCTCGAGCTCGTAAGGGAGCGTCTTGAAGAACTGACGCATCAAGAAGATGTAGAACGCGGTGCCGCCAAACCAGTAGGGAACGGTCAAAGGCAGGAAGGTATCAACCCAGCCGATCTGCTTGAAGAGAATGAACTTGGGAATCAAGGTGACGACATCCGGCAGCATCATCGTCGCCACGACCAGCCCGAAGAAGAACTCGCGTCCCGGCCAGCGGAGGCGGGCGAAGCTGTAAGCGACCATGGTCGACGTTAGCAGTGTGCCAAGGACCGCCGCGACGACGACTATCGCCGAATTACGGGCAAAGAGGAACATCGGCTCTTTCGTGAAAGCGTCAACGTAGTTGCCCCACTCCGGCTGGCTGGGGATCCAGTGAATCGGCGACTCGAAGATCTCGGTGCTTGCCTTGAGCGACGACGAAACGAGCCAAGCCGTTGGCACGAGAAAGGTGATCGCGACGATCACCAGGATAAGGTGCAAAGTAAGACGACCGGCCAAACGCAGACGCGCGGCACGTTGTCTTCTCTGCGCGGCAGCTTCGGCGTGCGAAACGGCAATCGCTTCCTGAGCCAACGATCAATTCTCCTCGTAAAAGACCCACTGACGCCCGAGTAAGAACTGGGCAATCGTGAAGGTCAGAATAATCAGGAAGAGTAGCCAGGCAAGCGTCGCCGCGTAACCCATGCGGAAGAACTGGAAGCCGTTCTGGTAGATGTAGAGTACTGCGAAGAGGGTCGCGTTTTGCGGACCGCCGTTGGTCATCACCAACGCCGTGGTGAAGACCTGAAATGACCCGATGATCCCGACGACAAGGTTGAAGAAGATCACCGGACTCACCATGGGTACGACGACGCTGAAGAAGCGTCGAATCGCCCCGGCCCCGTCGATGTTCGCCGCCTCGAGCAGTGTCACCGGTACGCTCTGCAGTCCGGCCAGAAAGATGACAAACTGTGGCCCGATGGTCCAGAGATCCATGAAGATGAAGGCCGGCTTAGCCAGGACCGGATTGAACAGCCATTTCTGCGGGGGAATGCCAACAATGCCGATGGCCTCGTTCAAGATCCCAAACTCCGGGTGAAAAATCCGCACCCAAACTACTGCCGTGGCGATGATCGGGGTAATCGCCGGCAAGTAGAAGATCGTGCGATAGACGTCGCGACCTCGGAGATTGACATTCAATGCCATCGCGAGGGCAAAGGCCAGCATGAGACGAAGCGGAACGCCGATAAACGTATAGAAAGCGGTATTCGCGAGGACGATCCCAGTCGAGGGATCACTCAGCAATTGGTGGAGATTGTTCAAGCCGACAAAACGTGGTGGCGTGAGCAGATCCCAGCTCTGGAAGACCAGCCAAACCGAGTAGAGCATCGGAAAGGCGATCCACAGGAGGAATCCCAGCAGGAACGGCGAGGCGAAAAGGAAGCCGTCGATCGCCTCCCGGTGCTTCAGCGCCGAGAGGGTCCGTCCCTGCCCAATCACTTCTGGGTTGCCCAATAATCGTCGAGCAGCTTTTGGACGGCGGCATCGACTTTGGGCATGGCGTCTGCGGCGGTCGCGCTGCCGGCCATCAACGGATCCCAGCCATTCGGCTTGACCGCCTGGGCCCACATCTGGTCGCGCGAGATCACGCTGATCACGTCGGGCATGCCCCTTTGAATCGCGTCGACGTATGCCTGGCCATTCTCGACGCCAAAGTTCTTCTTGATCGAGGGCAGCCAGAGGCTCTGGATCAGCTCCAGGGTGTTGGGAACGCGGCCCATGATGTTGACGTAGGTCGTTTGCCCCTCGGTATCCGCCATGTACTTGGCGAACTGCCAGGACTGATCGACGTGACTGGCCTTGGGAAGCATCACCCCTTCGGACCAGGCGCGGTGCTTCCGATTGGGGTCGCCGGCTTTCGGGCACAAGACCGCGTCAAAGGCAACCCCCTTGCCGGACTGCTGCAGCTTTGGATCGTTCAACGTCGGAAAATACCAGGGACCTTCGTACTTCATCGCGCAGTTGCCATTCTCGATGGCAACCGCTCCGCCCTGCATGTCGGCAGCGGTCGGAGAAACCTTGAGCTTGTTAAAAACGTCGCTGACCATGATCTGAGCGTTCTTGACGATCGACGGCTGATTGAATTGGGCCTTCTTTGGATTGATCAAGTTATCGAACTCTTGCTGCCCATCCTGGCGCATCCACTGGATGTCGCGGAACCAGACGCCATTCGCCTGGAGACCGTACAGCTTTTTCGAAGAGTTCGTCAGCTTCTGGGCGGTGCTCAGAAAATCGTCGAAAGTCCAGTCAGCGGTGGGGAAGGCAATCCCGGCCTCCTGGAAGGGCCTCTTGGCGTAAAGCATAAGCATGACGCCAATTTGGAGTGGAATGAGATAGGTGGCACCATTCCAGAGGGTATGCGTCTTCACGAGTTCGAGGTTTGGCCAGGGCGCGCTAAAGTTATCACGCTTGATGTAGGAATCGAGCGTCGACACCGCTCCCTTCGCGGCGAACGTTTGCCAGGCCCAACCCTGGGCGCCGGAGATGTCGGGCGCCGACCCACCGGCGATCGAGGTTTGGAGCTTGGTGTAGAAGTCGTTCGTCGGGGCCGGCGTGAGACTGACCGTGATGTTTGGCGTCTTCGCCTGGAAATCCTTGATCAGTTGAGCCCAAGCGCCGTTTTCTTCACCCCAGGCAAAGTACTGAATGGTCACACTTCCGACCGACTGTTGAGCTGGCTGCGCGGCCGGCGCAGCGACGGCTGGCTTGGCTGTGGGAGCGGTGCTGGCTGAACTCGCCGTCGGCTGGGCGACCGGCGGTGATGAGCATCCGGCGAGCGCTAAAAGGGCGAGACTGACAGAAGCAGTCGCGACCTGAAGAACGTGACGGCGACTAAGGCTCTTGCCTGTGCGGATCATCTATCTACCTTTCTCTCAATGCCATCGATCTCACGACCGTGCGAGTGGCCAAGCTGCCCTAGATGCGCAACATTGTAAATGATCGATTCTATCTTGGCAAGACCGGATGCGTTCTGCCGATTGTATCTCTTGACGAGTATACGATCGCGTGGGAGAATGGCGACACTTTCCCCAATGGGCAAAACGAGGAGGTTCAGGTATGTCGCGCCTGAGGTTTAGCCTGGTTGGCTGCGGAATGCGCGGAGTGAGGGATCCGAGCTCGATCGCCAAGGTAATCATGTCCATGCCGGAAGCCGAATTGGTCGCGATAGCCGATGCTGACCCCGCCCGGGCCAAAGCCGCAGCAGAGTACCTCGGACTCCCCGAGTCGGCCTGGAGTGACTATCCTTCGCTCCTCGCGCGGGATGACGTCGAGGCCGTTTACGTAGTGACGCCCAATTTTGCGCATGCCGAGAACGCGATTCAGGCACTCGCCGCGGGTAAGCACATCCTTCTCGTCAAGCCAATGGCGCTTACGCTGAGCGACGCCGATCGGGTCAACGAAGTAGCGCGAAAGTCTGGCTGCACGCTCATGATCGACACCCAGCTTCCTTTCAGCCCGATCGCCCTGGCGGCTCGCGACCTGATTCGGGAAGGTGCGATTGGTCAGCCGGTCACGACCTGGACGATCCATGGTCGCGGCAAGTATCGCCCGGGAGACGGCGCCTGGCGATTCACCGAGCGCAGCGGCGGCATCTTCTTCGAGACGCTGATTCACAATCTTCTCTTTCAACGCTGGATTCTGGACCGACCGATAGCAAGACGGGTCTGGGCATGGGGCGAGAAGACTTTCTTCAAGGACTACGCCTATCCCGACGTGGTCTGGGCGCAGGTCGAATTCGAAGGAGGTTTATCGATTCTCCTCGGCGAAAACCATCTGATGGACCGAAACTTCCAAACCGCCGCGATCGTTGGCACCGAGGACAGCCTCTTCTTCGAGCACCACCGCCTGCTGCTCGGCGGCAAATCGAAGAACCCCACGCCAGTCGTCGAGATCGATCCCGCCTCCTTGACCGCCACGAGCTTCTCAGCCGCCTCGATCCGCCACTTCATCGACTGTGTCCAGAACCACCGTTCGCCAGAAATCACCGGCGAGGACGGCCGCGCTGCCCTCGAGCTTGGTCTTGCCGCGAATCAAGCCATCGTGACGAAGACCCCGGTCGACCTTCCCTTGATGCCCCAGCCAGCTTAAAACAAGGGAGCACGCTAATGTCTAATGTAAAGATCATCCACGTCGACGACCTCGAGCCGCGTCTGCCGCCGACCCGCCGCGTTTTCGTCCCTTTGCCCCCGTCGGCGGATGCCCCGGTCCACGTGGGATTTGTCTTCATGGAACCGGGTGGCCTGATGACACCAGCGCATTACCACACCCGAAAGACCGAGGTTTATTTTGTCCTCAAAGGCAACGGCATCATCACACTGAACGGCGAAGATCACGAGGTCGGTCAATATGGGACCGTCGTGGTTCCCCCGGGAGTAACTCACATTTGGCGCAATCCCCATCAGACCCCGCTCGAATACCTCTGGATCATGCATCCGGTTGACGCCGAATCCGATGCCATTTCAGTCGATACTCCCTCTCACATCATCGTCGAGCGAACCGTTCGAGAAGGAGACGTTCTCCATGCGTGACTGGAAGCTGGCGTTTCACACCCGTTCGCACTGGGTCCACCACCACATGTCACTTTTTGATAGCGTCGCCGCCATTCGCGAGGCCGGCTTCGACGCGGTCGAAATCTCGATGCCACATCTCCACTCGCTTAAAATCGAAACTATGAGCGCGGCTGATCGCCAGGCATTCCGTCGCCGTTTCGCCGACCTGGGCATGGAAATCGCGGCGATTAGCGGCCATTCGACAATCTGCCACGAAGATGATCAGATCCGCCAGCAAGAGTTGGCTTTCTTCAAGCAAGCGATCGACTTCGCGGCCGACGTCGGCGCGGAGGTCGTGAACACGCACGCGATGTATCGACAAGTTGGTCAACCCACCGGCTTCTTCCGTCCCGAACCCGGCGAGCGCATGCGCGATTTTATGCGGCGAGCTCACGGTGATCCACCGGCCGAACGGCGGGGTTTCGTCCTTGACATCCTCGGTGATCTGGCCTCGCACGCCGCTCGGCGCGGCGTTTTTGTCGGCCTCGAAGACCTCGATCCAACGCCAGTCATGCTGTGGGAGAACCTGGTTCGTGAGATCAACTCTCCGGGCTTGCGCATGAATCTGCAGGTCCGCCGTGGCACCACTCCAGCCAAGGCCTATCGTGAGCGTGCCGACATCGTCCATCACTTTCACTTGCTGCCACCGCAAGAGGGCGCCGGCTTCGAAGGCTGGAGCCGGGGTGAGTACATCGAGTTCATCAGCGCGCTCGAAGAGTTGAGCTATCCACGCGATTACTTCACCATTGAAGAGCATTCCGAGCTAGATCCGAACGTCACCGCACCGCAGATCCAGCGTTACTTCCGTCAGTTACTCGTCTGAGGAAGGAATGGGCAGGAAGATGAGAGTCGGACTGGACGTTTATAGCATCCACCACCTGAAGTTAGATCCGTTTCAGACGCTGCATTTCGCCGTCGAGCACAAGCTCGATGGCGTACAGTTCCACTGGCCTGGTGAGATCAGTCCAACTCTCGATTCGGGAAAGCTTGCCGAGATCCGACAAGAAGCTAACCGGCTGGGGCTGTACCTAGAGGTTGGACTGCCAACGATCAATCCCTACCACTTCGACAGCGAACGCGCCGCTCAAGTCAAAGCCTTGGGTGACGGCGACTACGTTCGAGGTATCGTTAAAGTCATCGAGGCCGCCCAAGGCATTGGCTGCCATGAGCTTCGCACCAACATCGGCGCCCGGGAGGACCGTCTCGATCCGACTTGGCCGGCTCAAGTTCGAGCCGCTACCGCGGTCATCCAGCAACTGCGTTCCGTCTTGCTGAACGGCGGCTCTCGGATCAACGTTGAAAACCACGCCGACGCGACCACTTTTGAGCTCGTCCGGCTGGTGGAAAACGCTGGCCCTGACATCGCCGGCATCTGCCTCGACGTCGGAAACGTGTGCCGTCAGCTCGAGGATCCGGTTCGCGCTGCCCAGCGTGCTGCCCCATACGTTCACCTGACCCATACGAAAGATGCCATCCTATTTTTCACCGAGTGTGGCCTCGCCTGGCAAGCCCGCCCCTGCGGTCGCGGTGTGATCTCTTGGGACGTCATCCTGCCAATTCTCGGCAAATATGCTCCGGATCTTACCCTTTCAATCGAGGACGAGCCACCGGTCCGCGAATTGCCGATCTTCAACCCCACCTTCCTCGCCTGGCATCCTGACCTCACGACGATCGAGCTTGCCGAGCTCGTGCGCCTTGCCCGATTGTGCCAGGTCCGCGTCGATCGTGGGGAAATACCGGAGCCGCATCAGTACGAAGCCACTGGCTGGGAAGCCGAGGGCGCGGCGCGCCTCGACGTGAGTGACGCTCATTTGAAAGCGGTGCTGGCGAAGGTCGGATTGCTTGGATTGAGCAGTGATGCGTAGGGGACGATCCTAAGCAGGGGGCCGCGAGTATCGGTCGCGGCCCCCTGCTTACACCAGAGCGGAAAACTTATGGCTTCGGGGCTGCAGCCAGGGCATCCCTAGCGTCAGCTTCCGCTTGGGCCAGTGCCGCCTCCGGACTCTTCTTGAGCATGTACGCCTGCATCAGTTGAGCAGCAATTTTGAAGCTGACCTCCTGGTAGCCCGGGAAGATCGGCTGATTGGCGTCGTTCGGATCGTTCAACTGATCGATCTCGTATTGCCAGGTAACGCCCGGCAAATTGTGCCAATTTTCCTTGTAGTACGGCTTGTCGTGATTCTCCAGACGTGCACTGATGTAGCAGGCTACCTGACAATAGGTATAGTCGATGTCCGGCGTCGCGTGGAAGGACATGAAGCTCCAGGCCGCATCCCTCTGCTTCGCGGCCTTGAAAATCACAAGGTGATTGCCGCGAATGACCGCACCGCGATTCTTGTTGATCGGATTGTGGGCCATGAGCCACCGAAAGTTCGGGTTGACGTCGATATAGCTCGGCCAGTTATAGGCGGCTGAATACCACAAGCCGACCTTGCCATTCATGGGGACGTTCGTGGTTGGTGCGCCCGGGGGCAGGAGGGCTTTGTTCTTGATCATATTGACTTGAAAGTTCAGCGCTTCTTTCCCTTCCGGGCTATTGAAGAGGAACTTCTGGTTAGTGCTATCGATGAACTGTCCCCCCGCCTGGGTAAGCATGACCTGATAGAAGTTGAAGGTATCCTCCTGGCCACCATAGTCTCGGAGCATCGTACCATAGACCCCATTCGACGGATCCGAGATCTTCTGGGCCATCTCTTGAAGCTCTTGCCAGGTATCCGGTGGTTTGCTGAAACCGGCCTTTTGCAGGAGGGTAGGATTATAGTAGAGATAATGCACAAAGATGTGCATGGGCGTCGCCACCATCTTCCCGTTAAAGAAGCAATTCTGCCATGGCTTTGGCATGTACTTATCAGCAGTAATGTGTGGCGCCGTCTTCACGTAGTCGTCGAGCGTCTGCAAGATGCCGCGCACGGCCCAGTCTGGTGTAAAGAAATCCTTTTCGCGGGCTAGCTCCGGTGGCGCTCCACCGGCGGCAGCCGTCACCAGCTTGTTGTAAACGTCCGTCCAAGATCCGAGAACCGTGTTCTCGATCTTGATATTCGGGTACTGCTGATAGAATTTCGGATAGATCGTCTTAGTGTAGAAATCGTCCCACAGCTTACCGCCAGTGAACCAATAAGCGATCGTGACCGGTGCGCCCGAGCTTGTGTTGGCCGCAGCCGCTGGCTGGGACGCGGTAGCCGCTTGCGAAGCCGCCGCGGTGGTTGGCTTGGCCGTGGGTATCGCCGACGTGCTCACTGGAGCGGAGGTTGGCAGTGAGGACGAAGCCGAAGTAGCGGTTGGTTGTGATGCTGTCGCCGGTGGCGAGGTGGGCTGCGCCGGAGACGACGGTGCGCCCGATGAACAAGCGGCTACGAGCATCATCGCTGTTCCTACGCCGAGAAATCCTAACACTGATCGCCGTGTCAACGGCCGCTTCCCTGCACGCGAGAAAATTACTCCGGATTCGCATTGCCTACTCATCGTCTCGACTCCTTTTTTGTATTGAATTGTTACTGGCCCATTCGACCGGAAACCGGGTCGCGGCAGCTTACTCTTTGAGACCGGTCATCACAATGCCAGAAATGAAAAAACGTTGCGCGAAGAAGAACAGCAGCAGCGGAGGAATCGTCGCCATCACCGAGGCTGCCATCATGTGATTCCAGTCCGTACTGAAGTCGGAGCGGAACATTTGGAGGCCCAACGACACGGTCTTCATGTCGTTCGAATTCAGATAAATCAGCGGGAGGAAGAAATCTTGCCAGTGTTGCATGAAGCTGAAGATCGCGACCGTCGCCATCGCAGTCAGCGACAGAGGAACGAACACGTACCAGAGAACGTGTAGACTGCTTGCCCCATCGATTCTTGCCGCGTCCTCGAGATCCAATGGGATCCCCAGGAAGAACTGCCGCAGCAAGAAAATGTAAAATGCACTGCCGAAAAACGAAGGAACAATCAAGGGCAAGAAAGTGTTGATCCAGCCGAGCGAACGATAAATGATGAACTGGGGAATCATGGTCACTTGCATTGGCAACATCATCGTTGCCAGTAATACCATGAAGAGAGTATCTCGTCCAACGAAGCGCATGCGTGCGAAGCCGTAGGCAACGAGCGTGCTGACGACAACGTCCCCGATCATCGAGGTGCCAGTGATGATCGCCGTGTTTAGGTAGTATCGTGCGAACGGGATGGCACTCAATGCTTCCGGATAGTTCTGCAATTGAATCGTGTTCGGAATCCAGATAGGTGGGTCGACAAACAACTGCGAATCGAGCTTCACCGAGCTAGAAACTGCCCAGAAGAATGGCACAAAGAAGGCGATGCCTCCTAAAAATGCAATCAAAAAAACTAAAGTTTGGCCTAAATACGTCTGAAACGTCTTGCGCTTCCAGAAAGGAAGCGCCTGGACCGTGCTCGCGCGAATCTCAGTCCCGCGCTCCATATCTGACCTACCGTCCGCGTCCTTCGTAGTACACCCATTGCGATCGACGAAACATGATGAATGTCAAAATGAAAAGAATGGCGAAGAGGATCCAGGCAAGAGCGGAACCGTACCCCATGCGGAACCAGAGGAAGGCCTGATCGTACAAATAGAGGACGTACATGAGCGTGGCGTTAGCCGGACCGCCATTAGTCATCACAAAGGCTTTAGTAAACATTTGGAAGGCGCCGATAATACCCATAATCAGATTAAAGAAAATCACCGGCGTAATGAGCGGTAAAGTCACGTGGCGAACCTTGTGCCAAGCACCGGCCCCGTCTAGCTCGGCGGCCTCGTAGAGATGTTGGGGAACGCCTTGAAGACCGGCTAAGAAGATCACCATCACCGAGCCAATGCTCCAGGTGGCGACGATGATGAGTGCCGGCATTGCCCAGTCCGAGCTACCTAACCACTCAGGGCCAGGCTTGATGCCAACCAACGCCAGAAGATCGTTGATGATCCCATTGCCCGGATCGAACATCCAAACCCAGAGCACGAACATCGCCACTTCGGGAGTAACCGTCGGCAGGTAATAGGCCGTTCGCAGGAAATTGCGGAGGGGAATCCGCTGGTTGAGGAGCACAGCGACGACGAGAGCTAGAATAATGACGACCGGCACACGACCGCCAACGTAATAGACCGTGTTGCCCAGGGATTTCCAAAAAAGCGGATCGCCGAAGATGAGTTTCTGGTAGTTGCCCAGACCAACGAAACGGGGGGGAGAGAACAGATCCCACTCGGTCAGACTCATGTACAGTGATAATAACATTGGGCCAATGGTGAGACAGACTAAACCAATCAGCCACGGCATGATGAACAAGTAACCTTCGAGATTCGCCCGCAACACTTTTTTCATGTGAAGTCCTCACCTGGTGCCGATTGGAAGCGCACACGCGGAGCGGCGCGCGAGCAGGAGCGCGTGGGCTATCTAGGCAAAGCTCGGGCGACCGTCGGCTGAAACGGACTCCGACTTCACGATCGGTCGCCGAATCAGCATGAGAACATGGCTTTTCGCCTGCTTGATTACTCCCGGGCCATCATATCACAGCTCTTGATCAGCGGAAAGACTGTTCGTCACTCCAAATCTTCGGGGAAATCGCCGAAAGACGAGCGAAACCCTGGGAGCTTACTCGTACGGCTGCGATTATTCAATTCATTATTCGCTTATTTACGGATGCTTAACGAATAGTCATAGACGCAATCACCCCATTGAATTAATATTCGTATCAGAAGCATTAATATTCATATCAGGTTGCAAGCAGCCCTGGCATCATCTCGCAAGTCAGTAATGAGGTGCTTAGTTGCCATGCTCCGCACGCTAAAACTCATCTTGGCAACCCTCGTTGTCTTCACCCTCGGTTTACCAGCGTCGGCGAGCGCTGACGCGCCGGGGACGACCCCGACCAGCGGAATTACCCTCAGCGGAGTGATGACTGGCTCACTCAACCCTAACCAAACTCGTTGGTACCAGATCAATTACCCCGGCGGCAGCCAATCAGTGGGACTGGTCATGACCTACGATCCCAACGACTCTTCGACAATTGGGACGGTGGCCCTCAACGTCGATTGGTCGAACGCTCAAGGCACGAAAGACGCGGACTGGCCTGGTCTTTACCGGATCGGTCAGGGAACGACGAACGGGCTACCCACCGGCAATCTATTCTGGTTTGCCGGCAGCGGCAATGCCGTGACTTATTACGTCGAGGTTAGTAATTTCTCCAACGAGCCGATTGGTTATGCCGTGAACTACACCACGGACGGGAATCGACCACCGATTCCCAATCCACCTCCTCCGGGCTCGCCAACCATGGGAGTTACACCGTCAATGCCCCCATCGTCTGCACCAGCGCCCGCGGCTGCGCCTGCTCCCACCACGCCAGCGGCCCCGGTGCCTGCCGCTGCGCCTATCCCTTCGACTTTACCCTCCAAGGCTGGAACGCTGAGCGCGACGAATAATAGCATCACCACCCAGCTTGTCGGCAATCCCGGCGGAGCCTACCACTACTATCACTTCGCCTATCCGGGCGCAAACCTGCCGGTCCAAGTGACAATCGTCTTCCAGCCCGGCTATCCGAGTACGGGGGCTCAAGGGTTCGGCTTCAATCTCTATGGCCCGAACGGCATTACTTTCGAGAGTCAGCCGGTTGGGACAAATGGTACCATCAGCACCGGCCAATGGACCTACGCCTTCCCGGCCGCCAGCGACGTTCTGATTCAAGTCTTCAACTATACCGCGGGGATGCAGGTTAATTACACCCTCACCGTGTACGGCCTAGCTGGCGGTAGCTCGACAACCTTGATCGGCAGTTCGAACACCACGCCGGACAAGGCAGTAGACATTACATCGATCAACGCCTCGATCGGGGGAACGCTGAAGGGGCCAAGTAGTGTTGGTAATCCAACATCATACTATTACATCGTTCATTACCCGGGCGGCAATGCCCCGTTGACCATCACGATGAACGTGACACCGCCGGCCTCGGGCCAGAACCTACCTTATGGCTATACGATCACTTGTCCCAATCCGACCGGCGGCCAGCCCCTCACGGCGCTCACGGCGTTCCCGGTTGCCGGCGACATCAATAGTACCACTCTGAGCTCGACCTGGACGCAGCAATCCGCGGCGACCTGTACTCTGAATATTTCAAACTACTGGGTTGGCCAGGATATCCATTTCGGCATGAGTATCACTGGAATGGCCGGCCCAGCCACCCCGGCGTCCGGCAATACCACTGGCGACCACGCTATCGTCCTGAACAGCGCCCGTCCTGGTGCAACCGAGTCGCTCACCAATAGCGGCCCGGACGCATTCGATTATTACCTCATCAACTACCCGGGCAGCCAGTCCCAGTTGTACGTGTCGATCACTTACTCCTCGACCGGCGGCGCTCCGGACAACGCGCTCGGCTTCCAGGTCTACGAAGGCAGCCAGCTTCAGGCCACGATCCACCCGCACGATGACGGCACCGGCATTCATTCAGGATACTGGCAATTCGCAGACCCCAACCCGCATACCTTCCTGATCCAGGTCGAGAACTACGCCAAGGGCACGACCACTTCCTACACGATTTATCAGGTCGGCTCGCAGTAACACTTCGTTGGAGTTAATCAACTCGTGGTCGAGAAGCGGGGAAACTGCGATCCTCGACCACAGCTACCGGCCGAGCCTCGCCTGCTGCATCTAAAGCATCGGGCTGATCCAGATACCTGGAAAACTGGCTGGCCGGGAAGACCGCAGGCTAGTGCGGCCAGGTCGTCTGCTTCGTGCTCGTGGACGCTATTTGTAGCCCTCGTTTGTTTTCAATCACATTCTCCTCTGAAGAACCAAAGCCGGCTAGGGCTCTAGAGGCAATCGAGAGAAAGCATCTAACCCTCTTTGCAAGACTCTAGCTGCGCTTCATCAAAAGGTAACCCAAAAGCCTTCCCAGGCAACTATTTAGTAAGGAGTGCCTGATGCCCGGATGGGCACCACCAGGGGATGAAAACCTATTTTCAAGGGAGGAGATCTACCGAACGAATCGTGAGTGACGTGCTGCCAGGTGACAACGATACCGAGCTGATTAAACGCGCGTGGAGGGGTGATACCGAGGCATTCGCCCTCCTGCTTCAGCGCCACCGGCCGACGCTGGTTGCGGTATGTCGACGAATGCTTACCGATGCCTCCCTTGTCGAGGATATCGCGCAAGAAGCAGCTCTCGAAGCCTGGTTGAGCCTCCAGTCGTTGGAGCAACCGGAGCGCTTCGGCTCCTGGCTAGTGGGTATCGGTCTAAACATTGGCCGAAGCTGGCTACGTCGGCGGTCACGGGAGACCTGGTTGCCAGAGGTACTTGACGGGGGACGGAAAAGCGACGAGATACCCGACGAAGGGGCGAGCCCTGAAGAACGAGCCGAGACGAGAGATTTAGCCGACCGTGTACGCTACGCAATCGCCAGCCTCCCTCCGGGCCAGCGGGCGGCGGTTACGCTGTTCTATCTCTCAGGCCTCAGCTACCTGGAAACGGCAACACTTCTCAGAATCGACGTCGGAACGGTTCGAACCCGGCTGCACAAAGCTCGTGGAACACTGAAACGGAAACTCTTCACTCTTTGGGAGGACAACATGGCAACGAATATGGCACCCCCCCCCATCCCGATGCAGGTCGTAGACGTCCGGAGAACGCAATCAAACATCCAGGAAGCACCGAAGCACGTCGTTGTTCTGCAGGAGATTAATGGTAGCCGCACACTCCGCGTTTGGATCGGGGAAGCCGAGGCCGGTGCCCTGGCACTTAATCTGAAACGCGTCCAATATCCCCGCCCGGGTCCATACCATCTCGTGGCGAACCTCGTGCAAATAGTTGGTGGACAGATCACCGAAGCGCGAATCTCACGACTGGTCGACGACACCTATTACGCGACCGTATTCGTCAGGGGGACCGGGGGTATAAATGGCCTCGATGCACGTCCGAGCGACGCTCTGAACCTCGCCTTGCTAACCCAGGCGCCAATTACCGTTGAGCCGGCCGTACTCGTAGCAGCCGAATCGGCACCACAAAAACCTCCCAACGAGCTCCAGCAGGCCGCCCAGAGTGTTGTAGGGGCGGACGAAATCGTTGCTGAGATCACGGCAAAGTGGCAAAAATAGGACAGAGCTACAACCGATACAGCCGAAGACTCACTAAAGCCCACGGACTTGCTCACCGTGGGCTTTCGAGAAGCTGATCCCGTCCAGCTTCGTGGCGGTGGGCCATGTAGGACTCGAACCTACAACCAGACGATTAAGAGTCGCCTGCTCTGCCAATTGAGCTAATGGCCCGGGCAAGAGGAAAGCAGCCCTCTTCGGGCTGCTTAGTATCTATAGTATAGCAAGACGAACCGGGAGTGTCAAGGCAATGCAATCCTGGCAGCCAGCAGAACAAGTGCTACGGCTCGTCTGCTATGGAAAGGGTGAAGAGGGAGTCTCCCCTCTCCTCGTGGGGGATTACCCAACCTTGTATGCATCCCACTTCCGTTAGCCAATCTTCAGGCCAGCCTTCTCGAACGCCTCGGAAAGCACGCGGTAGCTCTGGCGCGCCGCGGCTTCGGGGTCGTAGCCGGGCTTGCGCTGGACCATGACGCTGATCTCGCCGGTGATGAAGCCGGTGTAGCCCCCCATGTCTAGCTCTTTCAGGTAGGTAACGTAGTCGTAATCGCCGTCGCCGGGGATGAGATATTCGTGGTTCGGCCAGCGGCCGCGCTGATCCTTGACGTGGGTGTGCACCGCGTAGGCGACCAACGGACGGACCGACTCGGCAATGCCGTAGCCCATCACGTCGAAGTGGCTGGTATCGAGATTCACCCGGAAGAACGGATGGCCAACTTGCTCGAGCAGCCAAAGCATGCGCTCCGGGCGATCGATCGCTTGACCGACGTGAAACTCGTACGCCAGTTTGACGCCACGAGACTTGCCATATTCGGCGAGGTCTTGGAAAATCGGGACCAAGCGCACTCGATCCTGCTCGTAGGTGTCGGTTTTGCCGTAGCCCATCAGGACGATCGCCGCTGGCTCGTCGCGACCGGCGAGTTCGACCGAAAGGTCGATCGAGCGACGTAGGCGCTCGACGTTGCGGGCAGCCAGCTCCGGATCGGGATCGATTGGATTGACGCTCGCGTGTAAAGCAGGGAAGGCCAAGCCCGACGCGTCGAGCAGACGGCGAATCCGCTTGCGCTCGGATGGGTCGAGGCGGTCGAGGTTGGTCGAAGCGCGCTCGATGCAGATGAGCTCGATCCCCTGGAAGCCGGCGTCTTTGACGATCCGGATCTGCTCATCGACTGGCAGGGTTGGCATGCCCCAGGCGCTGTAACCGAGTTTCATTGGTTCCTTCCTATCTCGCTGGTGGTGGCTCCCCCTGACGATTAGCGAGTGTCCGGGGCAGCAGGTCGTAGCGCGTTTCGTGACCGTGGAAGAAGCGATCGAGCTCATCAACCATCAAAGTGAAGAACGCTTCCCGGGTCGCCGCAGTAACGCCGGCGATGTGTGGCGACAGGAAGACGTTTGGCAGGTCTTTGATCGGGTGGTCGGCCGGAATTGGCTCGGGGTCGAACACATCAAGCCCAGCTACGATGTCGCGTCGCCGCAAGCGCTCGACCAAAGCGTCCGAATCGACGATCGGGCCCCGCGACACGTTCACGAAGACCGAGCCGCTCGGTAGCAAGTCCAGCTCGCGCTTACCGATCATGCGGCGTGTAGCCGGGGTGAGCGGCGCCAGGCAGATCACCACGTCCGAATCGGACATAACGAAGTCGAGCGACGTCTGGAGGAAGTTGAGAACGTCAGGCAATTCCTTCGGAATGTAAGGGTCGTAGACCCGGACGTCACAAGCGAAGGCTTTCAAGAACTGGATCAGGCGACGACCGATGTGGCCACAGCCGATCAGACCAACTTTCTTGCCATACAGCTCGGCGTGGACGTAGCCAAAGTCGGTTCTCGGCCTCTGATAGGCTTCGTGAGCGATCATGTGCCGAAACTGCTCACCGGCGTTGCGTAGCGAGATGATCGCTAGGGCCAACGCCCACTCGGCAACCGGATAAGATGAGCCGTTCGTTGTATCGAGCGTTTTCACACCGCGTTGCCAGGCAGCCTCGGTGTCGATCCGGTATGCGAAACGATCACCTTCGAGCTCGCCAACGACCTTGAGGCGAGGCGCCCGTTCCAGCACCCTGGCATCGATTCGCGGCGAGCCGTGGCAGACGACGATGCCTTCGACGTCGTCGACCTTTTCCAGTAAGAGTTGGAGAATCGCTGGATCCTCGTTCGGACCGAAGCCCTGACCCCCCTCGGCCGGCAGCCACTCCCATTCGGCAAACTTCGCCAGGCGGTCGAGGTCATCCGGGCGCAAGTAAACGTCGCGAACGTATTTGTTACAAACGATAAGTACCTTCGGACGAGAGTTAGTCATCAATCGTTTCCTCATCCTTTGATCCCGGTCATTGTTACACCTTGAACGAACAGGCGCTGGCCAAACAGGTAGAATACGAGCAACGGCAGTACCGAAAGCGTTACCGCGGCCAGTAGGATGTTGACCTGGGAGCCCATGTCGCTCTGCAGCGTCGAAAGGGCCAGGGTCAGTACCCAGAGATCCTTCGACTGGATGATAATCAGTGGCCAAACGTACATGTTCCAGGCGTTTAGCAGAGTGATCGTGCCGTAAGCAGTGAGGGCCGGCTTGCTCAGCGGCAAGAACACCCTGGCAAAGATCGTCAAATGGCTGGCGCCGTCGATCACCGCCGCGTCGGAAAGATCGTCCGGAATCTGGCTGAAGAACTGGCGGAACAAGAACGTCCCAAACGCACCACTGGCCAGAATTGGAACAATCAGCCCCGGGTAGCTGTTTTGCCAGCCGAGCTTGACGACAACGATGTAGGCCGGAATCATCGTCACCTGTTGAGGAATCATCATTGTGCCCAGGTAGGCGAGAAAGATCGACTCGCGCGCCGGGAATTTCAGCTTGCTAAACGCGTACCCTCCCATCGTCGTGACCAGCCCCTGGCCAAAGACGATGCAGACCGCGAAGATAACGGTATTAACGAACGTTCGGAAGCCGACGACCTCCCACGCCTGTCGGAAGTTGTCCCAAACCAGTGGCTGGGGGATCCAGACGGGAGGAAAAAGAAAGACCTGCGTATTGGGCTTCAGCGCGGTGCTCAGCATGTAGGCAAAGGGAACTAGCATCAGCGCTCCCCCAACGATCAGGAGAACGTAAGTAATTGCCAGCGTGATGCGTTGCTGGGCTCTCTCGCTTTGCCACACGCCCGTTGGGGCAGACGCTACCCGTAATGTACCCATCGGTCCTGCACCTTCCACTGGAAGATGGTAAAGATAAGGACGACGACGAACAGGGCATAGGCCATCGCCGACGCATAGCCCATTTGGAAGTAAACGAAAGCGGTTCGGAAGAGCTGAACGATGTATAAGTTCGATGCGTCAACTGGCCCACCCTGCGTCATGTTCCAGACGATGTCGAAGCCACCGGTCATCGAATGAATGAAGGTAATAACCGTCAGGAAGAACACCGTCGGCGAGATCATTGGCCAGGTCACGTGCGCAAACGATTGCCAGCGTCCGGCTCCATCGATCGCCGCCGCCTCGTACAAATCCTTTGGAACGTTCTGCAGGCCAGCGAGGAAGAAGATAATCTGCACCGGCATCGCCGCCCAGATCGCGACCACGATGATCGCGGGCATCACCAACGTTGGACTGAAGAGCCAGTTCTGCCGCTGAATCCCTACCAAGGCAATCAGCCAGTTGACGGCGCCAAATTGGTAGGCGTAGAGCCATTTCCAGACTAGGGCGATCGCCACGCCGGAAGTCACCATCGGCAAGAAGAAGATGCCTCGCCAGAAGCCAAGGGCGCGAATCCGCTGGTTCAGAAGAGTTGCAAAGAAGAGCGAGAGCGCCAGGGAAACTGGCAGGACACCGACCGTGTAGTAGGCAGTGATCGTGATCGTTTTCCAGGTCAATGGATCCTGGAAGATCAACTGACGGTAATTCGCTAAGCCGACAAAGCTCCACGGCTCCACAATATTCCATTTGAGGAAGCTAACGGCCAGGCCAAAGACGATCGGAAAGGCCGTGAAGACGAAGAATAGAACGAAGTTCGGTCCGAGAAACAATGCGACCCAAGGCAGATCGCGCCAGACCCGCTTCCCACCGCCTCCCGGTGCCCGTTTCGTGGCGACCGCACCATGCGAACTCACTCTGCCACCCCCTTTATACCGCTTGCGAACAGGCCCCCCACCGATGCCAACTCATTGGCGATGAGGGGACAACTCCGGCGGAGGCGCGGCGCTGGTTGAACCTCTTCTTTTTCCGCGTCTCCGCCGGAGAATCAACGCATTAGGACTTCTTCACGTTCTGATCGAGCCACTTCTGGAGCTCGTTACTGACATTGGCGACGACATCCTCGACCTTCGCCTGGCCGAGCTCAATCGCCGTCAAGCCATCGCCAAGCGCCTTGGTAAACGGCCCGGTCGTGTAGAAGGGCAGCCGCGGTGGCAGGATACCATAGTCGTAGGCATCGGTGAACACCGAATTGTTCGCCGGGGGTGGGGGCAGCTCGCGCCAGAAAGAGGCATTGTAGAACCGCTTCTCGACCGGCGATGCGCCATAGCTTGACAAGATGATCTTCTGGCCCGGATCATCATACATGAACTCCAGGAAGTTCCAGGCCACGTCGGGATTCTTCGTCGTCCCCGACATTGCGAAGCCGAGAGTCCCCATGCCAGTCACACGCTTGGCGGGGCCGGCGTAGAAGTGAGCCACGTCCCAATCGTCCTTAATATTCGGGCGAATGCCAGGAACACTACCGTGTACCGTGGTCGTGATCGCCGCCTTGCCACCATTGAAGGCGTCAATCGCACCGTTCGTCTGGCTCAAGGTGTTCAGAAAGCTGAACGGCGCCCAGTAACCATCCAGGACCGGCTTGGTCAGCCATTTGAACGCCTCGATGCCTTGCGGAGAGTTCATCAGTGACTTAGTCAGATCGTCAGACACCAACTGCCCGCCGAAGCTGACGATCGCCGGTACGTAGACGGCCCACCAGTCGATCCGCACCGATGCACCATAAACGTTGACGTTATTTTTGTCGAAGCCGGCCTCATTCCCGTGCTTACCCTTCACATCGACGGTAAGCTGCTGGCAGACCTTGTAGAAATCGTCGGTCGTCCAGATTTTGTTGTTCTTATAGTCCAGTTGCCACGGAATCTGGACCCCGGCCTGCTGGACCATCTTCTTGTTGATGAAGAGGACGACCACGTCGCCGCTGGCCGGTAGCATGTGGAGCTGACCATCAACCATGCCAAGGTTAAGGAAGGTCGGGTTGAAATCGCTGATCGGGAAATTGGTCTGCCGCGCGAACGGCAGCATATCCTGAGTGATCTTATTCTGTTTGAAGGGAGCGGCGTAGTTGTCAGTCGTATAGATGATGTCAGGCAGCGTACCGGCCGCGATGTCGGCAAACAGCTTCTGATCGTAATTTGCCCCGGTCGCCCCGGGATCGAGCTGCACCGTAATCTGCTTGTTGGCATCCTGGTACGCTTTGACGAGTTGGTCCCAAACGCCTTTCCAACTCGTGTAGGTGCTACCAGCGGCGACGCGCAAAGTGACCGGACCGGTCGTCTTGGCAGGAGTATAGGTCACGTTGCCGGTAGTCGTAGCAGGCGTCAACGCACCGGTGGCGGCCGCCGTGCCCGCGGGCGCGGCTGTCCCGGTCGATGCCACCGTCGCCGCGGCCGTTGGCTGGGCCGCCGTGGTCGGAACGGCCGCTGGGCTACTCGCCGTAGCCGCCGCGGTCGGCGCGGCAGTTGGTTGGGCCGGTACCGATGTCGACGCGGCTGACGCGGTGGTTGGGCTTGGCGCAGCACTCTGCCCACAGGCGGACAGGATCAGTGCGAGCGTCGACGAAGCGAGCACACCACCACCGACGGCGAGCAAACGTCGCCGCGAAAAAGGGGTCGAAAAAACTGATCTAGCCATAACGCTTAAGGAGTCCTCCTCTCCAATTCTTCGGACGTCTCATACGTCCACTCTCAATCAGCCGAACTCTGGGTCCCCCGCGCTACAGATTCTCTCTACCGCCTGGATCAATAATCCGGGCTACCCCATGACCAACGGACTCATGCGTCCTAACGTGGAGTCGCGGGCAATCAGCTTGGTAGGAACAATCACTTCGCGCGCCTCGGCGCCATCGTCACCGAGTAATTCCAACATGAGCTTGGCCGCGATCTCTCCCATGTGATTGCAATCGGCGCGCACCGTGCTCAGTCGCGGCACCGAATAGTCAGCGAACACCTCATCATTGTAGCCGATTACCGCCACATCGTCCGGAACCCGTTTGCCTCGATCGGCGAGCGCACGGAGTGCCCCAACCGCCAGGAGATCGTAGAGAGCCAGGATCGCGGTGAGGTCTGGTACGCGGTCGAGCAAGCGGAGTGTCGCCTTGTAGCCCGACGGGATTGACCATTCCGTCGCGCGCTCGACGATGATCGTCGACGGCGGAAGGCCTCGCTGATCCCGTGCGACGTGAACCCCGGTCAGGCGCTCGTCGACGATGCCCCATCGCTCCGGACCGACCAGAACTCCGATCCGACGGTGCCCCAAAGATAACAGGTGAGTCATCGCCTGTTCGCCGCCCGCCAGATTGTCGAACTTTGCCCGTGAGACACGTCGGCTTGACGGATGGTAACAGATCGTCCCGGTCCGGGCGAGTTCGGGCAGCATGGCTGCTCCGGGAGCATCGGCGTCGGCGTCTGGAAGGGGATTGGTGATGATGATCCCATCAACACGTCGGTCCTCGATCAGACTTAGGCACGACTCACCGGCAGCAAACTGTCCGGCCATACAGGCCACGATCGTTCGATACCCCTCCCGCGCCAGCCCGACTTGCACACTATTAACGATGGCCGCGAGGCCGGGGTTGAGCAAATCGTAGACAATCACCCCGACAGTGTAGGTTCGCCGCGACGACAGACTGCGTGCGACTTCACTCGGTCGATATCCCAAATCGCGAATCGCCTGCAACACGCGCTCGCGCGTCTCCGCGGATAGCTCGCCCCGGCGGTTCAAAACACGGGATACGGATGTACGTGAGACGCCCGCTCTGAGTGCGACATCGGCAATCGTCGCTCGTTTTTGACTTGTCATGGCTCGGAACCGGTTTCGGAATCGGTTTCGGAACCAAGGTACTGCATCATGCTTCGCCCTGTCAATAATTGCTGCCCTATCATTTCATTGCAAAATCCATCTACCGGGGAGGCAGGAGGGAGAGACCTGATCGCGTTTGCACCCCGGTGTAGCGTCTGGTATAATCCCCTCGATTGTGTGCATGCCACTGGCTGATTTCGGCCGGTGGCTGCTTGTGTCTGGACCTGAACAAGGGGGCTATAACTACCACGATGCCAAAACTCAAGACCCACAAGGCAGCGGCCAAACGACTAAAGGTTACCGGCTCCGGTAAGATCATGCGGATGAAAGGACTGCGCGGCCACCTGCGTCGCAATCGCTCTGCCCGCGCCAAGTCCCAATATGACAAAATGTTCCCAGTTGCACCGGCCGATGAGAAGCGCCTCCGCCGCTTAATCCCATACGGCTCTTAATTCCGTGAGGAGATGACCCATGCCACGCGTCAAACGGGGCGTAACGGCTCACGCACGTCATAAGAAAGTTCTCAAGCTTACCAAGGGCCACCGCGCAACCAAGCACTCACTATTTCGCCGTGCCCACGAATCTATGCTCAAAGCGCTGTCCTACGCGTATGCCCACCGGCGGGAACGCAAGGGAGACATGCGCCGACTCTGGATTACCCGCATCAACGCCGGTGCCCGTCTCGCTGGCCTCAGCTACAGCCAGCTCATGCATGGTCTGAAGCTGGCTGGTGTCACGGTCGACCGGAAGATTCTCGCCGAGCTCGCCTACGCCAACGCACCGGACTTCAACCAGCTCGTCGCCACGGCGAAGGGAGCACTCGGCACTACCTGAAAGAGGTTGCCGTGCCCGACGATAAACGGCCACGTTACGCCGGTCCGACGATCACTAGCGTGGCGAACGAGCGCATTCGCTTCGTTCGCTCGCTTCAACGAGCCACCGTGCGTTGGAAAGAAGGCCTGTTTGTTGTCGAAGGCGTGCGGCTCGTCGAAGAAGCTCTTGCCGCCGGCCAGTCGCCCGAGCTCGCCCTCGTCGTCCCCGAGCAGCTCGAGCGCACTCCGCGTGGCCAGCAGCTTCTCCGGCAGCTTCGCCAATTCAACTGTCAGCCAGTCACCGAAGCCGTTCTCAAAGCACTCAGCGATACAGTAACCCCTCAGGGTGTTATCGCCGTTCTGAGGGTTCCACCGCCGTCGACCAAACCGCTGACCGGACCGGTGATTCTCGTTCTCGACCGATTGCGTGATCCGGGAAATGCCGGCACGATCTTGCGCTCGGCCGATGCAAGCGGAGTCGTTTGCACCGTCGCATTCATCGACTCAGTCGACGCCTACGCTCCGAAAGTGGTCCGCGCGGCGATGGGGGCACATTTCCGCTTGAACATCCTGGAAGACACCGATTGGGATCGACTCTTGCCGCGCCTGGGCGATCGGACCCGCTGGCTGGCCACAGCGCACCAGGGCACACCGTATGACCAGATCGACTGGACACGCGACTGCGCAATCATCCTGGGTGGAGAAGCCGAGGGAGCCGGTCCCAAGGCCGAAGCCGCGGCCAGTGCCGCGGTTACCATCCCGATGGCGGGATCGGCCGAGTCGCTCAACGCGGCGATGGCTGGCACAATCTTGCTCTTCGAGGTTGCTCGCGTGCGAAGAGCCCAGATGGGGAAAAAGAAGTGATCGAACAGCTAGAAGAACTCAAGTCACGCGCCCTCGAGCACCTCGGCCGCCTCGACGCACTCCCCGCGCTCGAAGATTGGCGTGTCACCTACCTTGGCAAGCGTAGCGAGCTAAATCAGATCCTTCGCAACCTCGGCACGTTGGAGCCGTCGGCGCGGCGGACGGTTGGCCAGATCGCTAACGACGTCAAGCGCCTGCTCGAAAGCGAATTCAACGACCGACGGACCCAGATCGAGCGAACGCTCCGAGAAGCGGAGGTCGCCCGCGAGCGAATCGATGTGACCCGTCCGGCCAAGCCAACTCTGATCGGCCAGAAGCATCCGATCACCCAGACTCTGGAGGAGATCGTCGGTGCCTTCCGAGCGCTCGGCTACGATGTCGTCGAAGGGCCCGAGGTCGAATGGGAAAAGCTCAATTTTGATATGCTCAACATCCCTCCCGAGCACCCGGCCCGGGATCGCTGGGATACTTTTTACGTCAAATCGGAAGGGTCACTCCCCCTTGGTCAAATGCTCTTGCGCACCCACACCTCGCCGATGCAGATTCGGGTGATGGAGAAGACCAAGCCCCCGGTGCGGGTCGTGGTGCCTGGCCGCTGCTACCGCTACGAAGCAACCGATGCGACGCACGAAAGCCAGTTCACCCAGGTGGAAGGGCTCGCCGTCGACGAGAACCTAACTTTTGCCGACCTGAAGGGAACGCTCACTGCCTTCACGCACATGGTCTTTGGCCCTGAGCGACGGACTCGCTTTCGGGTCGATTTCTTCCCGTTTGTCGAGCCTGGTGCCGAAATGGCGGTCGACTGCCACGGTTGCCATGGCGCCGGTTGCCGGATCTGCAAGCAGAGCGGCTGGCTGGAGATCATGGGTGCGGGCATGGTCCATCCAAAAGTATTGGAAGGGGTGGGCTATGATCCAAGCCGGTATACCGGCTTCGCCTTTGGCATGGGGGTTGAACGGATCTCCATGCTCAAATACGGCATCGATGACATTCGCTTGTTTTTCGCGAACGATCTGCGGTTCTTGCGGCAGTTTCGGTAGATCGAACGGCCCCCTCTACCCTTAAGCCCTGCTCTCCGGTTGGGGAGAAGGGGCATGCCCTGCGGTCCTGCTTCCGCCAGGCGATAGAAATGGCATCATGGGTGAGGGAGGCACATCCCGACGAGACATTCTCGAGGATTTGCTGAATGAAAGTCTCATTGAAGTGGCTGCGGAGCTACACCCCGGCCTCGCTCCCGCCTGAGGAACTTGCCCACCGCTTGACGATGGCCGGGGTTGAAGTCGAAGCTATCTATCGAATTGGCGAAAGCTGGGAAAACGTCTTCGTTGGCGAAGTCAGCGATCTCAAGCCCCACCCCAACGCCGACCGCCTCCAGCTTGCGACGGTGAATTACGGCGAGGGGCGAACAATCACCGTCATCACCGGCGCGACCAATCTGAAGGTCGGCGACAAGGTTCCGCTCGCCCTGGTCGGCGCTAAGCTCCTCAATACCCACCTCCCAACGCCGGAAATCCAGGAGATCAAGCCAGTCAAGCTGCGCGGCATCCTGTCTGAAGGCATGGTCTGTTCGGCGAAAGAGCTGGGGCTCGGCCAAGACCACGCCGGGATTCTGATTCTCGATCACGCGGCGACTCCCGGCACGCCGCTGGCCGAAGAGCTTGGGGACGTCATCTTCGACATCGACGTCACGCCGAACCGGGTCGACCTCTTCTCAATGATCGGCATTGCGCGCGAGGTCGCCGCGTTGCTCGAGGAGCCACTCGCGATCCCAACGCCAGACTATCCGAGCCCGGGCCCGCTCACCGGCTCGCTGATCGATATCCGGATCGTCGACCCTGACCTCTGCCCGCGCTATACTGCGGCAATTGTCCGGGGGGTGACGATCGGTCAATCGCCCAAGTGGTTACGTGACCGCTTGACCGCGGTTGGTCTGCGACCGATCAACAACGTCGTCGACGTGACCAACTACGTGATGCTCGAATGGGGGCAGCCACTTCACGCCTTCGATTACGACAAGTTACGCGGTAAGCAGATCATCGTCCGCCGAGCGGGTGATGGCGAGTCAATCGTCCTGCTCGACGGCTCGACCCGTGGCCTCACCTCGGCGAATCTCGTGATCGCCGACGCCCAAGGGCCGGTGGCAATCGCCGGCGTCATGGGTGGCGCCGATAGCGAAGTAACCTCGGAAACGACCAGCGTCCTGATCGAATCAGCGAACTTCAACGCGCTCAGCGTCCGACGGACGGCGCGTAGCCTGAAGCTGCTCACCGACGCCGCGCACCGCTTCGAACGCGACCTGCCACGCGAGCTACCAATGCCGGCGATCCAGCGGGCAGTCGAGCTCATGCTCGAAGTGGCGGGGGGTGAGGCGACGAATGGCATTGTCGACGTCTATCCCAAGCCTGCCGAGGCGACCGAGATTTTCCTAACGCCCAGCGAAGTCCGGCGGCTGCTCGGCATTGACTTGTCGGCCGGGGAGATCCGCCGCTTGCTGGAGCGCATTGGCTGCAAAGTCCAGCAGCAAGACGGGGGGCTGCACATCGTACCGCCAATGCAGCGGACTGACCTAACTATTCCCGCCGATCTTTGCGAAGAGGTTGCTCGGCTGCTTGGCTATTCCGAGATCCCCTCGACCCTGCCCGCCGGCCGGCCCCCCGAGCCGACGATCAACCTCCAGTTGCGCTGGTTCGACCTGATCCGAGAGACGCTCACCGGCCTGGGATTGAGCGAGATCGTGACCTACTCGCTCACCAGCCGTGAACGCCTGGGGCGATTACTCGGCCCCGGGGCCGAGTTAACCGGGGCGAGCAGCTTCATGGCATCGACTATCGAAGCGGCGAGCGAATACTGCCTGCCACGCGACCTGTCCCAACTCGTCAGCGCGCGCTTCGCGCCCCTCGACCTCCAGCCAGTCGAACTCGTCAACCCGCTTAGCGCCGACAATGAGTGTCTCCGAACGACCACGTTTGGCACGGCGCTCGAGACCTTGCGCAATAACCTGCGGATTGCCGACCGCGACGTGCTATTGTTCGAGATCGGCCGTACCTACGTACCTCGACTCAACGATCTGCCCGAAGAGCGCAACATTCTGACCGTCGTCGCGGGCGCGTACCGCTCCGGCTCAAGCTGGGGCAGTCGTCTCGAGAATGACTTCTTCTGGCTCAAAGGGATTGCCGAGGTCGTGCTCGATCGCCTTGCGATTGGCCAACACTCCTACCGGCCATTGCGCCACCCGATCTTCCACGGCGCACGCTCGGCTGCGATCCTTGTCCCGGGTCAACCGGAAAAGCTGCTCGGCGTGCTCGGCGAAGTCGAGCCAGAAGTGCGTACCGCCTTCGACGTCGATCAACCAGCCCTCCTACTGGCAATCGATCTTGACCTGGCGCTCGGCCTCGCGACCTCCCAGCGGACGATTCAGCCAATTCCGAGGTTTCCACCAGTCGTCCAGGATCTCGCGGTAATCGTCGGGGCCGAGGTGACGACCGAGGCGATCGAGAACCTGATCCGCGAGGCCGGCATGCCATTGGTCAAGTCAGTCGAGCTGTTCGACATCTACCAGGGACCACCAATTCCAGCCGGCAAGATCAATCTGGCCTTCCACATTACCTACCAGGCTCCGGATCGAACGCTCACCGATAGTGAGGTTGCCACCCTGCACAACAAGATCGAGCAAGCATTAGTTGGTGAGCTGGGAGCTGAGCTACGGCGCTGATCCTCGGCTGGCTCTACGAGCGCCTGTATCACGAGCTCGCCTGGGCATACGATCCGATCAGTTGGCTCGTCTCCGGGGGGCGCTGGCACGCCTGGCAGCGTTATGCGCTCGATCAGGTGGTCGGTTCGCGAATCCTCGAGATTGGCTGCGGTCCGGGCTGGCTCTTGCTCGATCTACTCGCGGCCGGCTACGACGCCTATGGCCTCGATCTTTCGCCAGAATTTTGGCGCCAAACTGGTCGCCGGTTGCGCCAACAGGGCCATCCGAACCGCCTCGTCGGCGGCGACGCCCGCGCTCTTCCTTTTTCGGCCGAGAGTTTTGACACGTTGGTCCTCACCTTTCCTGCTCCGTTCGTTCGGGATCCCTGGTTTTGGCGCGAAGCAGACCGGGTGCTCCGGCGGCACAGTGGCAAGCTCGTAATCATCGAAGCCGCGATTGCCGAGCGATCGCTATGGCCACGTGCATTGGGAAAAGTGATCGGCAGAGTAACCGGACCGGTGCCCAACGAAGAATCGAGGTTTACCATCGGGTCGTTCGTCGCCGAACGGCGGGTTGTCCAAACAGAAAAGGAGCGCGTCTGGCTGGTCACCGCTGTCAAGAGAGGCTAATGATCGTTGAACCATTCATCAGATCCTGCCTGGCGATGTGAGCTTGGAGACTCGGCGTCAGAGACGCCTGACCGCATGGCAGGAGGCAGTTTTCCAGGCACAACTGAGAGCAGACCAGTGCGTATCACCCTTAGCTCGGCTCAGCGCACGCCGACTTACGTAAACAGAGCACTAACCGACTCGTCCAGATGAATTCGGCGAATCGCCTCGGCGAGGAGGGAAGCGACCGAGACAACGTTCAGTTTATCGGTATGCTGGCCTGCTGGTACCGGCACCGTGTCGGTGACGATGATCTCTTCGACAAGGGGGTGACTGCTCACTCGCTCGACCGCGCCCCGGGTGAAAACGCCATGGGTGCAGGTCACCAAGCATCGGCGAACTCCTTCGCGCTGGAGCAAGTTCAGCAACTCCCAGACCGAGCTACCGGTGGCAATTTCGTCGTCGGTGATGATCGCTGTATCCATGTGGACTTCGCCGACGATACCGTCAATGATTACCCGATCGTCACTCAGCCGACGCTTGTTTCCCGCCGCCACCGGCAGATTGAGGCGGCGAGCCAGGTGAGCCGCGCGTTTGGCGTTGCCAATGTCCGGGGTGACCACGACAGCGTCAGACACGTCGCGCTCGCGGAGCGCATCGGCTAAGACGACCTCGGCAGAAAGATGGTCAGTTGGCATGTGGAAGAAGCCGTGAACCTGGGGCGAATGGAGGGTAAGGGTCAAGACACGGTTGGCTCCCGCCGTCTCGAGCAAATCGGCAACCAGACGACCGGTGATCGAAATGCGCGGCTCGTCCTTCTTGTCCGACCGGGCGTACGAATAGTAGGGAATCACCGCGGTTACGCGCTCCGCCGACGCCGAGCGCGCGGCATCCAGAAGCATTAGCAGCTCGAAGATATGATCCTGGACAGGCGGCGAAAATGTTTGCACGACAAAGACGTCCGTCCCACGCACGTTTTCACAGAGACGAACGTAGAGATTATCGTTACTGAAACGGCGGCTTTCCAGTGGCGAGAGCGGAATTCCCAGCGCTTCGGCGATACCCTGCGCTAAAGCCGGGTGGGATGATCCGCTGAACACCCTCAATCGATCCATAGCGGTTTACAGCCCCTGCTTCCTCGATGCGTCGACCATTCTGAACACGCCAATCAGAGAACGTGTAAGACCGTTGTCGCTTGGCTCCATACTCTCTCAAGGTGATAAAAGTCGCGCAGCGCCGCCGTGAAGATGTGGACGACGACGTCTCCGTAGTCTATGAGAAGCCAGCCAGAATCGGGAGTACCTTCAACGTGATACGGCTCGACACCGACATTGCTCACCTGATCACGGATGCGCTCCATTAGCGCGATCATATGACGATCGCTCGTCGCGGTACTAATGACGAAATAATCAGCGAGATAGGTTGCCTTTCGAACGTCCAGGACAACGATGTCTTCCGCTTTTGCTTCGGCAGCCCAATCAGCGATCTGCCGTGCTAAAGCAAGTGCCTCCAGCAGAAGCCTCCTCGGCAAGAATTCTCCCCGTACGGCCGATTATAGCAGTTTTGAAACCGGCCTCGCCAGCGCCGCGACCCACCACCGTAGATCGGATCGCGGGATCGGCAGCCGCCTCTCCTCTATCACCTCGCCGAATTCTGGTCAAATTGATCGATGGTCGATATACTGATGAGGAGAGGACTGCAATGAAAGTGATCAGCATTACCCCGCGTGGGTTTTGTTACGGCGTCGTTGACGCGATGGAAATGGTCAAACGCGTGGCGACCGACCCGAAGACTCCCCGTCCGATCTACATCCTCGGTCAGCTCGTGCATAACCACTTCATGGTCGAGCGCCTGAACCAGTATGGCGTAACATCGCTCGAGAACACTGCCAGCCGTCTTGATCTCCTTGACCGTGTCAACGAGGGGACAGTCATCTTCACCGCTCACGGCGTCTCGCCTCAGGTGAAGGAAAAGGCACGTGCCAAGGGACTCAACTGCGTTGATACGACCTGTCCCGACGTCGATAAGACCCACGTGCTGATCCGTAAGCTCGTCTCTGCCGGTTACGAAATCCTTTACATTGGTCGCAAGGGCCATCCAGAACCGGAGGGAGCGATTGGCGAGGCTCCCGACCACGTCCACCTCATTCAAGATGCTGAGGATCTCGATCGCGTGCAACTATCTCAAACGGACAAGGTCGCGGTGACCACCCAAACGACCCTTTCCCGCTGGGATACCGAGGAACTGGTCGAACGCATTCGCCAGCGCTATCCGAGCGTGGAAGTTCACACCGAGATTTGCCAGGCAACGCAATTGCGCCAGGAAGCGGCGGTCCGTCAATCGGTCGAGGCCGATGTCGTCTTTATCGTCGGCGATACGCATTCGAGCAATTCGAACCGGCTCGTCGACGTCGTCCGGAATCAGGCCGGGAAAAAGGCCGTCTTCCTGATCGACGGCGTTGCCGATATTCGTCCGGAGATGCTGGATGGCGCGACGGTTGCCGCGGTCACGGCTGGTTCGTCGACCCCTAGCGACATCACCCGGGAAGTTATCCGCTTCCTTCAGTCCTACGAACCAACTGCTTCGTCGAACCCGAGCGTATGATCTATTCTCCCGACGAGTATGACGTACCGGGCCGAGTAGCCCCCCATTGGCCATCAGATTGGTCAATGGATTCGAGTAACTTCGACGGCACGGTAACTCCGAGCAGCGTCACCTGGCGGATCAACGGCGAGATCGTCCTTCTGTTGGGGTGGACACGCGCGATTCTCCTCCAGTTCGCCCACCCGCTCGTCGCCCAGGGAGTAGCCGACCACAGCCGCTTTCGGAATGGCCCGTTAGCACGCTGGCAGCGTCTCCAGCACACACTGGGTAGCATGCTCTATCTGACCTTCGGGACACGCCACCAGGCTTGGCAGACTGCCCGGCTCATCGACGGTATTCACGGGCGTACGGTCGGTCGGCTCATGACCAACGTCGGGACGTTCGAAGCGGGTACTCCTTACTCCGCTCGTGACCCCGCTCTCTTGCGCTGGGTTTGGGCCACTCTGGTCGACTCGTTGCTCCGAACCTACGAGCTGTTCGTCGGTCCGGTCGCGCCAGCCGAGAAGGATCTCTATTGCCGTGAGGCCACGAGCTTGGGTCCGCTACTCGGAGTACCCGAAGGCTACCTGCCAGACAGCCACCACGGCTTGCTCAGCTACCTGAAAGAGATGCTGGCGAATGGCCAGATTCAAGTTGGGCCAATCGCGCGCCAGCTTGCCAGGGATCTCTTGGCCCCACCGCTACCGGTCCTGGGCGTGCCGCTGGTCGAAATCTTCCGTCTTTCCACGGCCGGCCTGTTGCCCGAGCCGATTCGCTCTGCCTATAGCCTCCCCTGGAGTCCACGCCGTGAAAAAGCCTTGATTGTCCTGGCCGGTCTTTCCCGGGCTCTCCACCGACGTCTGCCTCCTCGCCTTCATCGCTGGCCAATCGCGGAGCGACGTGCAGCGCTGGGCAATGCTTAAATGCGGGTCACTCACCGAGAGTCGACCGGGAGAGCTGTAGCGGAGACTCCCAGTGAATAATTGAGGTTAACAACATCTTGACATTTTCGTGACCGACCGCGATAATCCAGCCAGTCAGCCAGGAAAGAAATGTCTCTCTTGGCCAAAGCTGAAAATAACATAGGCCGGATTCCTGCACGATGGCGGTCAGGCAACGTGGCTCCTCGTCCGATACGTCGCCGCGCTCGTCACTGTCCGAACTGAATCCGCTCTTTGCCGGCAAACGGCGACCACCGCTGCTGCCACGGCCGCATCTGCCACGGCCACGTTTGCTCGCGGCGTTGCGCCGTGCCAGTCGAAGACGGGTTTGTGTCGTTACCGCGCCGGCCGGCGCCGGTAAGACCACCTTGCTCGGCGAGTTCGGGCGCGCCGTGACACCTCGTTGCGCCTGGTATACCATCGACGATCTTGATACTGACGCGCTCTCGTTCCTACACGGTGTGGCCGGAGCGATCGGTGCCGCTGCGCCAGGAACTCTCGATCGGTTGGGCTACCTCGCCCAAATCGTCGCGACCCTCGATTCCTCGAGCGACCAGCGCCTGCTCATAGTCGACGACGTCCATCGCTTGACCGACCCGGGGGCAACTCAGGCCCTCGCCGACTTGCTACGCCACTTGCCACCATCGGCACGGGTCATTCTCGCGGGACGCTGGACACCGCGACCGCTCACCAGGATCCTCGATTGGCTAGCCGCCCAAGGCCAACTGGGATCGCTCGCTTGGAGTGACTTCCAACTCACTGACGACGAGCGACAACGGGCTGCCGTCGTCTTCAACACCCCGCCGGCCGGCGCCTGGATCATCGCCTGGACTCACTTGGCGAACTTCGATCTTGGTGGATATCTCCAGCGCGAGGTAATCGAGCCGCTCGGCGTGGAAGTCATCGAACGGCTCGCTCGTCTTGCGGTTCCTTCGTCGCTGACCAGTGAGCTCGCCGCGGCGATCGAGGGGTCTCCAGTCACGTCGACACGTCAGTTTCTGGACGCGGTTGCGCGGGAGACTCCGTTACTCGAGCGGTTAGAAGAGAATTCTTACCGCTTTAGCGAAACGGCCCGTAACGTCTTGAGTCGCAATCTCGGTCCTCAAGCCCTTCGCAGCGCTCGCCAGGCAGTTGGTCGCGCCTTGCGGCCAGTCGATCCAGTCGCCAGCGCAGAATCGTACTTGCAGGCAGGCGATACTGCCTCTGCCGCCGCTTCGCTTGACGCCGCGCCGTTCACCGCCTGGCTTGTCCAAGCTGCCAATGCCGCCCACCGCTGTCTCGCTCAATTACCGGAGGGTGTCCTCTCGCCTTATCCTCGTCTCCGACTCGCCCGAGCCTGGGCAGCGGTAACCTGGGAGGGTCAGCTCGAACGTGCCTTCGCGCTTCTCGGTGACTCGCCGACAGTTCCGGACGATTCGATCTGTTCGTTTTGGAGTCACTACGTGCTTGCCCGTGCCCGACTGGCCCTGGGCAAGCGCGATGCCGCTGTCACGGCATACCAGGCAATGCTCAAGGTACTCGAGCAAATTCGGCGGGATCCAAGCAGCGATCCAGCACTCATCGCCGGCATGTTTTGTCGTCTGGCCATGATCGAGCGACTGCTCGGGAATAAAGAGGTAGCAAGGGCAACCGCCAAGCAGGGGCTCGCCCTTGCCGAGCTGACCCCCACGTCGACCAAGACTGAACGCCAGCTTCTCCACCACTCCCTCGGAATCTTCGCCGGTTGGGATGGTGACTACGCTGCCGCTAACGAGCACTTCGGCGCTGCCCTTGCCCTGGCGAACGAAACCGGCGACCTGGCACAGCGCGCCGTTCTCGCCAATGCCCAAGCCGGCGTTGCCCGGTGCCGGGGTGAGTTCAGCCGCGCCCTGGGCATCCTCGAACAGACGCTGCGCGAGCCGCTCCTGCCGGCGCGGGAACGGGCTTTGCTCACCTTGCAGACCGCTCACGCCTTTGCTGATGTCGAAGATTTCCAAGCTGCCGCCAAGCACTACCGCCTCGCCAGCAGCATGCTCCAGAGCAATGACCGCGACGGACTTTTCGCGCGGGCGCTCGCCGGCTTCGTGATCGCCGCGGGGTTCGTCGGTCTGGACGTCGAGGCCGAGGCTAGCTTGGAACAACTCCGATCCTTTGCCCAAGGCCCGTCGCGCTACGATCTGCTTTTAGCGGAAGGAGTGCGTGCCCTTCAGAAGGGCATCGCGGCCGAGGCAGCCGGGCAATTCGCCGCGGCACGGCAGGTCTCCGGCACGATCGGCGGAACCCAGGATACCTGGCAGGCAATCCTGCTCGAAGCACAAGGGAAAATCAGGGCCGACCGGGCGAGCGATGCCGAGCAGATTATCGAAAGCTATCTACGCTCGCCCGGAGCATCCACGCCGGCCGTGGGCTGGTGGGTGATGCGTCCGGTTCGGGATACCCTCCTCGATTTGCAGCGTCGGCTCAACCACCCTGGTCTGGCAGCCTTACTCAAACAGACAGCGATCGACCGGCGCGCGCCGCGCGTCGTCCACGTTGCCAACATGCTCGAGCAATCAGCCGAGCGCACGGTTCGCCACCTCGAGATTCACCTGTTCGGTCGGCCGGAAGTCATAGTCGACGGCAACACGGTTACCTGGCAGGCTGGACTGCGTCGGAAAGCGGTCGAGCTCTTTTGGTACAGCGCCACCCATCTCGACGGCTTCACCCGTGAGCAGGCGGTCACCGACCTATTTCCGGACCGCGACCCGGACTCCAGTCGGAAGCTATTCATGGTCAGCGTTGCCGACTTACGGGCAGCACTCACTCGCTTGTGCGGTGTCGCGGGAGATACGATTCTTGTCCGCGAGCAATCCGGTACATACCGCCTGCAGGTCGATCATCCGTCCTTGGCGATTGACCTTGACGTCCGTTCGCTCTCGACTCTCGTTGGCCAGCTCCGGTCGCGTCGGAATGGACCACCCCCACGCGAAGTGCCCGCACTCTTCCGCGGCGAGCTGTTGACCGGCTTCGACGCCGAGTGGATTGATCCAATTCGCCGCTATTGGACGTCGCTCTACTTGCGAGCCCTCGAAACCCTCGCAGACCGCTACGCCCGTCAGGGATTACTCCAGCACGCGATACGCTGCCACGAGCTTGCCCTCCAGGTCGATTCTTCCCTGGAATCGGCCCATGCGTCCTTGATGCGTCTCTACCAGGCCGCCGGCGACCGACAGGCCCTTGATTCTCAGATGTGGCTATATACCCGCACGATACGCTCGGAGATCGACGCCGAGCCGAGCGAGGAGCTCCTCGCGCTCTACCATCAGCTTACCGCCGAAGAATCGCCGTTGTAAATCCACTGTAAGTCTCTAGCGTATCCTCCGGTTGCACGGTCGGGACAGAGCACAACGACGGTGAATTCCGAAATCAGGCGCCGACCGTTTCGGGATCGCCGCTTTTGACCTGGTTCTCCCGGCTGAAATTCGCGGGCACCCGCCCGTATGCGGAGGTTCTTTTCGTGCGCACTCGTGTATATCGCTACATTGCTTTCGCGGTCGTCCTGGGCAGCCTCCTCGTCGCGGCCTTCGCGGACATGACTCTACCGATGTAGCTCAGCAGCGTAGTTCAGGCGGTTTCGCCATGCTTTTTCCATTCTTGGCCGTCGCCGTGGTCCTGGGCGTCATTATTGCCCTCGGACCGGCCCGGCGACGGCGCCTGTCGATTGACCATGCGCCTTTGCCGAAGAAGCCCTGGCTGCTGGTAATCGCCGTGATCGTCCAGGCGATCTGGACTCGCTGGCTCTCTCATCTCGGTCCGAGCGCCGAGGCGTTGTCCTGGCTTCTTCCGGTGTCTTATCTGCCCGTGCTTTGGTTCCTAACACTCAATATACGAACGCTGTGGGCTCCGGTGATTGCACTGGGCGTCTGCTTGAATTTCACCGTCATGCTCTTCAACGGGGGAACGATGCCGGCACCCGCGCGCTTTTCGTCCGATCCCGCCATTGTAGCTGCGGCGCATGCCGAGCGGCTTGCACCGGGAAGCAAGGACCGGGTCGTCGGGAGTGATTTTCCGACCGTGCTCGGCCCGCTCGAAGACCAGTACGTGATCACCTTACCAGGCGGCCAACAACGACTGGTGAGCATCGGAGACTTCGTCAGCCTGGGGGGCGGGATCATTGGTTTGCTATCAGTCATCTGAGAGGTTGAAGAGGTTGAATGGGCTTGGCGATGCTCAGCTACGAACCAGACGTCATTTGCGCATCCGCCGACGAATGGCGGCGTCTACGCTTATCTACCCTTCTCGAGCAAGCCGGTTATCACGTGCGAACCTGCGCCACGGCGCGCGAGCTACTTCAGCTTGCCGCGCACCGTCGTCCACAGATCGACGACATTGGAGTCCTCTTGCTCGACATCCAGCTCAGCGATCGCATTCCGGCGGCGTCGATCGTCAGCGCGCTCCGACGAAGCGGCAGCACGGTGCGCACGGTCGTTCTTGCCGAATCGCACCGTGAAACGGAGATCATCGAGTGCCTACGTGTCGGCGCCGACGACTTCGTTCATTTACCCGCCGAGCCATCCGAGGTGGTCGACATTGTCGGTCGCGTACTCAGTTTGCCGAACATTCGCTGAAGAGAATCACCGCGACGAGTTCGCCGACCGGGAAGGCCGTCTCCCGGTCCTGGCGGTGCCAAGTGATCCGTCCATCCCGACCAATCCCAAGTCACGTGTTCTCGTTGTCGATGACGATGCACGTCTCGCTGTGATGATGGCAAACTGGCTGCAGAACGACAATTACGACGTGACAACGACAACCAGTCCCACAGAAGCGATCGCCCTCGCTGGACAACGCACGTTCGACCTGGCGATTGTCGATATCTCGTTCCCCGCCATGAGCGGCTGGGATCTGATCGCCCATCTGAAACAGCTCCAGCCTTCGCTCAAAGTGATCATCTGGACTGGCTGGGATCAAGCCATGCTCGGATCCTCGCCCTTACGCGAGCTGGTCGACGGATTGCTCCCCAAGCCCAGTCGCCTCGCTGACCTTCGAAAAATCCTCGCTGAATGCTTGCCACGGCCATGACTCCCCTACCACCACTGCGCCGCCACCGTCGTCAGCAAATCGTAGCCGTCGCGGGTGACGACGACTTCTTGCTCGATAGAACAACCACCGTGATTCGGGATACGAATGCTCGGCTCGACACAGATGACCATACCCTCAGCGAGCACTGCCTCGCTCCCAGACTGAATGTATGGCTCTTCGACCGTCTCCAGGCCAATCCCATGACCAACAAACCCCGAGGCAAAGGCGGCATACCCGCTCTCATCTAATGAAAGAAGCGCGCACCTGACAAGTTCGCGCACCGGCACGCCTGGACGGACCGCCGCCAGCGTGACCTCGGTTGCCCGCAAGCCCGCGTCGAGGATGCGTCGCGCTTCCTCGGTCGGGGCGCCGACCGAAGTACTGCGTAGAACATCGAATTGATAGCCCTGATAGGCACCGATCGCATCAATAGTCACGAGATCGCCGGCCACGAGCTGACGATCGGTCGCCTGCGGCCAGCGCGAGCTGACCCCAGCCCACGGCCCGGAATGGACCCGGAGATACCGGATGAAGTCAGCGCCGGCGGCGAGCCCGGCTGCGGTTCCTGCCGCGCAAACCGCTCGCTCATCCACGCCGGGCTCGATCGCCGCGCGCGCCGCTTCCAGCGTTTGGCCGGCGATTTCGGCCGCCTGACGGAGCAGCGCGACCTCGTTCGTGCTCTTGATCGCCCGCGCCGTGGCGACCACATCGTCTGCGGACTCGAGGATCAACGACGGGAGAGCTTCTCGCAACGGTCGATCCATCGCCCGGGGAAAGAGGTCTTCACCTACTAAGCCAAGCCGGCTGCGACCGAGACCGCGCTCGGTGAGCAGATCGATCAAGCTCTGAACGAGATCGTTGTCCGCCCGGACGTCATCGATCGCCACCAGATCCTTGCGGTATGCGCGGCCATCGACGAGAAGGGTCGGCGCGCCATTGACCGGAATCAAAAGCAAGCCATGGCCAAGGCCGCGACTGTGTCCGACGAACGGACTGGCTGGAAACGGTGGAAAGTGATTACTGAGGTAAGCCAGGTGGCCGACCCGATCGTAAAACGAGCGCCCGACGACGAGCAAGCCATCCCATCTCTGTTGTCGCGCCGCCAATCGCACCCGCTCGATCCGGCCCAAAATCTCTTCGCGCTGAATCACGTTCAAAACCTCCCAAAAGTGCTTCTCTCCCTCTGAGGGAAGGCGAGGGAGAGATGGTCTTTCCGTTTCATCCAATTTGGCTGCCCTATGGATCATACGTAATTCTTGGAGGACATGCACCATCGCTCCGAGCAAGAGGGGTGCGTTGCTGGCGAATGCAATACCCGGGGAATAGCTAACGACGTGGAAAAGTCGCTCACAACAAAAAATCCCGGTGCGCAAG
>JAJPIK010000075.1 GCA_021324795.1 Chloroflexota bacterium
AGCGGGGCGCTGGTGCCCCTCTTCCTGCTGGACGTGGCGGTGCGGCGGCTGCGGTTCTCGCCAGCGGATCTGGGACCGGTGTTCGCGGGGCTGCGGGTGCGCTGGCAAGGGCCGACCGGACGGGCAGCGGTGTTAGCGGGACGGCTGGTGGCAGCGCGCCAGGGGCTGCAGCGGGCACCACGCCCCCTTCCCCAGCCCTCTCCCCTCCTCCGCCGCCGTGCTGCCCCGGCCCTCGTGCGCCCTAGCCCTCTCCCCCACCCCTCCGCTCCAGCACGTGTGAGCCCCAACCGCGCCTCAGTCGTGGTAAGTGATCTTTCTAGCAGTCGCCTACTCGCTGCGAAACGGCGCGTAACGTCTCGTAGCTAAGCGCGAGCAAGATGGTCATCTGGCATGGTGGATGCATGCATGCTCCGGACCACCTCTCTGGAGGAGAACGTTATGCCGATTCCATCACGACCGATTCCTGAGCTAGCCCGAGAGATCAACCGTCGGCAGATCGACCAGTGCTTTGCCAACGCGCATTTCCCGGCCGATCGCAAGCAAATTGTCAACTACGCGCGCGATCACTTTGCGTCCGAAGACTTCCTCGCCGTCCTCGACTCGATCCCGGACAAGGTTTACACCAATCCAGCCGAGATCATGCAGGCGATACAGAGCCTGGGTACCGGCGGAAGGCAACGCCAGGCGTAGAAGACAGAACGATTGGGAAGAGGGTTAAGAGTGAGGGCTGTGCATTCACGTGTCCACCTTGGGTCATGCAGCCGGGTAGGGCGGGAATCGTGACCGATAGATTCCTTCTTCCAGGTTCGGCTCAAGGATGATTGCATGGTTCCGCGTTATTCGACCTCTTCGCCTGGTGAGAAAATCCGGGACGAACGTGCTATAATTGTCAAGCATCCGAAGGAGGTCGCGCTGACAATTGGTTACCTACTTTAATATCGCGGAAATTATCATCTCGGTCGTCTTGATCGTCGTCTTGCTACTCCAAGCGCGCGGCTCCGGATTTAATGGGACGTTCAACAGCGATACCTCGGTCTTCCGCACGCGGCGAGGCGTTGAAAAGACTCTCTTCCAATTGACGATCGTCCTGGTGCTGGTTTTTGTCATCATCTCGATCTTCAGCGTCATCGTCGCCAAGCAGCCTGCTTAGGCGCGTGTCATTGGACGTGCGACGCCACCTCCGTCGGCCTTTGCTGATCGCGGGCCTCAGCCTGGCAATTGTTACTCTCCTCTTGGCCGGGGTCGGTGGCACAGCCCAGAGTCAGCAAGTGCCGGCCGCGGGTGGGGTTTACATCGAAGGAGTGGTCGGCCACCCTACCTACCTCAACCCGCTGCTCTCTCCCTTCAATAACGCCGATCAGGACATCGTCGCCCTGGTTTTTGACGGTCTTACCAAGGTCGCACCCGATGGCTCAGTCGCTCCAGATCTCGCCGACCGTTGGACGATCAGTCCGGACGGAAAAACCTACACCTTTCACTTGCGTAATGCCGTCTGGCAAGATGGCCAGCCGGTTACTGCCGACGACGTCGTCTTCACGATTGGTCAGATCCAAGCACCAGGCTTCCCCGGCAATCCCGAGGTCGCCCAGCTCTGGCAGCCGATCAAGGTCAGCAAAATCGATCAGCAGACGGTCCAATTTCAACTCACCGCGCCCTACGCGCCATTCCTGGAGTATACGACGCAGAGGATCCTGCCCGTCCATCTCCTGAACGGCGTGACCGGTCGCCAAATGCTGAGCAATCCATTCAATGCCCATCCGATCGGGACCGGGCCTTTCATGGTCAAGAGCGCAACAGTTCAGGAGATCACTCTCGAACCGAACCCTCATTATTACGGCAAGCAACCATATCTCGCCGGGATTACTTTCCGGTACTATGACAGCTCGCAAAGTGCGCTCGACGCATTGCGGCGGGGCGATATTCAGGGGCTCGGCGGCATACCATCCGATAGCGCTTTGAGCTTGGCCAATGATTCACGCTTGACGATCCTACAAAAGCCGGAGTTTGCCAACCTCAACGTGCTGGTGCTCAATACCCAGTCGTCTATCTTTTCCGACGACTTGGTCCGGCGGGCGCTTGATCTCGCGCTCAATCGCACCCAGATCATTCAGGCAGCGATGGGCGGCGAAGGGGTACCGGCAGCCGGCCCGATTATGCCGGACTCCTGGGCTTTCGTTCCGCAAGCTAACGCCTACATCTATGCCCCTGACCAGGCGGCCAAGCTGCTCGACCAGGCCGGCTGGACTCTGCCCACGCCCGGGGCGGTGCGCGAAAAGGATGGAAAGCCCTTCCGCTTTGTTCTACTCGCGGCGAACCAATCCGACCGACTGCGCGCTGCTCAAGAGATCAGTCGCGAGCTCCGCGCGGTTGGCATCGAGGCAGACGTTCAAACGGCCGGTTGGAGCGGCATTGTCCAAGACTTCCTGGCGCCCCACCGCTTCGATGCGGTGCTGACCGAGCTTTACTCGCCCACCGCCGATCCTGACCCGTACGCGTTCTGGGATAGCTCACAAATCAAGGGGGGACTGAACGTAGCGAGCTGGTCCAATCGGGTGGCCGATCAACTCTTAGAAGATGCGCGGGACAATCAGAGTCGCGACGCTCGTCAGCAGGATTACGCCAAATTCCAGAGCCTCTTCGCCCAGGAGCAGCCGAGCATTTTGCTCTACTACCCGGTCTATGTCTACGCCGTCCCCTCGGCCCTGCACGGCACGAGCCTTGGTTTGCTCCTCCAACCTTCAGACCGCTTCCAAACAGTCACCGACTGGTATCTACGCACGCAGAGCGCGACCGGGGAGTAGTCTGATCCCCCCAGGGTCAACGCATCTAAATTCGGCGTCGTGAGGTGAGCGGGGGCGGACTGGTAAGATGCTGGCCATCGTGGATCGTTGGGAGCCTCCCATGGACGCCACTTCACCCGTCCGCGCCCTCAGTGCCCATTTCGCCACCCTCGACGACCCGCGCGGCGAGCGCACCAAATTGCATCCGTTGCTGTCGATCGTCACCATCGCCCTATGCGCCGTGATCTGCGGGGCCGAGAGCTGGGAGGACATCGCCGGCTTCGGGGAGGCGAAGAGCGACTGGTTGCGGACATTCCTCGACCTGCCGCACGGCATCCCCGCGCACGACGCCTTCAATCGGGTCTTCGCCGCCCTGGATCCCCAGCAGTTTCCGGCATGCTTCGTCCGCTGGAGGAAGGCGATGGCGACGGGGCTGCCGACGTAGGTGATCACCATGGACGGCAAGACCGTGCGCGGCTCGCGCGATCGGGCGAATGGCAAGGTGGAGATCCATATCGTCAGTGCCTGGGCGAGTGCCAATCGCCTGATCCTGGCACAGGTCAAGGTCGACGCCAAGTCCAACGAGATCACCGCCATCCCCGAGCTCCTGCGGGCCCTCACTTTGGGGGGCTGCATCGTCACGATCGACGCCATGGGCTGTCAGCGCGCGATCGCCCAGCAGATCGTGGATCAGGGGGTGAGTACGTCCTGGCCCTCACGGAGACCCCGGAGACGCTCTCTCCCGATGTCGTCGACCGGTGCGCGCACGCCTGGGCGGGCACCGGTCGACACGCTGGTCCTCGACGCGAGCCGCACGATCGGCACGGGGCACGGCCGCATCGCGACCCGCCCCGACCGCGTCATCCCCGAATGCCGATACGCTGGTCGGGTGGCAGGACGGCCACCACTGGCCCGGCCGGCCAGCCAGCGGGATGGGCGAGACCGAACGACGTCGCGGGGACGAGCGCCCGTGCGAGAACCGCTCCGACGTGCTGGGCGCCCCGCGCGCGGCCAGGGCTTTCGGCAACGCCGTCCGCAGCCATTGGACGATCGAGAACCGCGCCCACTGGGTCCTCGATGTGGCCTTCCACGAGGATCAGAGCCGCATCCGCCAGGGCCATGCGGCCGAGAACTTCGCCGTCTTGCGCCATCTCGCCCTCAAACTCCTGCGACAGCACCTGACCAAGTGCATGAGCATCAAAGGCAAGCGCCTCCGCGCCGCCTAGGACAACGACGTCCTCCTCCAAGTGCTCGGAGGAATTTAGATGCGTTAGCCCTGTGATCCCCCGGTCGTCTGTTGACGGCATCCAAAGGGCTTTGCTACCATAGCTGACTAACTCGGAGTATGCACGGCGAGGCGGACAGGTCCCCCTGGCTGACGTCCCTGCCTCAAG
>JAJPIK010000030.1 GCA_021324795.1 Chloroflexota bacterium
CGGTGGAGGGGGCAGGATTCGAACCTGCGTAGCCATTTCAGGCGACAGATTTACAGTCTGTTGGTATTAACCACTCACCCACCCCTCCCCGGAGCCGGCGGAGGGATTCGAACCCACAACCGACGGTTTACAAAACCGTTGCTCTACCGTTGAGCTACGCCGGCAAAGAAACGCACACAACATTATACCGGGCTGCGAGTGCAAGGTCAATCTGCTCGTCCCTCTGCTTGTTTATGGCTACCAAGCCAGCGCGCCGCCCGGAGAATATTACTCAACAGCATCGCGTTGGTCATGGGCCCGGTTCCTCCAGGGACAGGAGTGATCGCTCCGGCGACATCGACGGCACTCGCGAAGTCAACGTCGCCAACTACCTTACCGTTAACCACGTTCACTCCAAAGTCGAGAACGACCGCGCCGGGCGCAACCATCTCGCCGGTGATCAGCCCAGGATGACCAACCGCGACCGCGAGAATGTCTGCCTGCCGAGTATAACGAGCGAGGTCGGGCGTACGCGAATGGCAAATCGTGACCGTGGCATTTTCCCTTAGTAGGAGGAGCGCCATCGGCCGTCCCACGATCTCGCTTCGGCCAACTATGACGGCATGTCGTCCGTCGATCGGAATAGCGGACCGCTGCAATAATTCCAGACCGCCTAGCGGGGTAGCCGGAACGAAGTAGCGGCCGCGGCCGGTAAAAAAATGCCCGGCATTCAAGGGAGTCACGCCGTCAATGTCTTTGCCAGGCGCAATCGCGGCAACCGCCTTTTCCCGTGATAAGTGAGCCGGTAGAGGGAATTGGAGCAAAATGCCGGTGATCGCTCGGTCCGAACTCAGCCCACCGAGCGTTTGTCCAAGGAGGTCATCGTCGGCTGACGCCGGTAGCACTGCCGGTCGAAATCCCATTCCAGCGCTTGCCACGAGCCGCTCGATCTGGCTCGCGTAACGGACTGATGCAGGATCTTCACCCACCCGAACCACCGCGACGACCGGCGGAGAATGGCCCCTTGAAACCAGGCACTCGACAGTAATGCGGATTTCGTCGACGATTTGGCGCGCCATTTGTCGACCATCCAAAATACGCGCGCTCATCGGCGTTCCTTTGGCGCTGTCTTTGCCCGAACGATCGCAATCACGCGATCCAGCTCCGCGTCCAAGCCGTTCTCCGCGTCGCGCATTGCCATCTCGCATCGGGCCACGAATGCTTCGCTCTTTGCCTCAGTGAGATTCACTCGCACGTTGAGGAGAGAGCTTCGCACCGCAGCCACGCAAAGCTCGGCCGCCACTCCGGCATCGCTGACGACGTTGACGTTACCGTGCGCGGCAACTTCGAGGCATAACGGCAACAAAGACCGACTCTCGGATAGCACCGCCAATGGTGGCTCTGCTGCACGCTCGAGAGCCTGCTGGATCGCCACTGCGCGTTGACTGCGCTCCTCTGTGCTTCCCTGTGGGAGCTTATAGGCAGCAGTCACACCGCTATATGCTAAGGCGTCCTCGTCGGCAAGCTGCAGTAAGCGCGTTCGCGCCCGTTCGCTGTGGGCCAAAATCGCCTTCATTGCAGATTCGACAGCACTATAGCGCGGCCGGCCAATCGTTAGGTTGCAAACCATAGAGATCAGCGCCGCGCTCATTGCCCCGACGAGCGCGGCCGCTGCACCTCCGCCGGGCGTCGGAGCAGCCGAGCTTAAGCCATCGAGGAAATCGTGCAGGGTTGCCCGTGAAAAAGTCAAGACCGATTCAGGTTGCTGTTGCATTGACGTTGCTTTGTAATCCTGCCTCTGCTATAATGGGGAATGAATGCGGGATTGATGTAACGGTAGCATACGACCCTTCCAAGGTTGGCGTGGCGGTTCGAATCCGCTATCCCGCTCCGTCTTCTGAAACCATCCGCCAATCCCAGCCAAGCCTATCCTCAAGTCATTGTTTCCGAACCGCGATAAACACCTTCGTGCCACGTGGAACTGCAGTCCCCGGTGCGGGCGTTTGACTGAGCACCTGGCCCACTGCGACCGCGTTTAGAGCACTCGCCGGCACATCACCTGGCCCTTGATAATTCACGTAGGATGTTGACAACCCCACGTCGACGATCGCTTGCTGAGCGTCCGCCTCGGTCATACCAATCAGTGAAGGAACACGGATTTGACCGTTGGCCAAGACATAGGCATTTGGATCGATCCGATTTGAAGGGACAGGAGCAAAGGTTGGTACGGTTGGAGGCAACGGCGATCCGATGACGACCGGTGTCGGTGTCGGGGACAGAACAGGTGTGGCCGTGGGAATTGGACCAATCAGAACGATGGCCTTCTTCGGCTGATAAGTCTCCCGCGCCTCGTATTGGTCCACCGTATGCCCATCCCGCGTAACGGTCCGTTGAACAACGATGTCGAATCCGGGCGTGCTGGGCGAGAGAGTGAATCGGGCACGGGGAGCCAGAGCTGGATCTTCCCGGAAAATCGGCTCGGTGGGCGCAGCCTGCTCGTTACTGGGCGGACTAATATTCGGACTGACGTTCCACCCCGGATCTACTCCATAAATCGTCACGGTAACGCTGCCGTTCTGAGCGTCTGCCTCGATCCGAAGCCAATCATTAGAGTTGTTTTGGAAGCGCAGATCTTGGGTCTGTCCATCAACATACGCGTCGAGTCCAGGTTGGTTCGCTGGCCCCGCGCCGAACCGATCGAGCCAATTCGGGTGGGTATGCCGCTCGACGATCTTCAGCCCCGACCAGAAGACGGCTTGGAACAAAGTCGTCGACACCTGAGTAATTCCACCATCAATCACCGGGATCGTATCGGTAATCATGCTTTCGGTTGATCCGGTGATCGGCTGGTATCCGTTCAGCGGCGAATAGGGGCCGACAACGCTATTGAAAGAAAATGTCGCACCAGGCGCAATCCGCTGATCGTTGAGCTTGCTCGCCGCGTGTCCAACGTTCGCCACGAAGGCTGGCGACGCGACCCCGTAGCTTGTCTGCGCTTGCGCCAGGAGTGTATGAATTCGAGCCGGGTCGTAAAATCGCACATCCGGCGTCTGAGTCGGAGACGGGACCGGAGTATCGGTTGGCGTTAACGTTGGCAACGGCGTGGCGGTCGGACCGCTCGTCGGGGTCATCGCCGCGGGGCTGACCAGACCAGGAAGCCGATCGGCAGCGGGGCCGTGGGGGGCAGTCACACCAAGGACTTGCCCTACCGCTTCTACCCCCAATGATACGGAACCTTGGCCACCGACAATCCCCTGAAACAAATGCACTGCGAAAAGTGACGCGATCACGATAACGAGGGCACTGATCCCAAGTACCGCCGTCGTGAAAATGGGATTTGGTTGTTCTTCCGGGCTTCGGGGTGGCTGCATGACCTTCTTCGATTTTTCTCTAATTACTGCGCACGGCCAAGACGACACTCGTTTTCGGTGCGACTATCTGACCGGCGGCTGGCGATGTGCTGACCACTTGCCCCACGGGAATCTGTTGTTGAATTGCCGACAATTGATTTCGCGAGAGGTAATTCACCAGCGGCGCGTCATTGAGCCCGACGGTTTGGAGCCGCGCTCGGGCTTGCTCCGGGGTTAATCCAGTAAGATTAGGCACGGTAACTTGAAGACCAGGCGCCGCGATTGGCGTGGCTCCGACCGAACTGACTGAGCTTGCCGGAAACCGGTCGACGAGAGGTGTACGGCCCGTACTGATCATCGGCGGGATCCGACCAACCGCTACGGCATTCGCATCTTCGACCGCGGCCTGGGTTCCCCGAATGACGTATTCAGTGCGACGGATCGAACAGTCCGGCGTTTGACAGAGCGACATCGTTGTTACGTTGGCAGGGATGACAAAGCTGCCCGCCGGTCGAAGCTTCAACGCTTCTCTCACGAAATCGCTCCAAATGTGCGCGGCAACATCAACGTTGTCCAACGGACGGCCGTTTGCTCGCCCCATCCAGACGACCACGACCAGATTGGGGGTGTATCCGCTAACCCAGGCATCACGACGATCATCCGACACTCGAAAGTGGACAGCAACCGGGCTACCGACGTTGAACACATCCTTGCTGAGAGGAGGACGAACTGATGGGTCGCTCAGCACACTCGTCACCAGAAAGGCAATCCCTGGATCCAGCAGGCGATTGCCCGGCGTCGAGATTTGCTGAAGGATTTGGCCATCCGGTCCAACAATCCTCTCGACCGCACTGACCGGGTGCGCTTCGCCGGCGTCTGCAAGCATGGCATACGCCTGCGCGACTTCCAATGGACTCACCTGCGCGCCGACGATTTGTAAGTCACTGCCATACTCCACGCGTTTTGCGAAATCCGCTATCCCAAGCTTGGTAACGAGGTCGATAAATGCCTGGTTGCCGACTTGCCCCATCAGATCATTGGCAGGCTGGTCGAGTCCGAAACCGAGTGCCTGGCGGAGCGTTACCGGGCCGTTCACCACCGGATTCCCACTTGGAGCAGGCGTTGCCACCGGCTTGCCCAGATCAACGTTGAGCGGGGGCTTCGCATCGATCTGACTCACCAATGTTTGGCCTTTTTCGAGAGCAAGTGCATAGGTCAGTGGACTAAGGATCCCAACGGATTCACGGGGAGCCAGCGCCATATTGACCTCGCCAGCAATGGAGGAATCCTCGTAATTTGCGCTTCCGACCATCGCGAGAATCCGGCCAGTCCGCGGATCTAAAGCAACCAAGGCGACATTATTCCCAGCGGTCTCTGGCAGAGCTTGAAAATTCAACTTGATCGCCTGCTCTGCCGCCTGCTGCAGCGAGGTATCGAGGGTCGTGATCACCCGGTCACCCGCATGATAGAGGCGCTCGGAACCGAGCTGGGCAAGCAGGCTATCGCTGACGTAGTTGACGAAGTGCGGCGCGATCTCAGCGTGCCGCCGATCGACAAAGTGTAATTGCTCACTGGCTGCCGCCTGGGCTTGAGAAGGAGTGATGTATCCCTGCTCGACCATTCGCTGGAGCACGTATTCCTGGCGCTGCTTCGCATCGTCCAAGTGAACGAATGGGTCGTAGTAAGACGGAGCCTGGGGCAGGCCCGCAAGTAAGGCGCACTCGGCGAGATCCAAACTCGCGGCTGGTTTGCCGAAGTAACCTTCGGCTGCCGCTTCAATCCCATAACTCCGATTTCCAAAATAGATGTCGTTCAGATAGACTGAAAGGATGTCGTCCTTGCTATAGGTTTCAGTCAACTGGTAAGCCAGGACAATCTCCTTGATCTTCCGACGAGCGCTCAGGTCAAGCCGCTCGTCTGGAGTCAGCAAAACGTTCCGGACAACCTGCTGAGTAATCGTGCTAGCTCCGGACAGGATCTGTTGGTGAGTAAGATCGTCGAGCGAGGCGCGCAGGATTGAGCGAATCTCGAATCCCGGGTTCGAGTAAAATCCAGCGTCTTCCGTGGCAATGACCGCCTCAATCAGATAACGTGGAACCTCGGACAACGGAATGATCGTGCGATCTCCCCCTTGGGGATCGGTGAGATCAAACAGATCGGTTTTCCCATCCGAGGCAAGTATTCGTGTCGTCTGAAAAGGTCTCTGCTGCGCCAATTGATCTGGCGGTGGCAGCGCTCCGGCAAATCGACCAAACCAAGCGAGTGCAGCGACCAGTGTACCAACGATCACGACGAGGATAATCGAAGCAAAACCCGCCAAGCACAGCGCCCAGACTCCAAGTGTTGGGCGGGTCTTCAGCTTCGTCAACTGGTGATGGGCAAGCACACGTCGGCGTGCGCGGCTGACGACGAGCGACACGGAACCCTCGTGCCTGTGATTGGAGCCATGGGACTGACAATCGACCAGAGATCGATGAGGGTTAACTATCCCCTATTTACGATTGTACCACACATGATCACTACGCGGCATCGCTCGGCATTCTAGCTAGCCCGCTGACCAACCAGGCGGCGAATCAAGGCCGGGACGAGCAAGCCGAACGCCATAGTGGCAACGAAGAAGAGCCGATCGTCGGAAAGAAACGAGGCGAATCCGATCGATGCTGCGAAGATAATCAGGAACCAGACAACGTCGCCGGCAATGATCGCAATCCAGGCAATCAGACGCCGCATTGGCAAACCGAGCGATACGATGCTTGCCGTGAAAAAATCAGTCGCGAAGGTAAAGATGAACAGGCTGAACGGTAAGCCGAGTCGCCCCGAGGAAAACTGGGTGATACTGCCAAGTCGGTTGAAGTTATCAAGGATACGTCGTCCGAACCGACTCCGTTCGCCACGATCCTGGATGATCCGGATCACCGGATCCAGGACAAACGCGGTCACGACGTCGCTCAAAACGTACAGAATGATGGTGAGGGCTGGGGACAACCCATCCTTTCGAGCCAGGACGATTCCAGCCGGCGCACCAGGCCCCCATGGTAACAGGAAAATGAGAAATACGGCCAACGGGCCAGCAGAAAGTTTCTGCGCAATCAAAGGGATAGCCACTACAGGGAAACCGAGGCCAGGAAGTGCAGAACCCGGGCAGCCGCTTCACCGGCCAGGACACAGCCGAAGACGATGTAGAGAAGCCCAGTTGCCGTTTGCATTGCCCGGTCCCCACACGATCGCCAGGTCAGAATACCAAGAACGATCGGCGCGGCCAAGCCGACGATAACCCTGAACCAGAAGACAAATCCATAGGTCGAGAGCACCAGGCCCATCCGCTGAGCAACCACCGCTGGATCGCCTCCCGGCAGAAAAAGCGTCACGTCGAGTAAGAGCTGGAGACCGAGACCTACCAGCAAGATCTCGGTTATTCGCCGTAATGATCGCGCCGACAGCAATGGGGTGACCAAATACCAGTGACCAAGCAAGAGGGCAGTGAGCGCCGTGCCCAGGACGAGCGTGGCGAGAGCCAAGCTTATCAGATCAAGACTCCCGGCGAAATGCGGCTCCAAGGCCACTGAGCGAATGAGAACGACTGCCCCGGCGACGAGACTCCCAACCCCGATTAGACGCCCAAGCAAACGCCAACCGAAAGCGATCACCAAGGCATAAGCGAAGAGCAATACGGTCAGCGCCAGCAGGAAAGGGTTAAGGGAGGAAGCCGCGTCTCCATAGCCAAATCGCAAGAGAAAGGCAATTCCGGCGCCGACGCCGAGAATTGCCCCACTGGTGACCAGAAATCCGTTAGAAACGCGCCCTTCGAAATCAGTGACGAGCAAGGCAAGCATGCCGCCGACCGTGCTTTCGAGGATAATTAAGAGGACGGTGAGGGGCAGGGTTTGCGCCAGAATCATGCCTAGCTGCTCCGTGAATCGATCAACGGAGCCATGATAGTGGATGGCCTGACTACTCCGCAAATTCAGGGTGAGCTAACTGGTCCAATCAAGGTCACTGCATCGCCATCATGAAGGGGTGTCGCCCAACTGACCGCCTGTCCATTGAGTAGCACTTCTTGAAGCTCTCCGGTCCAAGCCCCGAGCTCAGCGGCCTTCCGAATGAGGTCTTCAACTCGAGACGTCGGCGGAAGCTCGATCGGGAGAGGTGGGCACGTTTGTTGGGCAACCGGATCGGAAGCGTCCCTCGCCCGGCCTACGACTGGCAATCCGACAATCCTCAGATCAACCCGCATCTGTCGTCCTCACTTGTCCAATCGCGACGGAAGACCGACCAAAAAGGCCGATGGGTGCGGCCAGGAATCCTTAGCCCCCCATCGGCCTCCCCCACCCTCCCGTGTTATGGGGTTGGGGTCGGAGTTAAGCCCGCGCCAATTGCCGTCGGCGAGGCAACCGCGGTAGCTGACCCCACTGTCGTTGGAGACATCGAGGTCGTCGGTGAGCTTACCGTCGTTGGTGACATTACTGCTGACGGCGAGGCAGGCATCGTGGTCACCGACGGCGCCGTGGTCGGCGATCCTGCTGCACTTGGCGTCATCACGGCCGTCGTTGCGGTTGGCGATACCGCCATTGTCGGGGTTAGTGCACTACTCGGAACCAGAGTGCGTGGCGAGTAGGCCGTATAGACTGGTCCACTGCCGACAGTGATCGTGCTTACTACCTTACCAGTCGACGTATCAATGACAGTCAAGGCATTTTGCGCTTGGTCGGTCACGAAAGCAAGCTTACCATCGCTACTGAACGTGACTGACGTCGGAGAAGTACCAACCGGGATCGTGTTCGTCACCTTATCCGTCGAAAGATTCACGTCCGCTACGTGGCTAGTGGGCTGATCGGCAGTGACGAACAACGTGTTGCCATCAGGCGCAACCGCCAAACCGGTCAAGTGCCCCCCGACCGGAATCCGGCGGACTTCCTTATTGGTTGTCGTGTCGATCTCCGAAACGTCACCGCTACCCTGGTTGGCCACGTAGAGCTTCGTGCCGCCAGGCACGCCGGTGATTGCCACCGGGCTAATCCCGACCGGAATGGTCGTTACACTCGAACTCGATTTGGTTGCGGTCCCGGCTGCCGACGGAGAGGTCACCGCAGATGGTGATGCCGCGGCGGTGGGTGAAGCTCCGGTCGTCGGGGTCATTGCTGCTCCCGGCGTAGAAGCCGCGGTTGGCGAAGCCGCCGCCGCTGGGGTCATCGCCACGGTGGGCGAGGCCGGCGCGACAGGCGCCCCAGACGGGGTGAAAGCGCTTACTTCGTTTCCACCTTGATCGACCACGTAGATGGTCGTACCACTTGGCACAGTGACCGTCGTGAGATCAACCGGTCGTGGTCCAACCGCCACCGATCCAGTGTTTGTCCGCAACGCGACATCGAGCATCGAGACGTTGTTCGACCCGCTATTGGCGACAAAGGCCGACTTTCCATCACTGGTCATGGCGATTGCGGTCGGGTCTGTACCGACCGGGATATCAGCTACGCTGCTCTTCGTTAAGAGGTCAAGAACGACAACTTTATTTGCCCCTGATGCCCCGTCAACGATAAAGGCGTACCGCCCGTCCGGGGTCACGGCGACCGACCGAGCCGGGAAGCCAACGTTGATCGTCTCAAGGACAGTGTGAGTCGTCGGATCAACCAAACTGATGCTGTTGCCGCTAGCGTTCGCCGTTAGAACAGCGGGAACGGCCTGGGCGCCGGCGACTGGTGTTGCTGCTGGGCTTGGCACGGGGGTTGGAGAAAGCACCGTGACCTGCACCGTGCCGCCTGATGAACAAGCAACTGCGAGAATACAAGTGAGACCGAAAGCGCCTGGAAGTCCCAGGCGTCTCAGCACTGACCGAAAGCGAATGCCCATCGACGCGAGATCCTCCTGATACACTGAGTCACGTACAGCGTCGGAACGCCCTCATGTTCAGGAATTTGGCGCCCCCTGTACGCACCCCTCTTGGGAAGCTGGGCCGGCCCAAGCCAGCCTCCAAGGGTTCCGCGCAAGTAGAGGTTGCAATAGATGTGCCACCAGCCAAGCCCACGCTCCCGGAGCATCTGACTTTGCAAGACGTAGGCACTGCTTTACAATTTAAATCCCGCAGAGCGTCTCTCGCCGCGGGAAAAAGCCCACGAACGGAGGAAGCAATGGCAAACACGGTTGCAATACTTGATTGCAACTTTCCCAATACCGTTAGCGAAGAAGCGATCCTTACCAAGATCGGTGCCGACGTACGAAAAGGGCAATGCACCACCGAGGAGCAGGTCATCGACCTCGCTGGTGACGTGGACGGGATCATCGTGCAATACGCCCCGCTCACCGCTCGCGTCATGGAGCGCTTGCATCGCTGCCGCGTGATTGCCCGTTACGGTATTGGAGTTGACAACATCGATGTCGCTGCTGCGGCCAAGCGTGGGATCTGGGTATGCAACGTTCCCGGCTTTTGCGCGACCGAGCTTGCTGAGCACACACTCGCTTTCATCCTTTATTTTGGGCGACGGATTCATCGTTTAGATCCATCAGTCCGCCGCGGCGAATGGGAGACGATTGGCATCATGCGTCCGACCCGTCGGTTAGCTGAGCTAACGCTCGGTTTGATCGGATTTGGCCACGTGGCGCGTGAGCTTGCTCCACGCGCCCAGGCGCTCGGGTTGAGAATAATCGCCAACGCTCCGCACACGACTGCCGAGACGATGGCCCAGTATGGAGTTACAAAAGTAAGCCTTGACGATTTGCTCGCGCAGTCTGACTTTGTCTCCTTGCACTTGCCGCTCAGTTTGGAGACGCGCCACTTGATTGACGCACAGCGGCTGCGTCAAATGAAGTCGTCGGCGTACCTTATTAACACCTCACGAGGATCGCTTGTCGACGAAGCAGCACTGATCGAAGCCCTACGCGAAGGACGGATTGCCGGTGCCGGACTCGACGTGCTTGAAAAGGAGCCACCAGCCCGCGACAATCCCCTGCTCGCGATGGAGAACGTCATTCTCACGCCGCACGCTTCGTTTTACTCGGATGATTCCCTGGCCTACTTACAACAAGCAGTCGCTGAGGAAGTTGCCCGGGTGCTCCAGGGCGAGCGGCCACGTTCGCCCGTGGATCCCACGGTCAAGCCGCGCGTGGTATGATCACAGACGGTGATGAGTGACGAGTAGGGAAGTTTGAGGGAAAATCGAACTGATCATTCTTTAATTGGCTGGCCCCGTCTCTTGCGATGGGCCACTGGGCACGAGTAGTTCGCGACTCATCACTGAAAACCCGGAAATGTGAGACCAAACAATTGAACGATACACACCAAGACAACACGCACGTCAGTCCAAACCCTCAGAGCTCATCTGGGGACGTCGACGTGCTGAGCCGGATTCTTGAAGAGGGGGCAGCGGTCGATTTACATTGTCACAGTCGGCATTCAGACGGAGATTGGACTCCTGGATCACTGATTGCCGATGCCAAGGGACTCGGGCTGCAACTCATCAGTCTGACCGATCATGATACGACTGCCGGGCAGGCGGCGGCGGCAGCGGCGGCACGAGAAGCAGGCCTCCTGTTCCTGACAGGTATGGAAGTCAGCTTGTCCATCGATGGGCGACCGTATCACGTCCTTTGCTTCGACTATGATCCGCAATCACCGACCTGGACCACCTTCGCCGAGCTTCGTCGGAAGCGATTCGATTTATTCTACGAGAATCAATTTCAGCAGCTTAGCGATCGGGGCTATACCGTTTCACCAGATCTCGCGCGTGATCAAGAAGGCCACTTTCTGCCCGATCCATTACCACTCGCTTTGGAGCATGCGGGACAGGCGATGTCGCTCGAAGCGGCCAAGCAGCTCGTCCGTGGCCTTGGCTTGCGACGGCCAACCGAGCTGCTGTATCAGGATCTCGAGGAATTCGCCGCGATTCTTCAGCCTGGTGACGCGATCTTTTCCATCGCTCATCCAGCACGCCAGGAAGTCGGCGTCTCGGTCCGTCTCTCCGAAACGGACCTCGATCGTTTCATCGCGAGGTTGCCGCTCGTCGCCCTCGAGGCGTTCCATCCGTACCATCGCGAGTCAGACGTCACGTTCTATCGCGAGCTGGCAAGCAGCCACGGATTGGCGGTCACTTGTGGCTCGGATGCCCACGGAGCCCGGTTCGGACGGCCTTTGCGGCGGCACGCCGCCACTCAATGCGAGGCGTTTCTCCGTCTAATTCGCGATCGCTGGGCAGCTAGGCAGCCTGCATTAACCACTTCAGCGTGAATCATGGCAAAACGCTACGTCTTGGTTTGTCGCGGTCCAACCTGCAAGGCGCAGGGGTCGCTCGAAGTACGTGAATACTTGCGCAAGCTGGTCAGCGAGAGCGGCCGCTGCGACGTCCTTGTGTTGCCCTATACCTGCTTCGATCTGTGTGGACGTGGACCGAACGCGGTCGTCTACCCGGAAGGCGTCTGGTACGAGGCGCTCCGAGTGGAGGACGTTCCTGATCTCGCCCGCCACGCTCTTGGCGGTCCGCCGGCCGGGCATTTACTCGCCGAGGTCGATGCTGACCACGCCAAGCAATGCTACGCCATCTTCGAGGAAGCGATTCCGGAGCTGGAAGCCCAAGCAGAGCGAGAGGCCAAGAAGCGACCGGTGGATGGCTTATTCGGACTAAGATCTCTGTTCGGAAAGAGGACGTAAAGGAGGACATCATCGATGATCGTGGAAATGGCGGTACTCGAAGCCAAGCCCGGCCAGGCCGAGGCAATGTGCGACGGCCTGCGCAAGGCCAGATCAGTCATCGAGCGCGCCGAGGGCTATCGCGGCAGCACTTTTCACCAATCGATTGAAAAACCCGAGCGATTCGTCCTTTACATTAAATGGGACACGGTCGCCGCTCACATGGAAGGCTTCCGCAAAGGACCACTATTTCCAGAGTGGCGTGCTCCCTGGGCAGAATACCTGAATAGCGTCGATATGCTCCATTATGAGGTCATTGCTGGCGAGGCATGACTGACCGATCGTTGGTCACATCCAGATTATCGACGACGTCGACGATGCCGGGAGTCCAGCGCGCCAAGTCTTCGAGTGCCCACCGAATCGCCGGATCGGAAACATTCCCTTCGAGATAGGCAATACCGTGGCGAACTTCGACGTGGACTCGCTCGGCGGTGCTCGATTTCAGCACCTGGTTTAGGCGAGCGCGAAGGATCCGAGCCAGCTCGACGTCCGGATGTGGCACGGCAGGTGCGATCATTAGGTCGTCGATAACGTCGCGCACGCCCTCGATCGCGCGAGCAATGCTGTCGACCCGTTGGCGCTCGTCCACGTTGGTAACAGTGCCGCGTAGGTAAACGACGCCATCTTCGGTTTGAACGTCAATCTTGGCCGGGTTTGCCGCCGCATTCGCGGTGATCGCGGCGACCACGTCAGCCGTGACATCGGCGTCAAGCCGCGGAACGAAGGGTTGGACACGCAATCGATTTACGACGCCGGTTACACCTTTCGTTCGCAGCACGACCTGGGCTGCTGCTGCCCGAAGAGCAGGATTGGGCACAAGGCCGGTCAATGTGACGACGCCAGCTTGCACGGTGATGTCGATCTCCGAGGCTTGGAAACGAGCGTCGGCGTCGATGGCTGCTCGAACCGCGTAGGCTAAGTCTCGATTGGGGATACCGCGTGACTGCGGGCACATGGATCCACCTCGCCACGGTTGCCAGTAGCAAGGATGGTGGCAATGTTAGTGCCAGGCGGCAATCAGCACAGGAGAAGTCAGCAATGGTGAATCCCCTCGTCTGGTGGCGACGCGTACGTAAGCGCCAGCCGCGATCAGAGTCGATCTCAGTCATCCTTTGGAGCAAACCGGGCTGCTGTCTTTGCGAGCGCGCTAAGGAGATCCTTGACCGACTGGCAAAGGAATTTCTCCTCGACATTGAGGAGCGCGACATAACGGCTGATCCGGTCGCTTTCGCGCGCTACTGCTACACCATCCCGGTCGTCGAAATCGTGGGCGGTCCGATCTTCGAGGGGAAGATTACTGAGTTCTGGCTGCGGAAAGCGTTCGTCTCCTATTCACATTCCAGGCCCCCTTTGTCGTGCTGAGAAGCAACGAAGAATCTCTCCGCGCGCCGGCGATTCTTCGCTCCGGCGGAGTGCTCAGAATGACCGTCCTGGTGAAGTCCGACTGAAGGACTAACGAGCCCGACCTTCGATCTCTGCGGCGTATTCTTCCGCGTTGTCTTCGGGCTCGTAGCCGAGTACGCGCTGGGTGTCCGAGATATCCCAGTAGCGACGCGTATTGCCAGATATGGCGTAGAAAATACCATAAGTCACATCGCTCTCAATACTGCGCCAGGTGAGCTGGGCCATATCCCGGGGACTGAGCCAGGTCGAAAGATTGCGGACGTTCGTCGGACGATCCAGATACGAGCCGATTCGCAAGCAGATAACCGGCAATCCGAATGCGTCGTTATACCATCGTCCGAGTGCTTCACCGAACGCTTTGCTTGCTCCATAGTAGCCATCAGGGCGCACCGGCATGTCTGGTGTTACATACTGCTTCAGAACCTCGTACCAGCCAGCCACGTGGTTCGTGCTCGCAAAGACGACTCGGGGATGGCCATGGCGGTGTGCCGCCTCGTAGATGTTATAGGTGCCCCGGATGTTATTCTCAATGACCGATTCGAACGTCGCGTTGACTTTCGGATCACCGGCAAGATGCACAACTGCATCAACGCCTTCGACCGCCTTCTCGACGGTTGCGAGATCACGAACGTCGCCAATGATTACCTGGTCATCGCCAATCGCGGGCAGGACGGTGTGGTGATACATCAGGCGAAGCTGGTATCGTTCACGCAAAAAGTGCTGGAGTTGCTTGCCGATCATGCCGGCGGCGCCGGTCATCAAAACCAGCTTGCGGGTTGCCATCGCGGTCATCTCCTGTTCCGGTCGTTAGATGTCGTTAGATATTGAGGAATTACCATGGGTGTTAGCTGACAAACTGTGGATCTATCCTCAGGATCATCTAGGTCACCACGTATCTCTGGGCCGGTCGCTAATTATATCAGGGCGCTGGTACATAGAAGAAGGCAATCGCAACGATCAAATAGACCGCGACCAGTTGGACCCCCTCGAACCAGTTTGTTTCTCCGTCGAGCGCGGCGATCGTGACGATGACACTAGTCAAGGCCACCGCCGCGATCTCAAAGGCGTTGAACACCAGTGACATGGGGCGTCCAATCAGCCACGAGACCAAAACGAGGAACGGCGCGACGAAAAGGGCAATTTGGGTACTGCTCCCGGTCGCGATGTGGACGGCCAGGTCCATTTGTCCACGACGAGCGACCATCATCGCCGAGGCGTGTTCAGTCGCGTTGCCGACGATGGCAATGACAATCGCGCCAACAAAGAATTCCGTGATCCCAAGGACACGGGTAGCTTCGGTAATCGACTCGACGAGAAGGTCTGACTCATAGGTCGTAGCGAGGGTCACCAGCGCGAGCAAGACGACCGCGGCCTGAATGCTCAACTGGGGCTGCTCCGGCACGTCAGCCAGGCTGATCAGAACACTGCGATGAGTGACGAGGGAGAACAGAAGGCTGAAAGCGTAGGTAAGGAGGAGGACAATCGCAACGAGTAGACTAAGCTGGTTCAGTTCGGGGCTCTGGCTTTGGAGGCGGCCAAACACGGCAAGGTTGAAAACTGCGGGCATTACCAGGGCAGCAACAGCAAGAAGCAGAGTGCCAGCGCTCGTCGCAGCGGCGATTCGATTGAAATAAACTCGTTCCCGCCCAATACCCCCGGCAACCATGCTCAGGCCAAGGACGAGCAAAGCGTTGCCGATGATGCTGCCCGTAATCGATGCTTTCACAACGATGTCAAGACCGTGAATGAGCGCCAGGATCGCGACGACAAGCTCGGTAGCGTTACCAAACGTCGCGTTGAGTAAGCCACCAATTGCCGGTGTCGTGCGGGTTGCAATGTCCTCGGTCGCCTGGCCGATGAGAGCGGCGAGAGGGATCAGCGAAACCACAGCAACGAAGAAGATCACCGTTGACGATGCGTGGAATACAGACAGCAGCACGCTGATCGGGATACCCAAGAGCAGCCAGTTGAAGACCGACTCTCGGAACACACCGATAATGCTCTCGACCACCAATAGAGGGGTCTCGGTGGTCCCCGAACCAGATCGATCGTTCTCGTTCAGTCCAAATACGCTCGAAGCTTCTTACTGCGACTCGGATGTCGGAGCTTACGCAGCGCCTTGGCTTCGATTTGACGGATGCGCTCTCGGGTAACGCCGAACTCTTTTCCTACCTCTTCGAGCGTTCGCGGGTGACCATCGTCCAAGCCAAAACGCAACTGAAGAACACGCCGCTCCCGATGAGTTAAGGACGCGAGAACGTTTTCGACTTGTTCTTGAAGGAGCTTCTGAGTAGCAATTTCGACGGGCGCGGGCGAAGAACTATCCGGCAAGAGATCACCGAGATGGTTATCCTCTTCTTCGCCGATTGGTGCTTCCAGGGAGACCGGCTGACGGGCAACCTTGGCAGCTTCTTGAACCCGACTTGACGCTTGCTCGACCATGTCGCGCAATGGATAGGGCAACTCGGCCGGATCACTCAAGATCCCCGACCCGAGGATCAGATCTCGCCGGACTTCCGGAGCCACGTCATTTACCGGTCGGCCAATTCGGATGTTCTGGGCAATAACCTCTTCGATCAGCTCGGCTTCGAGGTTCTCGTCGAAAAATCCCATCATTAGCGCTACTTCTTCGCAGCTCGGCTCGCGGCCCAATCCCTGGACTAGCTCGCGCGAAACTCGACTGAGCCGATTAATGACCTCCACCATGTGTACCGGAACGCGGATTGTACGGGATTGATCGGCGATGGCCCGACTCACAGCTTGGCGAATCCACCAGGTTGCATAGGTGCTGAACTTAAAGCCGCGGCGGTGATCGAACTTGCCAACGGCTCGCATCAGGCCAAGATTTCCTTCCTGGATCAGATCGAGAAATGCCATGCCCCGATTCAGATATTTCTTGGCAACACTGACGACGAGCCGCAGATTCGCCTCGGTAAGCTTGCTTTCCGCGCGGCTAGCCTCACGACGAACGCTCGCCAGGTGCTCGGCCAAGTCCGGAGTATAAGGCTCGAGCATTTCGGCGATGACCGCGGGGGTTGGCATATCCGCAACATTGGCCACGGAAGCAAGGCATCGGTGCAACGCATGCGGAAACAAGCGGGTGTCGACGGATAGTTCGACTACCTCTGCTCGCAAAGCATCGACGGACTTTCGGGCCTTTCCTGCCAGCCATTCCAATCGCCCCGGGTCTAAATAATAGTCAATAGCCTCGCGCAAGCGTGGATTGGTCAGGAAGGTCGAGACGTTGGTCACTGGCGAGAGGTCGACGGATTCGGCGAGCTGGTCGAGCAATTGCCTTCGCTGATACACTCGACTGTAGATCGCGACAACGACTTCGGCCGGTGTCGGTGGATAGCCACTCTCGCCTTCGAGCTCGGCAATCGTGTCACGCAATCGATTAGCTTCCTCTAAGCGACAAGCCAGCCACTTCTCATCGTCAGCGGTCAGAAGCTGCCCCCGGCCAATTTCGTGGAGATACATCTTGACCGGATCTTCGACGGAGAAATCATCTTCGATAAGGTCGTCATAGGCGTCGGCGAAGGCGGAATCGTCGACAGTTTCGGGGTCCAGGGTCTCGTCTACCGCGGGTGCATTTCCAAAACCAGATTCGATCAAAGCGTCCTCCGCAACCGCGTCCAGCTCATCGTGTCTGCATCCGTGCGTGGCACCGATCTGCTACTGCTAGCCAGCCGAAGGACTGTCTGCATCCTCGCATTCCACCGCCCAGTGGCGGATGCCAGGTGCAGAAGAGGCCAAACTGTGCCGACTTCTTCCGCTGCATTGTAACACTTCAGGTCCTGCCCGTCAATTGACTTAAGACGAAGCCTACTCGCTTGCCTGGATATTCGGCCGATGGCGATGCCATTCCGTGACCCGCTCGAAAGCGCTTGCTACGCGCAGCAAGGTCAGCTCGTCGTAGCTGCGTGCTGCCACGGTCAAGCTGATAGGCAGACCGTCTTGCGAAAAACCGCAGGGAACCGCGATCGCCGGAATCCCGATCAGGGCGAAGAGACGAAGCAGGTTGAAAGGCCCGTACGCCACGGTTGGGAAAGGGTCTCCGAGGGTGGCTACGCCGCCAGCGATCGGGGTTGCCACCTGTGGACTGGTCGGACAAACCAGGACGTCTACCGTAACAAACGCATCAGTCACTTCGTCGGCAATCCACCGTCGTACGCGGAGGGCGCGAACGTAGTCGACGGCGCTGATCGCGAAGCCCAGATCAAGGCGCTGGCGCACGTCATCACCGTAGTCGGATGCGTTGGCGCGCAATGTGTTAGCGTGAACTGCGGTTGCCTCGGCAGACATAATCGCCTGCGACGCGATTCCCGCGTAGCGCACTCGGGGGAGTGCCAGATCCACTATCCTAGCGCCGAGGTCTTGGAGTGTCCCGACTGCGCTCGCAAAAGCACGTGCGACGTCAGCTTGAACAAAGTCGGTGAGGTGATCGCGAGGAATGCCCAGGCGAAGGCCCTGGACACCCTGGTTAAGGCTTGTCGTAAAGTCAGGGACCGGCTCATGACTGGACGACGGATCTTCACGATCGTAACCAGCAATGGCGTTCAACACCAGTGCCGCGTCTTCAACCGAGCGAGTCAGGGGCCCCGCATGATCGAGAGACCAAGCCAAGGGAAGAATTCCCGCACGGCTGACTCTTCCGTACGTCGGTTTCAAACCGACGATGCCGCAGAACGCGGCTGGACGGCGGATCGACCAGCCCGTCTCAGTCCCCATCGCCGCGAAGCTCAATCCGGCTGCGACCGCTGCCGCCGACCCGCCACTCGAGCCAGCGGTGATACGCTCCGGATCCCAGGGATTACGCGTGGTGCCATAGTGCGGATTAATCGTGGTGGTGCCATAAGCGAACTCGTGCAGATTGTTTTTCCCGACTAGCACGGCGCCTGCCTCGATCAGGCGCCGAGTCACTGTCGCGTCGCGAGTTGGGCGATAGTCTCCGAGAATCCGCGAGCCAGCGGTCGTGCGAATTCCTGCCGTCTCGTAGAGATCTTTCAGCGAGATTGGAATGCCGTGGAGCGGACCACGATAGTAACCCGCGGCGATCTCTTCCTCCGCCGCCTTCGCGGACCGGCGGGCTTGCTCGGCGGTCACGGTGATGAACGCGTTGAGGGTGGGATTCAGTCGCTCGATACGCTTCAGCACCGATTCGGTGAGATCGATCGGCGAAACCTCGCGACGACGGATCAGCGGCGCCACTTCGCTCACTGTCGCGAAGGCCAAATCCTCACCGGTCATTTTCTCTTCTCCTCGATGGTATCAGCTCTAAGCGGCTGCCAAATGAGTGACGGCTCCGGCAGTTCCGGATCCAGATCAGCAAGGGCATCCAAGGTAGTGACGAGGTGAGTGGCTTGCTCAAGGATACGGGACACGCGCTCATCCGCGAGTCCGGCCGTTTTCAAGCGGGCAGCAGCACGTTCATGAGCATCTCCTGGTGGCAATGATCGACTCATTATCTCTCCTCAGGAACTGTTCATCGTTCATCTTGCATCGTGTCGCAAAGCGACGTGGTTGGGTTATACTATACCGCACTATGGAGCGATTGTTTTTCGGTTTGGGTTCCCTTTTCGCATTCCTAGCGGTCGCGCTGGGGGCTTTTGGCGCTCACGGATTGCAGTCGAGATTTGCCCCCGGCATGGCCGACGTCTACGAGACCGGCGTTCGCTATCAGTTTTACCACGCCCTCGCCTTGCTGGCCGTCGCCTACGCGATCAGTCGATGGTCGGCCGGTTTGACTCTGCTAGCTGGCTGGCTCTTCCTGGCCGGAATTATTCTCTTTTCTGGCAGTCTCTATGTTTTGAGCCTGAGCGGTATCCGCTGGCTCGGCGCGATAACCCCCCTCGGTGGGCTAGCATTCTTGGGAGGTTGGCTCGTTCTCCTTTGGACGGTGCTTCGCGCCTGATCAAACGAGCGATCGTGAAAACGGAGGGTGTTGTGACCGGGAAACAGAGAGCTGGTGAGCGAGCCACCGACTTCGTACGAGATGGTATGGTCGTTGGTCTTGGGACCGGTACAACGGTTTACTGGACGATCCGTCGGCTTGGCGAGCTAGTACGGGGAGGTCTGCGAATCCAAGGGATTCCCACTAGCCGTCGTACCGAAGCGCTCGCAATCGAGGAGGGGATTCCCTTGACCACCTTTGAACGAGTAGGTGAGCTTGATCTGACGATCGATGGCGCCGACGAAGTAGGCCCCGGTCTAGAGCTGATCAAAGGTGGTGGGGGGGCACTGCTCCGGGAAAAGCTCGTCGCTGCTGCTTCTCGGCGACTCATCATTGTCGTGGAGAGCTCCAAATTGGTCCCGACGCTCGGCAGGTTTCCGTTGCCGGTCGAGATCGTTCCATTCGCCTGGGAGATCACCGCGCGACGGATCGCCGCCCACGGTTGTATTCCAACCCTCCGGAGATCGAATAGCCAGCCATTTCTCACCGATAACGGCAATTACATTGTCGATTGCGAATTTGGCGCCATTCCCGATCCCGCCGCGCTCCACCAGCGGCTGAAGCTCCTTCCCGGCGTCGTCGAAACCGGACTATTTGTCGACATGGCCGAGCTCGTCGTCGTCGGTTACGATGACTCTGAGACCGTTGAACTCCTCACGCGCGAAAACTGAGTTGAGGATATTGGGATATTTCAATGGCAATTCATCACTTCACGCCGACGATCTACTATACCGCGATGGGCACCTATCCACCAGTACTCGAAATCGCCGATGGCGATACGGTGATTACGACCACCGTCGACGCCCGTGGTCAAGATTCATTCCACCGACAGGTCGCGGAACGCGGCAACCCGCAAACTGGTCCTTTCCTGATTAGCAGAGCGGAGCCGGGTGACACGCTCGCCGTGCACTTTGACCGCCTTCGACCGAATCGCCGCCAGGGTTGGACCGCCGCTTCGCTCGCTCCGAACGTAGTCGATCCAGATTTCGTTCCTCGTCTTCCCTCCGAGCGTGGCCTGGTCGAATGGGACGTCGACGTCGAAAAATGGCAGGCAACTCTGGTGAGTTCGGAAACTGCGCTCGGACAGTACGCCGTCGAGCTCTCACCAATGCTCGGCTGCTTCGGCGTTGCTCCTCCTCGTGGGCAAGCGATCTCAACCGCGACATCGTCTACGCATGGTGGGAACATGGATTATCGGGGATTTGTCGAAGGCGTCACCGTTTATTTCCCCGTCCACGTTCCTGGTGCGCTTCTCTTCGTCGGCGACGGTCATGCCGTGCAGGGAGACGGCGAGATTGTTGGGACCGGTATTGAGATCTCATTTGACGTTCAATTCACCGTCCACTTGCTCAAGGGAAAGAAGATCACGTGGCCACGCGCCGAAAATTCTGACTACCTGATGACTGTCGGAAACGCGCGTCCACTCGACCAGGCGTTGCAGCACGCGACGACCGAACTGATGCATTGGCTCATGGAGGACTATGGCCTGGATACCCGCGCTGCGAGCATCCTGCTCGGACAGTGTGTCCGCTACGAGGTTGGCAACGTGTTCGACCCGGCCTACACCATGATTTGCAAGATCGAGAAGAAGCGACTAAGCCGAGGATAGACTACGCCGAAACAGACAAATTAGCAGGTGCTTCTTGCTCTACTCCTCTCCCTCTGGGAGAGGGAATTTCAAAAGAGCCAAGAGCGACTAGCTACTCTTGACCCTTTTGCGGTTGCGGGAGAAAAATGCCGTGGCTACTCGGCGCGCAACGTCCGCAAGGGAGTCGGCGAGGGCGGCGCGACTGGAGCTTCGGTACTCACATCTTCACCGCAGTAGGGACAAACGCGCCAACCGAGCTGGAGCAACCGGTTGCAATGGCCACACGGTCGCTTGAGCTGGGCTCGGCATGTGGGACAAACGACGAAGTCAGATTGGACCCGACGCTTGCAGGTCGGGCAGGACTGACGTTCTTCAATGTCCTGAATAAGTGACTCCTCTTCGAGCGAGCGAGCGTAGGCTTCGGCGAGAGTTTCGGGTGGACGAAGAATCGTATAGAGAATCAACCCAGGCACGTTGAAAAGGAGAACCAAAGCAGTCGCCAAGACCTGCACGAGAGCGTCACGGCTGCGCTTCTGGATATCCCGAAAAGTCCAGACCACTAGGCAGAACCAGAACGCCGCGGCATACGCACCGACAAGCGCCAACACTACCTGAATGATCGTCCCAAGCCCCTGGGGCAACGTAGCCTCCCATCACGGAACGAATTGCCGCGTGAGACCTTGGACCACGCGGCCGTGGCTGTTCCGACCAATGCAAAGCTCCTTAGCTCATGACCGGAGCGGCCCGGAGCCAGCACGCTCTGGCTCTTTAGTGACTATATCATCCCGGCGCCACCCCGGGAATGGAAGCCATCACAATACGCGTTTGCTGTTCTTCTCTCCGTCGAACGTCAAGACAATCCCCTTGCCGTTCAACACCGTCTCGAGATGCACCGGCCGCTGCCAGAGCTGATAGACACAGCGTAATGTCTTCTCCGCATAGTCGATGTCAATCTCTTGATCTTCGTACATGTGCTTGAGATACAACTCTCGGCTACCCTTGTAGTCGCCGTCTTCGACGACGATATACGGACAGCCAAAGTTATTCATGCTCGTAACGATCATGTCCCGAATCTTGTTCGCGTCCTTTTCAACGATCTTCCACTCGTCACCTTCGACTTTGTAGATGTACAAGTCGAGGTCGTCGATCAGATCTTGCGTCAGGTAATTCCGAATGAAGGACGCGTCGTTCTCGGTCTCTCGAATCTCGAAGATCTTAGCACGTCCTTGTCCTGGCAGGCGACCAAGCTCGCGCCGTTCTTCTTCAGTAGGATTATTCCAACGACGCTCGATCTCCTCGTACATTTTCATGCCAACCAAGTAGGGATTCAGACTCTGCTTCGAGGGAGCCAGAACGCTAGAGTGCAGTTCGGAAAACTCGAGGTATTCTGCGTCGGTCAAATCGAGTTCACGCATGATCCGCATGTGCCAGTACGCCGCCCAACCTTCGTTCATAATTTTGGTTTGCATCTGCGGAACGAAGTAGAGCATTTCGGATCGTACGATCTCGATAATGTCACGCTGCCACTGGTCGAGATTCGGAGCGTGTTCGGCGATAAACTTCAGCAGATCTTTGTCAGGTTCCTCGGGTATCTTTCTGACCGTGGTATTAGTGTCCGGAGGACGAGACTCTGTCTTGTCGAGGCGCCAGAGATCATCGTACGGCGTCGACTTTGGCATCGGCGGTGCATGCCGACGCGCTTCTTGAGCCGCGAGTGCCTTTTCACGCATTTCCGGCTGAGGATCGACGTGCTCCTGGATCGACAAGACAGCGTCGAGAAACTGCTCGACCTCGAGCCGACCGTGCTGGAACTCATACTTCCGAATCCGGTCGGCGTTGAGGCTCACGCTTTCGAGCATCTTTCGATTGGTGCGCGCGAAGTACGCGTTGTTCTTGAAGAAGTCGCTGTGTCCGACCACGTGCGCGACGACCAGCTTGTTCTGGACCATCGAGTTTCCTTCCATCAGGAACGCGTAGCATGGGTCGGTATTGATCACGAGCTCGTAGATCTTGCTCAGACCATAGTCGTACATTGTCTTGGTCTGTTGGTAGGCTCGTCCATGCGTCCAGTGTGAAAACCGACCGGGCAACCCGTAAGCCCCGAACTCGTACATGATGCTCGGCGGGACGATCTCGAAGTGAATCGGGATGGGATCGAGACCGAAGCGGTCAGCGATCCGAAAGATTTGGTCGATCGCTTTTTCAAGACCCACGGTATCGATCGGTTTCATGTCAGCTCGCTGCTTCCGCCGGTATTGGCTGCGTCGAAAAGAACTTCTTCAAGGCCGGGTGAACGTCTTTCTTCTCGGTGATAATGACCGGAATAAAACGGGGACTCTTAATCGCTTGGAACGCGTTCATCAGGGTGCTGCTCGAGCGCACCCCTCCTTCTCGGATTTCCCCGTAGCCAAAGACGTTGGAGGCTTCCAGGAGACGGTTTACGAGATCGACGCAGCGACGGTTGTCGACGTCGCCCCAATTATCACCATCGGAGAAGTGGAACGGATAGATGTTCCAGGCGTTGGGGTCAAAGCGCTCCTTGATGATATCCAACGCCAACTGGTAGGCTGATGACACCTTCGTGCCACCACTCTCGCCAAGCTTGAAGAACGTCTCCTCGTCGACCTCTTTGGCCTCCGTGTGGTGAGTGATGAAGACAATGCGCACGTTGTTGTACTTAGTGCGCAGGAATTTCACCATCCAGAAATAGAACGAGCGTGAGATATACTTCTCAAACTCGCCCATCGATCCAGAGACGTCACGCATGGCGATGACAACCGCATTGGTCTCACGCCGCACGTCCGGCACCCAGATCTTGAAACGCAGGTCATCCTCGTTCACATTGGCAAATTGCGGATGCCCGTGCATCGCATTACGCCGAAGGTTCTGCAAGATTGTCCGCCGCTTGTCCAAGTTGGACATTAAGCCTTTGCGGGCGATCTCGTTGAAACGGAATGTTTCTCCCTCGATCGTCTCTGATTGCTTCTGTTGCAAGTTGGGCAGTCCGAGATCTTCAAAGATCAGCGAAGCGATCTCGTCGACCGTGATGTCGGCTTCGTAGTAATCTAGACCGGGAACGTTCCCGGCCTGCTTGCCCTGGCCAGATCCGGCTTGGCCAACCTTATCTCCTGCCTGACTATCGCCTTCTCCCTGGCCAATGTGCTTGTTCCGACCAAAGTCGTAGCGGAAGTGCGGCAGGTCCAGTGACCGGATGGGAATCTTGACGACCTTCTTTCCATCGGAAGTGATGATCGCTTCCTCGCTAATGATGCTTGGCAGATTCCCTTTGATCGCCTCTTTGACCTTCTCGTTATGGCGAGCCTGGTCAATTGGCCCCTTCCGGTGCAGTGACCAGTCCTGCCTCGATAGTGATACGGTCCAAGGCATTCGGTTGTCCCTCCCGCGATCCGTGATCACCGCGATAGAAGTGTACCGACGTACTTCAAGAGTGCATTAGCGCAGACAACGCAGTAGCCCTGCTCGGAAACGAGTCGCTCGATGACGTCGTTGATCTTCCGAATCTGCTCGGCGTCCGGTGTCTTGGTCGAGGTCGTGATCTTGACGACGTCCTTCAAATCCGAGAAGAGTTTCTTCTCGATCGCTTCCTTCAGCCGTTCGTGTGATTGGTAGTCGAATCTCATGCCACGCCGAGCAAGCGAGGAGATCCGAATCAGAATTTCTTCCCGGAATGCTTTCTTGGCCGTTTCGGTGACGCCGATTTGCTCCTCGATTGAGCGCATCAGCTTCTCATCCGGATCCATCTGCTCCTCGGTGATCGGATCCTTCAGCTTCGTCTTGTTGCAGAACGCCTCGACGTTATCGAGATAGTTGTTGAGAAGAGTGCGAGCCGACTCTTCGAACGAGTAGACGAAGGCACGCTGAACGTCCAGCTTGGCCATCTCGTCATACTCTTTGCGAGCCTCGGCAATGAGATTCAGCAAATGCTCACGCTGTTCGCGGCTAATGCTCGTGTGCTGCTCGAACCCGTCTTTCAAAGCCCGCAAGGCATCGATCGGGTTGATGCAGCAAACGTTATCTTTAATCAGGGCATTGGACAACCGGTTGATAATGTACCGGGGCGAGATTCCGTCCATACCCTCGCGCACCGCTTCCTCTTGAAGTTCGCGCAGGTCATTTTGAGTGAATCCTTCGACCTCTTCGCCATCATACAGCTTGAGCTTTTTCATTAAGCTCATCCCGGCTTTCTTCGAAGGCTCCAGACGTGATAACACCGCGAAAATGCTCGCAACTTTTAGCGTGAAAGGCGCGATGTGGACGTCTTTCAGTGCGCTTTCGGCCAGCAGCTTCTCATAGATCTTCACTTCGTCTGAAACGCGCAGATTGTAGGGGACCTTGATCACGATGATCCGGTCCTGAAGAGCTTCGGACTTCTTGTTGCTGACGAAGGCGTTGTATTCGGTCTCGTTCGTGTGCGAGACAATGACTTCGTCGGCGTAGATCATCGAGAAACGACCAGTCTTGATCGACTGTTCTTGTGATAATGTGAGAAGCCCATACAAGAACTTCTCATCGCACTTCAGCATCTCGATGAATTCCATCAGGCCGCGATTGGCGATATTCAGCTCTCCATCGAAGCGATAGGCTCGCGGGTCCGATTCGACGCCATATTCGCCGATCGTCGAGAGGTCAATCGAACCGGTCAACTCAGAGATGTCCTGAGACTTCGGATCGCTCGGCGTAAAGGTTCCAATTCCACACCGATTCTTCTCGGAGAACTGAATGCTCTGGACCAAGACGTCTTCGATCCGGTTGTGGTACACATCATGGAGATTCTGGCGGCAAACGGGACAGAGGTCGCCTTCGATATAAATGCCGTACTCTTTGAAGATGTCACCGCGCAACGCATCGGGAATCAGGTGCAGCGGCTCTTCGTGCATCGGACAACCTTTGATTGCGTAGACCGCGCCTTCGGGAGTTCGGCTATACTGTTCTAAGCCACGCTTCAGCAGCGTCACAATAGTGGACTTTCCACCACCGACCGGCCCCATGAGCAACAGAATGCGCTTCCGAACTTCTAGGCGGCGTGCCGCTGAACTGAAGTACTCGACCAACTGCTGGAGGGTTTTGTCAAGACCGAAGAGATCATGCGTAAAGAAGTTATAGCTTTTCTCCCCATTCGTTCCCACCTCTGTGCCGGCCTGCATGATCATGTTGTAGACACGAGCGTGAGACAGTTGACAGATATGGGGATTGTTTAGCACCAAATCGAAGTATTGAGCAAACGTCCCCTGCCAAGCCAGTTTCTCTTCGTCACTACGGTATTGTTCTAAACGGTGCATGAGATCCATTCGCCTCAGCCTCCTTGTGGAACACAGAGGCGGAAGTCGATCGCCTTCGCCTCGTCCGACTGAACCGGCCGCTCGTTCTCGCCACCCGGACCAGCTAACGTGTCTTCCTAGAGCAAAATCGGTGCCAGTCTGCCTGGTATCTACGGCCAGTCTTGACAATTTTCCTGAAACTCTGAAACTTGGCCATTTGCTCTTCTACCTGATGGTGGATATAATCAACAGACCCAATGGCAAGGAGCGCCACCGTGAGTACAATGCAACTACTGCACCAACTCCAGGAGCTCGACCAGAAAATTGAAGCTCGGGTCGGCGCCCTACAAGAAATCGCCTCGGCCCTGGGCGAAACTGACGAGCTGATTAGCGCCCGGGCCGAGGTTGACAATCTTCGAGAGTTGCTCCACGATCAAGAACAACGCTTGCGCGAGATCGAATGGAGTGTCGATGAGTTGAACACGCACATTGCCGCGGACGAGCGGCGGCTCTACAGCGGCGCAGTGCATAGTCCGAAGGAGCTCGAGAGCATCCAGCGCGATCTAGAAGCACGCAAGCGACGGCGAAGTGAGCTCGAGGACCGGGAGCTTCAGCTCATGGGTGAGTTGGAAGCGAACCAGGCCGATCTCGAACAAGCCCAAGAAAATCTGAACCGCGTTCGCTCTGAATGGGAAGTTCATCAGCGCGAGCTAGCAGATCGCGAGCAAAAGGTCAATGAAGAGCTCACCGCTTTGAGGGCCGAGCGCGCGGCACTCACCGCCAAAATCGGATCGGGCGATCTTTCGCTCTATGAAGAGCTACGCCGAACGAAACGGGGACGAGCGGTTAGCGTTATCGAACGCTCGACGTGTTCCGGCTGCCGGATCGCTCTCCCCATGGGGGTCGTCCAGCGCGTCCGAGCGGGCCGCGAGCTGGTCTATTGTCCCTCCTGCGGCCGCCTGCTTTACACTTAAACGCTTTTCCCTTATCTCTCTTGCACCTCCTTCCTCTCCCCAAGAGTTCATGAGCGGACAAGTTGGGCACATGGGAAAACGGCAGTGAAGCAGGAGGGTGAGGGATACTGCTCGTCATCCTACCGCGATCTCAAGGACATTCACGCGCGGCGTCGCGCCACAGTTGATTGGAGCCCAGGATGGAGCGTCAAGGTTCGTGTGCCAGATCGCGCCATCAGAAAGGACGGCGAAAAGACCACCCAAGTCGTCCAGGTATCCAGGTCTGACCAGGAACTGCTCGACCATGCCCGACAGCGGTTGCTCGAGCCCGCCCATCCAAGGTTGCCAAGTGCTGCCGTCGTCAGCGCTGCGCTCAATCCGTCCTTCATGGCCGACGCGGCGAGCCGGGCCGGCGAAAATGACCGTACGGTGCCCCGGGGCTTGGGCGACGGCGCGGGTGTAGTCCGGCAGCACCTGTTCCCAGGTCTTGCCTCCGTCGAAGGACCGGTAGACACCGCCGCCCGTCGCGGCAAAAATTGTGCTGCCCCCGTCCGTGGCTACCAGTACCTGATGGACGTCATCGTTGACGTTCTGGTCGAGCAATTGCCAGGAGTTGCCATTGTCATAAGTGAAGGCAACTCCCCCCTGCTCAATTCCAGCGTAGAAGCTCCCCGGTTGCCCTGGGACCGCGGCTAATGATCGCACCGCCCCGGCCCGCGGTGAGTAAGGGAGAAACCACTTCTCGTGCCCAGGGAGACAGCGCAACTCGGTCAGTTCCTGCCAGGTTTGCCCACCGTCGACGCTCCGAAAAACGGCCGCCGGTTCGGTTCCAACGAAGATCCGAGCCGGGTTAGCGGGATCGAACAGAATCGAACGGATGTACGCAAAGTCCAGCCCCTGGTTTCGCGATTGCCAGCTCGCGCCGGCGTCTTCAGAACAGAAGAGACCACTGCCATAGCTCCCCGCGAGAATCATCTGGGGGCGGCCAGGATGATGGGCGAGGGCACGGATTTCTTTCCCTTTCAGTCCAGCGGTAACCTCTTCCCAGTCTCCGGGAAGCCGTCGCATCACCAGTACGCCATCATCAGTCCCCCAATACGCGAGATGGTCCATCGTCGATCACCCCTTCGCCTTGACCATGCACAAGTCGCGCCAATATAACTTACTTATCATCGATATTGAATTCACTCAAGATGGAGGATGAATGCCCGAATTCAAGCCAGCTCTTTCACCCGAAGAGCTCGCGAAACGACGTGCTTCGCGATCATCACGTGTCGATTTGACTCCGTACATCGACTACTTGCGGACAATCCGGCCGGGCTATGCGGGCGACGTCCAGCTAAATCCGGGGGAAAATAAACCTACGATTAAACGGCGAATCACAATGGCAGCAAATCGACTCGGGAAGAAGATACAATACCTTCGTTCCGGGGAGTCAGAACTCATTTTTGAAGTTCTGTCGGAATAGGCTCGGAGCGCCTGGAGGAATGCTGAGCGATCTGTCTGGACGCCCAGGCCAAGGCGTGATAGCATTCTCCCACTTCAGTCATATGAGTTGAATTCGGAATCGCGAGGTTTACAGGTTGTCAGCAGAATCTCGCAGTGATGCTCTACGCGACCGATTTCTTCGCTACGTGCGAGTAGATACTCAGTCTGACGAGAGCTCCTCGACAAACCCAAGTACGCTGAAGCAACTCGATCTTTTACGAATGCTTCAAGCAGAGCTCATCAGTATTGGCTGTACCGACGTCGTCTTGGATCAATTCGGATACCTCAGTGCGACTGTTCCTGCCACGATCAGTGATGCTAACAGCGTTCCGGTCGTCGGCTTTTTGGCCCACGTCGACACGTCACCCGAGATCACGGGAACCGGCGTGACGCCGATCGTTTGGCGAAACTACAATGGTGAAGTTCTTTCCCTACCCGGTGATCCCAGTCAGAAAATCGATCCGCGGGATAGTCCTGAGCTCTTGGACGTCATCGGTCACGATCTCATCACATCTGATGGGACCACTCTCCTTGGCGCTGATGACAAAGCCGGCGTCGCCGAAATCGTTACCGCCGCGGCATATTTATTGGCGCACCCGGAGATCCCCCATGGGACGTTGCGCCTCGCCTTTACTCCGGACGAAGAAATAGGTCGCGGCACGGACCATTTCGATGTCGCCGCGTTCGGAGCGGACTTGGCATACACGATGGACGGCTCAACGGCCGGGACAATCGAGTGGGAAACGTTCTGCGCGGATAGTGCCGTCGTCGAGATTCGTGGACGCAACGTTCATCCAGGCTATGCCAAGGGAAAACTGGTAAACAGCCTGAAGCTTGCCGCGAGCTTGATCGACCGTCTCCCAAAGGACCGCCTCTCCCCTGAAACAACCGAAGGACGAGAGGGATACCTTCATCCCGTTCACATCGACGGAAGCGTCGAGCAGACCCGGATCAAGTTCATCGTGCGCGATTTCACTCGCCAGGGCCTTCTCGATGCCGAGGATCTGTTGCGGCAGCTCGCTGCCGATCTGATGAGCGAAGAGCCTCGTTGTCGAATCGACGTCATCATCCAAGAATCGTATCGCAATATGGGTGAAATTCTTGCCCAGCGAATGGATATTATCACCAAGGCCGAGGAAGCGATTCGCCGAGCTGGCCTCAAGCCCAAACAAGAGCCAATTCGTGGCGGGACCGATGGTGCACGACTGACGTTTGCTGGTTTGCCCACGCCGAATCTCTTTGCCGGTGGCCATAACTTCCACAGTAAGCGCGAATGGGTCTCGGTGCAGGACATGGATCGAGCAGTCGAAACGATTGTCCAACTGGCGCAAGTCTGGTGCGGTGCCTAACCCTACAAATTGGGAGGATTGACTAAATTAGATGGGGCTCGCGAATAAAGTCGTCATCATCACGGGAGCGGCAAGTGGAATTGGTCTAGCCACGGCCCACGAATGCGCCGAACAAGGGGCAAAGCTGGTCCTTGCGGATCTTCCATCGTCACGTCTTATGGAGCTCGCATCGCTCGGGGCACCAGACCGGCCGGCCCAGCTCGTGCCAACCGATGTTACAAAGTTGTCGGATTGCCTTTCCCTCGCCAAAGCCGCCGAGGCACACTGGGGACGCGTCGACGCTTTGATCAACTGCGCTGGCATTTTGCAAGGGGCCTACGTACCGGTCGAGGAACTCGACGACGAAACGTTTGAGCGCGTGATCAATGTCAATTTAATCGGCAGCTTTCGCATGACAAAAGCAGTTGTCCCGGCCATGCGTCGCGCCGGGCGGGGAGTCATTGTCTTGATTGCCTCGGGAGCCGGTGTAAGGGGGGGGAGCTCGTCGATTGCCTATGGATCGAGCAAAGGAGGTGTCCACGGCTTGGCGATGGTCCTCGAGCAAAAGCTCGGTCCGCAAGGTATCCGGGTGAACGACGTCTGCCCGGGTAGCCTGGATACGCCGCTCAAGCGGCAAAACGTCATCGACTTGGCACATAGACTTGGTCAATCACCTGAAGAAGCACTTGCCAAGGCGAATCTCGCTGACCCGCGAGGAGTCGGGCGCGTACTGGCTTTCCTCGCGTCCGACGATGCCGACTTCGTGCGAGGCAGCATCTTCACCTGCTGAACCGGCAAAGCGGAACAGCAATGGCCACTGTGCCATCAGGCAGATGAAGTGGGCAGGCAGTCCTCATCCTAATCAGTTCCCCAAGGGAGCGGGAATTTCAGATGTCCTCGACCCGTGGTAGACTTGACATGATAAGTCGGTCGAGGACAGGTTATGGCAAGAGGAAACGGGAGTCAACCAGAGCAGCTTGACGCCGAGACACTCTTTCGCGCGCACGTTCGAGCAACCTCCGCGCTCGCATTGCAGCTTGCCACGGAAGCGGGGGCAACTGTTACCGCGATGGCCCAGGAGTTGATCGCAGTTCTTCGAGCTGGCGGCAAGGTGCTATTCTGCGGTAACGGCGGGAGTGCAGCGCAAGCACAGCACCTAGCAACCGAGCTTGTCAGCCGATACATGCGTGATCGGCGTCCACTGCCGGCGATCGCCCTTACCTGTGATGGCACCACCCTGACCGCGATTGCCAACGACTACCGCTTTGACGACGTGTTTCGTCGGCAAGTCGAGGCACTGATAGTCGAGGGCGACCTTTTAGTTGCCTTGACAACGAGCGGCAATTCGCCGGACGTCGTCATGGCCGCCCAAGAGGCGCGCCGCAAGAAAGCTCGCGTCCTCGCGTTAACGGGACAAGCCGGTGGCGAGATCGTCAAGCACAGTGATCTCGCACTACTCGTTCCTTCCGTCAGCACCCCGCTTATCCAGGAAATGCACTTGGCGGTCGGTCATGTCCTCTGTGATCTGGTCGAGCGCGCCCTGATCGCCTCGCCCGAAACGTTTGGGATGGGGCGAAAGATTTGAATGCGCCAACTGGCCGTCCAGAGTTAGTCGAGCGATTGCGGTCCGAAATCGGCCGCCATGGCCCCCTGACCTTCGATCGCTTCATGGATATGGCACTCTACGAGCCTGGCCTCGGCTATTACGCAGCCCGCGGTGACTCCGCCATGGGGCAGACGGACACTTGGTTAGACTTTCAAACTAGCCCGCAAGTGCACTCGATTTTCGGGACTTTAATTGCCCGACAACTCGAGATCCTCTGGATTGCGCTAAATTGCCCGGAACCATTCGTTGTCGTCGAGCTCGGCGCGGGCGACGGCGAGCTCGCATCTCAAATCGTTCGGGCACTCGCCGATCTGCATCCGGATCTTTGCCTGGTTTATCATGCTGTCGATCGGCGCCCGCGCTCGACCTGGCAGGCAGCGCCCGATGCCATTCCTGGCTCAATCCAGCGATGGGATGATCTCGAACAGATCAGCCGCACCAACCTATCGGCGCACTGTGTCCTCTCGAACGAGTTTTTCGATGCGCTCCCGGTCCACCGGGTGACCTGGCTCGACGGCAAGCTTTGGGAAGTTTACGTCGACTGGAGCAATCACGGCTTCGTAGAGCACCTGGCACCGCCCTCCAACGAAAAGCTCATCGACTGGCTCGCGGCAGCCGAAGCATCGTTGACCGAAGGCTGGACCGGAGAGATTTGTCTCCGTCTGCCAGGGATCATCGAACACATCGCCCGTCTGATCAATCGCGGCGTGGTCCTGACGATTGACTATGGAGGCGAAGCAGAGGAGCTACACGATCTATCGAGAAATGGGGGAACGCTCATCGCCTACCACCGGCACCACTGGAACGACGACGTTCTCACGCGGATTGGCGAGCAAGATCTGACCAGCCACGTCGATTTCAGCGCGCTGATGCGCCTCGGCCTGTGCCATGGCTTGACGCCGGCGGGTTTCACCACTCAGCGAGACTTCTTGCTCGCATTAGATTTGCCAAGTGTTGCCCAGCGTATGCTCGCGGAAGAGTTAACCGCGGCAAAGCGTTGGCAAAGTCATTTTGCGATCAACGAACTCCTGCGCCAGGACGGCCTCGGGCGCCTGAAGGTCCTCGCCCAGCAAAAGGGTTTGCCGACGTTTTGGCTGAGCGGGGCGCGACGTCAGTAGCTAGCACGCAGGGTTTGCCGTATCCCCTCGGCGAGCTCGACGCGCCGCCGCCAGGCACCGGTGACCGTTAGCCGGGTTGCGTCTACGCACGAGCGGGAAACGTCGCTCGGCCGGCGCTCTCGGACGTGGATCTCGGCGGTCCGGCCGACTTCTCGTTCGATAAGCTCGAGGAGGGAGCGGATCGACACTTCCTCACCGCTTCCAACGTTCCAAATTCCGAACAAGCGACGCTGAATTGTTGCCTGAATGGCATCGACGACGTCGGACACGTAGACGAAGTCTCGTGTCTGCTCGCCACCGTAGAGAATAATTGGCTGGCCAGCAATGAGCCGCTCGAGAAATATCGCGACGACTCCGCCTTCCAGATCGGACCGCTGCCGCGGACCAAAGACGTTCGCCAGGCGGAGGATCGTCGCCGGTACGCCGCTTAGCTCGACGTAACGTTCCGCTGCCCACTTGTGAACGCCGTAGAAATTGGCCGGACAGGGGGGATCACCTTCGACAGCGGGACGGCGAACGTCACCATAGATCGCCCCACCGCTCGATAGGAAGACCATCTGACCAACTCCAAGGACAGCACAGGCGTGCGCTACTTGCCAGGTAGCCCACTGATTCGCGTAAACGTCGTCTAGAGGACGCGCCATCGAGCCGACCACCGAGGCCTGGGCCGCGCAGTGGACCACGGCGTCTGGCTGGTAGCGACCAATCACCGTGATGATCTCTTCGTCAGCGACGTCGGCGTTCTCGAAGGTGGCAGCCACGGGAACGTTGCGTCGGTCACCACGGCTAAGATTGTCAACCACAGTGACGCGGTCCCCCGCAGCTACCAGCGCGTCGGCCAGGTGTGATCCAATGAAACCGGCGCCGCCAGTGATCAAGACGTGCATAGCTCTCCCTTGAGAAAATCGAGGAATTGCTCCCGAAATACGGCAATGTCAAAGCGCGAGCGAACGTGCTGGCGGATGCACTGAGAATCGTAGGCTCGGTAATCGAAATGCTCCAGCGCCTCGACGAGCGAATCAGCGGTTTGTTCTGGAAAGAAGGTCCCGGTTTTCCCTTCGATGATCGTTTCCATCGTTCCGCCCCGGCCAAGCGCAATCACCGGCCGGCCAGCGGCTTGTGTTTCGACCGGTGTGAGGCCGAGGTCTTCCTCACCGGGGAAGATCAGTGCGCGGCAGCGTGCGTACATCTGCCGCAACGTCACTTCGTCGACCTTGCCAAGGAACTCGATCGTTGGACCGGCAATACGTTCGAGAGCGGCTCGGGAGCGTCCCGTCCCGACAATCTTGAGTGGTAGCTTCAGTCGATTGCACGCTTCGATCGCGAGATCAATCCGCTTGTAAGGGATGAGACGTGAGACAACGAGAAAGTAGTCGTCGACCTCATCGCTGGTGGGAAACGAATCAACTTCGATGGCCGGGTAGATCAATGCCGAGGGACGGCCGTAGCAGCGACGAATACGTTCTTGAATAACCTGGGATATGGCAACAAATCTGCCAACGCGCTTCGATGCGACGTAGTCCCAGCGCTTGAGAAAGGGCACCGTCGCACTCAAGCCAAGGCGAGTAAGCCGTCCCACCCCTTCCAAACGAACGTATTGGTCGAAAGTCCAGAGAAAACGCGGGGGGCTCAGGCAATATGAGACGTGCTTCCCCGGCGGGCTGACCCGTACCCCATGGCTAAAGCCGCTCGAAAGACTAAGTACCAAGTCGTAGCCGCGAAAATCAAACGACTCGAATGCCATGGGGTAGAGAAAAAGCATGAGCTGGTGATGCGAACGAGAGAGCGGAACACGCTGGAGAAAGCTGGTGCGAATGTCCCAGCGCTGGTATTCGGCCGGGAATACGCGTGGATCGAACATCGACGTGTAAATCGGTGCTTTGGGAAATAGACCGTGCAAATGTTCGAGGACCCGCTCGGCACCGCCGTACTGATTCAGCCAGGAATGGACAATCGCGACCCGCCCCGGCACCTTCATTCTCTTCGCTACCAACCAATCTTCCAGTTTTCCACCTCGACATGGTTGCTGTTTGCCAATGGTCCCCAACCAAAGAGCCGATTATACCACCCAACAGCCACTCAGCGCACCACGACAGCTTGGAGATTTGCTTCTCGCCGCGGTGACGGTATGAGCAGTGAGGCAATGAGCGACCCGCTGATGAAACAAGCGCCAAGCAAGAACGGAATTTCGAAGCCAAACGCGTTCCAAAGCGCTCCACCGAGAATAGGAACCACCAAGGCCGGCACGTGCATCACCGTGACACCGGTCGCGAGACTGGGGCGTACGTCTTTGGGGTCGGCAACTTTCTTCAAATACGTGTTTACCCCGATTTCGCAGAGAAGGACCAAATTGTAAATGACGTAAAGACCAATCGCTGCCGTCGTGTCATGCCACCAGGCAAACCCAAGGAAGCTAAACAGCATGACCATGTAACCAGTGAACATGACCGGGCGTTCGCCAAAGCGATCGATCAACCGCCCAATCGGTGGCGAAAGAACCAAGCTACCAATTGCATTAATGATAAAGAGCACGGTGATCGCTTGGACGGCCAAGTGATATACCTGCACGAGGAGGAAAACGCCAAACGCCTGAAAGAGTTCGAAGCGACAACCCTCGAGAAAATTTAAAACGTAGAAAAGTCGATAGCGACGACGCACGACCGCACGCTGAGGGGAGCGATGGACCAAATGGTTGGGAAACCGCGTAATGATAACCGCGCCGAGGAGCATCGCCACGCCCGAAATCGCGAACGCGGTACGAAAGCCGATTGCCCCAATTCCGATCAGAACCCCCAACATTCCAATCAGGCCAGCAAGGAAACCAACCGCTTGAAGATCTCCAAGCGTTTTCCCGGCGTCGTCTTCTTTCGCCACCGCCAGACCGAATGCGCTGTTCAGGGTTATCCACAGATGAAATCCGCTACTTGCGATGAGTACTCCAGGGAGTAAGCCGAGAAACGATTGTGCTAAGCCATAAGCGTAATACCCTACCGCCATGATGAGGAAACAGACACTCGCTAGGCGGGACGGTGCAAAGCGCATGGTCAAGGCCGCCACCAACATCGTCAAAAAACCGGGCGTTTCGCGGGCGGTAATGAGTAACCCCATCTGGTCTGGTCGCAGACCGAGAACATCAACCCAGAAATTGTTCTGAATTGTGCGGCTGACGCCTAATGAAAAATTGTAGGAAAAGATCGCCGTTGCCAGGATAAAAAAAGGAATAGATCGTTTGAACATCGCTCAGATCCTTCCTCACTCCTCCCAGGCGGTAAGGGCGTAGTAGGAGTTAACCATGGCCGGCATCAACCAGCTCGCTTACTACTCCATCGGTATCGCGGGCGGAGCGCCCTCCGGGCGTTGACTCGGCTTATCGGCTCCCGAAGCAAAAACCCACCAGCCGACAATTGTCAATGCACAGATGATAGCTGACAGGCGCAGCGCCGCGTGGAGGCCATCGACGAAATCCGCCGCGATTCGCGGGGACAGATGGACTGATTCGCCGAGGAAAAGGGCCGTTTGTGCGTCGGCGGGCACCGCGGCGGCGGCAATCGCCAAAGACAGGGCATAGCTGACGACCATGCCGGTGTTGCGCCATGTCGCGAGCGTCGCCGCGGCCACGCCTAAACGGTTTGGAGGTGCTGCGCCCATTGCAGCACTCGTCGTCGGTGCCCAAAAGAGGCCTCCGCCGAGGCCAACAAGCAGGAGACCGGCAGTCACATGGAGGTAACTTGAGCCAACTTGAAGCGTACTCAAGACAATTAATCCCAGCGTCTGGAAGGCCATGCCGATGGCGACTGGTCGGCGTGATCCCATATTGTCCGACAGCTTTCCGCCAATTGGTCCCATCACCGAACTCATGACCGAAAGCGGAACTAATGCGAGCGCGGCAGTGAGCGGACTCTGTCCCTGCACGACTTCGAGGTAATAGACCACCAGAAAGTTAACCGAGAACATTGCCAGCGCTTGCAAAGTCGTCGTCACGATCGTCGTGCTGAACACTTGGTCAGCAAATAGGCCAAAGTCGAGCACGGGATGGACCACCCGCCGATTCCAAACGTAGAAAGCCACGCCGAAGATGACAGTCAGAACGAGCAATCCACTAATAATCGGGGACGTCCACCCCAACGCAATCGCCTGATTTAACGCCAGGAGTAATGCAACGAGTGACGCACTAAAGAAAAGTGCTCCGGCCACGTCGAACTTCTCGCCCTCGCTTCGACTTGATACGTCACGCAGCAGCAAGAGCGCAGCGATTGTCCCTACGACACCAACCGGCAAGTTGACCCAGAAGATCCAGCGCCAGGATGCTTCGGTCAAGATCAAGCCGCCCAGCAAAGGTCCAGCGATACTACCGAGGGCCCAGACCACCGAGTTGAGTCCCATCGCCTGGCCACGCTCTTCCGCTGGGAAGGCCTCGGTGATGATTGCCATGCTGTTAGCGAGGAGCATCGCGCCACCAACTCCCTGGACCACCCGAAAGATGATCAACTGGAGATCAGTCGTGGAGAGACCACAGAGCACCGAGCCGATGGTGAAGACGACAAAACCAGCATTGAACATGCGAACGCGACCGAACATATCTGCCAGACGACCGAACGTCAATAAGGCGACTGTGCTTGTCAAGCTGTAGCCCATGAGGACCCAGATCATGCTGACCAATCCAGCGTTGAGATCGGCCATCATCGGCGGCAACGCGAGCACGACGATGGTCGAGTCAATCGCGAACATGAAGGCACCCAGCGTCGTCACCGCTAAGGCGATCCACTTGTATTCGATCCCAAGCATCCGCCCGTGACCGGAGCGAGTCCGGCTCGCAGTCGCACCCTGGATGGCTGGTCTTGACCCCGAGCCAGATTTGAGTTTCATCCGGCGCTCCTTGCTATTGTCTGAGGTCGAGTCTCCTTCGATCACGCCGTTAACTCGCCCTCGTGGCAACTCACACTATTCTACTGACCTCGCCGGAAGCGTGCCAGCAATATTGCGCAATCAGGGATGAATTGAGCCGAAAAGCGAATAGGAGCCTCGTCCTGCTCCAAAAATGTGCTGATCCGATGCGGCCGCGAGGTACTCAAAGGGTCTCTTGAATTGTCAGAAAGGAAAGGGCACAATCCTGGGGTCAGAACTGTACGTAGCCCAGTATGGCTAAGTGGGCAACCGCTGTAAGTGGAAAATGGCAGCGAGCTCGTATGCCGTCGGCCATGGTCAACGGCATACGAGAATTCCAGAGGAGGATCCATGTTACCCTTCACCCCCGGGAAGGTCATATTGATCACTGGCGCAGCGCTCGGTCTCGGACGGGCGACTGCAAAGCTACTTGCACCAGTCGGTGCCCGACTCGTTCTCGTAGACCGTGACGGCGAGGGCGTGCGTCGCACCGCCGCCGAGCTGGGAATCGGCGACCGAGCAATCGGCCTCGAAGTCAACGTGCTTGACTGGGAACAGGTCCAAGCCATGGTCACCACGGCAGTGCACCGCTTTGATCGCCTTGACGGCCTGGTGAACACGGTCGGTGGATCTAGCGGTCATGGCGTGCGGGGTGCACGCTCAATTGAAGAACTCGATTTGGCCGATTGGGATCGCACCTTTGATTTGAACGTAAAGAGCGTTTTTTATTGCTGCCGCGCGGCGATTCCAGCTCTGCGAGCCGCCGGCGGCGGACGGATCGTGAATACGTCGTCAGTCGCCGGACGAAGTCAGAGTCAGCTTGGTGGGCCGCAGTACGCCGCAGCGAAAGCAGCGGTCGTCGGCTTCACGCGTCAGCTCGCGTTCCAACTCGCCAAAGATAACATCACGGTGAACGCGGTAGCCCCCGGGCCGACCTTAAGCGAGCGAGTGTCGGCAATTTGGGACAAGCGGCCGGACGAAGAAAGACAAGAGATCCTCTCACGCATCCCGGCCGGACGATTGGGCGAGGTCGACGAGCTAGCAGGCGCCGTGGTTTACTTTTTGAGCGACCTCGCCGGCTACGTGACCGGCCACACGCTAGACGTGAACGGTGGCCTGTATATGGATTGAGAGATTATCGAAGGTGCGGGCTCTCTACCTACACAATTCACGACTAAAGTAGTCGAGAAATTCTTGACTCGTCTGGAGTGCCATGCTATTTTCTTTATGAAAGTGGTCAACTTTATCGAGAATGCGCCCGTTGGGGGGAACTAAGTGAGCCGGATCGTCGATAACGTGCTGGCTTTGATTGGTGACAGTCCGCTGGTTCGCCTGAACCGCGTGGTTGGCGAGGGAACGGCGACGGTCCTTGGCAAGCTCGAAGCTCAGAATCCGGCGGGCAGCGTCAAAGATCGCATTGCCATCGCCATGATCGATGAGGCCGAGCGCACGGGGAAGCTGAGCCCTGGCGCGACGATTGTCGAGCCAACCAGCGGCAATACCGGCATTGGCCTCGCGATGGTCGCCGCGGTTCGCGGTTACCATTTGATCCTGACAATGCCGGACGATATGTCGATTGAGCGCCGCACCTTGCTATCATTGTACGGAGCGGAGCTTTTGCTTACGCCGGCCATCGAGGGGATGTCCGGGGCAGTATACGCGGCCGAAGAACTCGTCCGCAAACGCGGCTATTTCATGCCGCAACAGTTCATGAATGCCATGAATCCAGAGATTCACCGACGGACGACCGCCCGCGAGATTCTCGAAGCTACCGATGGCCAGATCGACGCCTTCGTCGCCGGGGTCGGCACGGGCGGAACGATCACCGGTGTCGGCGAAGTTCTCAAAGCGTTTCGCCGAGACATCCGAATCGTCGCGGTCGAGCCGAAACGGGCGGCAGTGCTCAGCGGTGGCCGACCTTCGCCCCACGCCATTCAAGGAATCGGGGCCGGGTTTGTCCCCGGCGTGCTGAATCGATCGGTTATTGATCGCGTTTTGACAATCGCCGACGAAGAGGCGATCACGATGACGAAGAATTTGATTCGGCAAGAGGGATTACTCGTCGGGATTTCGGCAGGCGCAAACGTACAGGGGGCGATTACCATCGCGCGTGAGCTTGGTCCCGGACACACCGTAGTGACGATTCTTCCTGATACCGGTGAGCGTTATCTCAGCACATTTCAAGCATCGCGCTAATTATTTGGCTAATCATCTGGCTCGGTAATCGATTATGCCCATTCGAGTCTACATCCCTACACCTTATCGCGAGCTCACGGCCGGCCTGGGTCACGTAACCGCAGACGGGGAGACGATCAAGGCACTGATTATCGATCTTGACCGTCGCTATCCTGGAATACGAGAGCGGATTTGCGAGAACGGGGCGGTCCGTCAGCACGTGAACGTATTCGTGAATGGTTTGGAAATGCGTTCGCTCCAAAATGAAGCGACGCCTCTGCAGGAAGGTGACGAAGTTGCTTTCATACCCGCCCTCGCCGGCGGATAAATCCTCCAGCGGCCCTGGGGTCGGGCGGGAGATTCTTCGTCACTTCGCTTCCCAGTGCGACAAAGGGCGGCGGTAGGATAAATTAACCTTTGACGAGGATATTGGTGATCGAGATTACTCAGGCACACCGAGACGAGATCATTGCCCACGCTTTCGAGGACGCTCCCAATGAATGTTGCGGACTACTGTTCGGCAATGGCTCGACTGCGGTGCGACTTCAGCGCATGGAAAACGTCGAACACAGTCCGCTGAATTACCGCGTCGATAGCCGCCAATTGTTCGAAGCGTTCGAAGCAATGGATCAGCAAGGACTGGAGCTAGTTGGCATCTATCATTCTCACACCCACTCGCCTGCCTATCCTTCTCGTACTGACATCTCCTTAGCAGGTTATCCCGATGCGCACTATTTGATCGTTTCGCTCGCTAATCCTGAGCAACCTGAATTGCGCGCTTTTAAGATTGTGAATGGGAAGGTGAGCGAAGAGGAGGTAATAGTACGGTAAAGATCTCTACTCGGACCGAATATGGCATTCGGGCGATGCTCGAGCTCGCGCAGCAACATGGCCAAGGTCCGGTGCAGAGCCACGAAATCGCGGCACGCCAGGACATTCCGGAGCCATACTTGAATCAGTTATTGACTCAGCTACGGAAAGCCGGATTGATTGTCAGCCGACGCGGGCCCGGCGGTGGGCATTACCTGGCACGGCCAGCGAGTGAAATTACGGTCGCCGAGTTGATTGTTGCTCTCGAAGGATCACTTTGGCCAGTGGATGAAGGAAATGAACCACGCCGGTCGACCTGTTATGCACTGCGGGAGCTTTGGCAGGAGCTGAGCAAAGAGACTGAGCGCATCTTACGCTCACACACCCTTGCCGACTTACTCGATCGTGAGCATCGGCGCGCATTTATTTACCATATCTGAGAATTGGGAGCGGAGGCAATAGATTATGCCCGTTCAAACCTTTACTGAAGAGCAAGTTCGCCGTTATCATCGGCACTTGATCATGCCCCAGGTCGGCAGCCGGGGGCAGAAAGCGCTCCTCAACGCAAAAGTGCTGTTGATTGGCGCCGGCGGTCTGGGCTCGCCAGCCGCGCTCTACATGGCCGCCGCTGGTGTTGGCACGCTCGGTATTGTCGACTTTGATACGGTTGACCTGTCGAATCTGCAGCGCCAGGTTCTTCACCGCACAAGCACGGTCGGGATGCTCAAGGTCGATTCCGCCGAGCAGACGATCCATGACATCAATCCAGACGTCAATGTCATCAAGATTCCGGTCGCGTTACGTTCAGAGAACGCATTCGACATCTTCAAGGATTACGACATTATCGTCGACGGAACCGACAATTTCCCAACGCGCTATCTGACCAACGACGCCGCGGTGATGACTGGCAAAACCGTTGTCCACGGCAGCATTTTCCAGTTTGATGGGCAGGTAACTGTGTTTAAGCCCGGCGCGGGTCCATGCTATCGTTGCCTCTTCCCTGCCCCTCCCCCTCCCGGCGCCGTACCCAACTGCGCAGAGGCGGGGGTTCTCGGAGTGCTCCCCGGCATCGTCGGCTCGATCCAAGCCGTCGAGGCGATCAAACTCATTCTTGGTCAGGGAGAGCCACTCATTGGTCGCTTGTTGATCTTCGACGCCCTGGCGATGGAGTTTTCTGAAGTCAAGATTCGTCGCGACCCCGCTTGCCCGGTCTGTGGCGACCATCCGACGATCCAAGAGTTGATCGACTACGAGCAATTCTGTGGCCTACCGCCGCGTGAGGCAGTCGGCGCTCATTGAGAGATTGCCTGGACCACGAAAGGCACGAAGCGTCCTGGTGAGACGCCCTGCTTCCGCGTTTTTCGCGTCATTTCGCGACTTTCGGGGTCCCAGTCCTTGGACAACGAGATATGTCAGCCCTCACAAAGGGCTATGATCTCTACAGCGTCACCACGTTTGGGCAATCTCCCGCTTTCAACGCATTGCGGGTGTCGAAAATCAAACGGGAGTGGCTCAGGAGCTGACAGCGATCGATCTGCCGGTGCAAGGTCAGCAAGAGGACGCAGTCTGCCTGAGCCAGTCTCGTGCTGTCCAAATCTACCGACTGCAACTCCACGCGGTCGACGCAAAACCTCGGTACGAGCGGGTCGTGATACTCTGCTTTCGCTTCTGCCTGTAAGAGCTGGCGCAAAATCGGCAGGGCCGGCGATTCGCGGACGTCGGCGACGTTCGGCTTGTAGCTCACGCCGATGACGAGTATCCCGGCATTGGCGAGCTCTCGACCTCGTTCACGAAGCAGTCGAATGAGCTTGTCGACGACAAAGCGTGGCATGTCCTCGTTTACTTGAACCGCCGCGTCGAGCAGCCCGGCAGACACGCCAGCGTCATGGGCAACCTGACGGAGATAATGGGGGACGACAGGAATACAGGAGCCACCGATGCCTGGGCCGGGATAGTGGGGCAGAAAAGCATATGGCTTACTTGCCGCCGCGTCAATAACCTCCCAAACGCTGAAGCCCAACCGGTCGCAAAGCATCGCCACTTCGTTGACAAAGCTGACATTTATGAAGCGGAAGCTATTTTCGACCGCTTTCGCCAACTCCGCTACTTCTGGCGTGCTGACCGGATGCACGGTTTCAACCACTTGCCGATAGAGGAGCTCGGTCAATTGGCGGCAAGACTCGGTTATTCCGCTGACTAAGCGCGGCACCTCGGTGCGTTGAAATGCCTGGTTTCCTGGATCAATCCGCTCCGGTGCAAAGCCGAGAAAGACATCCCGGCCGATCGTGCGTCTGCCATCAGCGAGCCGCGGCAGTATCACCGAACGGGTCGCTCCTGGCGGAACGGTGCTTTCGAGGACCACGAGCGCTGGTCGAGCCAAATGCTGGGAGATTGTCCGCGTAACTGTTGAAACGGCGGTCAAATCAGCGCGCTGCTGGCCATCGAGGGGAGTCGGAGCACAAATGATCACGATGTCCGCCTCGGCAATCACCTCCGATTCGGTCGTGACGCGGTAAGCAGAGCGCCTGAGTGCTTCGAGAATGCGCAAATCTGAAACGTCGGGAACCGGACTGTGACCAAGGCTGAGCTCGGCAACCCGCTCGGGATCGATGTCGACGCCGATAACTGAAAAGCCAGCGTCGACCAGATCGATTGCTTCGGGAATGCCGACGAAGCCTTGACCGACGACCACGATTCTCGCTTGGTGCGTGCGAATCCGTTCGGCCAGGGCGCACGCCGTGGAGTCAGTTGATAATTGCTCGGGGATGAGTGAGGACATGGATTCAACTTCTTCTGTGATCTTCTTCAGAGCAGAGTGAATTGATTGAGCTGGTGGTCAAAAGGCCTTCCTCCTAATCAGATCCCTTCCTGTTGTAAGCGATAGAAGCGACGAGCATTGCCAGCCCAGAACTTCTGGAGCGCAGTTGGAGACTTATCCGCCAACAAGGTATCGAGCGTATCAACCCAGCGCCGATAGCTCGCGGCCTGCAAGACAACCGGCCAATCGCTGCCAAACATCACGCGATCTTCGCCGAAGCAATGCCAAACGTGTTCGACGTAAGGTGCAAGGTCGGCACCCATCCAGTTTTGGAAATCCGCCTCGGTGACCATGCCACTGATCTTGCAAGAAACGTTGGGCAGATCGGCGAGCTGGCGGATATGCTCCCGCCATGGGTCAAGTAGACCAGCACGAATGCCAGGTTTGGCAACGTGGTCAAGGACGAAGCTCGTCCGCGGGCAGCGACGCACCAGCTCCACCGTGCTGGCTAATTGTGAATGCACGATACAAATATCAAATGAGAAGCCGTATTCGGGAAGAAGCTGGACTCCTGTGACGAAATCTGGCCGCAGGCAAAAGGTCGGATCGGCCTCGGACTGGATCAGCCGACGAACCCCCTTAATCGAAGCCCCGAGCTCTCGTAAGGTCGAAAGAAACGAGCGCACGCGCTCACCGTACTCGAGCGGTGCCCACGCGACGATGCCTTGCACCAGCGGCTCTTGCCGAGCGACGCCGGCGATCCATTCCGCTTCGAGCAGACCATAGGCAGGCTCGACGTCAACCTGGACGTAGACGAGCCCCTCGACGCCGACGTCAGCCGTATGGGTGCGATAGTCAGTCACCGTGTATGGTCGCTCGAGTGTCTGATTACCATCCAGCCAAACCATCCGAAACCGATTCGGATCCCAGAGGTGAACGTGAGCGTCAATGATTGGCACTGTAGGCATCGTCCGAACCTCCTGAAATTCCCGCGAGAGCCCGCTGGGCGAGAGACAAGCAGCGATCATACAGCGTGGCGGCAACGTGAACTGGCGCCTGTCCATCGCGCACGACCGAGCGTGCCGCGTCGACGAAAGGCAAGGCCGCCTCGACCACGGCTGCCACCAGGGTCGGCGGCCCAGGGTAGCCTATTCCCGCGTACTGGATCTTGTGCGGTGGATCGCCCCGCGCGTTCAGTGCCAGCGCTGCGTAATTCGGATCTTCGTCCCAAAACGCGTCCTTCGTCGCGTAGGCATACGGCGGAACGAATGCTCCAGCTCCGGCTCGCGCGAGCGCGGCGAATGCCGAAGGCTGCAACCAAGCCTCGACGAGCGAAAGTGCAACGTCGGGCGCCTGACCAGCCTTGCTAGCAATCAAGAGATCTGTTGCCGTAGCAGTGAACCATCCCCTCGGCCCGGACGGCAGGGGCACGACGATAGTGTTCAAGCGAAAGGTCGCATCGCGCGCCACGATCTGCGCATAGTATCCCCCTGGATCGAAAAGCTGTCCGACTTGACCAGCGATGTATAGATCAATCGCCTGAGCCGCAGTAAGATCGACTACGCCAGTCGGCGCGAGGGACATTCCACGATCATCTCGATACAGCGACGCGACCGCGCTCAGTGCGGTTGCCGCCGCTGCGGGATCCAACGTTACCCGAAAGCCGAGAGAATCGAAGACCGGCGCACCGTAGGCCAAGAGCATGACCCGAAGCAGATGCTCGGTCGCATCTGCTATTGGTAGCGGTGTGCCCCAACCATAAATCTGCCTTGTTGGATCGGTTAGTCGTTGCGCCGCTTGTCGCGCGTCGTCGACCGTCTTCGGTGGGAGAAGGTTCTTCGGCGCAAGCAAATCCTGTCGAACCAGCAAGCCGGAGCCACGGCTGCTGAGCGGAATTGCCCAGGCAGGATCCGGGGCATCCGGCGCCAAGTCTTCGAATGGGCCGGCGGCTACCAAGGCACCCAGCGGCGAAAACAGTTCTCCATTCAAGCCAACGATGCGCTGCAAAACTGGCCGAACGTTTACCAAAAAGCCGTGGGCCGCTAGGGCTGCAAAATCGAAATCTCCGACGAGTGCGAGATCTGGTAGCTGTTTCGCCGCCGCCGCCGGGCCGAGCTTGGTGCGGAGGTCACTCGCAAGCATGGACTGGATTGACAGCCGAACCCCGCGCTGATCCGCCGCCTCGGCAACTTGCCGAGCCAGCAGTTGCTGCACCGCGGCTAATGGTTGCTCGCGGGCAACTAGCGTCAGCTCATAAGCCGGCGGGGACGAAGCCGACCGCGTGCAGCTCGTCAGAGTCAGGCCGGCCATGCCAACGGTAGTCGCGAGCAGGCGGCGCCGCGAAAGCTTTGGTCCGGGTAATCCAACCAGCTTCGTCTTCACGCCGCTGATCATACCACATGGTGCTCAGATACGGACTCCTCCTTCGACAAGCGCGTCTCGCCCAGGCTTCAGAAGTCCCCGTCCTTTCAAGGCGGGGACCCTTGCGATTCGATGGGCAACTACCCTTTGACGCTCCCCACGGTCAATCCGCCAACCATGAACCGCTGAGCAAAGCTGTAAAGAATGATGACCGGAATCGCCATCAGCAGCGCGGCAGCCATCAACTGTCCCTGGGGAAAGGTGTCGCCGAAGATCATCTGGGCCATGCCGACCGGAAGAGTCAGGTTCTGACCGTTCTGGAGCAAAATGTAAGCGAGGAAGAACTCGTTCCAGGCGTTGGTCACTGCGAAGAGCGTCACTGCGAAGAGGGCCGGCAACGACAAAGGCAGAATCAGGTGGAAGAAGGTCTGGACACGGTTTGCGCCGTCAATCACCGCGGCCTCTTCGAGCTCCTCCGGAATCGACCGATAATAGCTCATCAGCAGCCAACAGGCAAAGGGGATCAACCCGCTCGGATAAGCGATCTCCAGGGCTGTCAAGGTGTTCACCAGGTGAAGAAACGCCATGATCTGGTAGAGAGGAATCAACATGGCGACGCCGGGCATCATGTAGGTTAGCAAGAGAAAAGTCGAGAACACGTTCGAGCCGCGCCAGCGCAGCCGGGCAAGGGCGTAAGCCCCCGCTGCCGAGGCCAGAACACCGATCGCGGCCGAGATCACCGCGACCTGAACCGTATTCCGGAACCAGATCAAGAATTGGGTTTGCGTTAGCAGATAACTGACCTGGTGAAGGGTCCAAGGCGCTGGCCAGAACAGCGACTGTGCCGCGTTAATCTGCTGATCGGTTTTGAACGCGGTGACGAGAACCCAATAGAAGGGCAGCAGCTCGAAGCAGAGAAGAAGTGCGAGGACAGCGAGCGAGACACTCCGTAAAAATCTCCGCGATCCGTGTGCCCCTAGCAAAGATGTGCGTTCATCTCGACCGGTGGCATGCTTCAGGGCAGAACTCGCCTCGCTACAAATGAACTCCCCGGCGTCGAGAACCAGGTTCAGAGCCATCCGGAACGGCCAGATAATCCGCGAGAGAAAGGTCAGTCGACCTACTGTCCGTTCGGCAGCATCGGCTTTAGTGTCGGCACGCAGATAGCTGCCCAGAAACCAGATCATCAATCCAAAGACCGGAATCAGAATCAGCGCCATCGCGACGCCGGAGCCGAAGTCGAGCTGATTGAAAGCGCGCTCGTAAACGAGAATACCGACGACGCGCGTCGCGTCGACTGGTCCGCCCGACGTCATCAGATAAATGGCGCCGAAGTTGTTCATCGTCCAGATCCAGGAGAGAAGCTCGGCCACGATGATCGTATAGCGAATGCCCGGCATGGTAATGTGACGAAATCGATGCCAAGCGTTGGCGCCGTCTACCGAGGCGGCGTCGTAGAGCTCCGGATCGATTGATTTTAGACCAGCGAGCTGAGTGATCGTGAAAAACGGGATCCCGGCCCAGACGTTGACAATGATCACCGCCCAAAGCGCGGTGGAAGGGCTGCCCAAAAACGCGAAGCCAGGCTGCGCTAAGTGCAAGAATTGGAGAATCGCATCAAGACCACCAAAGACCGGATCATACAGGGCAAGCCAAACCAGCGCTTGCACGACTTGAGGGACAATCCAGGGTAAAAGGATCAGCGAGCTGACCACCGAGCGGTATTTGTAGGTGTTATGGATCAACAGAGCCGCGAGAATTCCTAGTGACAGCTTGAACACTTCAGCCCAGAAGGTGAACTGCACGGTCAGCCAGAGCGCTCCGAGAAAGTCGGCATCGTGCAGAAGGGCAATGTAGTTTTCCAAGCCGACCCATGGGCCGATGTTAAGGGTACTGCCGATCGTGTGGGTGAAGGAAACGTAGACGCCTTGGAGAAACGGCCAGGCATCTAACAAGAAGAGAAGAATGATCGTGGGAGCGAAGAATAGCCACGCGGCACGCCAATCGCGCCCGAGAATGGCTTCGGTCGTCCGCCAGAAGCCTCGGGCCGACGGGGCAGTAGCCAGTCGTACACTCGACGTTTTCGTCGCCACCGGACTCACCTCCTGCTCGAATCGCCGCCCAAAGCCACACGCCTCATCGCAGCAACGCGAGCATAACGCTACTTTATAATTCGATTACCAAGCGAAATTAGCTGGCCCAGCGAAGAGTCCCGCCACAGTCGCAAACTGGGGGAGAACGCTCCGCGCTTTCCCGCGACTATCGCATGCATAAACAAACGGAGGACCGCTGTCGATCGCGACCGCGGTCCCCACTCCGAAGTCACCCGGTGCAGACTATTTCCAGTTGAACTTCTTGCCGATTGCCTCGATCTTCTGTTGGCCCTCGTTCACCGCGTCCTTTACCGAGGTGCCCTTGAGGATCGCCGCCATCGTGTCGGTGAAGACGACCGCGCTGGAGACGCCGTTGACCCAGAGCAATGGATTCGGTGCTGGTTGGTACCAGGCGAACGCGTTCGGATTGAAAGCGTTCTGCTTGAAGATTAGGTCGACGTTGTTGACGCAGTTCTTGACCGGGTCAGTGTCCCAGCCCCAAGTATAGGCCGGCGTAACGTAGCCAGGCGTATAACCGAACAACTTGGTTTGTTCATCGGCGGTCAGCATCGACTCGATCAGCGCCTTGGCCGCGTCGGGATTCTTTGCCCCCTGCAGAATGTAGAACGTAGCGCCGCCACCGGCTCCGACCAGGGTTTGCTTCTCGCCAATCGGCATCGCCGGCTGCGGGACGAGGTAAGTATCCTTGCCAATGTTATTCGGCGAATCCTTCTGCTCGAAAGCAAAGATCGTCCCCGCGTTGTTCGTAAAGCCGATCGTCCCGGCGGCCCAGGCGTTGTTGTTCCCCATATCGTCCCAGGCGAGGACGCCCGGCGGGAGCATTGGCTTCCACTTGGGATTCGTATAAAGATCCTTGAGCCAGTTAAACGCTTGAATGCTCAAATCGGTGTTGAAGAACACCTTAGTGCCTGTCTCGTCGGTCAGACGATTGCCTGTCTCGAACCATGGCCAGGACACATCGGTTTCCCCGTCACCCGAGCGGTTCACCGTTTCACCCCAGCCCCACCGTCGCTTCGAGGCATCAGAGACCTCGAGCGCGGCCTCTTTCCACTGGTCGAAATCCTTGAGCGTGGTTGTGTCAATCTTTTTCTCGTCGAACCAGCTCTTGCGCATCCAGTTGCCACCAGTGCGGTTGAAGTAAGGAACCGCGTACCACTTGCCATCGATCTTGTTAGCAGGAACAAAGCCTGGCGTCGGAGGGCCAAACTTTTCGATCATCGTCTGGACAACGTCGTCAACCGGCTGGAGGGTCTTGAGGTACCAGAGGGTGAAGGTGTCGTAAGCGCCCCAGAGCATGTCCGGGCCGGTTCCGCTGGTGACTGCCGCTTGCATCTTCTGATTGAAATTGGTGCCACCGGTGAATCCAGCTTCATAGTAGAGGTTCAACGGGAAGTTATATTTCTTCGCCCAGTCGGTCACGTACTTATTCAGGTAGTCGTTGTGAATCGGGTTCCAGTCCTTTTGCTGGACGACAGTGAAAGTTCCATTGATCTTGACTTTGCTGGGATCGTACATGACTGGTGCATTCGGATTATAGGAAGTGGTCGCCGTTGAAGCCGCGCTCACAGCCGGCGTCGCGGCACTGGTCGTCGGAGTGGCGGCTGCAGCCGTCGTCGGCGCGGGCGCGGTCGTTGGCGCGACCGTTGGCGCCGCAGCCGTCGTCGGCACAGCGGTTGGTGCAGCGGCTTTTGTCGGTACCGGGGCCGTCGTCGGCGCGGCAGTCGGGGTCGCCGATTGGCTAGAACACGCCTGGAGTAGAGGAATAGCGGCAATGCCACCAACCAACGCCCCCAGACGGAGCATCTGACGTCGCGAGATTGGATTGGATCCTTGGTAAGACATCCGCGATCTCCTTAAATTATTTGTTGGAGGTTTTTCGGTTACCAATTTTCGGTTGCCAATGGTTACTTACTTCCTAATCGTCCGCACGGACTGGCGTCGGGAATTATCCGTTGCCGAGACCCCTAAGCAAAGCAATCAGGATTGAACCTCGCCGATTATACCAACTTCGCGCACCGATGACTATTAATCGTACGGACAACTTTTCAAGGTCACTTGTCTAGAGGTGACCATTTCGCTTCGTCTCGACTCGGGGCCGACGATATCCAATTTGTACAGAAACACCCAACGACTGGTACAAACCGCACTTACTCCAACTTACCGGTCCAATGATTTCCCGAGGTTGGACATCACCCACCTTGGTTTCGCCGCTTGACTCCTTGGTCACGGCCATTGTATCCACATGGTGCAGAGAATGTCAAGTATCTGGAACCCATCAAGAGTCTATGCTACGATTTAGAGGCATATAGAGGGTACGAAAGTGGGAATGGGGCGAGCGCGCAGCACCGGTCTCTTCGCGGGAATGGTTGGCGGTATCGCAATGGCCTCGGTCCAAGTAATCGGTCGCTTTTCCCTCGGAACGCCAACCTTTTTTGACCTCGCCGAGAACTCGATCACGCGAGCTATTCCCCCAGTGATCTTTGGTTACCTGCTCGATCGCCTACAATTTAGCGCTAAGCCACTCCTGTTCGGGGGGCTGATCTTAGCCCAAGTCTTCGTGGGTGGCTTGCTGGGACTGTTTTGGCCGGTGCTCGCTGACTCTCGATTGACCAGGCATCAGCACGGTCTCCCACTTACCTCACTTGTGTACGCTGGCGTCCTTTCGATGGTAACCGGGCTCGTTATCCTGCCAATTGTCGGGCAAGGAGTGTTTGGCACTCAAGCGCCAAACGGTCCGATCGTGGTCAGTTTAACCCTCTTAATCGGTTACGCGATTTACGCGTTGGTGCTCGCAGCCATCTTCGATACGTCCGGGATACCGGCCCGGACCACGAGACTCGATTCCGGACGTCGCCGCCTTTTGAGTTCGGCCGTCGCGGGGACAGTCTTGATCGCGATTGGCGATGCTGCGCTTCACCTGTTCGGCGAAAATAGTGGAGCGCCAGCCACTACAGCTAGCGGTAGTTCCGCCAACTTCGCGACTGGACTTACTCTCGTCACGGCAGCTTATCCGCTGCCACCCCCGGCCGGCGACTGGATGATTCCGGGCCTCAGCTCTGAGATCACCCCAGTCAAGGACTTTTACGTCGTGTCCAAGAACCTATTCAGCGATCCGCATCTTGACGCTCGACGCTGGTCGCTGCAGATCGATGGCCTCGTCGACCACCGTATTCAGTTGACCTATGCTAACCTGCTCAGCCTCCCCGCCGTCGAGTTCTATCAGACCCTGGAATGCATTAGCAATGAGATCGGCGGAGATCTCATCAGTACCGCGTGGTGGCGGGGGGTTCGACTGAAGGATCTCCTCACGATGGCGGGAGCCAATCCGAGGACGGTGAAAGTGGTCTTTCACGCAGCGGATGATTATGCCGATAGCGTGCCGTTGGCCGTCGCGCTCGATCCAAGAGCGGCTCTGGTCTACCAGATGAACCGCGCTCTACTGCCGGTCGAACATGGCTACCCGGCACGGATCCTCGTTCCAGGGCGCTACGGAATCAAGAACGTCAAATGGGTTACTCGGATCGAGTTAGTCGCGGAAGACTTCAAAGGCTATTGGCAGCAGCGCGGATGGACCGACGACGGACGCATTCACACAATGTCACGGATCGACGTTCCCAAGGACCATGCGCTCGTCAACGCCGGACGCACAACAATCGCGGGAATCGCATTTGCGGGAGACCGTGGCATTTCGCGGGTACAAATCAGTGTAGACGAGGGCAAGACCTGGCAAGACGCGCTACTCAAGCCGCCGCTTGCCTCTCTGGCTTGGCGCCTCTGGCAATATCAGTGGGATGCGCCCCCGGGAAACGGAAGTATCTTCGTCCAAGCTACCGATGGCACCGGCCGAGTCCAATGGCCGTTGCCTCAGGACACTGTCCCTGATGGCGCAACCGGTCAAGACGTTCATGTCGTCAGGGTCAAGTGAGGGTTCCTAGCCTCCTAACGTCTCCATCCAGTCAACCTGGCTTCAAATGTGCAGAAATCTCCGACAAACCTCAACCGTCGGAGAGGCCAGCATGCCGAATGAGACGATCCGTGGACTTTTCCAGCAATATAGGAACTCCCTCACTCCGGAGCAAGCCGCTGAGATCCTTGAAGTGAGTGTTGGGACAATCTACCGAAAGCTAACGTCTGGAGACCTCGCGGGCTTCCAAATTGGACACCAGTGGCGCATCCCGCCATCCGAGCTCGCGAAGCTTATCGAACGGGAAAAGCGTTAGCGGTGACCTCGGCGGTCCCTAGTCGCCCCGATCACGACGACCGAAAATCTGACAATTCCCCCCTCCCATCAGATCAGCCGAGTGAACTGGCGGTGGGTCCAGACGCGCTCGCGGCAAGCGAAGTCATTGCCGGTCGTGGCCCTGCCAGCGTTGTCGAAACAGGACCGATCTGCGGCCCGTCGCTGTTCCACGGTTTCCGAGCCCTTCGCCATCGTGACTTTCGCCTCTTCTACGTTGGCCAACTCGTCTCGCTCATCGGTACCTGGATGCAAAGCCTCGCCCAGAGCTGGCTCATCCTGATCCTGACCCATTCTGCATTTGCCTTGGGACTGGTCGGGGCGCTTCAGTTTCTACCGGTCTTGTTCCTGTCTGCTTTCGGTGGCCTGATCGCTGATCGAGCTCCGAAGCGAAACCTTCTCTTGGGAACCCAGAGCGCCCAAATGCTTCTGGCCTTTGCTCTGGCTGGTCTCACGGCGGTGGGGAAAGAAACTTTCGCGATCGTCCTAATGCTGGCGTTATTGCTGGGAATTGCCAACGCTGTCGACATGCCGACGCGTCAAGCATTCGTCGTCGAGATGGTCGGCCCCAATGATCTCATCAACGCAATCGCGCTCAACTCTACCCTCTTCAACGCGGCTCGCTTGATTGGTCCCGCGCTGGCCGGTTTGCTGATCGGCATCGTCGGGATCGCTGGCTGCTTCTTCTTAAACGGTGCAAGCTTCCTCGCTGTCATCTTTGGCCTGCTCTTGATTCACCAGCCCGCCTTCGAGCCACGCCACTTTGAATCCGTGCGCGAAGTTTGGCAGGATCTCCAAGAAGGGTTCCAATACGTTCGGCGCTCGACGTCAGTTCGAGCGGTGATCCTGATCACAGGCTTCGTCGGGACATTCGCCGCGAACTTCAACGTTGTCACTCCGATTCTGGCCCAAAACGTCTTGTACGTTGGAGCGACTGGCTTGGGTTGGCTCATGGCTGCGATGGGCTTTGGCTCGCTAATCGCATCTCTGGGGATCGCCTATTTCGCGAATACCCCGCATCCCCGAGCCGTCGCTGCCTCCGCCGTTGTATTCTCGGTGCTCGATATGCTACTCGCGCCAATTCATTCCTACGCCGCCGCGCTCGCTATCTTGGCACTGATCGGAGCTTCGATGGTGATCTTGAGCTCTATGGCAAACAGCTACCTGCAACTAACGGTGCCGCACCGACTCCGAGGGCGGGTAATGAGCCTCTACACAACAGTGTTCGTCGGAACAACCCCGATCGGGAATACCCTGACCGGCCTGTTGGCCGAGACGACGCAAGCATTCGGCCCACTGTTTTACGGTGGCCTCATTTCCCTGCTCGCGACGATCTGGCTAAGCACCCCGCTTTGGCGACGGATTCGGCATGGCCGAATCCGAAGTGAAGGTGACCAGTATCGGTCGCCTCCCTAACCTCCTGGCTCGTGCAGGAACATTTCCTTGCCCTTGGCTCGCACCAGGTTGCCAAGCAAGGCAACCGCAGCATCCAGGGTCACCTGTGCCTCGTCACGGCTGGGACCGTGGGCCACGAGGTCGACTGGCAGGGTCGTCTCGGTCCTTAGTGCGACATACGCTTTGACATACGTCTTCGGATGCTGGCGCATGACCTCTTGAATGTGCGGCGATACCTCGGACTCGAACATCGTAACCCACACGCGCTGCGCAACTGTCTTCGACTGAAACACATTCGATAGCAAGTCGTGGAGGTGGGTAGTCCAGAGCGCCTGCATCTCTTTGGGCGGCCCCGGCATCATGTAGAATGTCGCGTCGCCAGCCGAGAGTTCAATGAGGGGGGCCCAGCCGGCTGGATTCTGGTAAACTCTGGCGCCGACCGGTGCGGTTGCCATCTTCCACATCGATGGTGTGAGCTGGCTCGGATCCTTTAAGTTGCGGCGCTGGACAAAGCTTTCGATTGTTGGCCCATGGACTGCCTGCTCGATGTTCAGAAGACGACAGACACAGTCAAGGGTTCGATCGTCCGGTGTCGGGCCGAGGCCACCTGTCGTGATAATCACCCTAGTCCCTCGTCGAAGCGAATCCTCGAAGGCATGGATGACTTCATTATCGTCGTCAGGCAAACAGGTGATTCGGCGCGGCCAGGTGCCTAACTTGGCAAGCTGCTCAGCAATCCAAAATGAATTCGAATCGTAGATTCGCCCCATAACCAGCTCAGTGCCAATGGCGAAAACCTCGACGGGGAGCGGAGCTTCCAGCGACTGACGTTCCATTTCGTTCCTCGCTCAAGACATTTGTCGGGCAGTATAACGAGCCGCGCTCACTGGGTCAAACCTGTCATTCTTCGCTCCCGCTGAAAGCTCAGAATGGCAAACCGCGGCGGCAGGATTAAGGAGCACATCCTCATCGACCATTCAGCCAGTAATGATATAATAGCCAAACTCAACCGGTCCGAGGAGAAATATGGACGTCGTTAAGACCGCTAGCGTCGACACGCTGCTTTCCACCCGTGCTCGACTCAAGCCACCAGCCTCACGGCTCGTCGCCCGCGGCGACGTTGCCCCGCTCTATCTGTTTGCCGGGGGACAGCCTGATCCGTATTCTTTTCCGTACGACGATCTCGTCGAGGCGACTCGGGAGGCCCTGCAGAAAGAAGGGCGAGGAGCACTAAGCTACGGCGATGCGCTCGGTTATCTCGGCTTGCGTGAGCTCGTCTGTGAAAAGACGCGCTATTACGAAGGATTCGAGATCTCGGTTGATAATGTCTTGATCACCAATGGCTCATCCCACGCCCTGTCGCTCGCCTGCGATTTGCTGGTCGATCAGGGAGATCCGGTGATCACCGAGGCACCCGCATTTTCGGGTACGTTGAATAATTTTCGCAAGTATGGTCCCCAGCTCATTCCGGTCTCGCTTGACCAAGAGGGCATCCGCACCGACGAAGTGGAAGAACGCCTCAAAGAGCTGCAACGCGAGGGGCGCCGCGCAAAGTTTATCTATACGATTGTGAACTTTCAAAATCCGGCCGGTATGACTCAATCTCTCCGTCGGCGGACGGAGCTCCTCGACTTAGCCGACAAATACGATACATTCATTCTCGAGGATGATGCCTACGGTGAGCTTCGCTACAGCGGCGAGGCAGTCAAATCGCTCTTTGGTCTCGATACGAATGGACGGGTGTTCCGAACCGGAACGCTTTCGAAGATTCTCGGTGCTGGCGTACGCTTGGGATGGATTCTCGCTCCAAAGGACGTGATCCCGAAATTTTCTGCGATGAAGACCGACGGCGGTACCAATCCCTTCGTCAGCCGCGTTGCCACCTACTATCTGCGGAAGCACATGCACGAGCATATCGAAGAGCTGCGTGGTGTCTATCGTCAGAAGCGCGATCTTATGCTCGAGCGCCTGCAGGCAGGTCTTGGTGATTCAGCGACCGTCAGTCATCCAGATGGTGGCTTCTTTATCTGGATCCGCTTACCCGAGGGCACAGATCCACAGAAGCTGCTCGATTTAGCCACCGAGCGCCGTATCGCCTACGTGCCAGGGCCAAGCTTCTACCCCGACGGAGTCAGTGGCCTCGACCATATCCGGCTCGCCTTCAGTAACTCGAACTTAGACGAGATTCGCCAGGGGACCGATCTGCTCTGCGAGGCGATCCGTCTGGCGCGGGGGTAATGGCGCCTGCTCTCTGGTTTGAAAGCCAGGAGCAGCCACTTTCTCCTCTTATTCGTGAAACTTCACTGCGCCACCACGAGGTACTGGAGCGGGCCGATCTGTCGATTGATCTGAACTTTGCGCCCAGTCCTTTCGATCAAGATCGCGGTCAGTTCGGGTGAGAGGCGATTTTTGCGGGTCTCGCTTGGCTCAGGGACCCATTCGATAATGGCGATTCGCCCAAGCGGCCGGGTGATGCGCGCTAGCTCGGTGACAAAGGATTCACGTTGGTCAAGATCGTGAAGTAACAGCGAGCAGATCGTGAGGTCCGCGACGGCGTTGGCAAGAGGAATGCCCTCGCTTTCAACCAGATGAGTCTGCAAGTGATCCAACCCCTCTTCACTCGCCTGTTGTTGAACCAGGGAAAGCATCGATGGCTCGCGATCAAGTGCGTGAACCCAACCGGATGGTGAGACCACCCGGAGGGCTGGAATGGTAAAAAATCCCGGTCCGCAGCCGACATCGGCGATAACTTCGCCGCGCTGCAAGCCAATCTCGCGAAGCGTGTCCTCCGCCGGCGGTGCTCCGCGGCGCGCTTCTTTCAGCATCGAGTCGATCCAATCGGCATCGTAACGTGGCACGTCTAACGCTCCTCAAATCGATAATTCAGCGAACTGTAGTTTACATGCCCACGAAAATTGGCGTATCATGACCCGGGTCTCTACCCGTTCAGACAATCATCATGGGGGAGCTAGGTGGATTCTACTCGAAAGCTCATCGTCGAATTTATTGGACCATTTGCTTTAGTATATATGGGAGCAGGCGCAATCATCGCGACCGGGGGCAAGGATCTTGTCGCCATCGCCCTCGCGCACGGTTTAGCGATCGCCTTGCTGATCGCCTCGGCTGGCCACATTTCGGGGGGCATATACAATCCAGCATTGACTGTCGGGCTGGTCGCAGCGCGCCGCTTGTCGGTGCCATTGGGAATCGCTTATATTATCGTCCAGTTGCTTGGCGGCGCCGTAGGTGCGGCTTTGCTCAAGCTATCGTTCGATGCCAAAGCGATTGATAGCGTTCAACTCGGGACACCGCTCCTTGGGGCTAATGTATCTGCCGGTCAGGGCGTTCTGGTCGAGGCGATTCTTACTTTCTTCTTGATGTTCGCAGTTTTCGGGACAGCGATCGATCCTCGCGGACCTAAGACCATCGCCGGCCTGGTAATCGGTTTGATTATTACGATGGACATCTTTGCCGGCGGTGGATTGACCGGTGCCGCGATGAATCCAGCTCGCTGGTTCGGACCGGCACTCATTCAGGGAGTATGGGCAAACGGGTGGGTTTACTGGGTCGGCCCCATCATCGGGGCGGTGATCGCCGCCTTACTGTACAACGAAGTGCTGATGGTACCGGCGGCAAAAGAAATGCCGAGCAAGGCATAAGAACAGCAACTCCTCGGGGGAAACGATGGCAAGCTCCAAGCCACCCAATCGCAGGCCGGAATCTACAACCGGATTTCACATCCCAGGCTGGGTTTGGTGGACAATCTTCGCGGTCCTGCTCGCTTGGAACTTGCTCACCTTCCTCGCCCCACGCGGACCGGCGACGATCACTCTATCCTACAGCCAATTCCTCGATCAGGTGAACGCGGGCAACGTTCAAAGTGTCACAATTTCTGGTCAGGCCGTCGAAGGACGGTTGAAAAAGGCCATTCCTGTCCCCGGCGCCACACCGGTCCCGGCGGCGACGCCCGGCCAGAAGACCCAACCACCCGCATCCGATCGTTTTAGTACCACGCTGCCCATGACCAACGATCCAGCCCTGCTGCCCCTTCTAGAAAAAGAAGGGGTGGACATCAGCGCGGTCGATACGTCGAATGGCTCCTGGCTGATCACCATCCTGGCCAACGCCCTGCCGTTGCTTCTCCTCGTCGGTCTCATGCTCTTCATGGGAAGACAACTGCAGCGCGGGCAGCAATCGGCGCTGGGCTTTGGCCGCAGTCGGGCCCGCTTGTACCAAGTCGATCGGCCAGCAGTCACGTTTGCCGACGTGGCCGGAGAAGATGAAGCGAAAGCCGAGCTCGCTGAGATTGTTAGCTTCTTGAAGGCGCCCGCGAAATACCACCAGGTCGGCGCACGCCTTCCGCACGGCGTTCTCTTAGTTGGCCCACCGGGCACCGGCAAAACGCTGCTGGCCCGAGCCGTGGCGGGGGAAGCCCGGGTTCCGTTTTACAGCATCAGCGCCTCCGAGTTTGTCGAGCTTTTCGTTGGCGTTGGCGCCAGCCGGGTTCGCGACCTTTTCGAGCAGGCGAGACAGAACTCTCCCTCGATCGTCTTCGTCGACGAGATTGATGCGGTCGGCCGCCAACGCGGCGCCGGTGTTGGCGGAGGCAATGACGAGCGAGAGCAGACCTTGAATCAGCTCCTGGTCGCGATGGACGGATTTGATGAGCGCCAGGAAGTCATCGTCCTGGCCGCTACCAATCGTCCGGATGTCCTAGACCAGGCGCTCTTGCGGCCGGGACGCTTCGACCGCCAGGTCACGCTTGGTCTACCCGACCGCGCTGGCCGCCTGCAGATTCTCAAAGTTCATAGCCGGGGCAAGCCGCTCGATCCTGACGTGGACTTCGAGATTCTCGCTCGGGCGACGCCCGGGTTTTCCGGCGCCGACCTGGCGAACTTGGTGAACGAGGCCGCCTTGTCCGCTGCCCGTTCTGGCCGAACGGTCATCACGATGACCGACTTTCACCTGGCCCTGGACAAGATCATCCTGGGTGTCGAGATGCCCCACCTGCGTTCTGAAGAGGAGCGACGCGTGGTAGCATATCACGAAGCCGGCCACGCCCTGGCCGCGGTGACCACCGAAGGCGCCGACCCGGTTCAAAAAGTGACGATCATCCCACGGGGACGTGCTCTCGGCGTGACCGAACAGCTTCCGACTGACGATCGTCGCAATTATCCGCGTAGCTACCTCCTCGGGCGGTTGGTCGTTTTACTCGGAGGCCGCGCTGCGGAGGAGACGGTCTTCCACGAGCCAACGACCGGCGCGGAAAACGACCTCGAGCAAGCGACTAAGCTTGCACGGCATATGGTCGCGGCTTGGGGCATGGTCGAGGAGATTGGCCCGGTCCACTTCGCCGACGGTACAGGAAACGTCTTCCTAGGACGGGACCTGGTCCAGACTCACAGCTACGCCGAGCAAACCGGAGCGAAGATTGACCAGGCGATCATTGAGCTTATCGAAGGCGCCCACGACCAAGCTCGGTCACTCATGATCAACTACCGCGCAGCGCTCGACGAAATCGTTGCTCAGCTTCTCGAGCATGAAACGATCTCTGGCGATGATGTTCGACGGATCGCCCAAGAACACCAATCTCCGCAGGCTTCGGCCAAATCGGTGATGAGTGATTAGTAACCAGTGGGCAGGATCTGGTGACACTGATCTCTCGTCACTAATCACTCACATACTCAGGCTGACCGACGGCGTAGCACGTAGCCTACGCCGACCAGGGCGCCACCAACGAGTACGATTGCCCCAAGGGGCACACCGCCACTCTTTGGCAAGCTACTGGTTGTCGCGAGGGCCGGAATGTTGCCACAGGCGACGTAGGTTCCGATATTCGCCGCTGATTGATGGACGTTGATCGCCATATTGCCGTTTTCCAGCGAGGCGAGGGTAGCGTTGACGGTGGTATCAGACGTGCCATTTTCCACGTTCTTCAACGGATAGACAACTTTGCCGAGCGTGGGGCCGCACTGACCGCTGTGAATATGCATCGGCTCGCTGCCGCCGGCTGGCTCGCCGGTGATGTTGACGATCACCTCGGTCTGGGTACCCTTATCGATAAGCTGGGCAGTGCCAGAAATGCCAGAATTGTTGACCGGTGAGAGATTGACGGTAATGGTGCCCTGCGCAATCGCGGAACCTACCGTCACAACCGCAAGGGCGACCCCCAGAAACAAAGAGAAGACTTTCATCCGATCCTTACCTCCCCTCAGTGTGCGCTTGATCGTAGAAGTTAGTTCCCGGTATCCTTGCCTTTACTCTTCTTTAGTCCTCCTCTCTCCTACGCGCCGGGCTTCAAGCCTTTGACGTAGATGTAAACGTCGCACTCATCGGCGTCGCTTTGATCCTTGGGTAGATATCTCTGCATGACGCCACGTGGCTCCCGAAGCTGATGAATAACCTGTTGAAAAGTGAGAGTGGTTCCCGCCAATCGTGGACCGACATCTCCCTGGGCTCGATCACCGTGGCAAGCCGAGCAGCCACGCTGACTAAACAGAACCTTGCCGCGCGCGGGATCTCCAATAAACCCTTTCGCCGGCTTGGGAGGTGCCGATACGCACTCTTCGCCAGCGGCATCGGCCACGGCGGTGGCGGCAATTTGATCTGCCGTGAGATTCGCCGGGGTAGGGGTGGCCATGGCTGGACGTGGCCGATTGGTTGATGGCAGTGTCGGGGATGGCGCCAACGTGGCTACCCGTGTAGCAACCGGCTGAGTAGTTGGTGATATCCGAATATCAAGAATAGTCCTGGTAGATAGCTTGCTATTCACAGACGGACTCGCGGAGGTCGTTTCGGTCGCATGCGGTGATGCGGAAGCGGATGGGGAAGCGAGGGAGATCGTCGCGGACGAACTCGACAAGGCCGTCGGTGAGACCACGGGAGGAGGCACTTGCGACGCTGTCGCGGCCGGTGAAGTACCCGTGGTTGGTCTAGAAGCAGCCGGCGACGCACAAGCAATCGTGAAGACGGTTACTAGACAAGACACCACTCCCTTCCAAACGACGCGGTTCATTGGGATCTCTGTTCTCCCACTGACGGCTCGATACACCGATCTCGTGAGGAATACCAGCCATCGGTCCCACAAGCGGGCATCATTATAGCATACGACCGGCAGTCCTGCTATTTGCGAAAGCGAAGCACGGCGAGTTTAGCCCCCTAGTCGCAGACCCCATGCCACTGGGAATGACAAAAAGCGGCTGTAGTGAGACAGCCATGCTACAATATTGGATACGTTAAGGCACTATGGTGAACACGCGATGGAACTGGTATTTGAGCGAGGACATGCCGACGCGCCAGTCGGACACGCCCTGGTTTACTTTCATAATCCTGGCGACGGGCCCACCTCGGCGACCTACCTCGTCGTCCTCCCAATCAGTCTGGAGCTCACAAAGTATGTCCCGCCTCTGCTGGCGGCCCAATTACCCCTCCCCGATACGAAGAACGTCGGCGCGATACCGTTACCGCCGCTGCCCGAAACCGTGGAAAGCCTCGATTACATTCGACAGCTTGCCGAGCTGCGCAATGACGATCTGATCGACGCGGGCTCCATTCCAGCAAATGACCTCGCGCGCATAATGTCAGTCGTCGGCGAGATCGCGCAACGCTATAGCGAGCTCTACCAACAGCACTTGCAGGCGGCTCCGAGAGAGGAACCATCACTACAGCTTTCGGGGTCGACGGTCAGTGACGTCATCTATCAACTCATGAGCGAGCAACAAAAGCTCACTGAGCTAGCCAAACTTGCTGGCCAGCTTCGTTATGCCGTGGAAGGAAATGATACCCGACAGATCGACGAAACAACTGACGAGATTCTTCGCTTGGGCCATCACCTTCCCGGATCATATCTTGTCGAGGCCCTGATCGAAGCAATCAAGCAGCCAGGGTCAACTGGTCGTCAGCTCTCCGCGCTTTACCTGGACCGTTGTTATAAACTAGCATCTGCCGACTACGGCTCATTAGGCAAGCTCGATGAGGAGATTCGACGTTTGGGGGGAAAGCTCTAGTCCTCCAGCCGTCCTTGAGTAGAGCAGTTACTCTGAGCGACGCGCGGGAGCGAAGGATCTTCGACGTGGGGAGATCCTTCATCTCTTCGCTCCTCAGCATGACAAAGACTGGCGGGAGGATGAACGTAACCTCTTTAGCGAATTTCTTTCTCGACGCGTGCCCCCACGAAAGCTACAATCGGCCACGGAGGAATGAGATGTCTTTGAGCCCCAGCGAATTGCGTCCGCGCTTGCGCGGTGTACTGGCGTTTCCCGTTACTCCCTTCAATGACGACCTTTCACTCAACGAGAAAGCCTTCCAGGAGCACGTCGAATATCTGGTCAATTCGGGCTTGCACGCCATTGTCGCTGCGGGTGGAACCGGCGAGCTTTATTCGATGACCCCGTCCGAGATCAGTAGGGTCTATCGCCTGGCCGTGGAGGCCACGAACGGGCGCGTTCCGGTCATTGCCGGCGTTGGCTACAACACGGCACTGGCAATTGAACTCGCGAAGGATGCCGAGAAAGCCGGCGCCGATGCCATCCTGATTTTGCCTCACTATTACGGGCGTGCCGAGGATGACGGTATGCTCGCCTACTACGCGAGCATCGCTCAAAGCGTCACCATTGCCGCGTTCCCGTACGCCCGCGATGCCGCCGTCTTCAGTCCGAAGCTGGTCGCGCGTCTGGCTGAGCTCCCCAACGTCGTCGCGTTCAAGGACGGTCAGGCTGACTTGCGTGCGTGGACCCGGATCCGCGACTACGTCGGAGACCGCCTGGTTTGGCTTTCTGGCGTTGGCGACGACATGGTCAACAGCTACTTCGCCGCGGGGGCCGAGGGATTCACCTCGAGCGCGGCAAACTTCATGCCGGACGTGACCCTCAAGCTATTCGCGGCGGCTAAAGCCGGCCGCTTCGAAGAAGTCAATCGACTCCTGGCCAAGTACATCCAGCCAATCTTCAACGTGCGCTCACGCCGCCGCGGCTACGAAGTAACCACGACGAAAGAAGTGATGAACCTCCTCGGTCGAATCGGAGGACGGGTGCGCCCCCCGCTGGCCGAAATAACGGCAGAAGATCGCCAAGCATTGCGAGACGTCTTGGTGGGAATGAGGTTATTGACGTAAAAGTGAACGCGAAGCAGATCTGGCAGGCCGCCCTTGGAGAAATGCAAGTCCAGATGTCCCGTCCCAACTTCGAGACCTGGCTGCGGCAAGCAGCCGCGGTGTCGATCGATGAGCGTCGCTTCGTGTTGCGCGCCCACAGTACGTTCGCGGCGGAGTATCTCGAACGACGATTGCGGCCCCAGATCGAGCAGACGCTCAGTCACGTGATTGGTCGACCGATCGAGCTCGAAGTCGTCGTCGGTCATGCGCCACGTGGCAGCGTCGCTAGTCACGGCGCCGAGACGCGTGAGGCTAGTCTTTGGCCGGAGGTGGGGCAGACGGCACCGCCGATGACAATGCCGCCTGCCCCACCTCCGGCCAAGTCAAGCGCCGCCGCGACAAGTGTCGCGCTGCGCGAGCCTCCGGCGCCACCTCCGGCGCCGCGACCGTCAGCGATGGTCGCCTCCATCGTCGACGGCTGGCAACCGAATCCAAACTATACGTTCGAGACGTTTACGGTCGGCAAGTCGAACCAGGCCGCGCACGCCGCGGCGATGAGCGTCGCTGAGGACCCGGGGCGTGGCTATAACCCATTGTTCATCTATGGTGGGGTTGGACTCGGCAAGACGCACCTGCTTCACGCCATCGCTAACGTCGTAGTCCGGCGTGGCTTGCGGACGCTCTACGTCTCCGCGGAAGACTTCACCAACGATCTGGTTAACGCGATCCGCGAGCATCGAACCGACGAGTTTCGGCTCCGTTATCGCACGATCCAGGTCTTGTTAGTTGACGACGTTCAGTTCATCGCCGGCAAGGAGGCAACCCAAGAGGAGTTCTTTCACACCTTCAATGCGCTCCACAACGTGGGGCACCAAATTGTCTTGACGAGTGATCGCCCGCCAAAAGCGATTGCCAACCTTGCCGAGCGGCTACAGTCGCGTTTCGCCTGGGGTATCGCCGTCGATGTGCAACTTCCCGACCTGGAAACCAGACGGGCGATCCTGCAAGCCAAAGCAGCGTTCCAACACGTAGACGTTCCAGAAGCGGTGATTGACTTCCTGGCCGGAGCAATCCAGAGTAACATCCGTGAACTCGAAGGCGGATTGAATCGCGTTGTTGCCTACAGCCGGTTGATGAATCAGCCACTGAACGTGGCCATGGCGCGCGCGGCAATCGAAGATCTGGTGCAAAGCACGCAGAAGCGGCTTTTGAGCGCCTCGGATGTGATCGATGCGGTCTGCCGATATTACCGGGTCGAGCCACGTGCCTTGAAGGGAAAGGAACGTGGTAAGGACGTCGTCCTGCCACGTCAGGTCGCGATGTACTTGATGCGCCAGCGCACGCAATCGTCACTGGTGGACATCGGTCGAGAGCTTGGCGGCCGTGACCACAGCACGGTCTTGCACGGGTGCGAGCGGATCCAAACCGAGGCCCAAGCCGACGTTCAGCTACGCCGTGACCTTGATTCGATCGAGGAGATGCTCCGCCAGGTAGCGTTAAGGTAAAAACGAGTTCGCGAGGAAGTCGATGGCCGAGCCCTTTATTATGGATTCCCACTGCCATGCCTGGCGCTACTGGCCGTATCAACCGGCGGTGCCAGACCCGACCAGCCGCGGGGTCGTCGAGCAGCTCCTGTGGGAGATGGATCAGAATGGAGTCAGTCAGGCGGCGATCGTTTGCGCTCGGATCGATTACAACCTGGACAATAACGATTACATCGCCGAGTGCGTGCGTCGCTACCCGGATCGCCTGTACCAGCTCGCCGACGTTGACTGCCAGTGGACGTCCACCTACCACACTCCCGGCGCGGCAGATCGCCTCAACGAGGCAATTGATCGCTACGGATTACGTGGCTTCACCCATTACGTTCGGCCTGACGACGATGGGCAGTGGTTTCTGTCCGAGGAAGGACTAGCTTTCTTCAAAGTCGCAGCTGCTCGTAACCAAGTTGTCAGCATAGCGATGCGTCCCCACCTTCAGCCGGTGCTGCGCCAGGTGGCTGAGCGGTTTCCAAGTGTTCCTTTCCTTTTCCACCATCTGGCTGGTGCCCGGAACAACGAAGAACCACCCTACCCATTGTTTAAAGAGATCCTGACGTCGGCCAAAGTTCCGAACATGTTCGTCAAGCTTTCCGGCTTTCACTACGCCGCGCGAGTGGCCTGGGAATATCCGTACCCCGATTGCGAATGGATCGTCCGCGGCCTCTACGAGCACTTCGGTCCAGACCGCATGTGTTGGGGGTCGGATTATCCGGTCGTCCGGCGGGCCATGACGTACCGCCACGCACTGGAAGCCTTCCGGACTCACTGCACCTTCGTCCCGGATGAGGAAAAAGCCCGGATTCTCGGAGCAAACCTTCGCAAGCTCTTAACTCCTCCCGTGCGGTGAGCAGGGGGCAGCCTCACCTCCATCCCTTCTCTCCTTCAAGGAGGGAGAGGGGGTCTGTGGCGCCGGGCGGGATGAGGCGCCTCCTGCTTGCCCCTCCGAGCGAAGGTCAGTAGAATCGAATGGAGCCTGCACCGGGTATGCCCCTGGGCATCGAGGTAATTGTGAGCGGGCTAAGTGACCTATCGGTTTTTCGCGTTGTCCTCGTCTTCCTGCTCGTCTTCGTCAACGCTTTTTTCGTCGCCGCCGAATTCTCTCTCGTCACGGTCCGCCGCACCCGCGTCGAACAGCTCGTGGCCGAGCGTCACCCCTTGGCGGCAACGCTACGCCGGGCCGTGGATAACCCTTCGTCCTATATCGCGACCACTCAGCTCGGTGTCACCATCGCCAGTCTTGCGCTCGGCTGGATCGGCGAGCCAACGCTGGCGTCGGTGCTCGAGCCACTCTTTGGGTTTCTTCCACCGACCAGTGCTGAAATCAGCGCACATTCAGTTGCTGCGGTGGTCTCATTTATCGTTATCACTTCGGTCGACATCGTTCTTGGCGAGCTGATTCCCAAGAACCTCGCACTGCAGCGCTCGGAGAACGTGGCAATCCTCGTCATCGAGCCTCTGGTCATCTTTCGGGCGATCTTCCGTCCTTTCGTCTGGGCGCTGACTAGTGCTGGTACGCTCGGCCTCCACCTATTCGGATTGAGTACTCCTCCGCACCATGGCCTGGTCTATTCCGTCGACGAGCTAAAAATGCTGGTGACGGCCAGTCGCCAGGCCGGCGAGCTCGAAGAAAACGAAGAAGACATGATCGAGCGGGTCTTCAACTTTGATGAGCTCCATGCGCACGAAGTCATGGTGCCGCGAACGGAAATGGTGAGCGTGCCCGTTGAAGCCAGCGTGTTCGACGTGTTCGAACTCGCTGGCAAAACCCACCACGCGCGCTTTCCGGTCTATCGAGGAACCGTCGACGACATCGTCGGGGTAGTTTACGTCGTCGATCTACTGCGACGACCAATTCAGCGCGAATTGCGAAAGGCCGCGATTCAGCCATTCTTACGCGAGGCGCTCGTCCTGCCGGAAACTGTCCCGGTAGATGTCTTAATCGATCAGATGCGCCAGCATAAGACGCACTTGGCCATTTTGGTTGACGAGTATGGCGGCACTGCCGGTCTCGTCACCTTGCTCGATGTAATCGAGCGTATCATCGGCCGGGTACCTGACCAGTTCGAAGCCGCGCCGCCCGAGATTCAAGTATGCCCGGATGGATCGCTGCTTGTCGACGGACTAGCAAATCTTGACGACGTCAATGAGCAAGCGCATCTCAATCTGGAAAGTGACCTCTACGACACGATCGGCGGCTTTGTCCTGGGCGAGATCGGCCGGCGCCCGGAAGTCGGCGACACCGTCACTTCGGATGGCACGCGCTTTCAGGTTGAAGCCGTCGACGGGTTGCGCATAGCCAAGGTCCGGATCTGGCCATCTCGACGCGAAACCGAAGAGACAGAGAAGCCGAACGAGAAGGAGTAATCGCCTCAGCTTATCCGCGGCTGCCAGGGGGGAAGGCCGCGGGCCTGCGCGATAGCTTCCTCTTCCGCGTGATCGTACGGCACCTGGTGCTGCTCGACGATCCAGCCATCGGCCGTCGCGGTGACCACAGTATAATTAGCGAGAGGACGGTTGTCCGGTGGCAAGCCAACGCTGGCGACGTTGATCAACAAGGCAAATGGTGTCACGCGCACAAAGCTACGGTGGTAATGGCCAAAAGCAATCGCTGCCGCGCCGGTACCAGCGTAGGCCGCAGTAACCTCGGCCAGCGTATTTCGCACGCCGCCGGCCCGATCAGTCAACGATCGCGGGCTCGCGTGGACAACTAAGAGGTCGCCCGCCGGCGTGGAGATTCGCCAGCGATCCGGTAAGACTGATAGCTCCTGCAAGATGTCCATCCCGATTTGCTGCCGCGTCCACGCACTCTGGGTCATGGCCGCCTCGCGAAGGTTGGAAGCATAGCTATCCACCGCCTGATCCGGATTCACCAGCGCATCATCCTCGTTCCCGCGCACTAGCGACCAACCCCGTTTTTTTAGCTCGTTCCAAACTTCGAGCGGATGAGCGCCTCCCTGGAGGTGATCACCGGCAACGACCACATGATCAAGCGGTTGCTCCTTCTCAAGGGCACTGATGACGGCTCGCAGAGCCGCGAGATTTCCGTGAACGTCGGAAAAGAGGCCAACGCGCACGTCGCGCACCACCTCGGTCATCAGATCTTTCTCCAACGCCACGTACACACCATCCTGTCAATCTGCAGATGTTTCCCCAAGCTATGGTATTCCACGCACTGAATCAGTATACTTGCTGCGGATACGTGCGCAAAGGCATCACGAGCAAGAGTTCATTTACAGCGGGGACTGATCCCCGGTCGCGAGATTAGGCGAGCACTGTAATGATACAATGGTCCAGTAACTGAGAGTACTGTGGCCCGAGAACCAGGAGGTACAGATTGTCGTCGATCACCGCATCTATCGTCGATGAACGGTTCGCAGAGCTGGAACCAGATCTCCCCAAATGGGAAAAGATCAAGGACATCATCGACCAATTTATTGACATTTCTTTGAATTATCGTCAAAGTGGCCATCCGGGTGGCTCGCGATCGAAGGTCCACTCCTTCGTCGCCACGCTCTTGTCCGGGGTTATGCGCTGGGACATTCGTCATCCCGAGAAGGCTTTTGGCGATCGCTTCATTCTGTCGGCGGGACACTGCGTGCCGCTCGTCTACGCGACACTAGCTTGTCTCAACGAATCGCTCCGCGCCATGTATGACTGGACCGGCGATCCTCGGTACCTCGTTCCGAATGCTAATGAATTTCAGCTTACCTGGCGCGACTTGGCTTACCTGCGTCGCAATAAGGGCTTAGCTGGTCACGCGGAGTCGGAAGGCAAGACGCTCTTCCTCAAGTTTAATACGGGCCCGTCCGGTCACGGCTCGCCGCCCTCTGCGGGTGAAGCGATTGCGCTAAAGCGGGCTGGCGCGACCGGCGTCAAAGTCTTCGTGGTCGAAGGCGAAGGGGGGTTGACCCCCGGCGCCGCTCACGAGACCAAGAACTCGGCTTGGGGTCTCGGTCTCGATAACCTCTACTATGAAGTCGACTGGAACGACTACGGTATCGACGATTTCTCGGCGAGCACTGTCGTCAATGGCACGCCAGAAACCTGGTTCGCCCCGTACGGTTGGCGCGTCTTCGGAACCGAGAAGGGCAGCGAGTTCGGACCGGTCTTGCGAGCTCTGCTCGAAACACACCTGACTCCGAACGATCAAAAGGTTCCTTCGATGACCTGGTTCAAGACCCGCAAGGGGCGCGGCTATCTGGTCTACGACTACAAGAGCCACGGCGTTCCGCACAAGATGAACAGCGAGCCTTTCTGGGAGCTGCGCAAGGAGTTCAGTGAGAAGTACGGAACCCAGTGGACGGGCATGAACGATCCGGTGCCGACGACCGATGCCGAGATTCGCGAGCAATGTCTCGCTAACCTGAAGGCCGTCGCCGATACGATGCGCGAGGATCGTGACCTTTGCGAGTACCTCGCCAACCGGCTCGTCGAGATTGGCGAGAGCGTGCCGAACGAGATCCCGGACTTGAAAATCGACCGTGAGCGCAATCCCTGGCAGGACGAGCGGCTCTGGGACTTTGAGAAGTATCCGCGCGAGCTATTCGTCGCTCCGGGCAGCAGCGTGCCAAACCGCGCGGCCCTCGCCAAGTGGGGCGCTTGGATCAATTCCTTTGGTCGCCGCTACTACAACCGCCCACTTTTCATTGCGATGTCGGCCGATCTTGCCGAATCGACGAACATCGCTGGGTTCGCCCACGGCTTTGGTGAGACGAAGGGCTGGGGGCGTTGGGATCGGAACACTAACCACGATGGAGCGCTTTTACCACAGGAGATTACCGAGTTCACCAACTCCGGCATTAGCTGTGGCATCGCCTGTGTCAATCTGGCCAAGGATCCGTTCGAAGAGTTTCAGGGCTTCTACGGCGCCTGCTCGACCTACGGCTCCTTCAGCTATCTGAAGTACGGTCTGATGCGGCTGTTCAGCCAGTTATCGCAGGACTGCCAGATCAAGGTTGGCAAGGTCCTCTGGGTCGCCGGCCACTCGGGCCCCGAGACGGCCGATGACTCCCGAACCCACTTCGGCGTGTTTGCCCCCGGCGTCACTCAACTCTTCCCGGAAGGGCGGATCATCAATCTTTACCCGTGGGAGCATAACGAGGTTCCAGTGCTGCTCGCCGCGGCCTTCCGGGAGGACGTCTCAATCGTCGCCCTGCATCTGACCCGTCCGCCGATCGAGATTCCGGATCGCGCCAAGCTTGGTATGCCTTCCCACTTCGAAGCCGCGCGCGGCGCATATGTCTTGCGCCAGTATCGGCCGGATCAGAAGCCGATGGGTACAGTCTTCGTCCAGGGCACGATGTCGACTGCGAACCTGGTAAAGATCTTCCCGGAGCTCGACCAGCGCGGACTGAACGTCAAGGTCGTTGCCGCGGTGAGTCCGGAACTCTTCAAGCGGCAGCCCAAGGAGTACCGCGATCAGGTGGTGTCCGAGGCAGATTGGCTCGACTCGATGTGCATCACGACGAGCGCACGTCGCCTCATGCACGACTGGCTGTCTAATAAAGTAGCCGAAGAGTACACTCTGTCGACCGACTTTGATAACCGCTGGCGGACCGGCGGTAACGTCAACGAGGTTATGGAAGAAGCTCACCTCTCGCCACACTACATTCTCGAAGGCATCGAGCGTTTTGTTCGCGATCGTGACGAGCGCCTTGCCCGTCTGTCCCGCGCCCTGAGCGCTGCCCAGAACCGCTAATTGTCGAGTCGCGGTGAGGTGGATCGAATTGCTTGATAATCCTGTCCACCTCACCGCGACCTTGCCACAAACGAGGTGCGTCTGACTCATGGAGATCCGTCCCCTTCGCCCCACGGAGATCCCGCGCTTCGTCGAGCTAAGCTACTACGCTTTCAACGGTCGAAGTCCAGATAATCGCTCAACCGATTTCGAGCGGCGCCTCGATCTCGAACACCAAGTGCTCGTCCTGGCCGATGGTTCCGAGATCATCTCTCAGGTTGCCATTTACACGTTCGACTACTGGTTCAACGGTGTTCCCTTTCCTGCTGGTGGTTTGGCAAACGTCGCGACAGTACCCGAGCGAGCTCGCCAAGGTCACGCAAACCAACTTCTCCGGGCAACGATCGCCTGGATGCGCGAACAGCTCGGCGTGAGCATCTCCACCCTGTATCCAACCATTTATCCCCTCTATCATCAATTGGGATGGGAAGTAGCAGAAGAAGCCTACCGCTTGGTCGGCGTGCCCAATGCATTTCGACCATCGCAACTGCTGCCGGCTGATCCCGGTGGCCGCGTGGTCCGTCGGGTGGCCGAAATTACCGATGTCGAACGGCTCGAGCCGATCTATCGGGCATTTGCCGAGCCGCGTTCGGGCTACCTCGTCCGCCCGCGTTGGTACTGGGAGGACATGGTCTTGCGTCACTCTCTGGCTACCCAACCACGTCACCTCGCGCTGTGGTATGGCTCGAACGGGCAGCTCGGCGGCTACGCCTTGTACTCAACCGAGCAACTACCGGAACGGCGCATCCAAATCTACGAACTGCTGGCGTTGCGGCCGGAAGGCTACCACGCGCTCCTGACATTTTTCGCCGCCCACCACCTCTACAAAGAGCTAGAGCTCACTGGAGGTCGTGACGTTGCTTGGCTCGCGATGATTGCCGATCCGCACCAGTTGACGATCACCCAGCGCGTACGTGGTCATTTCCTCCTTCGGATCGTCGATTTCCCCCAGGCGATCTCTCGACGACCGGCGCGACTGCTTAATCCTTGCGCAGAGATCACGCTCGCCGTGAGCGATTCAGTCGCGCCCTGGAACGACGGCGTTTGGAAAATCAGTCAAAACAGCGGCTGCTGGACGTGCGAACCAGTATCGAAGAGCGAACCGGATGCCGAAGTAGACATCGGCGCGGCTTCTGCTCTTTTCGCCGGAGCGCTGAGCGTTCGCCAGGCAATCGATCTTGGGAGACTCTCGGCAAAAGTGACGGCCTTGCCAACCCTTGAAGCCCTGTTCGCGACGACCTATCCACCACACAGCAACGATCATTTTTAAGACGGAGGACAACGCCGTGGCGATCCGAATGGATTTCGAGTCCTATTTGTCCGAAGGTGCCGACGCGACCCCGGCCGATTTACTGGCGCTCGAGGACGCGGCGGGCATTGACATCGCGATCGTTATGCCGAGAGTTCAGCTTCGCCCCGACAATCTTTGGTTGGTTAACGCGCTCAAGGGGTACGAAAAACGGCTGATTCCTTGCTGCTCAGTTAATCCGAATTACGGTGCCGAGGCTGTTGAAGAGTTTCGCAAGGGGATCACCGAGTGGGGTATGCGCGGACTGAAGCTGATGCCGCCGGGATTCGCCTTGAACCTGAGCAGTCCAAATATGAAGCCAATCATGGACCTGGCTCGTGAGCTTGGCCAGCCGGTGACGATTCACACCGGAAACCCGCCCGGCCATCCGCTTCAAGCCGCCATGGTTGCCCGCCGTTACCCCGAGGTGCCAATCATCCTTGACCACATGGGTTTCCGCGACTTCAGTGGCGACGCGATTGCCGCGGCAGAAATGTGTCCAAACATTTACCTTGGCTTGACCCTGGTGACCGTCGAACCAGGCACGATCAAGCGAGCGGTAGATCGGCTGGGACCAACGCGCCTGGTTTTCGGCTCGAATGCTCCATCAGCCTATCCGGACCTCGGCGTTGAGAACATTCGCCGTCTCAAGCTTGGCCAAGAAGCCGAAGATTTGATTCTCGGTGAGAACTTGCGCCGAATCTACGGCTTACCGGAATCACGGTAATCAGCGTTACCGATAGCCTATTGGGCCGTCACAGCGGACGAAATTGGCAGGCTGCTCTCACCTCTTCGCTCCGCTCAGGACAACAAGCTCTAAACCACTTCCAGTGGAAGACGGAATTTCCGGCGAGAGAATGCGATGACCGATGCCTTTAGCGAGCCACCATTGATCGTTCGGCGCGCGGAAAGCAGCTCCCAGATCCTCCGCATTACCCTAAACCGCCCGCGGGCACTCAATGCCATGAACTGGGAGCTGCTGGCACAGCTCAACCAGGCCATTGCCGAAGCCGAGCGCGACCAGTCGATTCGCTGCTTGCTGATTGATGGGGCGGGTGAGCGCGCGTTTTCGGCCGGGGCCGATCTGCGCGTGGTTGCCGATCTAACCTTGGAAGGCGCGCGGGAATGGATTCGCCTCGGTCATCGCGTTTTCAACCGCCTGATTGCCCATCCCGTACCCAGCATCGCAGCGATTCATGGCTTCGCCTTGGGCGGCGGGCTCGAGCTTGCCCTCGCCTGCGATCTGCGAGTCGCGGGAGAATCGGCTCAGATCGGCTTGCCGGAGGTCCGACGTGGCTGGTTTCCGGGCTGGGGCGGCGCCCGTCGAGTCCGATCACTAATTGGCCCGGCTCAATCCCGAAGGTTAGCCTTGCTCGGCGAGCCGGTCGACGCGACCAGTGCGCTCGAAATCGGGCTGATCCACCGCGTCGTTCCGGACGGCGAGCTCACTACTGCGGCGCTCGGCTGGGCTGAGCAATTGACGACCTTACCCCCGGCGGTAAGTCGCGAACTGACGCGTCAGCTCACGACGCCCGAATTGATCATCCCGCCTGAAGAAATCGAGATCGACGCTCGCCTCTTTGCCGACCGGGTCGGCCAGCCAGGGTTTCGAGAGGGAGTGCTAAAGTTCTTGTCGCGGAAAAAGACTTAACAGTTTGGATCCACGGACCGTCGGCTCTTTGGGCCGCGAAGATCACGAAAGCACGCCAAAAGTGCACGAAACCTCGTGGTAAGAGCCACGTTTTCGTGTCTTTCGGGTGTTTCGTTGTCTTCGTGGTCCAAACGATCGCTTAACGCCCCAGCACCGGCACCGGACCGCTGATAACGGCAGGCTTCCAGCTCGGGCGCTTGGCTTCGAACGCGCTGATGTCGGACTCATGGTTGAGAGTAAGGCCAATGTCATCGAGACCGTTCAGCAGGCAATGACGACGGAAGGCGTCGATCTCGAAGGACACTTGAAGTCTCGCGCCGTCCGAAACGAGTTTTTTTTCTAAATCCACGGTTAGTTTGTATCCTGGCTGCGCCTTGGCACGCGCGAGGATCTGATTGACCGTTTCTTCCGGCAAGGTAACCAGCAAGATGCCGTTCTTCGCGCAGTTGTTGAAGAAGATGTCGGCGAACGAGGGCGCGATGATCGCCCGAAAACCGTAGTCGAGCAGGGCCCAGGGGGCGTGCTCGCGAGAGGATCCACAACCAAAGTTACGCCCAGCCACCAAGATCGAAGCCCCTTCATAGCCGGGCTGATTTAGCTCAAAGGACGGATTCGGCTGGCCATCTTCGAGAAAACGCCAGTCGAAAAAGAGAAACTGCCCGAAACCGGTTCGTTCGACTCGCTTGAGGAACTGCTTAGGAATGATCTGATCGGTGTCGACGTTGACTCGGTCGAGCGGCGCGACTACACCTTCCAATCGTACAAATGGTTCCATCACTCACTATTCCTCGATCTTCCAGTCTCGAGTGTCAACGAAATGACCGGTAATCGCCGCAGCGGCGGCCATAACCGGGCTTACCAAGTGCGTACGTCCGCCCTTGCCCTGCCGGCCTTCGAAGTTTCGGTTCGAGGTCGAGGCGCAGCGCTCGCCGGGGCGAAGAATGTCCGGGTTCATGCCGAGACACATCGAGCAGCCGGCCTCTCGCCATTCGAAGCCAGCTTCTTTGAAAACACGATCTAAGCCTTCGGCTTCCGCTTGGTGTTTGACGGTGGTAGACCCGGGCACGACCATCGCGCGCACCTTCGGGTGAACCTTCCGTCCGCGAACCATCTTGGCCGCGGCGCGCAAGTCTTCGATCCGGCTGTTCGTGCAGGAGCCAATGAACACGCGATCGATGAAGATATCCTGAATTGGCGTGCCCGGGGTGAGCGCCATATATTCGAGTGCCCGCTCGACCGCGCGACGATCGCCGGCGTCAGCATAGGATGCCGGGTCCGGTACCGTACCTGTGACTGGCACCACCATGCCGGGATTCGTTCCCCAGGTCACGAAAGGCACCAGGGAAGCCCCGTCAATTTCGACCAAGCGATCATAGGTCGCGCCATCGTCCGTGGGAAGTTTCTGCCACTCGGCCAATGCCTTCTCCCACTCCTTACCTTTGGGAGCGTTCGGTCGGCCTTCGAGGTAGGCATAAGTCGTGTCGTCGGGAGCAACCATTCCCGCTCGGGCGCCGGCCTCGATTGACATATTGCAGATGGTCATTCGCCCTTCCATCGAAAGCGAGCGAATCACTTCACCGGTATACTCGACAGCGTAGCCAGTCGCGCCACCCGTGCCAATCTTGCCAATGATTCCAAGAACAACGTCCTTCGCGGTAACCCCGTGCGGTAGTTGGCCATTAACCCGAATCTCGAGCGTCTTGGGACGATCTTGCAGCAGGCATTGGGTGGCCAAAACATGCTCGACTTCGGAGGTGCCGATACCGAACGCCAGCGCACCAAAAGCACCGTGAGTCGAGGTGTGGCTATCCCCACAGACAATCGTCAGTCCAGGCTGGGTCAGGCCAAGCTCAGGACCGATCACGTGGACGATACCTTGTCGTGGGCTATGAATGTCGTACAGGGTGATTCCGAAATCGCGGCAGTTCTGCTCGAGCACTTCCATCTGTTTGACCGCGATCTCGTCAGTACTTGGAATTGAGCGGGCCCAAGTCGGTACGTTGTGATCCATCGTTGCGACGGTCAGATCCGGTCGGCGGACCTTGCGACCAGCCAGACGAAGACCGTCGAACGCTTGCGGCGAGGTCACTTCGTGAACCAGATGCAAATCGATGTAGATCAGCGCGGGTTCTCCGGGAGCTTCGCGCACGACGTGCGCGTCCCAGATTTTGTCAAACATTGTGCGGGCAGACATGAAAGCCAATCCTCACCTAATCCGTGTTCAAGACGACTGACCCAGCACTAACGCCAGCCAGCCGACACGACTAACCAGGTAATTGTAGATGATCTACATACGGAAGAAAAGCGACGATTTAGCCCGGACCGGATCTCGTATAATTGTTAACATCAAGCGGCAAGGCTGGTAAACCGAGCATGGAAAGCGAAGAGTGGTCGGTCGAAGCGCAGACGATCAACCGAGGTCGTCCCGTCCCACGGATTATCGGCGTCGGCGCGTTACTGGCAGTGGTATTTGGCGTCTTTTGGGTGCTTCAGGGTGGGTTGAGATCGTCGAACGGCGTGCCGCAAATTGGCGCGCCGGCGCCGAACTTCACACTCGAGAATACGAACGGCCAATCAGTGACTTTGTCTTCCTTTCGCGGCCGGCCCGTTCTCGTGAACTTCTGGGCAACCTGGTGTGTACCATGTCGCTCGGAGATGCCGGCGATCAACGCGGTCGCGCGAAATGATCCCAACCTGGTTGTACTCGCGGTCGACGTGATGGAAGGGCAGGTGCCGGTCTCGAACTACGTGAGCCAGCTTGGCCTCGGCTTCCGTCCTCTCCTCGACACGAATGGCAACGTTACGACCGAATACCACGTGATCTCGATGCCAAGCTCCTTCTTTATTGGCCCGGATGGGACGATTCGCGCGATCAATGTCGGTCCAATGGACCAGCGGACGATTGAGATAAACGTTAAGCGTGCGAGCTAAGGCCCCTGCCAAGGTACGGAGCAAAGATCGCCTGCCGAGCAGTATTGACTGCCTTCCAATCTTTGGTGAAAACGCCGCCAGTATCCGGCGCATCCGGATTCAATGCCCAGGCAACGAATCCAATCTGATGTTCGGCCAGATAGGACAGGAAGACGCGCTGCCAGGTGCCGTCAACGCCATAATCGTAATCCGGACTCCCGAATTCGCCAACCACGACTGGGGCGATGCCTCGCTCGACGATGAACTCCCAATGCTCTCGCCAGATCCCTGGCAGGTCACTCGGATAATCCGGCGTGAAAAACCAGCGTTGCGGGTACACTGAAGGTCCATACTCGTGAGGCGAATAGACCAACCGTCCGGGGAGGCGCAGGTGGACCGGCGCGGTCGCCACCCCACGTAACTCGCCTCCCCACCAATACTCCTGATTATTGTAGGTGCCAATCCCCTGGAGAAAGACAAGAAGATAAGGATTGACCTCGAGCGTGGCGTCACCCGCCTCGGTCGCGGCGAGTCGCCAATCAGTCTGCGGATCGCCAGTGCCCCAGGTGGCACCGTAAGGCTCATTCTGGAGGTCGACGGCAACCACGGTGTCATCTCCGAGGTAGCGTGCGGCCAGATCCTGCCAGTCGGCGATCCACTGCGCGGTCGAATACCTATCGTCATGCCAGAGCGGCGGCGGAGAAGCGGGAGAGATTCGATGGTGGTCGAGAATCACCTTCAGCCCACGCTGGTGGCATGCGTCGACAATGCGATCGAGGACCTGGAGGCTCGTCAGCCCACGTAAATCCGGGTTGAGAGTGTAATTGATGTTGGTCGGAACATGGCCGGGCTGGATTGATGCCGAGCTGAAGGGAATCCGGACAACATTGTAGCCAAGTGCCTTCACGGTATCGAGGATCGATTGGTAGCTACGCACGTTCAACCCTTGAGGAGCGCCACCTTCGAGCTCCATTCCGTACCAGGCGATGCCGGTGATGTGCACGGGGCGGCCATCTCGGTCGACAATCTGCGTTCCGCAGGTGTGCCAGTAGTCGAGCGGTTTGCCCCAGGCATCACGCGGAACCGCCAATCCTGATGGATCTGCTGCACAGCGATTGACGAGAGGTCTGGGAGACGGTGGCAAGGCGTGTGGCCGCTCTGGTATCGTGCGGTCGCCAAGGGCGCTCATGACAAAGCTGGTGAGAAGAGCTCCAGCCAAGAGTAATCCAATCAGACGATGCATACGCCAGCGGCTGAGGATAGCCTGTGCGTATGACGTCGTTAACCGAGTCGTTATGAACATCGATATTCCTCGGTAGAAGCCCACCTCTTTGGACAACAGCGCCCAATATGGTGGCGAGGAAGCAACCGGGGCACGGCACGTGCCAGCACTAACCGGGGCATGACTAGCGAGGGCTTGAGAATCATGATTTGGTCAATTAAAATGGGACGGTTAGGATGGGGTGAGCCGCGGTGGAGCAAAGGAGTATGCATTGATTCGACATTGGCGCTTCGTCGCCGCGGTTTTGATTAGTCTGTTTTTCCTGGCCTGGGCAGCGCGTTTGGTGGGCGATTTCGGCACCATGTTGAGTTCACTTGATCACGCGAGCTACGGGTTCTTACTCCCCGCGCTGATCGTCTACTTCCTTGGGGTAGGGCTGAGAGCAATCCGCTGGCACTTTCTGCTCCGACCAGTGAAGTCAGTCGCGTCAAAGAGACTCTTTCCTATCGTGGTCATTGGCTACATGGCAAATGACGTTCTGCCGGCTCGCCTTGGTGAACTCGTCCGAGCCTACGTGCTCGGTGAGGAGGAAGACGTTCCCAAGACGACGACCTTGGCGACGATTGTCGTCGAGAGGATGTTCGATGGTCTCGCTATGCTGATCTTCGTCACGGTGGTGGCGCTGTCGGTTCCACTCGACGCCCAAATCTCCCAGATTTTCCGCGCTGCCGCGTTGGTTTTTATTGGAGCACTCGTCATCCTTTTTGTCGTCGGCTCCTCGCGACCACGTACAGTGGCTTTGATCGAGCGCCTGGAGCACACGCTGCCGAAGCAGCTTGAGGGGAAGGTAGCCAAGCTCGCCGATCGTTTCATTCAAGGGCTTGATTGTCTCCAAAGCGGCCGCCTTACCGCAGCGATTCTGCTCCTCTCTCTTGGCGCCTGGCTTTGCGAAGCTACAATGTACTTCATCTTGTCACTCGGCTTCGGCCTCGGATTAGGCTTTCCAGCCTACCTTCTGACGACCGCCGTTGCCAATCTCGGAGCCATGGTCCCCGCCGCGCCGGGATACGTCGGTACCTTTGACTTTGGTGCGCTTGCCAGTTTACGCCTGTTCGGGGCGAATTCGGGCCAGGCTGCAGGTTACGTGCTCGTGCTTCACGTCGCCTTGCTCTTGCCAATCACGCTTCTCGGCTTCGTCTTCCTGTGGCGGGCGAATCTTTCCCTACGCACGATTGGCCAGCGTTCGACAATAAGCAGCGAAGAGATTCAGGCATGAGTATTCAAAGGCCTGGTGCCGTTCCACTCAACGTTGGCGTGCTCGGCGGAGGTGCACTTGGTCTCGCTGTCGCCTATCGGCTCGGGCAAGCCGGAGCGCGCGTTACTGTGCTCGAGAAGGACGCCGAGGTCGGCGGCCTGGCATCGTCTTTCGAAGTCGGCGGAGCCCACCTGGAAAAGTTCTACCACCACCTTTTTCGATCGGATACGACGATCACACACCTGATCCAGGAGCTTGGCCTCGGCGATAAGCTCGTCTGGTTAAAACCAACCACAGCGAACCTGATCAAGGGCAAGATCTACAAGATGGATCCGGTCCGCATGTTGACACATCCCATTTTGCCGCTGGCCGATCGGTTACGCTTCTTCCTGGGCATGGCATATTTGAAGCTGGATCCCAATTACCAGCGTTTCGAGGGGCAAACTGCCGAGGAGTGGATCAAGCGCTGGATGGGACAACGGGTCTACGAGATCGTCTGGCGGCCCTTGCTCGAGTCGAAGTTTGGCGAGCACTATCAGAAGATCGCGATGCCCTGGCTCTGGTCGCGCGTCTATTGTCGCAGCCTGGCCCTCGGGTATTTACGGGGTGGGTTTTATCAGCTATATACTAGACTCTATGAACGAGTGTGCGCTCTGGGCGGCGACGTCCAAACTTCACAAACGGTCGAGCGGATCGAAGCGATGGCAGATGGGCGAGTTCGCGTCCTCGTCAACGGCCAGTCTCGCGAGTTTGATCGGGTCATCTGCACCCTTCCTACCCGGCTCTTTATGAAACTGGCAGTGGGGTTACCGGAAGACTATCGCCGTCGCTACGATTGGGGCGACTACCACGGCGCACACTGCGTCGTGCTTTCGCTCAAGCGGCCACTCACCGACGTTTATTGGCTCAGCATTAACGATCCGGGCTTTCCATTTCTCGTACTCGTCGAGCACGCAAATTACGTCCCGGTTTCCGACTATGGCGGCGAACGTCTCGTGTATCTGGGCAATTATTTGCCAATGTCTGATCGGCGGTTCTCAATGAGTGACCAGGAAATTCTCGACTGGTTCCTCCCCTACTTGGCCAAGATCAACCCGGCATTCGACCGAAGCTGGGTGAAACGTTCCTGGGTATTCCAGGCACCGTTCGCTCAACCAATCGTGACCGTCGATTACCACGAGCACATTCCACCACACGAAACGCCAATTCCTGGTCTTTATCTCGCCAATATGTTCCAGGTATATCCGCAAGATCGCGGGCAGAATTATAGCATCGCGATGGGATTCCGCGTGGCGGAACACGTTTTGAAAGATCCCATCAGCTTCAAAGTTAAAGTGGGGCAAGTGTAAGAAATGGCAAGCATCTGTGTCGTCGGCGGCGCCGGATACGTCGGGTTGACGACGGGCGCCTGTTTTGCCGATCTCGGCAACACCGTTGTCTGTCTCGACGTCAACCAGGAGCGCATCGCGAATCTGCGCAAAGGGATCATGCCGATCTACGAGCCGGGCCTCGAAGAGGTGGTCGTTCGTAATCGCGATGCTGGCCGTCTCCGATTCAGCGATGACTATGCTGATGCCCTAGCCGACGCGGAATTCGCATTCATTGCGGTCAACACCCCGCCTGACCTGGACGGCGGGGCAGACCTCGACCAGTTGCGTGCTGCTGCGACATCGATCGCCAAGCATATGCGACGCCCATTGATCATCGTCAATAAGAGCACCGTCCCGGTCGGGGCAGGTGACCTCGTCACCGACATCGTCGAGCAAAATCGAGTCGAGGCGATTCCCTTCTCGGTCGTCTCGAATCCCGAATTCTTGCGCGAAGGATCGGCACTGCGCGATTGCTTGAACCCCGATCGGATCATCCTTGGCGCCTCGGATCCCAAGGCCGCACACCGAGTCGCCGAGCTCTACCAGTCGCTGAAGGCCCCGATCGTCATCACCGACCTGCGTACCGCGGAGATGATCAAGTATGCCTCGAACTCTTTCCTAGCAACGAAGATCTCATTCATCAACGAGATCGCTTCGATTTGTGAAAGGCTCGGCGCGGACGTCAAAGTCGTCGCGCAAGGAATGGGGCTGGATCACCGCATTGGGCAGGCATTCCTCGATGCGGGGCTGGGCTGGGGTGGCTCGTGCTTCCCCAAGGACGTTCGCGCGCTCGAATACATGGGTGCGACGAATGGCTGCCATCCCCAGCTTCTGCGCGCGGTCATGGAGATCAATCGGGACCAGCGACGACGGCTGGTTCAGAAAGTGCGAGAAGCGCTGGGTGGCTCACTGGCCCAAAGACGGATAGGCGTGCTTGGTCTGTCATTCAAGCCGAACACCGACGACATGCGCGATGCTCCTTCACTCACCGTCATACGCCAGCTCAATAACGAGGACGCTCGGGTCGCCGCCTTCGACCCGGTGGCAATGCGTCTTGCTGTGAAGCTACTCCGGGACGTGACTTTCGGTGCAACGCCCTACGACGTCGCGGTTGGCGCCGACGCGCTGGTGATCTTGACCGAATGGAACGAATTCAAGCAGCTCGATTTGCGTCGGATCCGTGATCTCATGGCCCAACCCATCATTGTCGACGGTCGGAACATGTATGAACCCGCCCGGATGGCCGAGCTTGGCTTCGATTACTACAGCATGGGGCGCCCGCCGGTCACTGCACGGATGACGGAGCTAGCCCGATGACAAGTCCAATTCGCATTGGTATAGTCGGCTGCGGACGGATCTTGCCGGCCCATCTCCGTGGCTACGCTACGCTCCGCCAAAGCGGGGTCGATGACTTTCGGATAACCGCTCTCTACTCTCGGCAGCGTCGAGACGCCGAGATGTTTCGAAAGCGAGGCGAGGGGCCACCACCCCGTCCACCGGTCAGTAACCGTCCAGCGGATCCGCTCAGCGCTCCCCATTCCTACGTGAGCGACTTTCAACCAGAGCTGGACGCCGAGGTTTTTGATGATTTTCAAACGCTCCTCAAGAGTGGTCTCGTCGACGCGCTAGACATCCCAGCCTCGGTTTTCACCCATCACGCGTACGCTGTGCAGGCCGCCGACGCCGGGATCCACGTACTCGCTCAGAAGCCGCTCGCGGTCAGCGTCGCGGCTGGACGTCTCATGGTCGAAGCCGCTCGACGAAATGGCATCACCTTGGGAATCACAGAAAACGTTCGCTATGCGCCAACGGTGCGCTTTGCCCGTTGGGCAATCGAGCGCGGCGAGATTGGCGAGATTCAGATGGTCGCGTCGATCGCGATTGGCACACCAGAGTGGTCACCCGACAAGGTCGTCGCAGATACTCCCTGGCGCCATGTGAAGATATTGGCCGGGGGCGGTGCGACACTCGACATTGGCGTCCATCTCTTTCACCGGGTCCGCTTTTTATGTGGCGAGGTCAGATCCATGGCCGCGCTCGTCCGGACGATCGAGCCGATTCGTTATCGGCGCAATGTGGCTGGCCGGGTGATCGAATCCGTCCAAGTGGATGCCGACGACGCCTTCATGGCGACCTTCGAGCTCGTGAATGGCGCGATTGGTCAGGCATCGTTCACCTGGGCCGGTCATGGTCCCCCTACCGGTCTCCCCGAGGGCTTCGTGATTTACGGTAGCAAAGGCTGTCTCAAGGGCGACACCCTCTACCGCGACGGGCAGTCGCCAATTGGCCTAACCGAACTCTTCGAACGGGAAGCCACTCCCGAGGAGCGGGAGCGTTGGCTTCCCGGTGGCTTTACCGATACTTTCGCGGCTTGCTTTTATGACTTCTTGCAAGCGATCCGGCGCGGCGGTCAACCTGAAGCCAGCGGAGCGGAAGGTCTGGGTGACCTCGCAACGGCCTTCAGTATCCTCGAATCCTCGACCTCGCATCGATCAGTTCGCGTAGCCGATGTCCTTAGTGGCGCCGTGCGCGAAGCGCAACGCGAGATCGACGACCACTACGGCTTGCAGTAAAGGTGTATAATCGCGGCTACTGCGTTGGCTGGCAAACCCGACGACCGTCCGCTCAGCACTGCCGCGAGAGCTTCGTCTGGCTGCCACCGGCTTCCCATTATTCCACGTCGATGATCGGTGAGAATCGGTGAGTGCTCGTCTGCTCGTTGGCTGGCTGGGTGTCGTTGTCTTCGGAGGTGTCCTCGCTTGGGGAATCTGGTCCCGACCGTACCTACTTATTCCGCTGGCCCCACCGCCTCCCATTCCGGCGGTGCGACCGCTTGCCGTCGCAACCTCCACATCAGTTCCGCCAGCAAGCCCTCCTATACCAACAGTGGAGGCCCAAACGGCGACGCCCGAGCCGTCGCCGATAATCAGTGTCCATGCTATTAGCTCGCCCCTGGTTGCCGAGCCAGCGCCCCCCGAGGCGACTCCAACTAGTGAGCCGACCGAAGTGGAAAAAGACTTTTCGGTCAGCTCAGTACCAATATTGATGTACCACTACATTCGGGTCAATCCGGTGCCATCCGATATCGAGGGATTCAACCTTTCAGTAACGCCACGAGACTTTGCCGAACAGGTACAGTGGCTTGCCAATAACGGCTTCCACGCGGTAACAATGGCTGAAGTGCGCGACTTCATTCGAAATGGCACGCCACTACCGTCAAAGCCGATTGCATTGACATTTGACGACGGCTACGACGACGCCTATAGCGCGGCTCGGCCGGTTCTCGCCGAGCATAAGATGACTGGGACGTTCTTCATTATTACCGGTTTCGTCGACCACATCCACTACCTCACCTGGGATCAGGTCACTTCGCTTGATCAAGAAGGCTTCGAGATTGGCTCCCACACCGTGCACCACCTGGGACTACCATTCCTCAGCAGTATGCTCCGTCGATCCGAGCTTGACGACAGTCGATCGACACTCGAAGGACACCTCGGCCATTCAGTGCTGGATTTTTGCTATCCAAGTGGTGAGGTTGACGGGCCAACCGAACAGGCAACGCAACAAGCCGGCTACCTATCGGCCACGACAACTCAATCTGGCTTCGCCCGTCGAGGGGATGATCCGCTGCGTCTGCCTCGCCTGCGTATCTACGGCGGCATGACTCTCGCCCAATTTGCTGCTCTTCTAAGTGGAACAGCGCGGTCTCATTATTCCGCCCCGGTTTCTGCGAAAAGTGTTAGGACGCTCAGCGCCACGTCAATTCCACGACCATCTCCCAGACCATCGCCGACAAGGTCACCAACGCCCGCTCACCCTGCATCGCCAACCGCAACGGCAATGGCCCATCCACGCTAACGCAGAGCCATCTCAGGCCTGACCGAGGAGTATACCGGCAAGGAAAACCAGACCACCGCCTAGCATGACTTGCAGGCTCGACCGCGAGAGGGGAATCTCGAAAAACCGGTGGCGGATCAGAGAGATGCTGATAAGCTCGATCCCAACCAGAAAAACCGCCAGGACAATAGCAACGTGATAGACCGGGATCAAAAATGGCAGCGTATGCAGAACGCCACCGCAAAAGGTCGCGATTCCGATGATGAAACCACGGCGGATCGGATCTCCACGACCGGTGAGCTCACCGGTATCGGATAATGCCTCGGCAAATCCCATACTAATCCCGGCGCCGACCGCCGCAGCCATTCCAACAACCCAAGCGGTGTGGCTACTTTGGGTCGCCACAGCCGCGGCAAAGATGGGTCCGAGAGTCGATACCGAACCATCCATCAAACCAGCAAGCCCTGGTTGGACGACCCGGAGAATGACCGCGTGTTCGTCTAGCTGACTGTGATGCGCTCCAAGAAAAAGCTTGGCAATTCCACGAAAAAACGACTGGGTCAGCCTAGCCTGTGCCATTCCTACCCCTACCGTGCCAGTGCTCCGCAGCCTACACCAACGCGGTTGCCATAATCTGGAATCATTCTTAGCTTATAATCATTCTTAGAATATTTCTAAGTTGGGACCAGTATAGCAAAAACCCAATCTGGCGACAACGCTTTTCGGATAAGAAACTGGGAAAAACCAACGGAGCAATGAGACAGTGAAGTGCTATGATCTAGAGTGGTTTGAGGAAGTCATTTGTACAGGGGCACGGGGGACTGAATGTCGCTGCGGGTATCGCGTCATCCGTTGGTCCAGCACAAACTAGGTTTGTTGCGTCGCCAGGACACGTCCCCTTGGATCTTTCGACGGCTCGTCCATGAGCTAACTCTACTGCTGATTTATGAAGCGACTGATGACTTACGATTACGCAGTGAGGCGGTCGAGACCCCCCTCGAGCAAACCGAGGTGAGAACGCTTAGTCAGCGGGTTGGCTTTGCCCCGATCCTGCGGGCAGGCTTGGGGATGGTCGAAGCGGCACTGGAGATGTTGCCGACCGCCGACGTCCGACACCTTGGCATGTACCGCGATCACATCACTTTGTCTCCCGTCGAATACTATCAGCGTCTGACTGGCACGCCCCCTGCCGACGTCTACCTCATCCTTGATCCTATGCTCGCGACGGGACAATCGGCAGTCCACGCCGTTGAGCTGCTTCGACGCTGGGGGGTTTCGACGGTGAAGTTCGTTGGTTTGATCGGGGCACCCGAAGGGGCTGATTGCTTGCTGGGCGCATTTCCCGACGTCGACGTTCACCTCGCCGCGCTCGACCGTCAACTCAATTCAAGCGGCTACATTTTGCCTGGTCTTGGCGACGCCGGTGACCGGCAGTTTGGGACGATATCGTTGTGAAGGATCCACCACTTAGACCGCACACTCCACTGGCCCCAGCCTGGCGACGAGCTTGGCGTTTTCCCGGTAATCAATGGGTACCGCGACGATACTGGGCTCATCCAAGCTGAGCGCTTTATTGAGGGTCGGCAGCAGATCTTCGGTGCGCTCGATCCAGAAGCCCGGTAGATGGTAGCTCTCGGCATAGCGACGAAAGTCAGGGTTTCCGAACCGTACGCCGTACTCGTGGCCAAATCGGTCCATTTGCTTCCAACCGATCAAGCTGTAGCTACCATCGACCCAGATCATCACGACGATGGGCGTCTGCAGGCGACGCGCGGTTTCTAGCTCTTGCGAATTCATCATGAATCCGCCGTCACCGCAAACCGCGACGACCTTCTGATCTGGTCGCGCGAGCTTGGCCGCGATCGCCGCAGGTAAGGCAAAACCCATAGCAGCCAATCCATTCGAAATCAGCACGGTATTCGGCTCGTAGGTAGGGAAGGTACGTGCGATCCAAAGCTTGTGTGCGCCGACATCAGTCGTGACCACATCGCACGGCGCTAAAGCGGCCCGCAAATCGGCAATTGCCCGTTGCGGCTTGACCGGGTAGGCGTTGTCTGATTGTCCATCTCGGCTTAAGTCGGTCACTACTTGACGCAACGTAGTCACGATGGAGGAGGGAGCTCGGCGAGAAACGATCTGGCTTAGCTCGCCGAGGGCATACTCAAGATCACCAACGACCTCCACCGCCGGTTGGTAGTAGCGATCGACCAGAGCGGGCGCTGTATCAACGTGGACAATCGTCCTGGCAGACGAGCGATTCCATTTCGCCGGTGCGAACTCGACCGGGTCGTAGCCAACACAGATTACCAGATCAGCATCTTCGAGCCCACATAGCGTACCGTCAAGTGCTTGCAAGCCAATGATCGAGAGCCAGAAGGGATCGCGGCAGTCCATGTCGCCTTTTCCCATGAACGTCTCGATAACCGGTAGCTGAGCCGCGTGGACGAAGCTACGCAGTGCTGGCGCGGCACGCTGGCGCGCCACGCCATTCCCAGCCATCACAATCGGCCGTTGGGACTTCGCGATGAGGTCAGCCGCTTGCTCAAGAGAATAGCGTGACGGTACCGGTTCGGGCAAGGGTCGAACGCGAATCGGCCACGCCGAGGTCGGCTTAGTGGCAACATCCTCTGGCAGTTCGATATAGGTCGCGCCAGGCTTACTCAGTTGCGCGGTTCGAAACGCCTCACGGATAATCTCAACTACCGAATCTGGCTCAATGACCCGGGCTTGCCATTTTGTCACCGGACGAAAGAGTGAGACAAGGTCGACGAACTGGTGGCTTTCTTGGCGCATGTTCTCCAGCCTGGTTTGTCCAGTGATTGCCACCAGCGGCGCGTGGTCCAGATTGGCGTCGGCTACGCCAGTGATCAGGTTAGTCGCGCCTGGGCCAAGGGTCGCAAGACAAACCCCGGCTCGACCAGTCAAGCGGCCATGGGAGTCAGCCATAAAGGCCGCACCTTGCTCGTGACGTGTCGACACAAACTCGATCGAACTGCGAGACATCGCCTCCAGAACGTCGAGAACCTCTTCGCCAGGTACGCCGTAAACCCGCTCGACCCCTTCGTTTTCAAGGCACTCGACCAGCAAAGCAGCGCAGCTTTTCATCGCTGATTGATCACCAGTAGTCGAAGCTCGGTCATCTCTTGAATCGCATACTTGGGGCCTTCACGTCCCAGACCGGACTCCTTAGTTCCCCCGTACGGCATCGGATCGATCCGGAACGTCGGTGAATCGTTGACGATAACGCCGCCAGCATGCAGCCTCTCGAATGCTAAGAAGGCATGTCGCAGGTCACGGGTAAAGATACCGACTTGAAGCCCATAGACCGATTCATTGACTTTTGCGACGACGTCCTCGAAGTCACTAAAAGGGAACAAGAGGACAACCGGCGCGAATGCCTCTTCGCTGCAGATCCGGCTGGTTGGACTGGCGTTGATGAGAACGGCCGGCTCGATCAGGTTATGACCAAGTACCCGACCGCCAGTAAGCACGGTAGCCCCATTGATGATTGCCTCTTGAATCCATTGGCTCGTCCGCTGAACCGCTTCGAGAGAGATCATTGGTCCAAGGTCGGTTTGAGGGTCCAAAGGATCGCCGAGCTTCAGCGAACGGACTCGGGCGACGAATTGACGTGCAAACTCGTCGAAAATGTCCTGATGAACGAAAACTCGCTGCACCGAGATACAGACCTGACCAGCGTAGGCATACCCCCCAATCGCGATTCGATCGACCGCGAAGCCGACGTCGGCGTCTCGATCGACGATGACTCCGGCGTTACCCCCGAGCTCGAGAAGCACCGGCTTGTGACCGGCGTACGTTTTGATCCGCCAGCCGACCGGTGCCGAGCCAGTAAAGGTGATCAGGCGGAAGCGGTCGTCACGCACCATTTTCTCGGTCCGCTCCGTCGTCGTCGGCAGAACACTCAAGACCCCCGGCGGCAGTCCTGCTTGGACACAGAGCTCGGCAACTTTGAGCCAGGTCAAGGGGGTTTTGGACGCCGGCTTGAGAACTACCGTGTTACCGGCCGCCAGCGCCGGCGCGACCTTGTGAGCGGCAAGGTTCAACGGAAAGTTGAAAGGCGAGATCGCCAGGATCGGCCCAATTGGGAAGCGACGGGTAATACCAAAGTGACAGGTTCCAACAGGAGCGACATCGAGAGACACCACTTCACCACCGATCCGCTTCGCCTCTTCCAGCGCGGTCTCAAACGTGAGACCGCAACGCTCGACCTCGGCATAAGCATCGCGAATCGGCTTTCCGGATTCCAAGGTGATCAAACGGGCAATTTCATCGCGTGCGATACAAATCCGGTTACGTATCTCGCCCAGGAGATCAGCCCGACGATACGTTGGCCAACCCTGGTAGTCGGCAAAGGCGGCTTGTGCACATTCAATCGCGAATTCAATTTGTTGGTCAGTCGCTAAATAGGTCGTACCAACCGTCGAGCCATCCCAAGGATTCAGGATTGGTAAAGGCTCCGAGGAGCTTTCCCAGCGGCCAGCTACGAAGATCGGATAGGAGTTTGCCATCACTGCCCTCCGGCACTCGATGGGTGCGGAGGAGACGCGGGGCAGAAATCGTACCCAGAGGCTTCGTGATATCATACTCGGGGCTGGGGAACCCGTAGCGATTAGGAACTCTATTGCTTGGGAACAGATGATAGGGAGCGAAAGTAACGATGCAGATTACTAACCTTCGTACGGCAACGGTAGCAATTCCCGTGAAGCGTCCGACAGCAATCTCGACACGGAACCTGGCCGTGCGCGAATTCGTTCTAGTCTGGCTCGAGTCCGACGCCGGTGTTGAAGGTCTCGGTTACACCTACGCCGGAACCAACGGTGGACGAGTCGTTCAGACCTGCGTGGATACCGTGCTTGGCCGCATCGTCATCGGCCAGGATCCTCGCTATACCGAGCGGATCTGGGAGCAGATGTTCAAAGAATCGCTCTTGATTGGCCGGCGAGGTGGCACACTTCGGGCAATCGCGGCGGTCGACCTTGCGCTCTGGGATCTGCTCGGCAAGCTTCACGACGAGCCGCTCTACCGTTTGCTTGGCGCTTACCGCGACCAAGTGCCGGCCTACGCCAGCGGTGGGTACTATCGCCCCGACCTCGATCCGCTCGAAGAAATCGCCGGTGAGATGGGACGCTACGTCGAGCGAGGCTTCGTCGACTTCAAAATCAAGGTAGGCGGACGCTCGATTGCCGAGGACCGCGAGCGGGTACGTGTCGCCCGCGAAACGATCGGCCCGCGAGCCCGCCTCGCTCTGGACGCGAACAATGCCTATAACGACGTGGCACTCGCGGTTCGCGCTGCTGAGGCTTTCGCCCCTTACGACATCTGGTGGTTCGAGGAGCCAACCTATCCGGACTCTCTCCCTAATAGTACACGGATTGCCCAGAGCGTGCCGATGCCGGTCGCGACAGGAGAGATCGAGGCAACGCGTTGGGGTTTTCGCGACATTATCGCCGCGGAAGCCGCCCAGATTCTCCAGCCCGACGCTGTCGTCCTGGGTGGGATTACCGAATGGCTCAAGGTCGCCCACCTCGCAGCGGCACACGACTTCCCAATCGCTCCCCACTGGAATGCCAATGTTCATGCCCACCTGGTTGCCGCCGTTCCGAACGGTCTTACCGTGGAATATTTCCACCTCGACGAAGACATCTATAATTTCGAGCGGCTGATCGATCCCGAGAATCGCCTGCAGGTGAAAGATGGCGTCATTGCCGTTCCCCAACGGGCGGGCATCGGGGTCGTACTCAACGATCGATTGGTCGAGCAATTCCGCATTGGCTAGCTCATGCCACGCGATGAGCGCGTGGCATGAGCTAGCCAATGCGGACTTTGTGGAATAATCGGTACGAAATATTTGCATTTCATTGCAGGTTGTGTCATAATACCAGTGGGTCAGTCTGACTCGGAAAACCGTCGGGGACAAATTTTCGGTACGCACTGGTTCTCGACTACGAGTCAGGAAAAGGAAGGGAAAACGGAGAAAGGGCGAGCGCCCGAGGATGATTGGCGCTCGAGCCCGCAGTTCAAGAGAACAGGCGGGCTGGCTTGTTCTAGTGAACTGATTGGGGCGATTATCATTGTGTGGTGACGTCATCGTCGCCGAGGAATTTCCGAGAACAGCGAGCGGAACTGCTCGGACTATTAGGAAGCGCGGGCCATGGCCTGGTGCACCGCCTGGGAATGAGTGCGAACAGTTTCAATTTCGTCCAGATAGACTGGCCCGCCGCACCGATTGCAGCGGATAGAATTTTGCCGCGGAATTGATCGACTGGCTGGCTCTGAACCGGGATGGTAACTCCAGACTGTCTTGGGATCGTCCGGGTCGCCCTCAACCTGTCCGGAGACGTGGCCGCAGTAATAGCACTTAACATCGGCGCGTATTAGCATCGCTCCGGTCACCCCTTGGTCATTTTGCCGCCCACTCCTTTGTTCTGCAAAAAGTGTGCCAAGGTCTGGGCGTGGCCTGGTTGGCTCTCTACTGGCATACGATTTGCTGGGTTATAGTTCCTTGAGGGGGTAAACTCCATGCGACACATTGAGGGAGGCGTTTCCCTCCGTCGCGGTGCTCGACGGCGTGGGCTACGCCATGCCAACGAAGATTCAATCGAGCGCGGAATCGGCTACCCGATCGAAAGTGAAGGGGACGCTGACGTTGGCGCGGTCGAGGATCTCTTGCAACGACATTGGATTTCTGAAGAGCGTGAGGAAGAAGAAGAGTATGACGTAGAGCCCGAGGTTGGCGTCGAAGCCACCCAACCGGGCGTGAGCACGCCAGCCGCGATGTACCTCCGGGAGATTAGCCGGGTGCCTTTGTTGAGCGCGGCTGAAGAAGTCTCGCTCGCCCAAGCAATCGAGCGCGGCAAAGAGGCACTGAGTAAAGTCTCACAGCCGGGACTGTCTCCCGAAGAGCGATCTAAGCTCATGGCCGAGATCGAGCGCGGTGATTCTGCTCGCCAACGCTTGACCGAGTCGAACCTTCGCTTGGTTGTCAGCGTTGCGAAACGCTACGTTGGACGCGGTGTACCGCTACTCGACCTCATCCAAGAAGGGAATATCGGCTTGACCCGCGCGGTCGAGAAGTTCGACTGGCGGCGCGGCTTCAAGTTTTCGACCTACGCGACATGGTGGATCCGTCAGGCAATCACGCGAGCGATTGCCGATCAGGCCAGGACCATTCGGATTCCGGTACACATGGTCGAAACGATCAACAAGCTCATCCAGGTCTCACGACGGCTCCAGCAGGAACTCGGGCGCGAGCCTTATCCGGAGGAGATCGGGGGGATCGTCGGGATGCCGGCCGAGCGCATCCGCGAGATTTTCCAGGCCTCGCAAGTACCGATTTCGCTACAAACCCGCGTCGGTGACGAGGACGAGAGTGACCTTGGTGAGTTTATCGCTGATACGGCGGCGGTTGCACCATCGGATGCGGTCGCCCACGAGCTGCTGCGTGAACAAATCGACGACGTGCTCGAAGAGCTCACTCAGCGTGAGCGACGGGCTCTACAGCTCCGCTTTGGCCTCGAAGACGGTCGGCGCCGAACACTCGAAGAGGTTGGTGCGGATCTCGGGGTGACCCGGGAGCGCGCTCGCCAAATCGAAGCAGAAGCACTGCGTAAGCTCCGGCACCCGAAGCTGAGCCGCAAGCTGCGTGACTACCTCGAATAACATCCTAGCCACGACGAACCCCTGGTGTAGCCAGGGGGTTCGTCGTGGCTAGGATGTTTATTTACCCATCGTTGCATAGCCAGTTAACTCGACGTAACCTTCTCCTTGCACCGGCTTCTCCTGCTTGGTTCCCATGACGGTTACCTCACCCTCCCAATAGATCTGGCCAGTCGTCTTGCGAGTATCAAGCTCTTGATCTTTGAGCACAGGGACTAGTCGAACGTGTAGACCTTGGTCGGGCAGATCCAGCGTCCAACCACTCGGGTAGGTAACCTGGGTGTGGGGGCTCGTCCAGGAGCCGGTCGCGACTAACTGGGCAGCGCCGGGTTGCAGCGACTTCGCCGGATTGTCGGGAGGTACGATTGTGCCGTATGACGGAGAGATCTGGTCGAGCACGCCGCGCAGGTCGAAGAGCATCAAGTCGGTGCCATCATTCATCTGGAGGCTGACCCAATCCCAGCCACCGTTGGGCATTACCAAGAAATTGCCCCATTGGCGATCTTTCCAGCTCAGACCAGTCACGTCTTTCGTCACACCGTGGTCGGTCAGCGTTCCCTGCACGGCTAACCGCGTCTCGGAATAATAATACGAGTCGCCGACATCGCCGAAGGAGATTAGTCCATTGCCGCCGTGCAAAGCTGGCGGTCGTTCTGGCGTCAAGCTAAGATTGATCGCGTAGCCGGGCATAGTTGCTTTGAGAAGATCGCTCGCCCCCTTTTGGGTAAGGCTCCAGTCTTGGTCGGTCAGATCTAAGGCACTTGGCGAAGCGTCACGCGTCCAGGTGCGCTGATCGTAGCTGAACTGCTGGCGTTGATGATCGGTGACCGCGAAGTGGGCGGCATAGAGCACGGGGGCATCCTGACGCTTCGCCTGAAAGACAACGAACTCGAAGCCGTAGCGCTCGCCGGTCGCGGCGGTCAGGTGCCCGGTGTAGTACCACCATTCGGTCAGGTCGCCATGTGGCGCATCGTCGGCTGGCAGTTGAATAGGTCGTGGAGTCGGAGTCGAAGTGGGCGACACGGTCCGTAACGGCTGATGGGGATACGTGGAACATCCTGCCAACCAGAGCACCGTCACAAGCATCAGACATGCCTTGAGCTGCTGCATCACTTGACCGCCACTTCTTTGGGATGAATAGCTGGTCGTCGAGCAAATCCGGGCGCCCACCAGTTCCAATCACCTAATAGCCGCATGAAAGCAGGTACCAACAGCCCACGCACGATCGTCGCATCAAGAAACACGGCGATCGCCGTTCCGAGACCAAGCGCTTTAATCAACACGATGTCTGCCGTGACGAAAGAAAGGCTCACCACTACGACGATCAGGGCCGCGCTAGTAATCACCTGTCCACTGTGAACCAGTCCCTCACTGATACTCACGAGATTGTCACCAGTGACGTCATAGACCTCTTTCATCCGGCTGAGCAAAAAGACCTCGTAATCCATGCTCAAGCCAAACAGTAGGCAAAACATAATGATCGGCAGCGTGGCTTCGACAAAGCCGAGCGGTTGAAAGCCCAAGAAATTTGACAGGAAACCGTCCTGAAAGATGACTACCAGCGCGCCGTAACTGGCGAACAGACTCAAGGAATCCAGGAGGATTGCTTTCAGTGGCAGCACCACTGACCGGAAGAGCAGGAAAAGGCTCACGTAGGTCAAGCTAATGATCAGCAGTAAGGTCCGCGGAAACTGCTGGTAGAGCTCGCCAACAATGTCGACCTCGGCTCCGGCGCTGCCATCGACGAGGAACGTCAAGCCGGCTTCGGGGCGATACTCACGAATCGCCCGCACGAGATCTTCGGTCTCCGGAGCAATGGCCGGTGCTCGCGTCGTCACGATCACTGCGGTTTCAGAGCCTCGCGCCAAATGGCTGATCACCGCCCCGACGTAAGGATCGGCGATCTGGCTCGGGCGACTGTAAAGCAATTCGTATTGGGCAAGATTCAAGCGCGGATCCAGACTGACGATGCTCTCGACGCTCTTGACGCGGGGGTCCACCTGGAGCGAGCGGACGAAATCGCTTAGCGCGACAAGATTTTGACGGTCGTAGATCGAGCCTTTACTCTGGACCGCAACCACGATACTAGAAAGGTCAGTCTCACCAAAGTCGCGCTGAAAGATATCGGCTCCCCGACGCGAAGAGACACTTGTCGGCAGAACTCGCGCGTCCGGCAGGCTCAAGTGCACAGACAGGAACGGGAGTCCCAAGGCGACAAGCAAGACGAGGAATGGCACCATCAGCCGAATGGAGCGAGGGATAACCCAACCGGTAAGTCGCTCCCAGATCTTGTTTCGGCGGTGCCAGCCGGGGCCAACCGGTAGCGCATTAACGCGCTCCCCGAGAATACCGAGCAAGGCCGGCAGCAGAGTTAGGGCGGCCAGCACCGCAAGCACGACGACGATCGCCCCGGCGATGCCTAATGAGCGCAACATCATGAACTGGAAGGTTAGCAGACCGAGCAAACCGACAAACACACTGGCCCCAGAAAACGCGACCGCCTTCCCAGCGGTCGCCACCGCGGCCACCACCGCCGCCTCGGTGCCGTGCCGCGGCAGCTCCTCTCGGAATCGGCTGACAACGAAGAGCGAGTAATCGGTGCCCAGGCCCAGGCCGAGCATCGTGACCATGTTCAGGACGAAGATCGAAAGCTCGGTTACTCGGCCAATGAGTGCCAGACTGGCCAGCGCAACGACCACTGCAACCCCACCAATGGCGACCGGCCCAGCGGCCGCGACCAGCGAGCCAAACACCAACGCCAAGGCAAACAAGGCAATCGGGAAGGTGAGAATTTCGGCTCGGCGTAGGTCAGCTTCGCTGACGGTCTCGACGTCAGAGTAGAAGGCAGGTGAGCCGGTCAAGTCGACGGTCAGGACATCGGACTTGAGATGATCGCGAATCGTCGGAAGCAACCGATGGGCGTCCTCCGGCGCGGCGACGAGGTCGATGGTGTCGTACGCAGTGTGGTGATTGGCTGCGATTTGCTGCGGGTCTTGAACGAAAGTCGTGATCGTGCCGACACCAGGTAGGCCAGGTAAGCCAGCAATGGCCCTCTGTGCCGCGGCGAGAAAACGCGGGTCATCCACGGTCAAAGTGTCGCTATGGAAGACAACGATCAGGGTGCTCGCTTGCCACCCCAAGGCATGGTCGAGCAGGTCGCTGGCGCGTTGCGATTCGAGTGCAGGGTCACCGTAGCCACCAGCTTTCAAGATAGATGGTAAGCCCGGTGCCAGCGGCAGACTTGCCAGCCCAGCCACCGCCCAGATCACAACGATCAGCCAGCGTCTTCGATAGACCGATGCCCCGAGGCGCTCAAACATTGCACACGTCTTGGATCCACCTTTCATCAATCAATTGTACGGGACTCGCGCAAGGTCCTACCACTATAGCAACGCGCATGGGAATAATGTGGGAAGGAGCGAACAAACGTTCAAAAATCAAGACAGACCAGGCCAGATCTGGTAAGATATAGGCAGAGTCCAGGCCCAATTGGACAGCCGTGTAGGATGACTGGCAGGGCGGTCGGGCATCGTCGATGCCGGCCGCCGCTTGATGTTTGCGAACCGTCAGGGAGATCAACGGTGCCACCAAGCAACACGACAACGAGTAATGCGGGTCCGGGAGTCATCGACACCCTATCAAATGGCTTCGATCAAATCAACCGCATGCTTTGGATTATCGCGCTGCCCATCGCGATGGATTTGTTCCTCTGGCTAGCCCCGCGCGTCTCAGCGAGGCCAGTCATCAATCAGCTCAGTCAATGGTATGGTGGTCTCACCCAAACCTATGCGTCGGTGGCGAGCGCGGGTGGGAGCGCTGCAACCTTCGATCAGACACAGCAAGCGCTCGCCACGTTCGAGAAGGCAGCCGGTCAGTTCAATCTCTTGTCCTTGCTCGTCCTCAACGTAGCGGGAGTACCGAGCATCTTGCCGACGGCCTTGGCTAACCGACCAGTCTGGCAGATCAACTCGCTTGGAACCCTGATTGTCGCGGCAATCGCTAGCGAACTCGTTGGAAGCCTTATTGGCTGCCTTTATCTTGCGTTGATTGGCCAGCAGGTACGCGACGGCCGAATCATGCCAGCCAAGCTCGGTAAGCAGATCGGTTTCTTTTGGCTGAGCGTGATTGGCTGCATGCTGCTTTTCGTCGGCCTAACCTTGGCCGTTTCGTTGCCAGTCGGCCTGGCGCTCGGTCTCGTCCAATTGGTCGCACCGGGGGTGGGCGTAGCTCTCTGGTTGGCCGCCGTCGCGGCGATCCAGATCATCGCTATTCTGCTAGTAATTTATCTGTTCTTCCTCGTCGATGCTATCGTCGTCAGCCAGGCTGGCCCAATCCGCGCCGCAGTGAATAGCGCCCGCGTCGTCGCGAACAATTTCTGGTCGAGCGTTGGCTTCATTATTCTGATCTACGTTATTTCATTAGGGACACAGGTCATTTGGACCAGCCTGAGCCAAAGTCCAGCCGGAACGCTGGTGGCGATTATTGGCAATGCCTACATCGCCAGCGGGCTAACCGCCGCCAGCATGCTGTACTACCAGTCGCGAGTCGCGAAACTCCCGGCGGCTCGAGGCGTTGTCGGCCGGGTCACCCAGATTTGAGGCGGTTGGGGGGAACCATTCATGGCAGTTGATCAAATCAAGGGCACACTAGAATACGGTGTCGACAGCATTCAGGTTCTCGAGGGCTTGGAAGCAGTACGTCGACGTCCGGGCATGTACATCGGCAGCACCGACACGCGCGGACTTCACCACCTGATTTATGAAGTCGTCGACAACTCGGTCGACGAAGCGCTGGCCGGTCAGTGCGATCTTATTATGATCACGATTCACCGTGATGCGAGCGTCACGGTATCCGACAATGGCCGCGGCATTCCAGTCGAAGTACACGCCAAGACCGGCATCTCCGGTTTGGAAACGGTTATGACTCGCTTGCACGCCGGGGGCAAGTTTGGCGGTGGTGGCTATAAGGTCGCGAGTGGCTTGCACGGAGTTGGCGTCTCGGCAGTAAACGCCTTATCGGCCTGGCTGCGCGTCGAAACCGTCCGTGGTGGTCACCTGTACGCTCAGGAGTACCGCCACGGTGTGCCAACTGGCCCCGTCACTGACCTTGGCTCAACCGACCGGCGGGGCACGACGACAACGTTCCTACCGGACTCGACCATCTTCGAAAGCCTAGACTACAGTCACGATACGCTGTCCCAGCGCTTCCGCGAGATGGCTTATCTGACGAAGAAGCTCATGATCACCTTCGTCGACGAGCGCTCGGATCGCGAGCAGTCGTTTTACTTCGAAGGGGGCATTCTTTCCTTCGTCCGACACATGAACAAGACTCGGACAGTGATTCATCCTCGTCCGATGTACGTCGAAAAGCAGGTTGGCGAGACGACTGTCGAAGTCGCTCTGCAGTACAACGACGGCTACGCTGAATCAGTGTTTAGCTTCGCCAACAACATCAACACCGCTGACGGTGGCACCCACCTCACTGGTTTCCGGACCGCGCTGACGCGTACACTCAACGACTACGCGCGTAAGGCCGGTCTGCTCAAGGATAATGACGATAACCTGACGGGCGACGACGCTCGGGAAGGCTTGGCAGCAATCGTCAGCGTGAAGCTGACCGAGCCTCAATTCGAGAGTCAGACCAAGGCAAAGCTCGGTAATGGCGAAGTCAAGGGACAGGTCGAGGCGGTCGTGTCGGAAGGGTTACGCACTTTCCTCGACGAGAACCCCGCCGACGCTAAGAAGATCCTGGAAAAATGCCTGATGACCCAACGCGCTCGGCGTGCTGCCCAGATGGCCCGGGAAACGGTCACCCGGAAGAATGCGCTTGAAAACACGACCCTGCCGGGCAAGCTAGCCGACTGCTCCGAGCGTGACCCTTCACGCTGTGAGCTATATCTGGTCGAGGGTGACTCGGCCGGTGGCTCGGCAAAGCAAGGACGGGACCGACGCTTCCAGGCAATTCTGCCTTTGCGGGGCAAAATCCTGAACGTCGAGAAAGCACGCGAAGACAAGATGCTCGCCCACGAGGAGATCCGGGCATTGATCACGGCACTCGGGGCGGGGATCGGCAGTCGCTTCAATCCAGACAAGTTGCGCTACCATCGAGTGATCCTAATGACTGACGCCGACGTCGACGGCAGCCACATTCGGACGCTGCTACTGACATTCTTCTTCCGATTCATGGAGCCGATCATCAGCAACGGTAACCTGTACATCGCCCAGCCACCGCTCTATCGCCTGTCCGTCGGCAAAGATCATCATTGGGTTTACTCGGATAAGGAGCGGGACGAACTGCTGGCCAAGTACAATGGCAAGACGACCAACGTTCAGCGGTATAAGGGTCTCGGCGAAATGAACCCGGAGCAGCTCTGGGAAACGACGATGGATCCGTCTCGCCGAACGATTCTCAAAGTCTCGATCGAGGACGCGGTAAAAGCCGACGAGATCTTCGAGATGCTCATGGGCGACGCGGTACCACCGCGCAAGCGATTTATCCAGAGCCACGCCAAGGAAGTGCGCAACCTCGACGCGTAATGACAGGTAACCGGGGGCGCTGCCTGGAAAGCGACGCTCCCGGTTACCTGTCATTACGCGTCGAGGTTGCGAATCCTCATCGAACCGTTATCGTCGCTGATTGAGTCACTCCACCAAACGTGGCAGTGATCGTCGCGGTGCGCGGTACAGAGACGAGGCCCGTAGCGGGCAGGGTGTTGATTTGAAAGCCCACCGTGTTTTGATTGGCGGGGATAGTGACGCTAGCCTGTACTGTTGCCACGGAAGTATTACTGCTCGCCAAACTCACTGCTGCGCCATTCGGCCCCGCTGGGCCCGATAGAGTGATCGTACCTTGGGTCGCGGTACCTCCGGCGACGGTTGACGGGTTGATTGTGAGGGACTGTAAGGTCACCGACGGTGCTGGTGGTTGAACTTGCAGGTAGAACCACATCTCGAAATCTCCCCCGCGGATACCGTTACCGGTGAGCCTCAGTCCGGTGAGACCATTTGCTGCCCGAACTCCGAACGCTTCGCCGTCCAGATATAGATTGGGGTTCGTCTGACCCCAGATAAAGTTCCCCTTGAGAACAAAGTGGACCAAGAGCGGCGCGGTTTGCTGAAGTCCGGTCAGTATCTTCACCAAGCTATCCCTGAGCCACGCCCCGGTCGCTTGACTGGGGGTCCAAGCGATCAGTGCACCATCGGCGACGAATTCACCGCTGAGCTTGATCGGTTGGAAGCCAACGATTCCCGGGGCTGCCCAGGACTCTCGCTCCGCCGGCGTCGCCGGAAAGGGCAGGTCCAGCGTCACTTCGCCGATCGGCTTACCCCGTATCCCCAATGGATCGACCGGCTGGTCGAGCAAGGCGTGAATTCCCGAGGCCAGCGCGGACGGTGGGATCGTCGTGTCGTTGGCGAGCGTCTGACTGGGCTGGACCAATTGAACGTCTTTGATCAAAATGGCCGGTTCGTGCGCCATGGCCTGGCAGAGCTGATTGATCGCGTCCTGGACGTTGTTCACCCCGGCATTGGCCAGGGTAGAACAGCCGGCCGGATTATACGCTACTTCGCTGGCGACGCTGAGATTGGCGGTGAAGCGAATTTGCGTTGGATTGCGAATCGGGTTCCCAACCGCCGAGGTCAACGTCGCGACAAGCTGTTGGCTGTTGATCGTCGGATCGAGCTGCCAGGTACAGCTCGCGATGCCATCGGCGTCGGTAGTGGCGACCAGGGTATTGGTTGCCGCGGCGAGACCCGCTGCCGTCGCGGCAACTTTGCTCGCTCCCGGGGCGACGAACTGCACCGTTGCCCCGGCGACCGGTCGCATCCCGTTAAAGACCCCCACTTGCAAGGGTTGAGGGAGCGGATTACCGGGGCGCGCCTCCTGTCCGTCACCGCCAAGGTAAAAGAGATTCACGAGATCAGTGGTTGGAGGGAAAAGCGGTCGGCAGTCGCTCTTGACGGTCCAGGTCGTCCCGTCGAAGCTCAGCAGGCCAAGCACCGCGTAGTGATGATGGATACCCTGGCGGGGCTGGAAGGTGGGCCCCGACGCGTCTCGCGGCCAATCGACCCCGCCGATGACATTTGTATCGGCGAGGTGCTCGAGTGTCTGGGTGCGAGCGGGAATCGTCCAGTAATCACCGGTCTGATAATATCCGCCTTCCACACTGCCGAACTCGATCTGAATTCCGTCATCGCCCAAGTCGAGGTAACTCCCGGTTGTCACGGTCACCGCGCCCGGCGAGTCCCAACGGCGCACCGTCGGCAGAGAGCCGAAGCTTGCCATGGTCAGCGGCGTGTTGTTTGGCCACGCTTTGACCGTGAGAACGTTTCCTTGCACTTTATCGAGCTGGACCAGCACGCCGGCTTCGCCGCGTAGAACGCGCCCCTCGTCGCTCAGATCCACCCACTGATCGGCGGCAAAACTGAAGTAGGAATCCAAGCCCGCCTCGGTGACCGTCAGATCATTGCCAGCGATATCGACAAGTCGTGTGACGACGCTGCCGTTGTCGCGCGACCAGACAAAGGTAGCGATGCCGGCCGGACCGGGCTGGCGGATCTCAACGCGGTAGAGCTGGTTATCAAGCCGACGGTAGCCGCCGGGGTCGGGGACCAAGCATTCGCCCTGGTTCTGTGCGCCCGGCTTTGGCTGCGCTCGGAGCGTGCCGGTGCTTTGTGCATTCGCCGGCGTCCAACCGGGCCCAAAGTTGGGGCAAGCCAGGTTGGCGTTGATCTCGCCGGCGCGTTCGAGCTTGACCTGCCAGACGGTCTTTGCTCGCGTCGCGGTGTCCGGGCCACCCAGCGCCACCTCGCGCAACGCTGGCTGCTCTAGAGCGGTCACCTGGCGCAGCCAGACGTCGAGGTAGGCGACGTAAAGTCCGGCTTGGCTCGGGCGGGGCGCGCCCGGCAGATCTGGCTGGCCAGTGAACGGGACCGTGCTTTCGTTCTCGCAGAGAATCCCATCAACGTAGTAGTTGCCAGGGCCGATCTGGATGTCGCCCCCTTGGATTTGCAAAGCAAAGCCAGCCCGGTCAATCGGCGCACCAGACGGCCCGATTTCATCAGAAATCGCGGATTCAGCGAGGTGGGCCTGGATCTCGGTCTGCTCGTTCCAGTCGGCGTCGAGCTGGACCCGTCCCTGCTGGAGGCGGACGCTACGATAGTGATTGGCTGGCCGAAACGTGAACCTCGAGAAATCGCCCTTCATCATTCCCTCGCATTAGGTTACAAACAAGGCCCCGGCTTCCAGTCCAAAGCGCAGGTACTCGTTCAGGCTGCTTTGCAAGTTCTTCAAGCGTTGAGTTTGCTGGAGATAGTGGAATGCGCCAAGCTCACCCTCGTCGTCGGCGCCGGTCGTCAGTTCGGGTGCGCTCGCCAAGGCTAGTTGGCCATAACCGGGGTCGCCATAGCTGATGCTCGTAAACTGAGGCACGAGCCGTCCGGCCGATTCCGCGTCCGCCGGCAAGCACCGGAAGCGCCGGGGAGCGCGTGAATCGAACGGCAAGTAGCAGTAGCGAACACAACCGGTTTGGCGACGAATCGCCCGCACCAGACCGGTGAAGAGGCAATTGCTCGCGCTGATGCTCCGAACGGTCGTCGTGCCGAGAATGGTACTCGTCTGGACGCTCGTGGGCGGGCCGGCGATCGCGGCGCCGTTGCCGCCATCGACGACGCTGTCGAGGACGTTGAGCGCTTGAATCGTATCGGTGGCGACAATTGGCCCGGTGATGCTGCGTTCGACGGTCACGACTAGGCTCTCGTTGTCCTGGCCGGTGGCCGTATTGGCATTGACGGTGAGTCCACCGGCCGACGGCACCAACGTCGAGTGAGCGATACGCAGGCCGCCGAGGTGACCGGCTTGGACGGTGAGCGCTCCCTCGATCAAGATGCCATCGACGACGAAGGAGCCCGGATCGACGCTATCAGCCGACGCCGTTCCCTGTACGGCGATGCCCCCCCGCAGGTGTGGACGCAGACCGTCCGGGGTCAGACGTCCGGCATTGCGAACCGGCGGGCTTACCCCATCCGGCGCCGGATCTTCCGGCCAGTCGGCGGCAATGAGTATGAGCTGACTGCCAGCGGGAATCAGGATCGTGTTGGCGCCGGTAAGATCCTCGACGTATGACTGGCTATCCATGATCGCGATCACGCCAATCGTTCCGGGGGGCTGGCTGTTCCACTCCTGGATTGCCTCGGCCAGTGTCTTAACGAGAAAAGTCTGCCCGGTCGGCGTGTCGACTGTGACGCCCCGTTGCCAGGTCACCGGTTTGGTCAGCGCTTTCGCGAGCGAGGCGCGGCGATTGTAAGGGCCGCCGCCCAGATCGGCCGAGAAGCCGTAAGCGTAGCTGACTTCGACCCGGTTCGGGGTCACGCCGGACGGGAAGGCGATCCTTCCAAGCACGGGATCGATCGCGACCTGAATCGGCAGTGCCTGCGTGGGACCGCCAGCGCTGGGAGTGTAGCTTTTCGTCGTCGGCGGCCGATGCCAGCCTTCCGGAATCGCCGTGGCCGGATCCCGCAAATTACAGCAGGCGATCCGCTCGGGTGGCACGACGGTCCCGTCGACGGTGATCTGGAGCACTGGCTCGTCGCCGAAGTAAACCTTGGCGGCCTCGCCCTGATCGGCGATCGCCTGCCGACGGGCTTCCAGTTCATCGTAGAGCGCGCGGCGTCGCAGCTCTCCCGGCACATTCTCTTCGACAACACGCTGGGTTGGCTCGGTCAGAGTTTGCGGCCGATTGAAAAGCGGGACCGAAAGCCCCAGCGGGTTAAAGGTATACCGACCGGCCTGAGCCGGCGTCGCCGCGGGAACGGCGTGCGCCGTCGTATCCATGAGCCAGTAGCTCGTCAAGCGCCAGAGGAAAATACCAACGTTGGGTAGGTTGTACTTGCCGCGGCGATCGTCGACGTGGCGCACCTCGACCAGATGGGTCATCGTCTCAAACGGGCCATTCAACAGCTCGAAGCGCCGGGCATCGCGCAGGTCGACCGTCGCCTGGCTGGCCAGCCGCACGTGATTGACGTTTTGGGTCGTCGCGAGTAGCTCAAAGAATTCGACGGCGCGCGCTAGCCAACCGGTCACGTCACGCGCTACACGCTCCAAAGTCGCAGCGGTCCCCTTCCCTCGTCGATAGGCCAGCGTATTGGCGACCAAGCCGCGCTGACTGAAGGCGCCACCGTCGATGGCGAGCAGGTCCCGGACGCCGAGGAGATCCCCGATGTAGGGCACGACCCATTCGGCGCAGGTTTCGATGAACCAGTTGTCATAAAGACGATCGAGATCAGTTTGGAGCAGATCGAGCTCGTCTTCCAAGATGGCGAGCAACGCGCGAAGCTGACCTTTTTGATCCGCGTCACGCTGTCGATAGATCGCGGGCAGGAGATTGAACAAGCGCTCGCTGGTCATGCTCATGGTGTCCACTCCGTCACGGCCACCCCGGCCGGATTCACCGTGAGTAGCTCGGCGGGCTGAATGTGCTGATTCTCGATCCGAGCCGGGCGGGCCAGCAGGACCGGCGTCGGCGTCGTCTGATTCGGGCCGGTGACGTCGTCCACTCGGTAAAGCTGGGTCAGATCCGTCGCGATAACACCCGGCACGGCTTGGATCGCCGTCTCAATTTCGGCCCCCGACACCGACTGTCCGAGCGCGCGCTGGGCAAACGCAAACGTCTTCAGCACCGTCGACTGGACAGCCTCCAAGACATCGTCTACCTCGTAGCGAGGCTTATCGACCAACACCCGCGCGGTCAGATTGAAGTACAGCGGCTGATAGGAATCGACCTGAAACCGCTGAACTGGATCGCAGGCTTGCTGAATCGCTGCGACCAAATTTTGGTAGAGGGTCGATCCGGGGTCGACCGGATCACCGGTCACCGCGGCAACCGTCACGTTGACCAGATACGACGCACCGGTCCAGAGTGCCACGGCCTGGGCTTTGCCAATTCCCGCGAAGGCACGGGCAAAGTCCTCGAAGTCGCGAAGCGAGACGATTCGATCCAAGGTCAGAACCGTCAGCGGCGCGTTGGTCCGGGCGCTGTCGCGATCCTCCGGATCGGCGGCGCCGGTCGCCGGCAGAGGATTGGTTACCCCGCGAATGCCAAGCGGCCGGGTTTGGAGCAAGGTCAGGCTGCCCGCGTCAACCATCCCCTTGAGGCCGCTCCCAGTGCGGTAGGTCGCGGTGACGTTTTCCGAGCCGCTCGGCAAGCGTGACCCCTGCTGGCCATCGCCAAAGATCACCGCGAACTTTCCGTCGTCGGACATCCGGACGATGTAGACCTGGCTTTTTGGACCCTGACCGTAAAGTCGCGGCTCCTCGGTCCATTGGATACCGTTGACACGTAGGCTCAGCGTGCTCTGGGCGCCGCTCGCGGTCGATGCCGAAAGGTAGGTCAAGGGCGGACGCCGCAGCATGAAGCTCTGACCGCTCTGGCTGCCATCCCCACTGCCCAACACCTCATTGACAGTTTCACCGTGGGTCGCTAGCGCCACGTTTGCGCTCACCGTCACCGTCTTGCGGACGTAGCCGTATTGCAAGCCCGGCTGACTGACCGGCCCGGAGCCCTGGAAGCTAACCATCGTGAAGCCGCCCGCGTGGACCGAATCGGTGACAAAGACGACCTCGCTCGCGGTCACCCCTGGCAGATCGACCCGTTCACCTTGAACCACCAGCGGCTGCCCCGGCGATAGGCCCAGCACAAGCTGTCCCAAGGGAATGCTCGTGCTGCCAGCAGCAATCGGATCGACAATCGGCAAATCGGCGAGATCCAGCCGTTCACTCTGGACGAAAGCCGTCGTCGACCGGGTCCGAAAGTCCTTCGTGGTGTCCGGAGCGCTCGTGCCGTCCGGCTGGGTGAGAGTCAGGCCAGTCGTCCGTCCACTCATGCCGTAGTCGGCCAGCGACATTTCGTCCACCACGCCAACGCGGTAAACCGTCGCCTGGGTCGTCGGACTTTGGAAGACGGCCCAGGTGTTCGGCAAGACACTTGGCAGTGCACGCTCCAGGTGAACGTGGGCGTCAGTATAGCTCTTGCCGCCGGAGTCGGTCCAAATCTTGGTGCCGCCGTTGGCGTCCCAGTCGGGATAGGGATTAGTGCCATCGGTCCGGTTCAGGCTTGCATGGAGCGGCGCGTTGTTTCCGAAGAAACCGAGCCGCGCCCGGAAGGCGAAAACGCCTTCGTCGGCTGGCGGTAAGGTTGGCTGGGAAGGACCGGCGCTAGCCTGCAGTACGGTGATCGGGTTCCAGCGCTGCACTGCGAAGAACGCGTTGAGGTCACGCTCACTCCAGGATTGTTCGAGCACCCGTGACTCCAGCTCAGTCTGATTCAGTGTTACGCCCAGCTTATCAATGACGCCGGTGACGTACGTTTTCGGGACGTAGCGCGGTGGTGGTGGCGGGTTATCGACCAGATCGACCCGGGTGCGCTGCTGATTGGCCTCGACGGTCACGGCTTTGATCGAGACGACCTTGGTTTGCAGCGAGCCACTAGCCCGACTCGACAGGAGCAAGAAATCGCCCACTTTCAGGTTCGTCGTCGTACCGGCCAGGTAGAGACTGGTCGCGTTCAGGTCGAGTGTCTGGGGTTGGGTCAGTCGTGGCGTCAGGGCGTTCCATTCCTTCTTGACGGTGATCGTCGTGCTCGTCTCAAAGGTCTGGGGAAGCTGGCCAGGGGTCGGGATACTCTGAATCCGGGTGCCGGCCGAAACTGTCGCGATGCCCGGCGCGCCCGGCGCATCCTCGACGGTGAAAACAAGATACGTCGACGCGGAGACACCGGGCCGAAGCTCATAGCCAATCGTCCGGGCTAGCTCGAGCACCGAGCGCCGCTCGGTCGCAGTGCGGAGATAGCCTTCGTTCGCGATTCGCCCCTGATAGAATGTGAGAACGTCGCCGACGACTGCCCAGGCATCGAGCAGGGCAATCGACGGGTCATCGGGAGCGCGCGTCGTCAGCGCAGCTAAGGGCGGCGTCGCGGTCGGCGCACTCGGATCCGTTTGAATGGGTAGACGCGCAAGCATGCGCTGTAGAAAGGTCGCGTAGGTCCCAATCCGATAGGCGAGTGCGGGCAGACCCGGCCGATTGTCGATGCTCGGCTCGGCCGGGCTTCCGGCGCAGCAGCCACAGGTATCCAAGGTCTGGCTCATTGTCCACCTAGCAGAGAGAACTCGATTTTGCCGTTCTCGGGGGCATTGGGATCATTGTCCAGTCGCGCGATCTCGAGCCGCGCCATGGGGATCACGCCCGTTTGGATCTCCCCTTGGGCGGCCTCTCCCCAACGCTGAAAGCGGTTCTGCTTCGGCGGCGTATTGTCGACATCGACCCAGGCGACACCCGGAACCTGCATCGCCGTGGCAACGACCTGAGAAAGGTAGACCGGCTGACCGAAGGTGAAATTATCTGGGTGGAAAAAGCCGCGCCGACCGTCGGGCAAATCGACCGCGCTGAAGGTTTCGTAGAGCGCCTGCTCGACGTTAGTACGGACGTAGCCGGGCGCCACGCAGATGGTTAGCGCAATATCCAGGGAAACGTAGCGCGGTGAGTCGATCTCCAAATCGTAGCCGGCCACGCGGAACCGCTCGAGAAAGTCGCGCATCTCAGCCTTGAACGCCTCGTCCACCGGCGCACCCCCCAGACGGTCGACCGTGACGAACATCGTGTTCCAGCTACCGGTCCAACGACGGGTAGCGGCGGCGCGCTGCACCTTGGGATGACGCTCGGCCGCTGCGGCGTAGTCAGCCTCGGTTACCGCGCGCTCCTGGGTCCGGAAGGCTTGCGGTGCGTAGAGCTGAGCCTGGGGAAGAGGCTCGGGGTCGGTGCCGCCGGTGGCGGGCAGAGGATTGCGGACGATACTGACGTCGGCCAGATCAGTCACGAGACAGGTGAGAGCATCTGCGCCAACGTTACCGGCATGGCCATTGCCGACGCGGTAGGTCGCGGTGAATAAGGAGCCCGTCATGGGCTGGCGACCAAGGACGTCGTCGCCAAAGCGGATCCAGGCAACGCCATCGCTCTCCATCTCGACGACGAAATCAGTCGCGAAGCGATCACTCGCCAGGAGATCGCGCTGGGCAGTCCAGCTTTCCCCATCGCCGCTCAACGTCACGTACGGCACGACCTTGCTCAGATCCAGCGCCGTTGCCGCTGTGGCGGGCTGCGAGCGTGCGACTCCGTCATCATATGGCTGCCAATGGGTCAGGCCAACCCGCTGGAGCCGAGGGCGGTACAGCACACCATCCGGCACCTGGGCCGGGACGAGCGGCTCACCCCGGAAGGTCTGGCCATGATCGGCCAGGACGACGTTGCCGCGGGCAACGCTCGCTCCTCGGACTTGATTCGGACCAATCGGGAATTCCCAGAGGCATAAGGGGAATGGCAAGGCGTCATCGGCCCACCAGCTCACGCTTACCACTGTCTCGTTGGTCAATGGATCAATTAGCTCGAGTGGATCCTGGTCGAGACGAACGACACAGCGGTGAGTCGGATCGGCGTCGACGGCAAGGCCACTCGCACCGAGTACCTCCTCGAAGATCAACACATCGCCGGCCCGCAGCGCAAGATCGGCTTTCTTTCCCTTAAGTGTCGCCATCGTCGCGCCTTTTGGCAGACAGCACCGTGAATCACCCCAGGTATGGAACTGGATCTGGTTGCGCTGCGCTTTCAGCGTCACCGGCTGGAGCGTCTCGAACACCAGCGAACCACGCGCGAGCGCGTCGGCAAGCTGGGTTGATCGGATCGTGGACGTGGGACTGGCGTCCTGACTCAGGACCGGCGTTCCGCTTGGCAAGGTCGCGCCATCAGCGCCTCCGCCCGGTTTAACCTCGATCTCGATCCAGGCCCGCGCATTGGCACCCTCGCTTAGAAAATAATCGATCAGGCGGGCGTGACGGCGGATCGAGATACGCTTTCGGGCTGTGCCAAGGTAAGCCTCAGTCGCTACCGCATCCTGGTAATAGCTGAGATAGTCGGCAGAATAGGCGAGCACCTCGACGATCGCGATCCCCAGATCAGCCGCGTTGCGCTCCTGCCAGTCCGGCATGACCACGGCCAGTCGGTCGAGCATTAGCCGGGTAAAGCTCGTATAGTCCTTGGCCAGATAGTCGATTTGCGGCGTCGGCAACGTTGGCGGCGGGCAGACCTGGCTCACCTGGCAATCAAAGTCGCTGAAACAGTCGACCTTGAAAGAAAAATCGATCGCGGAAAGGACCGGATCGAAGCCGGTCGGTGGCAGATTCGGCTGACTCGGCGAGAGAATCAACCGCAGCGTGTAGGTCGAAAAGTCGCCGGTCGACTTCGTCCGTACGACGATCACGTTGTTCCGATCGGCGAGCGAGGCAAGGAAGGCAATTTCGGCCGGGTTGAGCAACCCGGCCGGCGCGGCGTTCGCCGGGGCCGCCCAGGCAGTGCCAATCCCGCTGACCCGAACTCCGCCGAGGATCTGGATATTGTGCTGATCGAGACCAGCGACCGGCAGGAAGCAATGCACCAGCAAGGTCTGCTGCGGTGGACTGCCGGCCGGCGCGTCTTTGTCCAGCACTTCCAGATAATCGATGCCGTTGACCGCGCCGCCGGCGCGAGCAAGCGCCCGGAGCCGGGCCCGTCGCTGATCCTCCGGGCATGAAATCTGGTCAATCATCTACGCCTCTCGAGTGAATTGCGCGACCTGGCGCTGCTGCGAGGTTCGGACGACGTACTGCACCGTCACCGTCAGCGTTGAATCGTCATTCTGGACCTGGACCGCCTCGACCTGAATCAGATTCCCAAGCCACTGTTGCAGCGCCCCTTGCACCAGCATTTGGGTCGCGGTGGCCAGCTCGTCGCTGTTCGGCGCAAACAGCAGTTGCTGAACGCCACTGCCGAAAGTCGGGCGATTCACTCGCTCGCCTGGGGCCGTAAACAGAACCTGCTCGATCAAGTCGCGGATGTGGTCGTTGTCTGAACTGGTTTCCGCGGTCCGGCCTCGGCCGTCGACCCGGAATGGATAAGCAATCTGCATCGGGCTGCCTCAGGTTCCTTTCACTCGTAGCTGGGTCAGCAGAACGCTCAACGGCGTGCCGGTCGGGGCACAAATCGACTGACTGTCCTGCAGGAGAACCGGCACCCCTTCCGCCAACACGCGAAGCGCGCCGGTGACAAACTGGCCGGTCAGGCATGGGCCGTTGCCGGCCGGTGGCACGAATGCACAGCCGGCAACGAAGTACGGCGACGTCTGAGTCACAATCGGTTGGCCGCTGACCAGAACGCGCGGATTCGGGACGGACGGCATGGCCTGGCCGCCGTGGGCACAGATGACCGTCGCGCCAAAGTGGAGCAGGAAACCCGGCATCAGATCACCTCCAACGCCCCATCGTTGACCGACACGCTCACCGGCGTCAGCTTGACGCTCGAAGCGCCGGTGCTCAGCTCGATGCCACTCACGTCGAAGACCAGCTTCATCGGCATCGGGACGGCCGGCGGATTCACTTCCAAGGTCACTCCGCCGATGCCAGGCAGGTCGCTCAGCGTCAGCGTGATCGCCGAGGTCTTCCAGACCTTCATCTGCTCGACCGCCGGCAGCGCCGGCACTTCGCCAACCCCCCAGAAGCAGCCGGTCCAGATCGGAAAGTTCGGATCGCCGTTCTCAAACTCGACCCAAACGTTTGCGCCGGAGGGGGGAATGGCAAAGAAGCCAACGCCCGGACCAGCGAACGGCACACAGGGCATCGCCCAGCTCAGCTTGCCCTGACCCAAAACGGTCGGCACGCTCACTTGCAGGCGACCTTGCTGCATCGGGTCGAGGTTGCTTGCCACCTTCCCCCGATATTTGCCAAAGAATTGCTTCACGGAATCACCACCGGCGTCGTCGATCCCACCCCCTCGCGGGTGAGGGTGAATTGCTGTTGATAGCTGCCAACTTGGATGACGTGGGTTACCTGCTTGACGTACCACCAGCCGTCGTAGCTGTAGCCAGCGCCGCGCACGCCGACCAGCGCCCGTGGCTGAAGCAAAGTGCCATAACGGTCCGCGTCGAGACTTCCCTCGGCCACCACCGCGTCGATCGACGCGTCGGTCTGCCCTTGAGCGCGAGCGTAGGCTTCCATGACGTTCAGTCCCCCCTCGCGGAACTGCTTCCGGCGTACGTTCGGCTGATTCACCAACCAGGCGGGAAATGCAGCCAACGGCGGGCGGAGGCTAGCAAAGGTTTGGACCGGAAAAGATTGATTCGTCAGGCGATCCTGGATCTGCCCTTCCACGAGCGTCGGATCCATGGCGTTGTAGCGCACGTTGAACGAGCTAACGTTCGTCTGCGGGCCCATGTTCACGGTCAGCGCCGATTGCGGCACGCCGACTCGAACCGGTGGTCCCCAGTAGGCGGTATTCGTAAACGGCACGGGCCCCGGAATGATGTAGAAAACGTATCCGTAGCGTTTCGCCATGTCATTCAGGAATTGAAGGTCGGTCTCCTGCTGAACCGGAATTCGCTCGATCGGAATCGGGGGATCGATCACGAGCGGCGGAATGACCATTGGGATCAGACCGTACTGGGCATAGCTCAGAATCAGCTTGTTGGCGATAATCGTCTCATCCTGGGCCGGGTGCTCAACCGACTTCTCCTCCAGATCCATCATCAGACTGATATCTTCGCCGATGATCGTCACCGACGACTGCCCCGGTTGATCGGACGGCGAGAGCTGCTGATGAGTAATGATGCCGTCGATCAAGACGCGCGGCGTCACATTGATCGTGACCACGAGAATGACGCGATTGAACGGCTTGAGCAAGGGCGTCGTGAGCAGCGGATAATCCACCAACCCGCTCAGGCCGGAGCGCCCGGCCTGGAAGGTGATCTCGAATCCAGAACGGCCGGTGTCGCGATGGATGACTTGGGCGTAAGCCAATGCATCAATCAGCGGCGCCGGCGCCGGGACCGGAACGGTTGGACCAATGAGTAGAGTAAGATGGATTCCAAGCAGACTCATCGTCGTTTGATCCCGTTCAGGTCAAGCCTGAGGGACCGGCACACGGAGCGTGTTGCCCGGCTCCGCAGTGAGATCGAACGGATTCATCGCGTTGTTGGCGTCGGCCACCCGCCAGAACTGCAACGGGTCGCCGAGTGTCCGCGCGGTAACGAGATCGATTCGATCTCCCCGAGTCACCATCACCTCGGTCAGCAGCGGCATGGCAGTACCGTCCGGCAAGAACCTCCGGCGAACGTACGTGATTTGGCGTCCACCCGTCGTCGTGAACGTCGCGGTCGCCAGGGAAGCATAACGGCTGGTCGGATCAAACATAGTCATTACCTCGTTTCTAGAAGAGCTTGACATTGCTCCCGGCCACTGCGCCGAGATTGTTCACACTGCCAATCGTCGCCATCGTCTCTTTGATAACCTGATGAGCCAGGAACAGCGCGTAGCCCGGATCGCTGATTTGTAGGTCGTTATAACTCAGGACACGCAAACCGAGCGATGCCTTGGCCCGAATCGGATTCAGGTTGACGTCGTGGGCTTCCTCGGTAATGCTGAAGCTGGTCAGCCGTACTGGGAGGACCCGCTTCGGTCCCCAGATGAAGAGGGTGAGCGGCGCCTCCGGCGGGATGATCTCGATCGTGCCAATCGCCAGGAGCACCGTGTTAGCGATGACCAGTGCGCTTTTCGGATAAACCAGCATCTCCAGCGCCGAAAGCTGGGGATAGATGCCCATACTGGTGGCAACGTCGTCGACGCGCTCCAATTGGTCCGTCGCATCAATCTCCACGTCGACGCTGATCGTCTCGACCGGCGCTCCTTTGAGACGCATCGCCTCGGATCGATCATTCGAATCGCCGGTCACGGTTTGTGGCTCCAACGTGCGGGTGAGCGTCTCCGGGTTGTACTGGAAGACAATCACACTGGCCAGCGGGTTCAGCGGATCGATCCCGACGATCGCACCTTTGAGGATGCGCGGTGAACCCGGAAATGCACTCATCAGTCACTCACTTTCAAAGGATTTCGCGAGATTGAGCGAGCGGCTCTCAGATAATCTGTCTCTGTAGCTCCAAAACTCGGCGCCCAACGCCATCCTGCTCGTCCAGCGCATCATGAATCGCACTGTTCGTCACTTCCGCCCCTGGCAGGTCGAGGAGCACCTCGACTGCCGACTGTCCCAGCCGAGAGTCGCGTAAGACAACCGCGAGCGAGAGATAGGCCTGGTCGACCGGGCACGACTGGCGCACTGCACCGAGTCCAGCGAGCGCCGTCACGACGCGCAACATCTCGTCAGGCAGCACGGTAAAGTTCCACACGTCGTGCTCGTCGTTCTCATACGACAGCCCTTGAGTCCGAAGGGGGCGAAACCAATCCATCTGAATCAGGTGATGAAAGCTCGTGAAGGCGATCGTTGGAATCGCCTTCGTCTGCTCACCGACGTAGGTCAGCTTGACCTGCAAGTTACGCAGGTCACGTCCGGTCCCTTGGGCCAATCGCGCCAACTCCTGCTCTGATCGGCTGCTACGCCCTCCTCCTGATGATCCCCGCGAGCTCATCGACGTTCACCTCCAGCTTGCCGAGGCAGTGCCGCCTGTACACTCGTCATCGACAACATCCCGGTCACGGCTTCGGGCCTGGCGGCGGTGGCGACGGCGGGAACACGCCCGGCGCCGGTGCCGGTACGGGAGCCGGCTTCGGTGGCGGTGCAGCAGCAGGTTTGGGCAGGGTGAATGCGTGGTTTTTGTCCCACAAGTCCAGCGCGTCCAGAAAGTCCTTGCCGGGACTGCCCGTGCCAGTGCTCCCAATCTTCAACGTTGGCGTTTTACCCTTTTCCTTGCTAAAGGTCCAGTCGATGTAGTCGTAGAAGGTACCCTGATCGGCACCCGCGGCACTGAACGATGCGGTCCGGAACTCCCAAAGCTTGAGCTTCGATCCAGTCGGGTAAGCTGCGTCGGACATGGTTGGTGCATCACTCATTGTCGCCTTGACCGCGGGACTCGCCGTTGCGTTGCCCTGTGTCCCACTATCTTGGGGATCGTCTCCGTTGTAGTAGGGATCCTTCTCACCTGAGACGTAGTCGACGTGAAAGAAAGCGGCTGTTGTATCGGCATCCTGGTAGGAAAAAGCCGGATTAAGCGCAGACGGTTTCGATTGTATCCCGTCGAGTGATTCACGCATCACCTGAATAAAGACAATCTTCGTACTCTTGTCTTTCGACGTAGGCGCATACTCGATCGATATGCTCGTGGTACCGCTCGCGGAAATCTTCGAGTCGGTAATCTCCCGGGACAGGGAGCGATTCCCCAAGATCGAGACACGGCTGAAATCGTGGCCCGAGCCTCTATTGAGAGCCGTACGCTGAACGTCCATCCCCGACTGGCTGTCCTCACGCTCTCCCGCTAGCGTAGGCCTGACAGAAGCAGAATGCAGAGCGTGTGTCAGCGAACGACCCGGGAGAAACGCTGGTTGTCCCCGCGGCGGAATGGCCATCGAGCGAGCAGGGGCGTGCATACGAATTTGTGTACCCACTGAATATCTCCTTCCCCTAAAAGAGCAGCCCACGAAGCCCGCCAACCAATCCACCGCCCAAGAAACCCAGAATGCCTCCCACGATCGCGCCGACGAGCCCTCCGGTGAGGAGGCCCAATCCAACCCCGGCCAGTGCGCCAACAATCGATCCCACTTTGACAGGGCCGACGGCGCCTGGCTGCGGCTGCGGTGCCTGGCTGGGCGAAACGATCTGTCCTTTGCCGCCGTAGTAAAACCGCTGTTCTTTCTCCATGCGGATCCGGTCGAGCATCGGGAGCACGAAGTCGTCGTAGCTGAACTTCGAGAGCAGGTTCAGGCAGGTCGCCCGGAAGGACAGCGGGCCCCCGCGGAGCGGCGTACCCTGCGGGTTGGGGACCTGTTCCGGCGCAGTCGAGGTCGGCAGGAAATTTGAAAGATCGCCGATCCGGAGGTTGCCAGCCGCCTCCGCCGAGCTGCCGCCGGTCGTCGGCCGTGTATCCCTGGAGCACTCGACCTCCTCGCCCGCGGCGTACCGCAATTGCTTGTTCCAGTCGTCCGGCGTCCAGCGCGGATACTGCCCCGGCGTGAGAATCGGCCGAGGAAGCTGGTCGAGCACCGGCGTCAGATCCGTCGGCATCCGTCCCGCCGCGGCGTTCCAGACCTGGCCGATCGACGTTGCCGTCGCCTTGACCACGTGTTCCATGGTCGGCGACAGCGATTCGCCGGTGGGAAGGCAGGTATCAGCCTCGCTGCAGTGAGCATAGTTATCGCCGAAGGTAAGCCACCGATCGCCGGCCTTGTTGTCTACCTGGACGCCAAACTTGTTGTCGAGGTCGTGCCAGGCCAAGGACGGAATGTTGGCGCAATGGAGGACTGGCTCGACCGGGATGAAGCCAAGCAGCTTGGTCGTGAAATTGTGTAGCAGATCGTAGCGTGGCGTGACGATATGGCCTCCGGCAAACGCATCGGTCAGAAAGTGGTCGCCAAAGCCGTTCATTGCCATCGCTCGCAGCGCCTCGCGGTTCGCCTCATCACGCAAGGCACGCGCTCTCTGGAGTCGGTCAGTCGCCGGTGCCAGGAGCCGCCGCATCTGCGCCATCTCCTGGCTCGCGGTGGTCATCAGCTCGTCGCGCCGCGTGCTGCTTCCCCCGGGCCCTTCCGGCGCATCCATCGCGATGATCGCAGCACGCGCCTTTCGGGCGTGCTCCTCGAACTGCTGCAAGAGCGACTTTCCCTGACTTTTCAGATCGTTCGCGGCCTGGCCCTTCTCCCAGGCTGCCCGCATTAAACGTAGTGCCTGCCAGTGCCAGGATTGCCAATTGAGGAAGTTGTGCGGATGGAAATGCTCGTAATTTTCCGCCGCGAGAGCCACGTAGCGCGACTTGTCGGCGATGAAGTCCCAGATGCGCCCCAAGACCGGCACGCCCGACTTGTTCTGTTCCCGTTGGTCCATTTGCTCGAAGCTCGCGAAATCGTCCGCAGCAGCGACGAGTTGGCCGTAGGTCTGCGCCGGCCCGCCGCCGGCGCGCTGATAGCGCAGACTGGGTGGACTGGCGACGCCGGGCGCGGATTCAGCCGGCAGATAAAGCTCTTTGACAAAGTCGGCGTCGATGGTTAGGGGACTGCCCGATGGCGGCTGAATTTGCGCGTGCGCTTGCTCATAGGCGCGATTGCCGATCTCGATGTGTTCACTGGTAGAAAATCGTTGGACGATGCCACGGGCGCGCGATGCAGGTTGAATGGCCGGCCACAGCGTCTCCGTCTCTTCGGAAAGCTCCACCATGGCCGCATTCGCCTCCCGTTCATCGTCGTCGTGGGCATCGCCAACACGTCGCGGCAATGGGGCCACGTCGCCGGCATCTTGCTGTACCACGTGGGTCAGCTCGTGGGCGAGGAGTCGCCGCCCGGCTGCCGTCTCTGGCGCGAATTGCCCGGTGTCGAACACGAGGTCACGTCCCACGGTATAGGCCAGGGCGTTCAGGGCCCGGGCCGAAGCCGCGGCCGGGGCGTCAGCGTGGACGCGAACGCGACTGAAGTCGCGGCCAAAACGCGGCTCGAAAAAGGCCCGGCTCGCTGTGTCCAGTGGTCGACCCGGCGAGCGGAGCACGTCGTGCACCATGGGAGGAATGGCGTCTGCCGCGCCGGACGAAACGTCCGGCCGGCGGGCCAACCGCATGGCGCGACATGCCGCGCATTCGCTATCCGGGCTCGCAGTCCCGCCGCAAGCACAATGGCGTTGAATGATCCCTGATTTCACCCTTTGAGGCGTGGCAATGCGGTTAGCCGGGCGCCGTTGATCGAGATACGCAAGCATCGTCATCGGCCCATCCCTCGGTAGACCGCGTGCGCCACCTGATGGCCGAGCGCTTCAGGCCGGCTCCCCTCCGCGATCTCAAAGCTCCCGCCATCCAGCCACCCGACTAATTCCCCTTTGAATCGTAAGATTGCAGGCGGGACACCGTGGTCGGCGAGTAACCGTCGGAGCTCGCGCTCCATCGCCATGGCGATTCGTCCGCGATCTTCGGGTCGGAATCCCTCGAGCACGAGCTCTTCGACGTGCAATCTGATCGATCGTGGATTCATCACACCCACCCTCCGACCTCTGCCTCGGTCAGCGACTTTTCCAGCTTGACGTATTCGGCTTGGGCAGCGCGCAGCACGTGGCTCATCCGAATCGGCTCGCCCGCGTCGGCGGCAAGGAACGCCGCGCCGACGGCAATGTTGCGAATACTCCCACCCGCGACGTTCAGCCGAGCTAGCTTGGTGAAGTTCAGGCCGTCGATGGGAGCTTCGGAGGGGAAGCTGCGCTGCCAAATCTCTTGCCGCTGCTCGTAATCCGGGAACGGAAACTGGACGACGAAGCGCAAGCGACGTAGGAAGGCCGGGTCGAGCGCATTTTTCAGATTGGTCGTCAGGATCGCCAGGCCTCGGTATTCCTCCATGCGTTGGAGGAGGTAGCTCACCTCGACGTTGGCGTAACGATCATGACTGTCCTTCACTTCGCTGCGCTTACCGAAGAGGGCATCGGCCTCGTCGAAAAGAAGAATCGCTCCACTTTCCTCGGCTGCATCGAACACCCTTCGGAGATTCTTCTCGGTCTCGCCGATGTACTTGCTCACCACTTGACTCAGATCGATTCGATACAGATCGAGCCGAAGCTCGCCGGCGAGAACCTCGGCGGCGAGTGTTTTGCCGGTGCCGCTGGGCCCAGCAAAAAGCGCGCTCATTCCGAGGCCACGCCCGCTCCGCGCGGCAAATCCCCAATCCTCGTAGACCCGCAGCCGCTGTCGAGCCTGAGCTATGATTTGGCGCAAGACGTCCTTTTGCACTGGCGGTAACACCAGATCATCCCAGCATGCGATGGGGTCGATCCGTTGGGCCAGCTCACCCAATCGCCCCCGGGCACAGACCCGGCAAATCTCCCAGAGACGGTCGCTGAGCGCGTTCACGTCCGCATGCACATCGCGATTGCCATCGTCCGCCAGGACTTCGCCACTCGCTGCCTGAATCGAGGCTGTCTCCAGATTGAACTGTGCTACGACGGGATCCAGTCTGCCATCTAACCGTGACGCTAGACCTCCAAGCACGTTTCGCCAAAGCGCACGCTGCTCACCAGCGCTTGGCCGGCGGACGTCCAGGCAAACGGTGCGGCGTCGACGCAAGGGGAGCGGCTCGCGGGACGTGAGCAGGAGTGGTCCGCGTACGCGAGCCAGAAAAGCCTGCACTGCATGGTTCTCGTCCGGTCCGGTGAGATCCTCGCAATCGACCAGGAGCGCCGCCTGCCCGAGCAGTATCTCCCGCTCCCAGCGACGAGCCAGGACCTCGCGCTCGGTCGCGGTCGGAGGAACGTCAGCCGCGTGCATCACGTACAAGCGCAAGCCCAGCTCCGAGCACGCCCGGGCGGCGATCGCCTCTTTGCCGGCCAGCGTCTCTCCACACAGCTCGACCACGGCAGTGGGCTGGACTCCGGTTGATTGTGACCACATCTCAACGATCCGATCGGCGACGCGCTCCTGCGAGGGCGGCAGCTCGCTGGGCGGTGGCACCAGCTCGACCAGGCCGCATACCCTCTCGTCGAGGTACGAAACCCCGGTCAGATAGTGCAGCACGCGCTCGTCGATGCGGAGAGGACGATTGACCAGGGTTTCCGCCACTCCGAGCTCGAGCAAATGCCAGACACGTAATGGCCCCGCCGGGGACAATGCGCTCCAATGAGGGCCCGGCAGCGCCGCCAGGGCAAGGCCAAAGGTCGGAAAGGCAAAGTGCGGATCTCCTTGGGCGGCAGCGCACGACATTAAGAAGCTGGCGTCGAGCTCCGGCCCGGCCGCGAGAAGCAGCACGTCGCGCTCGAACGGTGAGAGGCCAAACGCCCTGGTAAGCATGACTAAGGCCGGCGGTGGGAGCTCACCAGTATCGGGAGCCGGCCAGACCGGATCGGAATCCTCCGGGGTCACCTCGCCGGGCACGGCGTGCCGATCGAGCGCTCGCCGCACCCGGGCGAGCGCGGCGACCAGGTAGCGTTGATTCAGCTCGTGCCAGGTTTGGATCATTTGCTCGTTCATGGAATTGTCACTGTCGGCCCGACGTATTGGTTAAAGGTGGGGCTATTCACGTTCGTGTCGACGACCAATGGACTTTCTGCTCCGTCGACCTGAACTCGGACGAGATAGGTCCCCGCCTTGATACCAGCAACTGGGATCGTGATCGACGCGGTATCGGTCGTCCGCGACGGTGCGCCGAAGGTGTACGCGGCAGGGCTGACGGTCGCCTGCTCGTTAAGCAGGAGGATGACCCGCTGAGCCACTCCGACGATCGGGTTAATCTGGACCGTCACATCGGCCGAGCGAGGTGCCGTGCCAGTGCCAGTGATGTTTGCCGCGGACACACCAGTGATTATGGGGTGAAGGACGATGGCCGCGACGTTCGATTCGACTCCGGAATGTGCCACCGGCGGCGATCCCAATTGCGTCGGCTGAACCACCTGCAGCCCCTGAATCCCCGCCCGCAGCACATTCGCTGGAAAGGGTGGGGAGGCAAGGGGCAACTGTAATTGGGTATCAGTCTGCAACTGGGGCGGCAGATCGCTGCCTGCCAGCCGGACCACCGTGCCGGTCGCGCCTAGGCCAGTGCCCAGGATTTGGAGAGTGCTCCCCATGACGATCGGCTGCTCGGATCCGCCCACTGCTGTAACTTGCTCGATGACCGGCTGCCGGAACACCGTGCCGACCAGTTCTCGCGAGCGAACCGGAAGCGCCGGCTGGGGCGAAGCCGAGCTCTCGATCAAGACGACCGTACCGAGGTAAGCGATCGAGAGAACGTAGGGAATCTGGTAGAATACCGACCACAGCTTCGCCAACTCTTCAAGCGACAACGCGGAGGGTGCGAACTTGACCAGATCGACCGCGTCGGCGAGGTTCGATTGGCTAAGAAACCCGTAGGTTGGGCTCGCCAGAGTATCGCGGATCGCCTGGCGAGTAAGCACGGGCCGCTCATGTAGCGTGCGAACGACGCTACCCAGGAGCCGCTGTGGCTCCAATTGCGCCTCATTGCCATAAAACGTCAGCAGGTAGTGGAGGTCCAGCGCCAATGCCGGCCGCTGGACGAGTTGTCCATCGGACCGGCGAGTCGGAAGGTCGGCGTTTCGCAGAGCGGCATTCGGCGTCACCTGGAAAAGGTAGACGTTGACCCCGGTCGTTGGGGTGCCACTTTGTAGCCCTTCCGGTCGGACGGTGGTGACGGTCGCGCCAGGAACGTCAGTCCCGATGGCGGTCTGTAGCATTTGCCCCAAGACTGCCGTCACCGTCGCAATCGCCAGAAAGTTACTCACCGTCCGTTTCCGTCGCGCTGCTTGAGGTAATCGTCGAGCGAAAGCGTGGCGCGTGGCCGACCTGGACGCGGTCGCGACGGTGACGGCGCCGCTCGCACTTCAATTCGGCCAATTGTCACCTGAATGGTCGTCTCAGCATTCTCAACCCGAGGCAGCGGCGCATCGCTCGACCGAGAAACGCCCGAGTTGGCATTTCCGCGGGTGACCTCGACCGGTGCCTGGGCTTTGCCCGGGCGTGTCCCTAGTGATACGGAGACATGCTCAGGCGCATCGCGATCGACGAACGGTACTAACGTTGGATGGGCTGGGTTACGACCCTGGTTCGTCATGTCCTCCGCGTGAGATAAGGGCACGTTGGGCATAGCCCCCCAAACGTCGGCCTTCGCGCTTGGAAACCGGGGCTCGATCGTCGGCGGTTCGGCTTTACGACCAAAGGCGGGTGGAAGGGGAACGGCAACAGATGGAGCGATGCCAGCAGCTTCCTTCCTCTGATCCGATGAGGGAGGTGATTCCAGAGCTCGTCTGGACCGACCAGTGTCTCCGACCGGTGGAGCCGCGGCATCGTCATTTTCGCCTAACGTAGCGGATAAGATCGCTTCTTCGCGACGTCTCTCCGATTCGGTCGAGGTTGGTGCCCTCCTAGCGAGACCGGAACGCCCCGGCAGAGACCGTCGCGTCGACCTCTCGTCTTCCAAGCCGGTCCAGACTAAACCCGCAGCACCCACTTGATCCAAGTCAGCCGGTATCTCCCCGTGAGAACGGACGACAGCCTGGGAACCAACCTCCGGACTTGCCTCGACCTCGACGGACTGTTCCTGCCAATTATCGTCCCGGTCAAATAGCATTGGATTTCCTCGACGTGGCGCATATCTCGGGGCAACGAGTGGCTGGACCCGGGTTGCCTGGCCGATCGCTCGCTGAGCGAGCCGAGTCAGAAAATCACTCATATTTCCACTAGCTCCAGGTACGCTTGTCGCCGGGTCGGGCTCAGCGCGAGAATGTCCGCCTCGCGCCAGCCATATGCCCTGGCCAGGGCATCCACCTCGCAGAGTAGCCGCTTTGCTTCGATCGTGACCTTCCGCGAAACGAATTCCGCGATTTCGAGGAGCGTCTGCCAGCGATGATCGCAGGACGGACAGTGAAGATCCAAGAGCACTTCGGCCTGTGGGTCGCGCTCGACTATCGCCTTCGCCAACTCGGCAATGACGGACCCTGGCAAATCCACCGGCTTGACCGGATTCCCCGCCCAAGTCGCTTGAAGAACACAACATTCCAGAAGCCGGTCTTGAACGTGGTCGGTATCACGACAATCAACAAGGGTCAGAAGATCGGCGCTGGTTGGTAGACGATAGGTCAAGTCCAGATCACCGTAAACGAGCCGGTATTCGGCATCGGATTCAATCGGCACTCCCGTCACGCGAATGTCCGCCGTGTCGATACCGAACTCGAGTCGTTCCCGACAACACGGGCACTCCGTATACGCTTCGAGCCGTGCCCCAAAGGTTCGCTCGTGCAGGGAAAGCAGCAACGCATCGCGTTGGCCGATGCTCAAAGTAGCAAGACGCTCGCGATCCAGCTCCGGATAGCCGGCTGCCAGTAGAATGAGCGCCTGCTCAACCATCCCACGACCGCTAATTGCCTCCCAAGTCCGGAGCATACTGGTCGACGACAGCCCAGACATCGACTACGGCGAGGTAAAGCTGGGCTCAGAAGGCTCGGGGACGGAGGTATCGCGCTCCCAGCCTTCATTTTCCAGCTTGATGTGTTGGATCGCGACGGCGTTCGCGTTCGCGTCGAGGTCTGGCAGCGCCTGAAATTCTGAGACCCAACAGCGGTAGATCTTGTAAGAAAGAGCGAGCTGGCCGGCCTCGTTGTAAAATTCCAGAATAATGTCCTTCCGGAAGTCTTTGAGTGACACTTCGGCGCCTAAGCCCGCTCCGTAGTTCCAGACCTTGTTGGCCCACTGCTCAAAGGCCGGATCATGGGTCACGCCCCGCTCCAGGGTAATTGCTTCGTACTCGGTTCGTCCCGGCGACTTTCGGCTCGAGCTGGGATCTCCTCCTTCCCGGTGCTTTACCACCTCGGTTGTCCGCTTGAGCGCGCCGACCTTACTCACCCCGGCGACGTAGCGCCCATCCCACTTCACACGAAACTTAAAGTTCTTGTACGGGTCAAAACGCTGCGGATTAACACTGAACTCAGCCACATCCAACCTCTCTCACGAGTCTTGGCAAGACTAAGATTTCACGCTTTGCTCTGCTTGCTGAAGCATTCACCTGCGCTCATGATCATGCCTGAATCTGTCCCGCCATCTGTTGAATGCTGAGCACGACGAACTCGGCCGGTTTGAGCGGGGCAAACCCAACGAGAATATTGACAATCCCCTGGTTAATGTCAGTTTGGGTAGTCGTCTCACTGTCGCACTTGACGAAATAAGCGTCGTTTGGTGTTTTGCCCTGAAAGGCTCCTTTCCGAAAGAGATCGTGCATGAAGGCACCAACGTTGAGTCGAATCTGTGACCAGAGCGGCTCGTCATTGGGCTCGAAAACGACCCATTGTGTCCCACGATAGAGACTTTCCTCGATGTAGAGCGCCAGTCGTCGCACCGGGATGTATTTCCAATCCGAGGCCAAGCGATCGGCCCCCTGGAGAGTGCGGGCCCCCCAGACCACTGTGCCGGTCACCGGGAAAGTCCGCAGACAATTCACCCCGAGTGGATTCAGCTCACCATTCTCAGCGTCGGTCAACCGCACACTTAGATCGACCGCCCCGGAGATCGTCGCCTCGGTCCCAGCCGGCGCCTTCCAGACACCGCGCTGGGCGTCGGTCCGAGCCATGATTCCGGCGATCGCTCCGGACGGGGTAAAATCCTCCACTTGATTCTCCCGGAGCGGATTAACTGCACGAATCCGTGGAAAGAATAGCGCCGCATTCTGGCTGTTGGTCCCGACTGATGCGAGGCCGGCAGTCGCCGTGGCGACGGTCGTCCAACTACTTGGCGGATCGACAAGCAGCATCGCTCGACGACTTTCACAGTAAGTCGCGGCGGCGGTGATCACACTTGAATCCACATCACCAGTGCTCAGATAGGGAGGAATTACCAGCAGATTAAACAAGTCGGCATTTTCCAGGGCGTAGATTCCCGTCTTGTTTGCCTGGAAGTTCGTACCGATAAACTGGCCGCTGGCCAGGGCACTCCCATCGCTTCCGCTGTTTGCGGTCGCGTTAGTAGTGGCTACCGAAGGACGAACGTTCGGGACGATCCAATTGCCACTGTTATCTTTATTCACACGGACGAGATTCGAGCTCTGCTCCAAAACGCGGGGAACGTAGCGAGGATCAGACGGCTGGATTGAGACGTTCAGGAACTTCTCGGTCGCACCGCCGGATTCACTCACCGTGAGATTGAAAAGACTCGTATTACTCGGATCACGAGTGTTATCGTCAACCGTCGCGCTGAGGTTATTGCCCCATGCCCCCGGATTGGCAGCGACAAGGGGGAGGACATCGTTCGGGGACGCCGCGCCCGTTGGTAAATTGAGCGTCGCGATCGCCGCCCCATTCGTCAGACGGACGATAATTGCCTGGCTTCCACCGTTCTGGAAGAAGTCCTGCACGGCGTAACTCAACGCACTTCCCAGCGAAAGTCCCCCGAATGTACGCTCGAAATCGCCCATGCTTGTCACAGTTGTCGGCACATTTACTGGTCCACGCTCGGCGCTCCCGACAAAGGCGGTGATCGACGTAGCCACACCGGTAATCGTCCGTACTCCGCTGGGCAACTCCTGGATATAAACACCAGGATAGCTCAAGCTGACTGGCATTCAAAATCCTCCTTCGCGAATAATAAACCGAGTAAGACCAGTGAGACTGATTCCGAACAGCAGGATCAACTAACCAAACACTTGTCTAGAAATGTACAGATGTCCCTTCGCCGGGTCAATAGGAGATAAAGAATGGGAGGGATTTGGGATTACCAACCTAGCTGAACGATCAGCCGCTGGGTTGTATTAAATCACCCCTTGGTTGAGTTTTCGTTGAGTAGTAGTTACGATTCGGATGATCCAGTCTCGACGACTCTGAATGCGTGAAATCGACGACTTCAGCATACGATGTCTGGCGGACGGTCGCTGCTGCGTTGATCGATCCGGGATCGGCTGGTACAATACCTCGGTGGGCACCACGGCGTGGGCTGGCTCGCTTGGCATCGATTGTGATCAGATAGTCTTGGGATTTCGCTGCTTCCAAGTAGGAGTTCGAGAGTGACCTGGGTACAAGCGATTATTCTTGCACTGCTGCAGGGAGCAGCGGAGCTATTCCCGATTAGCAGCCTGGGGCACACGGTCATCGTGACCGGTCTACTCGGGTGGCAGCAGCTTCAAAACAGTGATGAGTTCCTGCCGTTTGTCGTTCTGTTACACGTTGGGACGGCGCTCGCGCTATTGACCTTTTTTTGGCGGGACTGGATCCGCATCGTCCACGCTTTGATTGTCACAGCAGTCGCCGGGCGGGTCGATGCCGACCCCAACGGTCGGCTGGCTTGGCTCATCGTTGCCGGCACGATACCGACCGGGCTCATTGGACTGTTTCTGGAGAAACCGATTCAACGCTTGTTCGCCTCGCCAGTTGTTGCCGCGATATTCTTGATCGTGAACGGCGGAATCCTGCTGCTAGGAGAGCACCTGCGCCAGCGAGCAACGGTGGGCATTGGCACAGTTGCGCTCGCATCCGCGGGTAGCCTCGAGGTTGGGCGGCCGGGCCGGAGCATTGTCGTCAACGAGGAAGTCCAGCGGCCATTGCAAAACATGACCTTGATCGAGGCCGTGTTGGTCGGTCTCGCCCAATCGCTCGCGTTGATTCCGGGAATCTCGCGATCCGGTGTGACGATGGTAGCCGGTCTCTTCGTTGGGATGAATCACGAAGACGCGGCAACCTTCGCATTCTTACTTGCCACGCCAATCATTGGCGCGGCGGGCCTGCTCGAAATTCCCCAATTGTTTACGACCGCGGGAGCCAGCCTTCCGATGGCGCTGGTCGGCGGCGTCGCCGCGGGCATCGCCGCCTATTTGAGCGTTCGCTTCCTCATGCGCTACTTCGAAACTGGCCGCCTCGATCCCTTCGGGATCTATTGCCTGCTGGCCGGAATCGGATCACTAGCGCTCATCATCAAATAACAACGTAAGGAAGAATCATGCAGTCGAATGGTATCTTCGCCCTCGCGCTCGTCCTGGCCGCGCTCTCACTCCTCATCGGCGTTTACTACCTCATTCCCAACGTGTACCACGTGCTGGCCACACACGACGTCATGCAGACTCAGATCAAGCACGCCCTAGCCTTTTTCGCACTCGCCATCGTCCTGGTCGTCGGCGCACGCTTCGCCCGGAACAACGCACCGGTGAAGTAGCCGAACCATCTTCCGATGCCTCGCCGGAACTCTGGTGGTGGTCACCGACTCCTGGCGTCGGCCGTGTCGAAAAGGGGAGCTTTCACTTCCGCATTGGCGCCGCAGTCGGCTTTCCGAGTTCACGCCGTATCAGAGCGCGGGCCGTTTCGAGAGCCTGGAGCACTGGGCCAGTGCAGCGGCCAAGGATCCGACAAACCAGCCCGGCGCGGCCGGGAAGAATGCTAACGCCAGCGTAGACCGGCTCGACCTGGCGAAAGTAGGCATCGAGCGTCTCTGCGAGATCGAGCCACGAAAGCCCTACGTTCAGCGCGTAGAGCGTGCCCAGGACGTCATAGCCACCAAGCAAGACGTTGGCGTCAAAGTTCAGACTTCCGGGCTCCAGGCGCAGCACATCTTCGAATAGCAGGTCGCCACCTTGCATCATCCCTCGCGTCTCGGACACGAGCACGTCGAACGCGAATCGCTCGCCGCGTGCGACTCGGCCAGCCATCAGGACGTCGCGGTAAAGCACGGTTGCCGTCGGCGCTAGACGTAGCTCGGTCCGCTGACCATAGCGTGCGCCTCTCCCCGGAATCAGTGGGTCGGGCCAGAACTCGACATAAGCGCCATTTTCGACACTGAGGGTTACCTGCTGAGTAGCGCAATTACGTTCCATGCTGTAGATCTTGGTCGCCGACTGGGTCGTGACGTGCACTACACCCCCGGATTTTGTGCACAAGCGCAGCACCAAACGATCCCCTTGGACGATCCCTCCGGTTGGCATTGCAAGGTAGACGGCGGCAAGCGCCGGCCACGCGGGATCTGCGCGTAACACCCAGGGCACCGCGAAGGGAACGCAGGCGCGCGCTTGCAACAACCTCGTTTGTCCGGCCACCAAGCCGAATGTAACGTCAAGCTCGCCATGCTTGCCGCGCCCCCCGGCCCCCAGCGCCACTGGCTCCCGATCAAACCCCGCGAAGACGGTCGGCAGCCAGGTGGCTTCAAGCGAGTCGAGTGGGACGGAGATGGCCGAGCAGATATACTGGCTCATCGTTGGGTGAGCAGACGCTCGACCTCCGCGAGGACCATCTCGATCCCTTCTCCCGTGTGGCAATTCGTGAAGACGAAAGGACGGCCCTTGCGAATCAGACGCGAGTCGCGCTCCATCACCGCCAGGCTCGCGCCAACGTAAGGAGCCAGATCAACTTTGTTGATGACGAGCAAATCGCAATCGATCAAGCCCTGGCCGCGCTTGCGAGGAATTTTGTCACCACCAGCCACGTCAATGACATAAATGCTGTAATCAGCGAGGGCCGGACTGAAGGTCAGAGTCAGATTGTCGCCACCGCTTTCGACAAAGATGATCTCAGCCTCCGGAAATTGACCGGTGAGATCTTCGATCGCCGCCAGATTCATGCTTGGATCTTCTCGCACCGCGCTGTGCGGACACGCTCCGGTCTCGACGCCAACGATCCTTTCCGGATCCAAAATTCCGTCGAGAGTCCGTCGCACGTGCTCCGCGTCTTCGCGCGTGACAATGTCATTTGTAATGACCAGTACCTCTCGGCCAGTGGCGACTAGTCGTGGCACAATCTGCTCGATCAATGCGGTCTTTCCCGAGCCAACCGGGCCACCGACCCCGACCCGCAGGATATTTCTTTTCACAATCGTGCCTCTCACGTCATAAATGATCGTCGAACTGCGCTTCGGTGTCGCATGGCGCTGATCTCGGCCAAAGGCGCTCCCGTCCAGAACCCCTGATCGGCCTCTGCCAGGCACCGGTGCTGCGACGCCACGAGAATCGGCTGCAGTCGAAAAAGAATCGCTTGGGTTACCTGGTGGTCGACTCGCATCAACCGCAGCGCCGCCCCCAGAACACTCGTCGCGAAGCTGTAGAGTGCGACCAGCATGGCGTCTTCGCATGTGATACCGATTGCCTGGCAAGCAACCGCGAGCGCGATTGGGGCATGTCCCGGTGATCGGCCCGCCCGCACCTCGCCACGGTATCCGGTAAGGCATGCTCCGTCATGCGACCCGCGCTGAGTCAGTTTCCCCTCTCGCTCAAGGGAGGAGAAGGGGCCAGAGTCTACTTTGAGTGAAGTGGAGGGGGTAGAAAGGGCCTGTCGTGCATCAGACGGCCGTTCCATCAGCATTGCCACGGTCGTCGTAAGCAGTTGACGCCCAACTTTGCGCGACGCGTCCCGCGCTTCGAGACTCAGGCGAAAGGCTTCCAGCCGATGATCAACTGCGACGATCTCCGCGACACGACCATTGGCCGCTGCCCGCCAGGCCAAGACCAGCGCGGCGGCGTCGCCGGGGATGACCTGAAAGGCAAGCTGAGCGCGCAGCCAACGCTCGAGATCGTCTGGCGAACGGACGAGTCCATCTTCAACCGCGGTTTCCAGGCCATGTGACAGAGTGTAGGCGCCGCTTGGGAAAAAAGTGTCAGCGAGCTGAAGCGCTCGCAGGAATCCGAACGCTCGACCGTCGCTCATCTCGCCGCCTTGCGGTGAGCGAGCGCGGTTAGCCACTCGGTACGTCGTGCGCCCATGTCGACCCGACCCAGGTGGCGAAACTGATCCGGACGAGGATACGCAAAACGTAACCCGCCTGCTGCGAAGACGATCGCCGCTCCACGCTCCAATCGCTCGGCCACGACGCAGCCCGCCAGCCGATGCTCGGGGTAGTCGAGATTCAGATGGGTACACGGATCCACCTCACCGGAAAGATCGACGATTCGTCCGGCGACGATAACTCCGTGGCGAACTCTTTCCGGATCCACTAACCGACCGGATGCGTCGACGTTTTCCCGCGCGACGACGTGGCGAATGATCATTTTCAGACCAGATAATACAACTGAGTTAGTGCTAGTTTTGTCGCCGGCTCGACAGTGGCGAGCTCACCATCGACGAACACCTCGTAGGTCTCTGGATTGACTTCGATCCGCGGGCAACGATTGTTGCGGACCATGTCTGACTTCTTCAGCGCTCGGCAGTGGCGAACCGGGGCGATGATCCGCTGCAATCCCAGTTGCTCCCGGATACCACGCTCGCTAGCGGCTTCTGAGACAAAGGTCACACAAGTGCGACCAACCGCTCGCCCTAAAGCACCAAACATTGGACGATAGTAGACCGGATCCGGCGTTGGAATCGAAGCGTTGGGATCCCCCATCAACGCCCAGTTGATCATCCCGCCCTTGATGATCAGCTTTGGCTTAGCTCCAAAGAAACGAATCGGCCAAAGCACGACATCAGCGAGCTTGCCGATCTCGAGCGATCCAACAACGTCGCTGATGCCGTGCGTCCGGGCGGGATTGATTGTGACCTTGGCCAGGTAACGCAAGACCCGGAAGTTATCGTTTGTCGGCGCGTCTTCCGGTAGCTTCCCTTTGAGCCGCTTCATCTTGTCAGCGGTTTGAATCAAGCGCGTGAACGTCTCACCAACCCGCCCCATAGCCTGTGAATCGGAGGAGTACATCGAAAGCACGCCCCAATCGTGAAGGACGTCCTCGGCGGCGATCGTCTCAGCACGAATCCGGCTCTCGGCAAAGGCCACGTCCTCCGGTACCGCCGGGTTCAGGTGGTGGCAGACCATTAACATGTCGAGGTGCTCGTCAAGGGTATTGACCGTAAAAGGGCGGGTCGGGTTCGTCGAAGACGGAAGCACGTTTGGCTCGCCGGCGATCCGGATGATGTCTGGCGCGTGGCCACCACCGGCCCCTTCAGTGTGATAGGTGTGGATCGTCCGACCGTCGATCGCCGCGATGGTATCCTCGACGAAACCGGTCTCATTCAAGGTATCCGTGTGGATCGCGAGCTGAACGTCGTAGGCATCGGAGACGCGGAGCGCGCAGTCGATGACGGCTGGGGTGGCCCCCCAGTCCTCGTGGACTTTCAGACCGCAGGCGCCCGCTTCGAGCTGCTCCTCGAGCGCTTCCGGGCGCGAACTGTTTCCTTTCCCAAGCAGCCCCCAGTTCAGCGGCAACGCCTCCACCGCCTCGAGCATCCGCGCGATGTTCCACGGTCCAGGCGTACAGGTAGTCGCATTCGTCCCATCGGCCGGACCGGTACCGCCGCCGATGAAGGTGGTGATTCCGTTTGATAGTGCTTCGTAGACCTGCTGCGGACAGATCATGTGCACGTGGGCGTCGATACCACCGGGAGTTGCGATTAAGTGCTCGCCGGCAATGACCTCTGTTCCCGGTCCAATTACCAGGCGGGGACTAACTCCATCCATGGTATCCGGGTTACCGGCCTTACCAAGGCCGGCGATCCGGCCATCTTTGATCCCCAGATCGCATTTGACGACGCCAAGGACCGGATCGAGCACGATCACGTTGGTGATTACCAGATCAAGCGCCCCTTGACGGTTACTCAGCGTCGATTGGCCCATGCCATCGCGAATCGTCTTGCCGCCACCGAAAACGACCTCGTCGCCCGGCACGATCAGATCGAGTTCGATCTCGATGTAGAGCTCGGTATCGGCCAGGCGAACTCGGTCGCCAACCGTCGGTCCGTAGAGTTCGGCGTACTGGCGGCGTGGAATTTCAGCCATCGTTTCCCTCGTTCGGCTTCGCAGTTCGGAAGCCACGGCGAGTAGCGCGCTCGACAGCCTCGGCGGCCCGCTCCGGGACCCGGACACTGCCGTTCGTTAGATTGTTCAGGCCAGTGATTCGCCGATTGCCGCCAAATTCCACCAGTTCGACCTCGCGCGTGTCGCCCGGCTCGAAGCGAACAGCCGTCCCCGCCGGCACGTTCAAGCGCATGCCGAAGGCAAGAGCGCGATCAAACTCCAGATCTCGATTCACTTCAAAAAAATGGTAGTGCGATCCCACTTGGACCGGTCGATCGCCCAGATTCCGGACCGCGATTCGGAGGGTCCGTCGTCCGACATTGATGATCACCGGCTCGTCTCGGAGTATGTAGGAACCGTGGCCGTCCGCCATGGCATCGCCTCTATTGGGAAATTCTTTCTCCTTTGAGAAGAGGCTCAAGGCTTGCTTTGAGCCCAGCGAAAAGGTGAGAGGGCTTGCCAACTTCATCTGTTGTGACTCCGTGGGCCATGCCTCACTCTCACGAAATCGGATCGTGACACGAGATCAGCTTCGTTCCATCCGGGAAAGTCGCTTCCACTTGAATGACCTCTAGCATGTCCGGCACGTCGTCCATCACGTCTTCCCGCGTCAGAACCGTCTTACCCAGCGCCATCAGCTCCGATACCGACTTACCATCGCGCGCTCCTTCCAATAGTGCCTCCGAAATCAACGCGACGGCTTCGCTGTAGTTCAGCTTGACCCCGCGTGCCCGACGACGACGGGCGAGATCAGCGACGACGTAAATCGCGAGCTTGTCCATCTCGCGTGGCGAAAGCATCATCGTTTCTTCCCCGGATCGGCCCTTTTGAGCCGGTAGTCAGCGTGAGGAATCTGGGGAGCAACCAACTTCTTGCCGGCACTGGCCGTTCCTCAGTCCTCCGCCCTTTTCAGACACCGTTTAGATAGCAACGTACTCGTGGATCTCGGCGTGGCTCAAAACGTCTGCGTGCCCCGACGCGACGACGTTCCCACTCTCCAGAACGTAGTAATAGTTGGCTAAAATGGTAGCAAAGTCAAGGAACTGTTCAGCGAGAATGATGGTGACCTTTCCGGTCTCCTGGATCGCCTGCAGTGCGACGGCAATCTCGTCGACAATTGAGGGTTGAATACCCTCGGTTGGCTCATCTAGCAGCAACACTTTCGGATGAGCGACCAGCGCCCGTGCAATTGCTAGCTGTTGCTGTTCCCCGCCGCTAAGCTTTCCCGCCGCCCGATTCGCGATCTCTTTCAGTTTCGGGAAGAGCGCGTACATTTCCGCGATTCGGGTCGTTGGCCGGTCGCTGCTTGCTTCGAGACCGATCAGCAAGTTCTCGTAGACCGACAGGTGAGGGAAGACCAATCGCCCCTGCGGGACGTAACCAATGCCAGCGGCTGCCCGACGATGGGAAGGCCAGGCTGTGACATCGTGATTGCCGCAGAGAATTCGCCCCCGCTTGGGTCGCAAAATTCCGATGACAGTCTTAAGGAGGGTGGTTTTGCCGACGCCGTTGCGACCGATCAAGCAGACGACTTGCCCACGTTCGGCGATTAGGCTGACGTCGTCGAGGACAGTTCCATCACCATAACCGACGGTCAGATGCTCGATTCTGAGCATCATCTACCTCCTAAACTGCCAACCGTTTGCGCGGGCTCGGCTCCAGAAAGCCTTCTGGACAATGCGCCAGTTTGCTGATGAGACTTTCCAAGATAAACCTCAATGACTCGCTGATCGCTCTGAACTTCTGACATTGGGCCCTCGGTCAGAACGCGGCCAGCATGCAAAACGGTCACCTTCGCGGCGAACTGTCGAACAAATTGCATATCGTGTTCGACGACCAGAACGGTGTGCTGGTGAGCAATTGTCTTGAGGAGTTCGCCAGTTCGATCACGTTCAGCGCGTGTCATGCCGGCGACGGGCTCATCCAAGAGCAGAAGCTTCGGCTGCTGGGCAAGCAACAGGCCAATTTCAAGCCATTGCTGCTCGCCGTGGGCAAGAATACCGGCCCGTACCTGAGCTTGATCAGCCAAGCCGATCGTTTCTAGGACTTCGCTCACCAAGGCATCGTGATGGGCCGAACTGCCTCTGAAAAGAGAGAAGATGGGACGCCGACCGCGTGCTGCGACTTCAACGTTTTCTCGCACGGTGAGACTCGTAAAGATTGACGGCGCTTGAAACTTTCGCCCGATCCCCATTCGCACTAAGCCGTGGATACTCTGTCGACGCACGTCAATGTGACCGTCGAAGATGACCTTTCCGCTCGAGGGGCGGACTTTTCCGGTGATCACATCGAGAAAGGTGGTTTTCCCGGCGCCGTTGGGACCGATCAGAAAGCGAAGCTCTCCCTGATCGAGTGACATGTCCAGGCCATTTAAGACGTCAACGCCATCAAAGCTAACGCGAAGGTCTCGAACATCGAGAATTGGGGTGCTCACGAGCTGACCTCCTTGGGCTCGATGGTTGGTCGGGTATTCGTCGCCGGTAGAGCACTACCTGCACCGACACGTTCTCCAGCTTGCGCGCTTCCTACATGAAATGGCATGGGACGAAGCTGCCCTCGAATTAGCTCCGGAATGCCCGCAAGTCCCGACGGAAACAGCAGCACAGTGACAATAAAGATCAAGCCAATGAAGTACTGCCAAGCATTAGGAAAACTTTCACTGACCGTGCTCTGGGCGAGATTCACGAACAACGCCCCGACGATGGCGCCCACGAGGCTTCCGCGCCCACCAACTGCGACCCAAACGACCATGGTCATCGAGAGAACAGTACCAAGCGAGTCGGGATTGACAATCCCGACCTGCGGGACAAACAATGCTCCGCCCAGACCAGCCATGCCCGCGGCAATCGCGAACACGATCACTTTTGGAATCGTCGGATCGTACCCACAAAAGCGCGTTCGGTCTTCGGAGTCGCGAATTGCGATCAGCAGCTTGCCAAAGTAAGAAGCCGTCAGCCAGCAAGTCAAGAGATAGCTGGCGACTAGAGCCAGCACGGTCGCTTGATACAGGTGGATCTGGGTGAGTGGACTCGACAGTGGCTGGCCCAGTATCGTTGAAAAATTGGTGAGACCGTTTGTACCGCCGATCAGTGGCTGCTGACCAATGAACAAGGTGGAAAAAATCAGCGCTAAAGCTTGGCTAATGATCGCAAAATAGATATTCCCGACTCTTCCACGGAAGAGCAGATAGGAGACGACCGCCGCCACCAGCATCGGGGCAGCGATTGCCGCGACGAATGCAAACCACGGATTGTAAAACGGGTACCAGAAACCCGGCAGGCTGGATCCGCCGCTCCAGCTCATAAAATCGGGTAATTGACCGCGAGATGCCTCGAGTTTGAGGTACATGCCCACGGCGTAGCCTCCGAGTCCAAAAAAGACAGCTTGACCAAGACTCAGGATGCCGGCATAACCCCACAACAGGTCAAGACCGAGCGCGACGAGAGCGTACGCCATGAACTTTCCAAGCAAGTTGAGACGGAATGGAGAAAGGACGGCTGGCGCGCCAAACAAGAGAGCTGCCGTAATCACCACGATTACGACAATCGCTAAAAGTCGGCGACCTGCCGTTTCTGTCGTTATGCTTCTTGAAAGCCTCCCATCCCCGGTCATCAGATCACCTCGACTTCACACTCACCAGTCCTCCGGGGCGTACCTGCAAGAAGACAATAATCGCGAGGAAGAGGAAAACCCGGCCGAGACTAGAGGTAGTGACGAACGTAAAGACAGCGTTCAGCGCTCCCATCAAGAATGCCGAGATAGCCGTGCCGGCCAGTTGGCCGACACCGCCGGTGATCACCACCATGAATGCGTCTACGATGTAATCATTGCCAACAAACGGTCCAATCGGTCCAATCAAACAAAGCGCGCAGCCTGCCAGGCCGGCCAGGCCAGTGCCTACCGCGAAGGTCTCGCGGTCCACCGCCGAAGTCTTCACTCCGAGGCAATCGGCTATCTCCCGGTTCTGGATGACTGCCCGGATGCGCCGGCCTCGAGAAGATCGATAGAGATAGAGATACACCCCGAACAGGCATAGTAAAGACAAGCCCAAAATGAAGAGACGCGCGTAAGGCAGAACAAGACCGGGTGCAAGGAGAACGTGGCCTTCCAGCCACCCGGGAGCACGGACTGAAACGTTTGGGGCTCCGAAAATATCCTTGGCAAGCTGCTGGAGAACCAAACCCACACCGAAGGTTGCCAGGAGCGTATCGAGGGGGCGCTTGTATAAGAAGCGAACCACGCATTGCTCAAGGAGAATGCCGATGAGTGCACTCACGACGAATGCGAGCGGCAAAGCCACCAGAAAGGAAACGCTAGGATTCGCATTCCCGGTTGCTTTGACGAAAGCACCCTCGGCAATGTAGGTCATGTAGCCGCCAATCATAATGAATTGACCGTGCGCCATATTGATAACGCCCATCACCCCGTAGGTGATTGCTAGTCCCAGTGCCGCGAGCAGGAGGATCGATCCAACGCTCAGGCCATTGAAAGCTTGAAGGAAGATCACATTGATCGAACTCAAATGGGCCTCCCGAATTAGCTCTATTTCTTAACTGTTCGCCAACCCCTTTCCCCAGCTATAGGTTTTCAAGTAGGGATCCGGCTGGATCGAATCTCCGGAGTTCCAGATCACATCAAACTGGCCGTCCGGCCGCGCTTTGCCGATGTAGGCTTTCTCCCAGATGTGCTGGTTGTTGTCGTCGATTCTGACGGTCCCTTGCGGCGCATCGAACGTGAGACCCTTCGCCGCTTCCCGTACTTTCGCCACGTCAGTCGCGCCAGCCTTTTCGACCGACTTGGCCCATAAGTAGACCGCAGTGTAGGCGTGCTCGATCGGATCGTCCGTTACCTGATCAGCGCCGTAGCGCTTCTGGAAGTTCTGGACAAACGTCGTGTTCGCGGGCAGATCCATGGTTTGAAAGTAATTCCACGCTGTGAGATGGCCGACCATATTCTTGGCACCAATGCCCTTGACCTCGACCTCGGCGACGCTCACCGACATCGTCGGAAGCTTATCCGCGGTAATCCCAGCATCGGCAAGCTGCTTGAAGAAGGCGACGTTGCTGTCGCCGTTCAAGGTATTGAAGACCACGTCTGGATTAGCGGCGGTAATTTTGCTGATGATCGTGCTGAAATCCGTGGCGCCAAGCGGGGTATAGTCTTCGCCGACCATCGCGGCCTTCTCCGCCGCGAGCTGGGCTTTGATAATCTTGTTCGCCGTTCGTGGAAACACGTAATCAGAACCGAGCAGATAGAACTTGGTTCGCTTTTGTTGAAGCAGATAGGTCACCGCGGGGATGATTTGCTGGTTCGGCGGTGCACAAATGTAGAAGATATTCGGAGACTGCTCGAGGCCTTCGTACTGAACCGGATAATACAACAGGCCATTAAGCTGCTCGACCACCGGCAGCACCGCCTTTCGGCTAGCCGAAGTCCAGCAACCGAAGATCGCGGCGACCTTCTTGTCCTGCAATAAGAGCTTTGCCTTTTCGGCAAACGTCGGCCAATCCGAAGCACCATCTTCGATGATTGGCTCGATCTTCTTCCCTAGCACACCGCCGCGCGCATTAATCTCGTCAATGGCCATCAGCTCGGCGTTTTTGACCGCGACCTCGCTGATCGCCATGGTGCCGCTGAGCGAATGGAGGATGCCAACCTGGATCGCCCCACTGGTCGAGGTGGTAAGGGGGGCCGTGGCGACGGTTGCGCTCGCTGGCATCGTCGTCGCAGTAGTCACGCTCGTTGGTGATGACGCGGGTGCCGTTGGCGCCGTCGTCACGCTTGCTGCCGATCCGGTCGAAGCAGTAGTTGGCGACGGGGGAGCGGTGCTAGCGCCACAGGCGCTCAGGATGGCTCCAATTGAGATGCTCCCGGCGAACGCTCCACCGATTCTCAGTAGTCGCCGACGATTGGTCTTCGTAGTAATCCCTAGCATGTCCTTCAACGTTCGCTCCTCATCGCGAGTTTTTAGCCTGAACTGTACTCGGCGGGGCTGGACACCTCTGGGGCTCGCGCTACAGATTCTCCTTTTCTCCTTGCCCCGGTAAATACCCCCAGACTAGCAACGGCTTTAAGCTCATCCATCAATGTCTTGCTTGGCTTTTAGCCGTTCGCTTTGACAAGTCTACGGCCGGGTAAGGGCCATTCGATACGGCCCACGAGTCCAAACATTGTCAACGAATCTTGTGCAGCGGATCTGAATTCGTAAGGAGTGTTATAATCTGGTTGTTATGGATATGCGATTGTGCCAATGGAACTCGCGCCACCGTGTCTGAAGGATTATTCCGGGGCGCCGACCGAGAATCTCTCCAAAGCCTGCCACGGCTCACCCCGCAAGACCGCCAAGCATTGGAGCACATCCTCTGGCTTGCTCCGGACGTCGCGATCTCGACCGCTTCCGCTGTCTTGCGTTCGAACCAGCCGCAGATACAGCAGCTTCTCTTTGCCGAGCGTCGCCCCGGGCCGGTCGCGCAGGTCGGTATGCTGGCGCGTGCCCTTTGTTATCTTGGCTTGGCAATGTCGGCACCGGGGCAAGGGAAGATTTTGCCGATCCTCACGCGTGAGCACATTCGCCAGGTGGACGATCGCGTGCGCGTGTTATTGCAATCCTGGGGACGAGCAACGCTGATCGGCACGCGGGAAATGGTCGAATCAGAGGTGATTCCTGACCGCGAGCTGCGAGGCTTGCTCGACGCGCTTGTCGAACGGGTAGTACGCCGAACCATGCAGGACCCGAGATGGATCCGGGCCGTCGTCTACAGCGAAGCCGCCGCATTCTACGCGGTCCTTGATCTTGCGTGTGCCGAGCAATTCGGCAAGGTGGTCGATCTGGAGTCGATCAATCAAGAATTTGCTCGAATTATTGACACCCGGGCGCTGCTGCTCAATACGTTCGCCGCGGAGAATTCCACCAGGCAATTTGACGCGGCTCGCCAACGTGAACACATTGAGCGGCTACGACGATTCGGCTGGCAAGAATTCCAGTTGAGTGCCGGGCGAACACTTCGAGAGATCGCCAGTGAGGCCCGTGATCGGGGACTAACGGCCAGCACCACCTTTGCTCTCAGCGACGAATGGGAGCAGCACAGAGCGAGCGAGCCGACCAACGGCCATCGCTATTTCGTGCGCCCGACCCTTCTTCCTGATTCAGAAGGACTGGCGCTCTGGGCCCAAGAAGAGCGCCTGAAGCCGCTGCAAAAGATGCTGGCCGGTGACCAGGTCGAAACCGGTCTGCGACTGGGTCTGGGAACGGTCGAGTTCTTTCTCGAGTACATCGTCCGTACCAATCAGCATAGCTTCCTCGATGGCCGTTGGACCCGCACTGCCAATCGCTTCGATGGCATGCAAACCCGTTTTGGCGCGGTCACGTCCGGCAGTTACGCGATCACAATCTTCCCGGGCGCGCGCTGGGATGCTTCTGTTGGAGTATGTCCGGTCATCGAGGTCGTTGTCGAGAGTGACGAGTAATCGCTTCTTACTAGTCGCCGCGCCAACGGACAATCGTCCAGCGAGCCGAGGGAACCACTCCGGCCGCGATTGCGCTCTTGAGGGCGTCACCGGGGAGAAAAGGCAGGACGCCCTGGGCAATTGCCACCGACAAGCCGCCCGGAACCACACGGCTGAGCCAGACGGCGCCAAAAGGGTAGATCAACGCGCTGCCGAGCAGCATCACAATGAAAGTCGCGAGCGGAGAGCGCAGGCCCCGACGCTCACCCAGCCAACCGACCAGCGCCGCACAGGCAACGAAACCAATCAAGTAGCCCCCGGTCGGTCCGAGCAAGACCGCGAGCCCAGCGTTGCCGCCGGCGAAGACGGGTAGCCCAGCCACGCCCTCGGCAATATAAGCGACCTGCGAGGCTGCTCCTCGGCGCGGACCAAGCGCAGCCCCGGCCAGCAGCACTAGCAGAGTCTGAGCGGTGATCGGGACGGGACTGAATGGAAGATAGACGGCAATACGGGCAGCAACCGCAGTAAGGTTAGCAAACAGCAAGATCAGGATAACGTCGATCGCGACCGACGTCGCGGTGCGATCCAGAGTGCGTGTAGATGCAAACATGATTGCTTCCCCATTAGTGTTATCACTTAGATTAACACTTGGGGCCGACTGCCGTCACGGCTTTTATGCTGGTTTTGTAACGTGTGTACAGGGATCTCCAACCACTCCGTGCTATAGTAGTCGCGCCTGAAAGAGGTCTTCTAGGAGAGGAACTAAACGTGCCGGACATTCGCCTTCTCGTTCTTGACGTGGACGGAACTTTAATTGGCCAAAGCGGTGAGCCATCCCCGCGCGTCTGCTCTGCCCTGGCAGCGGCCCAACGGGCCGGCGTTCAGGTATCGCTTTGTAGTGGTCGCTCACTCGCCTCGTGCGTGCCGATCGCTCGCTCTCTTGGCTTGAATGGTCCGCACGTCGTCTTCAATGGTGCATTGGTCAAGGATCCTGACCAGACCACCGCGATCCTCCGGAAACCCCTCCCCAGCTCGTCGCTCGACTACCTCATCCGACGTGGACGTGAGGCCGGCCTGTGCCTCGAGCTGTACACCGAAGATACCCACTTCGTCGAGCGTGAATGGCAGGAGTCCCGCCTCCACGCCATCTCGATTCACGTTACCTACGAGTTCACGAGCTTCGATCGGTTCTTTGGAAGGCACGACGTAATCAAGGCTCAGATTATCACGGCCAATGACCAGGCGCGCGCCGCGACCCGCCAGCTCGCCGGGGAGCTCACCGGTCAGCTTGCCTTCAGCATCGCGATTCCGATGGCCCCCTGCGAAAATATGGAATGCGTTAACGTCGTCGACCGATCGGTCTCAAAAGGCGCGGCAGTTCGTGCTCTGATCGAGCACTTCGGCTTACGACGCGAACAGGTAGCTGGAGCCGGCGATGCTTTAAACGACTTACCAATGTTCGAAGAAGTGGGGCTACGCATCGCCATGGGTAACGCCGACGACCGGCTAAAAGCCATCGCCGACCGAATCTGCCCTGACGTCGATCAAGACGGGCTAGCAGTCGCAGTGGAGGAGATGCTCGGTTGAGCGAGCGTCGCTGAATTGTCAGGTCAGTGGACCGTATTATAGTCGCCGAGCATCTGGGGAATGATCGAGCCGGCAATATTGAACGGCGCCCAACGGTCAGAGGTGAATAGCCCGAAGACCGTCATCCCTAAGACATAAGGGTCTGGATTGATTTGATCGGCGTACCAGATGAAGTCCTGAGCCATCGACGTATCGTCGGTCACACCGCGCCAGCCGTTGTACAAGCCGACCTCGGTGATAATAAACGGACCGGACTTGATCCCGGCGGCTTCGAGCGCCTGGTGAATCTGACGATAGTAGAAGATCTGGCTGGCTGCTTTGGGATCACGCAACGACCTGATGCCGTCGTCAGGATAGGCGTGAACGCCAAAGTAACGACTCGCTTCAATTGCCCCGGCGAAGTACTTCGGATAAAGGTTCGCCGGCACGCTCCGCGGCCCATCGTTTCCGGCCACGGCAGCAATGCCGTAGTGATCTTGAAGCTGATGAGCAAACGCGACCTGAAACGTATTATAGGCTATCAGGTTGGAAGGGTCCTCCCCATGCGAAACTTCGTTGTAGCTCATCCAGGCGTTGACAATGCCCTTTAACGGCACGGCGGTCGCCGCTACCCGATCGGCAAACGCGGTCCCACGCACGGCCGGATTATCGAGCGGCTGCGATGTCGCGTAAATTCGCCCGATGATGAACGCCTTGGGGAACATCTGTCGCACCTGTTTCGCGAAGTCAACCGTCGGATCCATCAACAGGATGACCGAAGGGCGTGCTTCGTCCAGGTCAGAGAGCATCGCACCACCGCTATCATATACGCCAAGACCGAGCTTCGTGATCCGAATCGGGCCACGCGTCGGGGTCGGCTTTGGGGTCGGCGCCCGAGTTGCAGGCGCAGGGATCGGCGTAGCGGTCGGCACTGGCGCGTTCGCGACGACTGGACCGCTGGGTAGGTTGTTCGGAACGCCTGGCAAATAGACCCGGGTTGGCCTGGAGGGAGTCGGCGTCGGCGCGACGGTCACACCGACGGTCGGAATTCTGCTTGATACCGGCGTCGCCTTGCCCGGGCTGCTCAGCGGAGCCGGCACCTGAATTTCGGGGATTGTTGACGATTGCCCTGGCGCAATGATCCGGACGTAAACGGCCAAACCAAGCAAGATCACGACCGCCACCAGGGCGACGACTAAGGCGGGCGGACGACGGAGACGCAAATTAAATCTGGAGGGTCAAAAATTCTTTCATAAACTCGTAAAGCTGAGCGCGATCGCTGGGATCAGCAGGCTGTAAACCATAATGGTTGACGATCAGGACCGACTGGGCTCGCCACTCCTGCCAACATTTTTCGCAGATCTGTTCATAGACGGCTCGCCCCAGCTCACCGGAGACCGGTGGCTTTGCCAGCCTCGTCCCGACCAGACCGCAGCGCACGCAATTGACTTGAGGCGCGTCTGTCACCTTGCCACCTCGATAACGCGATGGTCCATTTCTCGTATCAACGCCCATGGTATCACGGACGGGCCAAGGTTCACAACTTCTTGCAAACTTGTTCAAGATGATGTATAATTAAACCGGAAATCCAAGCTGGTCATCAGGTAAGAACGACGTCGGTAGACTGAAAGCCATCTGTGATTTGAAGTCTCCCCTAATTCGGTCCGCGACCGCAAGGGTTCCGTACTTTTCTGCATGACCTCAGGAGGTCAGTCGTTGCTCTCATCCTATCAAGATCGGGTTCTTACCTGTAAAGATTGTGGAACCCAGTTCGTGTTTACCGCCGGGGAGCAAGAGTTCTTCGCTAGTCGCGGCTTGATGCACCCACCCGGACGATGCCCGACCTGTCGCGCTGATCGTAAGGCTCGACTCGGCTCGGAGAGGACCAGCTCTAGCTCGAACGACTCGGGCTACGGCCGCGAGCGCTCCCAGCGGGAGATGCATCCTGCCGTGTGCTCGAATTGCGGCAAGGATACCCTCGTTCCGTTCCTCCCTCGCGGTGATAAGCCGGTCTACTGTAGCTCGTGCTTCGAGCAAGTGCGCAGCTACCGATAGACACTCATCGGGCGCTCACTGTCTTAAAAGGCAGTGAGCAAGGACGGCTGACAAAAAGAAAGCCACTACGTCTTAACGTAGTGGCTTTCTTTTTGTCGCTGTGTCTAGTCGCCGTCGTCGAGTGCTTCGACCTGTATGCCGATCACGCCAATGCTGGGATCGGCGAGACGCGCAAACGCCGCGTAGCTCAAGTCGAGCAGATCCGGATAACGGAATCCACCGCGATCGGTTACGACCACCACAATGCTCTGCCCCGTGGTCAAGCGAGTCACCCGGACGTGCGTGCCGAGCGAAAATACATTCGCTGCCGTCGTATTGGGATTTGACATGTCGAACGGCCGGCCATTACTCATCGTCTGACCGTTGAAGCTCGCACCGTACCACGTCGCCAGCCCCTGAAGGATCCGATGCCGATTCAAGCGCGTCGAGGCTACTGGATGAGGCTCACTTTGGACTAGTGTTCTGCTAGGTGCGGGCGAAGGGGAAACTGCGACCGTTTCTCTCGGAGATTTCAAGGTCACTGACACCGTTTGCGTAACGCTTGCCCGGCTCAAGTCAACCCTCGTCGTCGAAGCCTCTGAGACACCAGCTTTGCCAGCTACTGAGACCGGCAACGGAGCCGCCAATGTTGGCGGAGCCGGAGGCGGGGGCGCAGCTAACGGCGCGGAAGGTGTTGCCGGCGGCACCATAGGCCCCTTCGTCGTCACAGCGGTAGACACGTTCCCACTTACCCGAGCCGTCCCATTGACCGTCGCGACCGACATCGCGGGAAGCGGGGAGGTAACGGGGGGCGCCGCGGCTGCCACTGACAGCGTTGGCTGAACCGGTACCGGCTCGGAATGGATTGGCGATGAGGCTGGCGGGCTCGCGGTCATCCGGGTAGGAGAGGAAAATGACGGAATTAATGGAGAAGCGGAGTTGACATTTGGACTACTTCCCCCGAGCAACGCATCGGATGGAACAAAGCCGAGATCTTTGAATAAATCACCCGCTAGTCCGATACTAACCCCTCGGCTGTCCGCCCACGATACCGGTGACTTCCAGTGATACATCACGACTCGCTGAAATCGAATCGCAGTGTAGGATCCAAAGTCCTGAATTGAGGACGTGGGGAGACCGTACACCGCGTAATAGTCAGGTGTATCAAAGTATCGCTGAAAGAACGATGGATCGGCACGAAGCCAGAGAAAGCGATAGTGAGCGAGGCTAAGGAAGGAAAGCGGTTGAACTTCGTAGGGACTTTTTTCTGATCTTGGAGCCAAATGAGATGCAAACAGCCAGTCATCTTTACCGATTTGGCTCAGATAGTCGAAAATGTTGGCGAGCTCCACCTGGTTAGTTGCAGGGTTCCACTGGAGAACAGCACGCTGAGTTGCTTGAGAAACTCGCCCCCCCCAGACAAAGCGACGTGAGATCGGATAACCAAACTGCTCGACGCCACCGTGCTGGGAATAGAAGGTCCAGAAGGGAATTCCTCCTTCGTTGGTCAGCGCATAGCCACCCCCGTCGGGGCCTTGACTCGTTCCGTTGGCCTGGCTGTAGAAGTGTCCCCCCGGAATCGGGTAATCGGCCGGAGCCTTTCCGCTCGCGGCCACCGGCAATGCACTCGCACTCAAGCCAATGGCGAGGACCAGGGCGGCAATGAATCGTAACATAACCACTCCTTAAACAAAGTTGGTCTTCCTTCCCTTTCGCTCGCGAGAATCCTAACCACCGGCCAGCCTTCTTACTGGTCCTTTAAAAGCATACGGGGTTAGCACGCAATAAGGGGAGAGAGGGCCAATTTTCCAGTTACACCTCCTTTCCCGTCCGACCTGGCTAGGACCATAGCTGGTGATCCGGTGCTCCAGTCCAGACGAAGGGCTCTACCGATGCCTCGTCAGCACGTTGGCCGAAGTATAGCACAGCATGTCAACATGTCAACCCTCTTACCAGCCCACCTTGGCTAGACCCGAAACATCCCGTTTCTGTTAAAATTAGGTGGCCGAAATTGACCGTGAGTCGGCCGAAGAGGAGATCAGTGGTGCTAATCGGCGCGATGAACCATCCCATGCGCGATGTCGCCGGAGAGATTTGGAGCTTCCGTGAGTTGGGCTTCGACTTTCTCGACCTGACGCTCGAGCCACCTCGGGCGCATCCGGGGGCAATCGACGTGGGCGCGGTGTTGACCGCGCTCGCTGAGAGCGGCTTGAGTGCGGTAGGTCACACCGCCTGGTATCTCCCACTGGCGTCGCCCTTCCCGGGGATCCAGCAGGCCGCCTTTGATGAGCTCACTCGCTGTTTCGACGTTTTCGCCCAGCTTGGGATCCACAAAGTCAACGTCCACCCGGATCAGCGCGTGGCGCTCCATCAACCGGAGGAGATCATCGAGCGCAACGTTGAAGCACTCTGGCGGCTGAATGAGCGGGCGACCGAGCGGGGCATTCAGCTCATGCTTGAGAACGTGCCTGGGCTGTTCAATCGGGTTGACATTCTCCGCCAGATCTTCAACTCGGTGCCCCGTCTTGCCTGGCACCTCGACGTTGGTCACGCCAATCTCGGCTCGCCGAGCAACATGGCCGAGTCCATGCTTCAAGCCCTGGACGACCGCCTCGCCCACGTTCATTTCAGCGACAACAAAGGCGGCGACGCCGACCTCCACCTTCCTCTGGGCGCCGGCACGATCGATTGGCCAACAATCGTCGCACTCCTCAGGCGATACAGCTATGACGGGACAATCACTCTGGAGGTTTTCTCTCCGGACCTCGACTACCTCGCGCTCAGCCGTCAAAAGCTCCGGCGGCTCTGGGACTCGCTGTCTCCGCTCTAATAAAGAGATAAAGAGGCGGGGTAGAGACCCCAATCAGCCGAACTCTCTTGCGCTTCAAGCGACTCGTCGCATATCATGACGACTGGCACCGGGCCCATTCGCCGTGGTTGGCAATCCTGGCTGGAGGTTATTTCGTGAAATTGCTTGCCGTTCTCCGTGTGAGTTTCTTGGCCACTCTCATCACGCTTAGCACCTCGCTCGCATCGGGGGGAACGGCGACCGCCGCGGGACTATCGACCGGCGCGAGTGCAGTAGTGACCGCAGATTGGCTGAATCTGCGTGGTGGTCCCGGTTTGAATAATCCAGTGATCAGCGAGCTACCGTTGGGCCAAAACGTACAGCTTTTAGAAGGCCCGATCGATGGTAGTTGGTGGCGGATCTCCACGGGTTCGCTGATTGGTTACGTGTATGGGGATTATCTGGCCCCTGCCTCCGCTATTTCCACCACGACCTTCGACCTGGACCTTTCCATCCCGTACCACAATCAGTTGACGTCGATCTGGTGTGACCCGGCCGACCTCGAATCGTGGGTCGAATACGACACAGGAAAGTCGCTTGGGCCAAGCTATGCTGCTCAGCAGCAATTCTGGAACTGGGAGCTCGCTCATAACGACGGTTTCACCGTCGACCAGTGGGATGCCTCGCCATTCGCGGTCGCCTCGGCAGCTCATCAGTGGATGCCCAACCACGGCTTCAACCACTTTATCTATAGTGATCCGATCGCGGCGACCAAGATGATGGCCTGGCTGCTCGCCAATCCGAATTATCGCGAGCCGTCAGTCGCGACGATCTGGTGGGGCGATCACTACGTTCTGGTTCGAGGCGTTCGAGCGACCAGCGACCCTTATCTCGACTTTGCCAACAGCAAGATTCTCGGCGTTTACGTGATGGACCCCAACGAAGGCCGACCGTCCTGGCTGGGCGTCGATCGTTATATTCCCATCGATGACTGGGTGACCAAATATCTCACCCCGGTCACCTACCTCACTCCTGGTGCGGGTGTCCCGGGCGATGTCTGGCAAGGAAAATACGTGACCATGCAGCGTGATTGGACCAATGACGGACCGACGCCTCGGGGGCGGGTCAATGCCACGCCGGCGGACTATCTGGAGAGCAAATCGTAAATTCGAGGGTTTTGGCTGCCGCCATCAGCAGTACCGGGCATGAAGGGCTTGATGAAGCATGAAGAGACTCGAGTCACTTTCGACCGTGCTTTTCGATCTCGATGGCACGCTGATCGACACTACCGATCTGATCTTTCAGTCCTATCAGCATGCTTACTCTCTGGAATTCGGCGAGCAGCTCGAACTGAAAGACCTCTACCTCGGCTACGGTCGGCCTTTAGATGAAGCGTTCGCGACAATTCTCGAGCACCGAGGTATCACACGCGCTCCCGGCGACCAGCTCGCGCTGATCGAGCGGCTCACGATGCTCTACCGCGAATTCAACGTCGCCAACCACGACGACCTCGCCCGCGAGTTTCCCGGTATGCGCGGCGTTATCGCCGAGCTACGCCAGCGCGGCTACCACCTGGGTGTTGTCACCTCGAAGTCGCGCGGTATTGCCGAGCGCAGTCTCCGCTTCATCCAGCTCGCCGATCAGTTCGAAGTGAGCGTCTCCATGGAAGATAGCGTGCGCCACAAGCCAGATCCCGAGCCGCTCTACGTTGCCCTCACCCGTCTCGGCCAGCGCGACCGGCCTGCCACCGCGCTCTACGTCGGCGATAGCACGCACGATCTGATTGCTGGTCGCCGGGGTGGACTCCAAACCGGCGCGGCACTCTGGGGGCCATTCCCACTCGACAGCCTAGCTGCTGAGCGGCCAACCTACTTCCTCTCTTCACCCACCGAATTACTTGAGATCTGCCCGTCACCTGGCAGATCTAATGCTGGAAGCTGACCAGTCGATTCGAGGCCGAAGCGCTGCAGGAACTCGACGGTGGTTCCATAGAGCACGGGCCGCCCCACCCCGGTCGCTCGCCCGACCTCTTGAATCAGTCCTTGCCCCAGCAGCGAATGGATCGCCCGGTCGCTGTTGACCCCGCGGACCTCTTCGATCTGGGCGCGGCTCACCGGCTGACGATAGGCGATGATCGCTAGTGTTTCCATCGCCGCCGCCGACAGCTTGCCAGTCGCTTGAATCCCGAGGAACCGCTCGACGACCGTGGCGTGCTCCGGCGCGCTCACCAGTTGGAAACCCTCAGCGCTTCGCTGGAGGCGGATGCCGCGCGCCTGAAGCTGCTCGCCGAGAGCGTCGAGGGCAGCGCTAAGCTCAGCGTCAGCGCAGCCAAGGGTCGAAAGCAATCGCTCGGCGGGGACCGGATCGGCAGCAACGAAGAGGATACTTTCGAGGATTGTCACCAAATCGATTGACACAAGATCAGGAACACTCACGTCTGCTTGAGCGCCAATCCCAGATTTACCAGGTACTCGATCACCGGGAAGTCCGGTGGATGGGCGACTCCCGGTGAAAGCCGACCGATCGGATGGCGAGTCGCCGCGCGGATGCGCTCGGAGAGCGAGATACCACCGGACCAACTCCCGGTGAGAAATATCGGCGCGTCGGCATCCAACGGGCGATCGGGATTGGCATCATCATAATAGGTCAAGAGGCGCTCGGTTTCCTCGACGAGGCGATTCTGGGCCGTTTCTCGACCAATTGCCGTGCCGGACAGAGGGAGGCTACGCATGAGCACCGGCACGTTGTCGACAACGATGATCACATCCAGGCTGGTTTCTTCGAGATTCACGATGATCGCATCGGTTCTCCCGACCGCACGGGCAATCGCCAACGGCCGCAAATCCATCGCCAGCGGACGAATGTTCGCGGCATCGAGCGCCTCGAGGGTGGTCAGGACAACCGTCTTGGGGACGGCCAGAATGAAAACTCGGCGCCGCTTGATTCGGCCGGTGAGCCGCTGCCAGAAGATGTAGCTGTCGTCCGGCGATACCCCCAGACTGCGTTCAGCCTCGTCGTGAACTGCCTGGCGCAGTTCTTCGCCTTGAAGCTGAGGCAGATCGACGACCTTGAACGTCGCCTGGTGGGCTGGCAGCGACCAGATCACCCGACGGCGCGACAAATTGAGCTGGTCGAAGGCCTCGTCGATCGCTCCGCCCAGCCCCACTGGATCGACAATTTGTCCGCCCCGGAAAAAGCTCTCGTCGACCGGCACACTCGCCCAGCCGTCGACGCGCTGGTTGCAGTAGGAAAGTGCTTGAAGCCGCACTCCTTCGATACTCGCCGCGACGAGCTGGCGAGCTAGCGCCCTATCAAGCCACGGCCGCCGCTGAAGCAAAGCAATCCGGGCACGCAAATCTACGAGCAGCGAGCCTGCGCTCGAGCCGGCCGATTTCGGCGACAGTGATGGGTCGTCTGTTTCGTCGATCTCGTCGGTGCGGGCGCGTAACCGCCCAAACGCTTGACTTGATACCAGATCGCTGGTCCGTTGAAAAATTGTCCGGACGTCCAGAAATCTACGCGCGTTCATCGGCTCCCGCGGATTTGCTTAGGACGACTGGGCGTAGGCGATCAACTCCATTTGGACCGTCCATCTCCCATTTACCAATTGCACCTGCATATTATCAAAGACTAGGCTTCGAACACCACCCTGTTCGACCCGGTCAAAAAAATTGAGCACCTGTGGCAAACTACCAGTGATTATCAGATTCACGGTGATCGTGCGGTAGGTATCATTGCCAATCTTCTCGGGTTGGCCGCTCACCGCTTGAAATGGGCTCGCCTGAACGCCACTCGCCGCGGCGCTACTCAGGATTACACTCGCTAGGTCGAGGTTGGGCGGATCGGCCGGAAAGGCCGGGTTTCGCAAGAGAGGATCGTTGCCATTCGCCTCGGCAGCATTGATCTTGTTGATCGTTGACTGGAGGCTTGCCAAGCGCGCGTTCAGCTCGGCTTTCTGGCTCTGCTCGACGCTGTATTGATAGCCGACGATCGCACAAAAGACGAGCAGCGCCATGCTCGCACCGGCCAGGAACTTTTGGAAAGGCGTCAAGACAAGCGTCATGGGTAGCCCTTCCCGGAAGCTACTTCGACGATGATCGTAAAGTCAACCGGGCCAGTAATCGGCGCGCCCGCGTTTGTGCTTACCCCCTGTAGTGTCGTTTGCGGCGGCGGAGGTGGCGTTCCCACGAACGACGGCGACGGATTCACAGCCGACGCCTGGCCGAGCGGATCCATCCGTGGTTGTGCAGGGCCATTAACCGGGACATGTGGCTCATTTACTTCTTCGAGGCCGGGACCACGACCAAGGCCGGCAGCAGCCGTAGGTCGCCCAGCCCCAATGGATGACTGTCGCTGTACTACGGCGGGCGCCTTCTGTGATGATGTCGGGGTAGGTGTCACCGTGGAGAAAGAATTGAGGTTGGTTGGCGCAAATACCTTAACTTCCCTAATTCCGTAGGAACCGTCTTCTCGCCCGTTCTTGTTGCTCATGCCCACCTGCACAACGTTAGCACCCGGAGTAGGCGATACGACCGGGCAATCAATCCACACCCCGTTGGCAATCACCGCTGGTTGCGACGGTGGGGTGCAGGTCAGGGGTGATGTCCCCTGTAAGGTACCCAATCCGACTGTGTACACCTCGGACGATCCATTTTGGGTCGACCACACCAGGACCTTCACATCGTCTACGACATTCGCGTTGGACCGGAAGGCCTGACTGTCCAAGGTGATCAACACAAACTGCGGATCTGGTGCGTTAGGCTGCGGTGCCCAGAAGGATGTGCTTGGATCATTTATTACAGCACATGGATTACCCGGTGGCAGATTGCTAGACTGGCAGTTCGCGCTAGTCAAGGCAAGCGGTGTGCTCTGTGTCGTCCAGTACATGAGCGAAGAGTAAGGGGCCACGTTCTGATCAGTGCCGAAGACGCCGGAGTTGTTCACCGGAGTGAGTGTAGCCGTGGAGGTCCAGGTTGGCGTAGACGTGGGTGGGAATGTGACGGTAGGTGAGACCGTGGCTGTCGGTGTCACTGTAAGAGTCGGCGTTGGCGTGCACGTTCCCGCCGAGCAGGGAGTAGCCGTCGGGGTAAAAGTGGGAGTTATCGTAGGCGTGGGCGTTGACACTGGCGTTGCGGTAAACGTCGGAAACCCGTTCGGTGGTGGCAGTGCCTGGAATATCTGCACCTCCCACCAGGCGACGTAACTGGGATCTACTAAAGTTCGGATCAGCACGCAGCGGACAGGCAGTTGATTAAACGCCAGTGACAGAACACTGCCGTTGTTGGTATACTGCTGCCAGGTGAAGTAAGCACCACCGTTCGAGGCCAAATTATTGGTGCAACCAGGGTCTGAATAGAGCCAGAGTTCGTGGACGGTGTTGCCAGCCGGATTCTGGTCGGGGAAGAGCTGAATCCCATTGATCAGGTCCTGACTATCGGGCAAACCGGCCCCCGCGCACGGCGACTTGCCATAGCTTCCACCATACAGCGACCACGACCAGATCACCTGAGTGCCGTTGGTCGGCGCCACCTGGCTGTTCCACTCGGTCGACATATTGCCATCGATCGCCTGACTAGGATTGGTCGAGCCGGTGATGTCGACGCGCTGGCCATTCTGAACAAGATACGCCGAGGTGCAGCCGTAGCTGGCGATGTTCGCGCCCGGGGCGACCGGGGTGATCGTCGCCGTGGGGTCCGGCGTTGGCGTCCAGGTCGGAGTATAAAGACTCGGCGGGACGGTCGGAATGGGCCCAGTGAAAGTCTCAGCGAAAACGAGCTGGTAGCCCCAGGTACCCGGCGTGCCATCAGCGCCGGTATAGAGATCCTTCGCGGTCTGACTGCGACCGCCGATCACCTCGACCTGAAACTTGCCATGGTTAACGTTGAAGCTGAAGGTCCCATCGCCGGCGGTGGTCGTTTGAGCGGACCAAGCCGGCGAGCCCTCGCTATCGATCTCGATCGTCAATCCCGCCACTCCCTTCCCCTTCGCGTCGAGTACCTGGCCCTTAATATCCGAATTCGGGGCGTTCGGATTGGCAGCGGCAACCTGGACAACGCTGATCAAAGCGAAGTCGTAGGCCGGGGTCGAGGTCGGCTGGGGAGTGCCAGTTCTCGTCGGAGTCAGGGTAATCGTCGGGGGCGCAGTAGCCGTGGCGGTTAGTCGTGGCGACTCGGTGAACGTTGCCGTCGGCTGGGACGGTCTCGCGGTTTCGCTCGGGCGCACGGATGGCTGAGCTGCGGCAATTGCCGGAGCCGAAGTGGGACCACTGGGCGGCGTTGACTCACTGCGCACCGGCGTCGGCGGTGGGGTTGGCGTGATGAACGCGAGCGGCTCACGGGCCGGCTGAACCTGAATCGATGCGTTGACGAATAAGCCAGAATTCTTGAGCTGTTGCAGATAATTCGCTGCCGCTTCCTGGTTGATCGCCGAGCCATTGATCGTCACGCCAAAGCCAGCTTGACTCGCTGAGCGAACCAGCACCCCCGACGGAACGTCGGCGATGGTTTGGAAGACATCGCCCCAATTGATCTGGCGTTGTGCCAACACCTGGTAGTCGTCGCGCATCGCGCGGAGCTTGTCCTGGCGGGCCAGAGCAGCAGGGTCTCCAGTCGCGGTCTGGACGATTGCTTGCCCCTGGGCAACCCGCGCGCTCAATTGAGCGATCTCTAAGTTACTGTAGCTTCGGGCGTAGTAGAGAGCATAAAGCAGTAAGAGTGCACCAAGGGTGAAGAGAGAGAGTCCAACCGTGACAATCGGAAATGGCTTCCGACGATACTCCGCAGGAACTAAGTTGAGATCGACCAGTCGCGGACGCGGTCGATTTGCTGGCGACGACGCGCCGAGGAACATCGAATTGCTTCGTCTTACACTGCGTTAGTTGCTTGACGGTGTTCCCGGAAACGATGACAGAATCTGCACCAGAACAACCGGATCTTGGACCACTCCGGATTGATTGGCCGCATCTCCTGCCCGCAACAATCGCACTTCACTCCCCACCTCACACGTTTCAGCGAGATTCCCGATCGCCAGTTGGCGTAGCCATGGCCGCCAGCCCCGGCTCGTTGCCGCCAGCAGGCCCCACTGTATCAGCCTGTCATAACCTCGTCAACGCCTTTTGACCGAAAACGTATAAGAAAGGTAACAAAACCGTAAACATTGCGTTGCGGCTACCAAGCCGTAAGACAAACACGAGTGCGCGCGGTTCACCACGAACCGATCTCTCTTAGTGCGCTGCCGCGCGTTCCGGTTGATCGTCGGCTTTGCCATTGGAAGCAGCGTGGCGGGGGTGGGTGATTGCCACCGTGCCATGCGCCTCTTTGCCCTCGGTCGCCACCACCGGCGGGTGAGGCACGACCTTCCAGAATAGGGGAGCATACTGCTCAAAGCTGTCCAGTAGTTCCTTCGCCCAGGCACTGCCGGTCTTTTCGTGATGTTCAGCGATCGTCGCCCGCAGGAATTCCCGGTCGTCCGGCGCCTCGACGCGTTCGAGCGACACCAGTTCGCGATTACACTTGCGGGTAAAGTCGCCAGCTTCGTCGAGAACGTAGGCCACGCCGGCTGACATACCGGCGGCGAAATTGCGGCCGGTTGGCCCGAGGACGACGACGGTCCCAGCCGTCATGTATTCGCAGCCATGGTCGCCACAGCCTTCAACCACCGCAAGGGCACCACTATTCCGGACCGCAAAACGCTCGCCGGCCCGGCCCGCCGCAAAGAATCGGCCACCGGTCGCACCATAGAGGACAGTGTTCCCGATGATGACGTTGTCCTTCGCCGTAAAGCGGCTAGTACTCGGCGGCCGGATGGCGATCTCGCCCCCGGACATCCCCTTGCCAACATAGTCATTCGCTTCGCCGGTCAGACGCAGCTTGACCCCGTTTACGCACCAGGCGCCAAAGGATTGTCCGGCGCTGCCTTCGAACTCGATCGACACGTCGCCCTTTGGGAGACCATTCAGGCCGTAGCGGTGGGCGATTTCGCCAGAGAGCTTACCGGTCAGCGTCCGATCGCTATTGTGGATCTGGTAGCGCAGCGCCACCGGGCCTCGTCCATCGAGCGCATCGGCGGCGTCGACCAGGATCGTATCGTCGAGTGGAACGCCGGGGCGGTCGTTGCGCTCCTGAACGTGTAGCTTCGGCCGGGTACCGCTTGGATCAACATCGGCGATCACCTGGCTCAGATCGAGTGTCGCGAGCCGTCCAGTCAGATCAGGAATCTGCTCCAGTAGATCAACCCGGCCGACGATCTCGTCGAAGCGTCGGAAGCCCAAGCTTGCCAGGATCTCGCGCACTTCTTCGGCAACCAGTGTCAGGAAATTGATGAGCTGCTCGGGGCGGCCAGTGAACTTCTTCCGCAGATCTTCACGCTGGGTGGCGATACCGGTTGGGCAGGTATTCAGGTGACACTGGCGGGCCATATCGCAGCCAATCGAGACGACGCTGGCGGTCCCGAAGCCAAACTCCTCGGCGCCAAGCATCGCACCGATGACGACGTCGCGACCGGTTTTGAAGCCACCATCGACACGCAGGATCACGCGCCCGCGCAGATCGTTCAGGACGAGGACTTGCTGGGTCTCGGAAAGCCCTAGCTCCCATGGGCATCCCGCGCCCTTGATTGAGCTGAGCGGTGAGGCACCGGTGCCGCCATCTTGACCACTGATCAAAATGTAGTCGGCGTAGGCCTTGGCGACCCCCGCGGCGACCGTCCCAACTCCTGATTCCGAGACAAGCTTCACGCCAATCTTGGCACGCGGATTCGCCTGCTTCAAATCGTAGATGAGCTGCGCCAGGTCCTCGATGCTATAAATATCGTGATGCGGTGGTGGTGAGATCAGGGGAATGCCCGGAATCGCGTGCCGGAACTTAGCAATCATCGCCGACACTTTGTGGGCAGGCAACTGCCCACCCTCGCCCGGCTTCGACCCCTGGGCCATTTTGATCTCGAGCTCATAGGCGTGGGCGAGATATTCGGTCGTCACGCCAAAGCGCGCCGAGGCGACCTGCTTGGTCTTATTGTCCGGCGAGTCCCCACCGCCCTTCCACTTGTACCAGGACGGATCCTCACCGCCTTCACCCGTGTTACTCCGTGAGCCGATCCGGTTCATTGCAATCGAAATCGTCTGGTGCGCCTCGGGACTCAGCGCGCCAAGTGACATCGCCTGGGTCGTGAACCGACGCCGGATCTCCTCGACCGACTCGACCTCCTCGATCGGAATTGGTTGCCGCGCTTTAAACCTCAGGAGGTCACGCAGGACTGCTGGCTCGCGCTTGGAGAGCAGATCGGAATAAACTTTGTAGTCAGCGTATTGTCCGCTGTTCGCTGCCTTCTGCAAGGCACGCACCGCAAACGGATTGTAGGCGTGGTATTCACCGTCACGGCGGAACCGGTAGAGGCCGGCGTCCGGCAGTTTTGGCTTGCCGACGACCGGCGCATAAGCCAGGGCGTGGCGCGCCAGCGTATCCTCGGCGATCTCCGCGAGGCCGATACCGCGGATTCGACTCGGCGTGGCCGGGAAGCAGCGCGCGACCAAGTCTTCGTTCAGCCCAACGATCTCGAAGATCTGAGCACCACGGTAGCTGGCCAGCGGCGAGATGCCCATCTTTGACATGATCTTGAGCAAGCCATCCTCGATCGCCTTCTCGAAGTTATGGTAGGCTTGCTCGAAGGTCACCCCCTCTTCCTGGGTAGTCACGAGCTGGGCAATCGACTCGATCGCCAAGTAGGGATTGATCGCACTCGCGCCATAGCCCAGGAGCAATGCGAAGTGATGCACGTCCCAAACCTGACCACTTTCGACGATCAAGTCAGCCCTGAGCCGTCGCCCGTGTCGGATCAAGTGATGATGCACCGCGGCAACCGCGAGCAGAATCGGCACCGGAGCGTGATCCTGATCGACCCCGCGGTCGCTAATAATCAGGATGGTCTTGCCGGCGTCAACCGCCCGAACAGCGTCAGCGCAAAGCAGTTCGAGCGCCGCGTCGAGCCCATCTGCCCCCCTGCGCGCATCGAAGAGAGCGGGAATCGTTACCGTCTCGAAAGCGGGATCGCCGAGATCGGTCATCACGTCAAGCTCTTGGTGGCTCAGTAGCGGCGACTTCAGGTGAAGCAGTCGCGCGTGCTCGGGCGTTTCAAGCAGCAAGCTGCGTCGATGCCCGACGTAGCAATCGAGCGACATCACAATCGATTCGCGAAGCGGATCGATTGGCGGATTCGTCACCTCGGCGAATCGCTGTCGGAAGTAATGAGGAAGCGGTCGACCTTTCTTCGAAAGCACGGCCGGGGGGGTATCGTCACCCATCGACCAGACCGGCTCTTTCCCTTCGACGCCCATCGGCTCGAGGACGAACTTCAATTCTTCGTGATTGAGACCGAACGCCTGCTGCTGAATGTAGAGCGTCAGTTCATCTACCACCGGGGGGCTAGTCGGCATGCCTGTCTGATAGCGCTCGCGATCCTTGGCCATCCGATCGCTCAAGCGCACCATTTCCCGGTTCACCCAGTCACCGTACGGCTGACGACTCGCGTAGCGCTTCTTTAGATCGTCGTTGCGTAAAACCTGATGGCTGGCGGTATCGACCGCGATCATCTGGCCCGGGCCAAGTCGCCCCTTTTCGACAATGCGGGCCGGATCCAAATCGACGACCCCCGCCTCGGATGCCGCGAGCACCAGACCGTCGTCGGTGATCAAATAGCGGGCCGGCCGCAAGCCGTTGCGGTCGAGCACCGCGCCGGCGATCGTCCCATCGGTGAAGGCAATCGCCGCTGGACCATCCCACGGCTCAGTCAGGCAGGCGTGATACTCGTAGAACGCACGCAAATCCGGATCGAGGTCAGGCATGCTCTCCCAGGCTTCGGGGATCAGCATCATCATCGCGTGGAGAATGTCCCGACCAGAAAGTTCGAGCAGCTCGAGGGCGTTGTCGAGGCGGGAGGAGTCCGAGCCGTCTTCCCAGATTAACGGCACCAGATCCGAGATGCGATCACCCCAAACCGGCGAGATAAGCTCTGGCTCGCGCGCCCGCATCCAGTTTTGGTTGCCTTGCACCGTATTGATCTCACCGTTGTGGGCAAGACGACGGAACGGCTGGGCCAGGAGCCAGTTCGGGAATGTGTTCGTGCTGTAGCGCTGGTGAAAGACTGCGAGCGCCGCTTCGTAATCCGGATTTTGCAAATCCAGGTAAAAGTGCTGAAGCTGGGGAGCAACGAACAGCCCCTTGTAGACGACGGTCCGTGAGGAGAAGGAAGGAACGTAAAAGGAAAGTAAGGCAGCTCGGATGGCTTCTTGTTCGATTCGTTTGCGGACCAGATAGAGCCGCCGCTCGAATTCAAGCGTGTCCAGACCCTCTGGCCGCGTGACGATGACCTGTTTGATCGCCGGTTGAGTCGCCAGGGCTTTCTCGCCAAGACTCGAGGGATCAACTGGCACGTCGCGCCAAAAAAGGAGTGGAACCTGCTCTTCGGCCAGAACCCTTTCGACGATCTGGCGCGCCCGGGCCTGGGGCGTTGATTCGGCTGGCAAGAAGAGCATACCGACCGCCAGGAGATCCGGGTCAACCAGCTTTCCGGCCTTCGCTGCTTCGCTCGCGAGCAAACGCCGCGGCAGGGGAGTGAGAATCCCAGCGCCATCGCCAGTCTTGGCATCTGCCGACACTGCCCCACGATGGGTCAGATTGACGACAGATTCGATCGCCAACTCAACGATCCGGTGCGACGGCTTACCCGATACGTCGGCGACGAAACCGGTGCCGCACGCGTCGTGTTCGAGTCTCGGATCGTACAGAGTATGGGAAAAACCCCGACCTAGGTGATCGTTGCCCATGACGTTCCCCCAACTTCAACTGCGCCAGTACACCCTGTCTCTTCCCCGAGGCGGTGCTGGCGTTCGGCAAGTAGGCTTTCTGGAGCCGCTTACGACAAAACCCCGGCTCTCCAAGCCGGGGCGCCATTGCCGCCAACTCCGCGCTGGTCCAAACGTCTTTGTTCGAACATCGCATACCTTGTTTGTAGATTCAAGTGTAACATTGTCAAGAATTGCCCGTCAACGGAGAACCTGACGGAATTCAACCACCTAGCTAGTGCACCTTGAACAAATTCTGATGGCGATTTTCCCCCTTCCGGCCTGTTTTCCTCGTTCATCTTGTCAGTGCTCGGCCGTCCGGGCCATGCTGCGAATCGGGCGCCGGTTCCGTGCTATGATAGAGGGTGAAATGGGCGCACCCATTCGGGAATCGTACGACGAAGGACGTCCGGGGACCGATCGATTCTATCGATCCTTTAGGTCGGTCGCCTACTGGATAGCAGTAGGAGTGCAGGCAGATGGGAGAGCAAAGAGAAGCGGTCATCGTCGGAGCAGCACGAATTCCCACAGGCCGATTCCTTGGCATGCTGGCCAGCCTCTCCGCGCCGGAGCTCGGCGCAGTGGCGATCCGGGGAGCATTGCAGCGGAGCGGCATCGAGCCAAGTTCGATTGACGAAGTGTTCATCGGAAACGTCGTCTCGGCTGGAGTAGGTCAGGCCCCTGCCCGTCAGGCAGCCATGAAAGCCGGTCTCCCCGCTTCGATTCCGGCAACGACGGTAAACAAAGTCTGTGGCTCCGGTCTCAAGGCCGTGATGCTCGCGGCTCAGGCAATTCGGGCGGGCGACGGCACGACCTACGTCGCCGCTGGCATGGAAAGCATGAGCAATGCTCCGTACCTCCTACCGAAAGCTCGCACCGGCTATCGCCTTGGCCACGCCGAATTGCTCGACGCCGAGGTTCACGACGGTCTCTGGTGCGCTTTCGAAAACCAGCACATGGGCAACCTGGCTGAGCACATCGCCCAAGTTTACGAGATCTCACGCACCGAGCAGGATCGATATGCCCTGGAAAGCCAGCAGAAGGCAGTTGCCGCCCAGACCAGCGGTGCCTTCGACGCTGAGATCGTGCCGGTCGAGGTCACCCCACGTGGTGGAATGCCTCAATTGTTCGATCGCGACGAGCCACCGCGCCCAAGCACCACACTCGAAGGACTAGCGAAGCTAGCGCCGGTTTTCGAGTCAGCAGGCACGGTAACAGCCGGCAACGCCCCCGGCTTGAGCGATGGGGCGGCAGCGCTCGTTGTGATGGAGAGATCGCAGGCAGAGCGCACTGGTCGCCCCATCCTAGCCCGGATTCTTGGTTACGCCAACGCCGCTCGTGAGCCGAAAATGATCTTCGCTGCCCCGCCTTTGGCGATCCAGTTGCTGCTCCAAAAGACCGGTCTAACTCTGAGCGACTTCGATCTGATCGAGCTGAACGAAGCGTTCGCCGCCCAGGTCCTCGCCAACGTCAAGGAACTTGGCCTGGACCTTTCTCGTCTCAACGTCAACGGTGGAGCAATCGCTCTCGGCCACCCAATTGGTGCAACTGGCGCCAGGATCCTGGTAACCTTGATTTATGCACTCCGGAAACGTGGTGTACGCCGTGGCCTGGCCAGCCTTTGCCTCGGCGGTGGTGGCGCGGTTGCCATGGCGGTAGAGGCTGAATAATTCGGCCCGTATCGGATTCGCCGGTGAAAGTGTTATAAGAACTGTAGTGCCAGGAAGAGTGACGTTCTCACGCTCTTCGGAGATTGCTGGCTGGGACAAAGCGATGAATAATGCAGCGTCAACTGGCGCTTCGGTGAACGGTCGCGGGGCGGCGCCGTCGACCGAGCAATTGATCGAGCAATTACACGACATGCGGGCACGGAGCCGTCTTGGTGGCGGTCAGGCCCGCATTGATCGGCAGCACGCCCGACGTAAGCTAACCGCCCGTGAACGTCTCGAGGTACTGCTGGATCCGGGTAGCTTCAACGAGATCGACGCCTTCGTCACCCATCGCTCGACTGATTTCGGGCTCGCCGATCAGAAGATTCTGGGCGACGGCGTCGTCACCGGCTGGGGCAAAGTCGAGGGACGCACCATTTTTGTCTTCGCCCAGGACTTTACCGTCTTTGGGGGAACGGTTTCAGAAACCCACGCCGCGAAGATTTGTAAAGTCATGGACCTCGCCTTGAAGAACGGTGCGCCCATCGTTGGTCTCTCTGACGGTGGCGGCGCCCGCATCCAGGAAGGGGTTGTTAGCCTGGGTGGCTACGCCGACATCTTCCTGCGCAACACCCTCGCCTCGGGTGTCATTCCCCAGATCTCGGCGATCATGGGACCGTGCGCCGGGGGAGCGGTGTACTCCCCCGCGCTCACCGACTTCATCGTGATGGTCAAAGAAACCAGCAACATGTTCATCACTGGTCCAAGCGTGATCAAAGCAGTTACCCATGAAGACGTCACCTTCGAAGAGCTCGGCGGCGCACTGACTCACAATTCTAAGAGCGGCGTGGCGCACTTTGCGGCGGAAAACGAGGAAGAATGCCTTTACACGATCCGCCGCTTGCTTAGCTTCATGCCGCAAAACAATCTTGAAGACCCTCCCATCGTTCCCTGTGACGACGATCCGGGACGCATGGATTCCGAGCTCAACGACATCATTCCCGACAATCCCAATAAGCCGTATGATATGAAGGAGGTCATCCGTCGGATCGTCGACAACGGCGACTTTTTCGAAGTGGCCGAACTGTTCGCCCAGAATATCATCGTCGGCTTTGCACGCTTCAATGGCCGCTCTGCCGGAATCGTCGCGCAACAACCGAGTGTTCTCGCCGGCGTGCTCGACATCGATGCCTCGGTCAAGGCCGCGCGCTTCGTACGCTTTTGCGACTGTTTCAACATCCCGCTGGTCACGCTTGAAGACGTGCCCGGCTTCCTACCGGGCGTTGCGCAGGAGCACGGCGGGATCATTCGCCACGGCGCTAAGCTGCTCTACGCCTTCTGCGAGGCGACCGTGCCCAAGATCACGGTGATCACCCGCAAGTCGTACGGTGGTGCTTACTGCGTTATGAGTAGCAAGCATATTCGGGGGGATTTGAATTACGCTTGGCCGACCGCTGAGATCGCAGTTATGGGACCAGATGGCGCGGTGAATATCGTGATGAAACGGGAGATTGAGGAGTCAGACGATCCAGAAGCGACCCGACAGCGCTTGATCGCCGAGTATCGCGAACTATTTGCCAATCCGTACGTCGCCGCCTCGCGTGGCTTTGTCGACGACGTCATCGAACCTCGTGAAACACGACCGCGGATCATCGCCGGCCTCGAGCTACTCAAGAACAAGCGTGACACCAATCCACCCAAGAAACACGCCAATATGCCACTGTGAGATAAGCCGCGAACTCCTAAACAGATAAAGCGCGGAGAGCCGCCCTCACCCCCCTTCGCCGCGCTCAGGGTAGGCTCTCACTCTCTCCCCGTGAGAGAGGGCATTTCCCGGGGGAGGCTTTTGGAATATGCGACCATGTCGATGATGTTGACAACATTTCGGAAAGTCCTGGTGGCGAACCGAGGCGAAATAGCCGTTCGCATTCTCCGATCGTGTGCCGAGCTTGGCTTGCATACGATCGCGGTCTACTCCGAAGCCGACCGTAACGCTCTCCACGTTCGCTATGCCGATGAGGCTTATTCGATCGGGCCCCCACCGGCGAAAGAGAGCTATCTCTCGATCGAGAAGATCCTTGCCGTGGCTCGACGCAGCGGTGCCGAGGCGATTCATCCCGGCTACGGGTTCCTCTCTGAGAACGAGCAATTCGCCCAGGCTTGCCACGACAATGGCATCGTCTTCATCGGTCCACGAGCAGCGAGCATCGCCGCGATGGGCGACAAGATCGCCGCGCGCAAGACGGCGAAGGCGGCTGGTGTGCCGACGGTGCCGGGTAGCGAGGGACCACTCGCCACCGTCGAGGAAGCCCAGGTGCTCGCCGATCAGATCGGTTATCCGATTCTCCTGAAGGCAGCAGCCGGTGGTGGGGGCAAAGGCATGCGCACCGTCCGGAGCGCGAACGAGCTGGCCAGCGCGTTTCGACTGGCAGCGAACGAGGCCAAAGCTGCTTTTGGCGACGGTACGCTCTACGTCGAAAAGCTGCTTGAAGGGGTCCGCCACGTCGAGATCCAGGTTCTCGGCGACCGCTACGGTAACGTCGTTCACTTGGGCGAGCGCGAGTGCTCGATCCAGCGACGTCGCCAGAAGCTAATTGAAGAGGCGCCATCTACCGTGGTCGACGAAGATCTGCGCCGGCGCATGGGCGAAGTCGCGGTTCGTGTTGCTCAAGCGGTGAATTACGAAAACGCCGGCACTGTCGAGTTTCTCTTGGATCGCGACAAGAATTTCTACTTCTTGGAAATGAACACCCGTCTCCAGGTCGAGCATCCGATCACCGAGCTGGTTACTGGCGTTGACCTCGTCGTCGAGCAGATCCGAATCGCCAGTGGGCGCAAGCTACGTTTGCATCAGCGGAACATCGTCGTCAAAGGCGCGGCAATCGAATGTCGCATCTCAGCCGAGGATCCATACAACGACTTCCTGCCCTCGATCGGCCGTATCACTCACGTCTACGAGCCAAGCGGACCGGGTGTACGCGTCGACACCGGCGTCTACGATGGCTTCGAGGTCTCTTTGTATTACGACCCGATGATCGCAAAGCTGATCGTTTGGGCAGAGACCCGGGCCCAGGCGATCCTCCGCATGCGACGGGCTCTTGAAGAGTTTAAGCTCGTCGGCATTCGCACCAACATTCCGTTCCATCTCCGGCTGATGGAATCGCCAACCTTCATCGCTGGTCGGTTCGACAACGCTTTTCTGGATTCCTTCAACCTGGCCGAATCAGATCAAACCAGTGAACGCGGTCAACTCGCCGCGATCGCCGCAGCGGCCGTCGCCTACCAACTTAAGCAGGTCAAGTCACGCAAGCTAGATGGGACGCAGTCCAATAACGAAAGTGCCTGGAAGCTCGCCGCCCGTCGGGCTGCTTTGCGTTACTGAGTGCCCCCATGAAGTACTACGTTGAAGTCGAGGGCCGCACCTTCGAGCTTGACTTCCAAGAAGAGGGAGAGCTCCTTCACGTCCAGGTTGGTGAGTCTCGACTGACCCTGGATCTACGCCAGGTCAGTCATCCGTCGCTTTACTCGCTCCTTGTCGACAATCGCTCCTACGAAATCTTCGTCGAAGCCCAGGGAGACGAGTTCAACGTTCTGATTGGCGGGGAAATGTTCCATCTCAAGGTTCAGGACGAATGGGCGCGTCGCCTGGCGAACATTCAGCGCAAGACTGCTGTGGAAACCGGCGAGCTCGCAGTCACCGCGCCGATGCCCGGCGCCGTCGTCGCGGTCGAGGTGACACCCGGCGAAGAGGTTAAGCGCGGCCAGGGGCTGGTGATTCTCTCGGCGATGAAGATGGAGAACGAGATTAAGGCCCCGCGTGCTGGCCGCGTCAAGTCGGTCGAGGTCTCACCCGGCCAGACCGTCGAGCAGGGACGGACGCTGGTGATCCTGGAGTAGGCCTCCACGTGGTACTATCATGGTAGCATTGCATCAGGAAGTGCTTCGTCAGAAGAAGGTAGCCAGAGATCTAAGTGGCCAACGAACCAGGATCGGCCCAATCAGATATCGCCAGTGCTCGCCAGGAGTGGGAACAAAAGATCGCCGAGCCGGCACGGCGACGGGTCCCCGAGCGCAAACCAAGCTTTACCACGCTTTCCGGTTTACCAGTCAACGATCTCTATGATCCGTCCAACGCTCCGGATGATTACCTAGAGAACCTCGGCTTTCCTGGCCAGTTTCCGTTCACCCGTGGCGTCCAAGCGACGATGTACCGCGGACGCTTTTGGACGATGCGTCAATACGCCGGCTATGCCACTGCCGAGGAATCAAATCGGCGCTTCCGGTATCTCCTCGAGCATGGTCAGACCGGCCTTTCGGTTGCGTTCGATCTGCCGACCCAGATGGGGTACGATCCGGACCACCCATTCGTTGAAGGCGAGGTAGGCAAGGTTGGTGTCTCGATCGCCTCGATCGAAGACATGGAGCGCCTGCTCGACGGTATTCCACTCGACAAAGTGAGCACGTCGATGACGATCAACGCGACCGCGCCGATTCTGCTTGCTCTGTACGTCGCAGTTGCCCGCCGCCGCGGTATTCCCCTCGATCGCCTCTCCGGGACGATCCAGAACGACATTCTGAAAGAGTACATGGCGCGGGGAACCTACATTTATCCGCCCGGTCCCGCCTTACGGCTGGTGACCGACGTCATCGAATTCGCGACCGAGAACCTGCCGCACTGGAATCCGATCTCAATCAGTGGCTATCACATTCGCGAGGCCGGCTCAACCGCGGTCCAGGAGCTGGCTTTTACCCTGGCTAACGGGATCGCCTACGTCGAACAGTCCCGCGCGCGCGGTCTCGACGTCGACCGGTTTGGCCCCCGACTATCGTTTTTCTTCAATTCACATAACGATTTCTTTGAAGAAGTTGCCAAGTTCCGCGCCGCCCGACGGCTCTGGGCTCGACTGATGCGCGATCGCTTCGGGGCGAAGTCAGCGGCGGCCCAGATGCTTCGTTTTCACGCCCAAACCGCGGGCTGCTCGCTCACCGCTCAGCAGCCTGAGAACAACGTTGTGCGCACGACGATCCAGGCGCTTGCCGCGGTGCTGGGCGGCTGTCAGAGCCTGCACACGAACGCGCTCGATGAAGCGCTCGCCCTTCCCTCGGAGCGCGCCGCGCGGATCGCTCTGCGGACCCAGCAGATCATCGCCCACGAAAGCGGCGTGACCAACACCGTGGACCCGTTGGGCGGTAGCTACTTCGTCGAAAGCTTGACCGATCAGATTGAGCAGGAAGCTTGTCGGTATTTAGCGGAGATCGACCAGCTTGGCGGCGCAGTCAGAGCGCTCGAAGTCGGCTACTTCCAAAATCAGGTCGCCGAAAGTGCGTATCGTTATCAAAAGAAGATCGAGTCCGGTGACATTGTCGTCGTCGGCGTCAACCGCTTCATCGACGAAAGTCCCGAGCAGGTAGAGATTCTCCGTGTCGACCCGTCGATCGCCAGGAGACAAAGCGAACTCCTGGTCGCTTTACGGCAACGACGAGACGCGGCGGCCGTGAATCAGGCACTCGGTGAGCTCGAAGCGGCGGCCAAAGGAACGGACAACCTGATTGAGCCAATCATTGCCTGTGTTGAGCATTACTGCACACTTGGTGAGATCTCGGAGGAACTCCGCCGAGTCTTCGGTGTTCACCGGGAAGCGGCGGCTTGGTAAGGCAAAGAAAGGCTAACCGATGGAATTGAATTGGTGTTTGAATCCCAAGGCCGAGCGGATTCGATGAGCTACTGTCCAAAGTGTCACCACGAGTACGCGGAAACGGTCGAAATTTGTGTAGACTGTGGCACGCGGCTACGTCAAGGCCATCGTCCGGTCCAGCTTGACCTCGATCTGGAGGATCTGTTCGTTCCGCTTGGTGCATTGCTCTGCGGCTTGATCGCGCTCGCCATGCTCTGGCTCCGCGTCGCCGCTCAATTCGGTTGGATCAAAGGGCCTTTCGCCACCTTGGTAGAAACCGCCCAACCGCCTTGTATGACGGTCTTCTACGCCGTCGCCGTGATCGCCTGCACTATTGTCCTCTCGGCTTGGGTCATTCGTCGACTGATCTTGAAGCAGGACTGATCGCCTGTCTGATGCGATCAACGCAAATGTCGATCAGTCGGTCGTCGACACATAGCGTGGAAGCCAGGTAGAAGCGAGCTTCCGGATAGCTTTCCGCGAGCTGGTTCACGACTGGGATCACGTTGACGAACAACACCTTGCCCGGAAAATGTAGATAGGGAACGACGACAATACGTTCGCATCTGGCTTCGATGAGCCTCTGGGCTGCATTGGCAATCGTCAGTATAGGCGAGCGTTCGGCTTGAGCCGGCTCAACCGGCACGTCTTCTAGCGCCTGACTCAAGCGATCACAAAGCTCGCGCAGCCGACCACCATTGTCGTATTGCGGTCGTGAGCCGCGATTGACCAGGATGACGCCGACTGGCCCGCTCTCACCCCAGATCGGTAATCGACCACCAATCGGCAGCAACTGTCCTAGTCCATGCAGTGCTCCCGCGACCCGCTCGGTTACGAGAGAAATCAGCCGGTCGTCGACGCCAAGATTAGAAGCGAGAGTTACGTCCAAACCGGGAAAGCGCGGCCGCAGCGCCGAGAGGAGACGGGGAATGTCACGCTTGATCTCTTTGCCGTCGAACAGGAAATAGGGCATCACCACCACGCGGCGGAGACCGCGATTCTGAAAATAGGCCAGGGAATCCTCGAGAGTGGGCTCGAGAAATTCGAAGAACGCTTCCCGAACGACGGCGACGCCGGATAAACGTTCGGCAAGGCGGCGACTCGCCTCGCGAAGCCCTTCGTCGGTACAGCGACCGCGCCGGCTACCGTGCCCAAGCAGGGAGACACCGAACAGCCGATTGGCCACTGGGGAGGGCATCGCTGGGGAAGAAAACTGGCTCATGGGAGGAGTCGAACGTCGATCTCGAACAGCTTACGATGCTCTTCCAATGCATAGCGGTCGGTCATCCCGGCAACGTAGTCGCAGACCGCGCGCGGCAGCGGCACTGTCTCGAGGCGGCGCTGGACGTGGGATGGCAACTGCTCTGGCTGGTCGACGTAAGCGTTGAAGACTTCGGTAATCAACCGACGTGCTTTCTCCTTCATCCGTACCACCTGGTAGTGGTAATAGACGTGACGATAAAGGAAAGCCTTGAGAGACGCGGTGTGCGGACCGATCTCGGGAGAAAACGTTACCAGAGGCGCAGGCCACTGCCGGACTTCATCGGCCGATTGCACCCCCGCCTTTTCGACGTTATCGAGAGTGGTCAGGACTACGTCAGTCACAAGACGATCGATCAAGCTTTTTACGGCTCGGAAGCGCAGCTCCTGTGGATCTTCAACGTCCGCCTGGTGCCAGACCCTCACCAGTGATTCGCGCCACACCTGGTTTTCTTCTAATTCCTCGATCGTTACCAACCCGGCTCGCAAGCCATCGTCGACGTCGTGGCAATCGTAGGCGATTTCGTCGGCAAGATCCGCGATCTGCGCCTCGAGACTGGGCTGGGAAAATCTTTGAAACTCGGCTAACTCCGGATGATGCAGGGTAAAGCGATGCTTGCAGATGCCTTCGCGCACTTCCCAGCTCAGATTTAGGCCCGGGTGCTCCGGGCTGTGCCCTTCGAGCACGTCGACGATGCGCAAGCTCTGAAGATTATGCTCGAATCCGCCGGGGTCACCGCTCCCGTCGAGCAGCCTGAGCACCGATGGCTGGCGCATCAGCGAATCGAGCGCATCTTCGCTGGCATGCCCGAACGGCGCATGCCCAAGATCGTGAGCTAGCACGATCGCTTCGACCAGATCCTCGTTTAGCGCCAGAGCCCGGGCAATCGTGCGAGCGATCTGAACTGCTTCAATCGTATGGGTGAGGCGAGTCCGATAATGATCGCCTTCAAAGTTGACGAAGACCTGGGTCTTGTACTGAAGGCGGCGAAAGGCCGGAGTATAGATGATCTTGTCCCGGTCGCGCTGGTAGATCGAGCGATAGGCGTGTTCAGACGACGGATAGGCTCGACCACGCGAATCCGCGCTTCGACTGGCGAATGGCGCGAGTCGGTCACGCTCCTGCGATTCGATTCGCCGACGGATCAAATCATTCGTCATGGTCGCCCGGCGCTAATATTCCCAAGTTAGTCGACAGAATCTTCAGTCGGCCTTGCCACGAATTGTAGCATACGTTCGACACCCAGGCCCACTTGACGCTGATCATCGGACTGCGAATAATGACCAGGAAAGTTGGTCATCATCGTGGAGGAATCACACAATGCCAGAGGATCTCCGCGCAGTCATCATTGGCGCAGGCCGGGTAGCACCTGGTCTCGCCCGGGCGATCAATAACGCCCCCGGAGTGACTCTCGTCGGAGTTGCTGACAACGACCTTCCCCGAGCCGAGGTGCTTGGCAATAAGCTTGGCGTCAAAGCAGTCGGCAACTATCAGGAGTTTTTGGATGATCCCAACGTCGACGTGGCGGTGCTCGCCTTGCCGCATTGGCTGCACCATCAAGTGGCGATCGAATGCTGTAAAGCTGGCAAGCACGTTTACGTCGAAAAGCCACTGGCCAACACCTTGGAAGAAGCCGACGAGATGATCGCCGCGGCCGAAGCCCAGCACGTGCGCTTATTCGCTGCTCATACCCAGCGCTTCTTTGCCTCGACGATCCTCGCCCGGCGGATGCTCGAACAGGGGGCGATTGGTGCGCCAGTCTACGCGACGGATACCTGGTATAAAAACTTTGGACTGGAGGGTCGGCCCGCCTGGTTCCTCGATCGCCGCAAAGGTGGCGGTATGTGGCTAATGAACGGCGCACACATGATCGACCGCACCTGCTGGATGCTCAACAGCGAGGTGGCCGCGGTCAAGGCATGGATCGGCAACCCGATCTATCAGCTCCAGGCGGACGACTCGTCGCTGGCTTTTCTCCAATTGAAGAACGGGTTGAGTTGCGCCATCATTCATTCAGGATTCAAAAAAGGCGTGGACAAGAACGAGGTCGAGATTCTCGGCACGAACGGCATGCTCAAAGTCGACACTTACGGCTCCCGGCTCTGGCAGGCACACGACGGCCAGTACGAGCCGGTCGAGGTCCAAAAACACGATGCCTTCACCTACGAGATGACCAAGTTCATCGAGGCGCTGCAAACCGGCGGCGAACTACCAGTTCCGATTTCCTGGGGACGACACATGGTCCAGGTTCTCTGCGCCTGTGAAGAATCGAGCCGCACCGGCCGCGAGATCATCTTGACATAAATTAGACAGAACCGGTCATCATCGCCCGAACCGCCACGCCGAAGAGGAAGAGGGAGGTAAGCCCAAGCCAGAGGCTTTCGTGCTTCTTTCCGCGACCGACGTAGCCGATGACTGACGGCAAGACCGCGATCCCCAAAAAACCGTACAAGAAGTGCACCAACTGAGCAGGATGTCTTCCTTCGCCCAGCAGTTCCAGACCGACCAGCGCCTGGACGACAAACAAACCCTCGGCAATCAGCAACGTCGTCCGATAGGAATCCGAAGCTGGACGGTGGACGAACGCGTTGTAGAATCCCCAGCCCGCGCAAATCAACATGTACAGAATGATGACGCGCGTCAGCAACTCGTGCATAGCAATCATTTGGTGCTAAACTCCCGCGGGCAAAAGAGCGCCAGGCTTGCCGGGTGCATTTTTGTCCTGTCCGCGCACGTCCAGCCGACATGTGATTCCCGAATACCCGGTCGCGGTCGGAAGTCTAACACAGAAGGCGGGATCGGGCAAATGCTGAATTGAATCAAACGGCTCATCGTGGTACGCTCACTGATGCTGACACCCTTGTCATACAAAGGGCAGGGGGTGACGGAACGTCAAGGGAGGACTGCCAATGCGACGAGCCGAGGAGTACCGGGCAAGCCTACGCGATGGTCGAACCGTGTTTTTTCGCGGGCGCCCGGTTGACGACGTCACAACCCATCCGGTCCTGGGCGTCGCGGTGAACCACGCGGCGATCGACTACGATCTCGCCGAAGATCCTGCCACGCGGGAATTGGCGGTCGCGACTGATCCCGACTCTGGCGAGCTCATCTCCCGGTATTATTATCTTCCGCGGGATTCTCACGACTTGCTGCGACGCAGCGCACTGATTGAGGAGAGCACCCGGCGTGGAAAGACACTGGTGGTTCTGATCAAAGAGATTGGGACCGATGCGCTCTTCGCATTGCAGATTGTCGCTAACACCCTTGATCAGAAAACCGGCCGTGCGTATCTGCCCCGGGTCCGCGCATTTTACGAATATTGCAAGCGTCAAGACCTCGCCCTCGCCGTAGCGCAGACCGACGTTAAAGGAGATCGCAGTCGGGCACCTCACGAACAAGAACACCCGGATTACTACGTCCACGTCGTCGATCGGAACGAGCAAGGGATCATCGTCCGCGGCGCCAAAGTCCATACCTCGGTGTCGGTCAATGCCAACGAGCTCATCATTTTGCCAACCCGGGCGATGGGCGACGCCGACGCCGAGTACGCGGTCAGCTTCGCTATTCCCGTGAATACTCCGGGGGTGAAGCTCATCGCGAGCCCCTATGGTTCTCCTGCTAGCAAGCCAGGTGGTGATCCGATCCACAAAAGCGAGTTCGAGCATCCGATCTCGGCAAGTCACAAGATGCTAGAAACGCTCACCGTTTTTGACGACGTCTTCGTTCCTTGGGAGCGGGTCTTTCTCTGTGGCGAGTGGCAATTCGCTGGACCGCTCGCCCTGGCCTTCGTTGAGTTCCATCGTTTCACCGCGATCTCGTACAAGCTACCTTTGGTCGATGCACTCGTCGGAGCCGGCCAGCTCCTCGCCGAGATGAACGGCATCGACCGGGTTGGCCACGTTCGCGAGAAGATGGTCCGCCTGATCGCCTACGCTCAGGGGCTGCGCGCGCTTGTCCAGCAAGCAGCCCAAACCTATGTCGAGCGCGAGATCGGGGAAACGAAAATCGCAGTGCCCAATCCTTTGATCGTCAATCTCGCCAAGCTCCACTTCGCCGAGGGCTACCACAGCGCTGTCCAGACCGTGCAAGACCTTTCCGGCGGTCTCCTGGTGACTGGTCCGGGTCAGGAAGACTGGGAAAGCCCGACTATACGCCCGTATTTGGAAAAGTTCCTCGGTGGCAAGGCCGGCGTCGGCGCCGAGGAACGCCTCCGCGCGATGAATCTGGTCCGCGATCTGACCGCGTCCGATTACGGCGGTTACCAGGAAGTGCTGGCAGTGCACGCCGAGGGCTCACTCGAAGCCGAAAAGCTTGCTATCCTCCGATCCTACGACGGCACACGTTCTAAGGCGTATGCACGCTGGCTGGCCGGCCTGGAATCGTGATCATGTCCGACCCTCGCCTGCTCGATATGTACCGTTGGATGGTCCTTTGTCGCGCTCTCGAGCGCACCTGTGCCGCGTCGAATCCGCGCTGGTTTCCGGCCGAGGGGGAAGAGGGAGCCATCGTCGGCACCTTTTACGGGTTACGACCCGACGACGTCATCGCACCCCACTACCGCGGTCCGTTCGTGACCTATCTGATGCGGGGCGCTGAGCTCGATCGGCTCGTCGGTCAGGTGCTGGGTAAGGTGAACGGGTATACGCGAGGGCGAGCCACGCCCTTCAGCGGGCCGGTGCATCTGAATCTTATTCCCTGGGTCGCCGCTGACCTCGGCACGAGCCTCTCGGTCGCGACCGGTGCAGCGCTCAGCATCGCCTACCGTCGGGAAGCTGGCCTGGCCGACGACCGCGTCGTCGTGGCTTCTTTTGGTGATGGCACGATCAATCGAGGCGACTTCCACGAAGCGGTTAACCTCGCCGCGGTCTGGAAGCTGCCAATCGTCTACGTCTGCCAGAATAATCAGTGGGCGATTTCTCAACCACTACCAACCTATCTCCCTGGCCCGGTCATTGTCGAGCGCGCGGCGGGGTACGGAATTCCCGGGCTGGCGGCCGATGGCAATGATCCGGTTGCTCTTAACGATCTGGTGCAAGCCGCAGTGGCGCGCGCGCGGGCGGGTGAGGGACCGAGCTTGATCGAAGCACGCACCTACCGCCTGGCCGGCCATTGGGCGGAGGATACCGCCAGCTACCGCTCATCAGAGGAGCTGTCAGTATGGAAGCAAAGAGATCCGCTGGCGCTGGCGCGAGCGCGCTTGCGGCGATCCGGTCAGAGTGAAGCCGAGCTCACTGCCATCGAGGACCGGGAAAAGCGAGTCGTCGACGAGGCCTTTCGGCGGGTTCGTGAACTACCGGATGTCGGGGAAGCTGAGCTCGGTTTAGACGAGGTGTACGCGAGCTGATGCGACGAACCTACATCGAAGCTATCGTTGCAGCGATTGCCGATGAGATGCGACGCGACGATCGCGTTTTCATGATCGGCCAGGACATCGGCAAATTCGGTGGCCCGATGAGCGGCAGCAAAGGGCTCTTCGAGGAGTTCGGACCGCGTCGAATCCGCGAAGCCCCGATTAGCGAATCAGCGATGGTCGGCAGCGCCATCGGCGCCGCGATGTACGGTCAGCGCCCGATTGTCGAAGTCTCGTTTGGCGAGTTCTTGCCGCTGGTAATGAGCCAGATCGTTCTCCAGGCCGCGAACGTCCACTATATGACGGCCGGTCAGGCCAACGTGCCGGTCGTCATTCGCACGCGCTTGGGGGATGGTCCCTACCGCGGTCATCCCCAGTGCTACGAGGCCTGGTTCCCCCACGTGCCTGGACTGAAGGTCGTCATGCCCGCTCTACCGCGGGACGCGGGCCGGCTGATGCGCGCGGCAATTCGCGATCCAAACCCGGTGCTTTTCCTGGAAAACATGCAGTGCTATCACGCGGTGCGTGAAGAAGTTCCCGATGAAGACGAGCCATTGCCAATCGGAACTGCCCGAATCGTCCGGGAAGGTCACTCGGTGACGGTCGCCGCGACCGGCTGGCTGGTTCATCGAGCCTTGGCCGCAGCGGAACGGCTCACTCCTCAAGGAGTCTCGGTCGAAGTGATTGACGTGCGTTGTCTCGCCCCGCTCGACCTCGAGACGATCGTCGGCTCGCTGCGCAAGACCAGCCACCTCGTCATCGCGCACGAAGCCTGGAAGATCAGCGGCTTTGGCGCGGAGATTAGCGCCGAGATCGCCGAAACCGCGCTGGACGCGCTGGATGCACCCATTGTCCGCGTCGGCGCACCACACATGCCGGTTCCGGCGACGCGCTCGCTACGGGAACTGTTCTTGCCCAATGAAAGCAGCTTGATCGAGGCGATCCAGAAAGTGCTCGCCTACTAATGCGCAACCATCAGGAGGACGACGTTAACATGAATATGCCCCCCCCCCAGAAGACTTACCATCTCGTCCGCTTTATCAAGGCGGATGGTACCTACGACCCGGAAGAAGACATCTGTTACGTTGGTCGCAACCGCATTCCGGCTGCTGGATTTTTCTACCCCGGCGCACGGATCACCTACCGGTGCGACGATCATCCTGACCGGGATATGCAAGTCGACGCGGGCGGCCGACCAACCTGTGCCATCTGCGGGCGGCAAGCCGAGCTATAAGAGAGGAGTGAGAAAGTGCGACCAGTTCTGATCCTGAGAATTTTGCTCTACATACAACTTATTCTTGGCTTGATTATCTACTTCGGACCACTCGCTGGGCTCACTCTTGGCCGCGGAAGCTTGGACTTTCACGGCGCGCTTGGCATTCTGATCGCCATAATCGCTCTCGTCGTGCTCCGTCCGACCCACGGGGTTCCTAACTCAGGCGTACGCACGGCGGCACGCTTCTTCCCATTAGTGCCACTCGTCTTTGGCCTTGGCTTCATGTTTCGCCTGATCAGTGGCAACCCACTCGTGATCATTCACATGTTGTTGGGAATCGCCGCGTTAGGTCTTGTCGAAGCCGCCGCGGCGCGTCAACGTCGCGCGGTCCGTCAGCCGAGCGCTTGATGTATCATCCATACATTGAGCTACCCGGCGAGGCGCGTGAGGGCGGGACCAAACCAAGTGGCTACCGTGGCCAGGATGGCCAGCACAATAACGATCAGTCCCCAGATGAACCAATTCACCCGTCGTCGGGTATTTCCAAGCAAACGTGCCACGTCACTCGCCCCCGAGCAGAAGTGCTGGGCGACAGTCCGCCCAGCAGTATCTCTGCAAGGCATGTGCCGTGATCGATGCCCAGCTAGTCGGCCATGGCTTCATGAACGGGGCGTGTTTGCCTCCAGCAGCACTGGCTGCAAGAAGTCGAGGACGTGGGCGACAAAGCGGCGGGGCTGCTCGATCATCACCAAGTGCCCGGCCTCGAAAATTTCGACTGTGCGGGGATCTTGCAACTCATGGGCCAGAGCCCGCTGGCGAGTTAATGGGCAATAGCGATCCTCGTTACCCCAAATCAGGAGGGTTGGACAGATCGGGGTCCACGCCGTCGGGAGAGGATCCGTCGCGAGCGAGCGCAACGCGCGCAGGGCTGCTGGCCGCTCGCGCTCGGCATGCCGAACGAAATCTGGGGTGCAAAAATCGCCTGGCGCATAGAAAAGGTTGCCAAGCGTTCGGCTGTTGGCAGGATCAACCGAATTGTGCGATCGCCCGGTCAGGTGGCCCAGCCACCGCTGGATTGGTGAAGGCCGAACGACGTCACCACCGCCGCTCAAGATCAAACGCCGGATTTGCTGTGGATAGCGACTGGCGTAGAATCGAGCAATCACCGCTCCGTAGCCGCAGCCGCCTAGAATAACCGGCTGATCAGAGACTTGATCAATCAGGCCTCTCAACCAGTAGAGGTAGGTCTGCAAGCGAGCATCGACCATTGGTGTGCTCGCGCCAAAGCCGGGCAGGTCGGGGCAGATCAGCGCGAGTCGCGCGGCCAATGCTGGCGTAATTGCTTTCCAATACGTCGCGGCATCGCCAAACTCCCCGTGCAGCAGAATAACTTTTAGTCCTTCGTTCGTCTGCCAGATATGAGTTTGCGACTCGCAGACCTGAATCGTCGTCGACACTGGGCCATTCTCGATTTCAGTTTCGCTGCGTGACAAGAGATTATCACCTTTGAATCTGGCCGTCTGGAATAGGCATGAGGATTTTAGTCCACGATGATAAAACGGAAGGTGTCCGCAAACAAATTTCCGCTCTCCCTACACCAACACCGCCGACTGTGATATAGTTACCACACCCTGCGGTTAGGGTATAGTGTTGTCGGAACAACGGCCGCACCACGTTCACCCTCGCTTTTTCTGAGAGTGGACGAGGCAATCTGAGTTGACTGAGGACAGACCAGATCGTCGAGTTAGCGATCCTACAAAGAAAGAGGCGGGAGAAGATCGAGGCGCCAAGCTGGTCAATTCTTGACCTCTGGGCGATAGTTGCGCTGGTTGGTCTTGCCTTGCTGCTTTTCTGGCCGGTCGTTTTCGAAGGCCAGTTCGTCCCACGGGGCGGCGGTGACCTCGTTTCGTTTATCTATCCCCGCTATGCGTTCGTTGCTCACTACGTTCGCCAGCACACACTGCCGCTCTGGGATCCCTACCTTTACGGCGGCCAGCCTTATCTGGCAGATGTGCAGAGTGGTCTCCTTTATCCGATCAACCTCGTCGCCTTTGCCCTTTTTCGAACGTTTGATTACCGCAAGCTGGAATGGCTGGCGATTATTCATTACGCCCTGGCTGGCGCCTTTGCCTACTTCTGGGCGCGCCAGCTTCGCTTCGGTCGGATCGGCGCCTTCACTGCGGCTCTGGTTTGGGAGTGCAGCGGCTTCCTGGTCGCACACCTCGGACATTACAACCTGATCGCTGTCGCAGTGTGGATTCCACTTGTGCTCGGCTTGCTGCAGCCGGCGCTCGAAGGCAGATCGCTCGCCTGGGTGGCGGGGGCAGCGATGGTGCTCGCGGTGTCGACGTTTGCCGGTCACACCCAGTTGTCCCTTTACGCTGGCTTGCTGATCGCGATTTACGTGGCCGGCTTCGCACTCGCTATGCGATCCTGGCGTGGTCCGCTCCAAGCGCTGGCGATCCTCGCCGTCTGGTCGGTTCTCCTGACCGTCGTTCAGCTTTGGCCTGGCTACCAATTGACGAATCTTTCGGTCCGGGCTGACATTACTTACGCGGATGCGACGCAGTTCGCGCTGCTTCCTCAGAAGCTGATTCTCTTCCTGGTGCCACACTTCTACGGCCAGACGCCGGATAATTACTGGGGACCACCAAGCTTGACCGAAAATTACGGTTACCTGGGAATCTTACCGCTCGCACTAGCCGGGCTTGGCTTGCTGATGGTTCGCGACTGGCGGGCCCGAACGCTCGGAGTAATCGCTGGGCTCGGTCTCCTCTTGTCGTTCGCCGACTGGACGCCCCTCCACGGCTGGCTATTTGCGCTGCTTCCTGGCTTCGATAAGGTCCGTGCGCCGGGCCGCTTTCTCTTCTTCGTCGACCTCGGGGTCGCGATGCTCGCTGGCCTCGGCGCCGACGTTCTCAGCCGCCCCCTGACCGCGAAGCGCCGCCCCCTATTTCGGCTCTACTTGAGCGGCTGGGCCGTGCTCGCCGCCGGTCTTACTTTGATCGCAGGGCCGCTCGTCTACCTGCGCCTCTTCGAAAATCGGTCGCAAAATCAGACGCTCGTCGATCAGATGAACGTCACGACGAGCAGCTTTGCCTTGATGCTCGTCTTCATGCTGGCTACGCTCGCTTTACTCGCCGCCTACCGCTACCGTTGGCTGCGCGCACGGGGGTTGGTGAGCGTGATGATCGTATTAATCGTCGTCGACCTGATTGGCAATAACGCGGTGATCAATCCGACGCCGAACGATCCGACCAGTGGATTTGTTCATCCGCCGGTTGTCGACTTTCTGCAAAAGAACCTCGGGAGTGCGCGCATCGATACGGTCACCGGCGTGGAAGACATCTGGCAACCGGACGCGCCGGCGCTGTACGGGTTCCGGAGCTTGTGGGGACTTTTCGACCCGTTAACCCTTACCGACTACTACTGGCTTTGGAAGATCCAGATTCCGGGTCGCGGCTCGCGGCTCTACGACCTGCTCGGGGCACGCTACGTGCTTGGCCATAAGAACGTGGTCCTCGATACCGCGAAATTCCACCTCGCCTTCGCCGGGGATTCTCAAATCAACGTCTACGAAGATCCGAATGCTCTTCCGCGCGCTTTCTTCGTGACCCACGCCATCGCGACGCCCAACCACGACGCGGCACTTGCTGCGATCAAGGCGAAAGACTTCGACCCCGGTACCGAGGTCGTCCTCGAAACGCCACCTCCAACCGACGGAGCGAAGCTCTCCGCCCCAATCGCCGCGACCTTCCTGGATGATGGGCCCAATACGATCGTCCTGCACGTCAATGCCCCGCGGGATGGTTATCTCGTTCTCGCGGACCCCTATTACCCTGGCTGGCAAGCGAGCGTCGACGGTAAAGCAGCTCCCTTGCTGAGAGCCGACTGGACCTTCCGGGCGGTGCCGGTCTCCGCGGGAACCCACCAGGTGACCTTCAAGTTTCGCCCAACCTCGCTCATTGTCGGCGGAGCAGTTTCGGGAGTCGCCTGGCTCCTCGCCTTGGCAACGGTCGCGTTTGGCCTCTGGCAAGCCGTTCAACGACGAAAAGTCCAGCTATCCTGACCATACTTCTCCTGCACTAGCGATTCTGCCAGCTTGCATTCCTCCGGTGCAAGGTCACCTTCTTCGAGCGCTACGCCGAAGGAATCGGCGTAGGCCATCGCCACCGCTTTGACCGCCTCGTCGATACCAATCGGCCGCCCCGCGTTCTCCTCGACTGATCCGACATGCGTGATCAGGTAGCCACGCAACGCGGCGAGATCCCCCTCGGAACAGCCATCTATGACGTCCACTAGCGGTGACTGATTGCCCCGAAGCTGAATTACTCCGTGCTGCAAATTTGCCCGTCGACGCCGAACCTGAGAATTGCCCACCAGCTTCTTCCCGTCGGCGACGACTTCGTATGGTCCGAGGGCGCCGAAACACGACCGACCGGCCAGGGGCGGAGCATTCGCCGAAAACTCGGCTTTCTCAGCGGGCGAGGCCAAATGGACCATCGCGCCAAGCTTCTCGAAGCCCCGAGCGAGTGGCACGCTCAGCCGCTCATACGAACTGGCTAGGTCACCCTGCCAGCAAGGATCTTCCGAGGGAAGGATCAACGCATAGCCAAGCTGATAGAGGTGAACCACAGCCATTCCGCCCGACGGACGGCGCAGGACCTGCCAGCCACGCGACCGAAGGGCATCGGCGGCTAGATCAGACGACGGTTGTGAGCATCCCAGCGAAACCCAGACTGAATTCCAATCATAAAAGCGCAAGGTCGGCGGCTGCGTGCGTTCGCCAACTGACGACAGCAACGCCTCGTCGATCGCCATATTCATCGGACCATCATTTTTTCTTGGTAGAATCAAGCGCCAGCGCGTAGGACGCATCATGGCATCATGTTAGTTGATGTTTTGAGTAGGAGCTAGTAGGAGTCTACTCTGCAGGCGTCAAGGATGCCGACTGCTCGGACCGGTGAGCCATCGCCACCTTGTAAGGGCGTGGCGAGAAAGAGAAATTCGCGAGATGGTAGCTGATCAAGGTGTGCCAGCCCTTCGACAATGACCACGCCAGCGTTCAGTAGCGCCAGGTGTACCTCTTTCCAGAGAGCGAGGCTGGGCGTGGGAGTATCCATACCAATCAAAGCGATCTGCCGTGCCGCCAGCCACTCGGCAACCTCGAGAGAAAGCTCCGGGCAGCGCTCGTAGTAGGACGGCTCAGGATAGAGCCGATCCCAATCAAAGCGCAAGAGGAGCCGTGCTCCCGGCCGAACAAGATCATCAAACCCTGCGAAGTCAGCCAGAGAGAGCACCCGCCCCGGAGCGCTCGCGGCAAAGTCCAAAACGTGAGCCGGGCCGATCCATGAATCGAGGGCGAGACGATCAACTGTTAGCCCTGCTTCGACGAAGTGGAAAGGCGCGTCGAGGTGAGTCCCCTGGTGACTGCCGAAGCTGAGCTGGGAAAGGTTATAGCCAATCGAGTTGATCGTGCGACAAAGACGGACTTCACAGGGGGGATCCCCCGGAAAAGATGGCGCGCCCGTGTAAATCGGCAACGACAAGTCGACGTAACGGTGAACGCGTTCCACTCGGTCTAGCCTTCTCGCCAAGGCATAATTCGCCACTGGATACCCCGCGGAAAGCAGGTCGCGATTGACGCGGCGCGCCCTTTGAGCGCCCAGGCCTCGGCGAGCGCGGCGTCGAAGCTTCGGAAGCAGCCGGCAAAACCGAGCGCCTTTGCTTCGCCGGGCTCAATGCCTTCGCAAACCAGAAAGACTTTGCGTTGCTCGAGGACCCGCTTCGCGGCGAACACCATCGACGCACTACGCAGGTTTCCCCGGCTCTCAATCATCGCGCGGGCAATCTCCGGCGAGCTCTGCTTCATAAGCTCTTGAGAAGTCTGGTGAGCATTGTAGGGCCAGCCACCGCCGGCTGGCGCATACCCACCAGCCGCCGAGGCGATCAAGATGATCACGCCGTCCGGCTTCGTCGCCAGTTCAGCCGAGTCAAGGGTGATGAAAAGGGAATTTTCTAAGTAACGCTCTCGGCCATCGCCCGGCGAGTAGATCGCGACGTCGACCGGATCGAGCTTGGTCATCCAAATCTGCCGCGCGACGTCGAGTGCAGCGCGGTGCTCCTTGCGAAAATCACCGGAGTAGACCGCGACGATCTGCTGGTCCGAGTTGACCAGAACGTCAATTTTGAAGGCGAGGCGCCCAAGGTCGGCTCCTTCTTCCATGTCAAGCCGCAGCGGATTGCCGTCGGCTAGTCCCAACGGCGTCTCCGAGCGCATGAGCCAGCGATGGTTGTGCTCGACGGTCGCTTGCCCGGCCACGCCCGGCACGATCATCTTCCCGCCACCACACCAGCCGCCATGGGTATTGGGGCTGATCTCACCGACTCCGATGACGACATCGGCTTCGACGACAGCTCGATTGAGCCAGACAGCATTGCCACGCGTGGTATACCCGACAAAAGAAAGCTGATCGTCGTCGGTCGAAAGATGCTTGACGTAACGCCCAACGCGATTAATCAGGCGCGGACCAATCTTTTCGTCAGCGTTGCGGTGAGGGTGGGTGCCGCAGGCGTAAACGAGGGTAACGTCTCGATCGCGCACCCCGGCTCGATTGAGATAGTCCAGAATGACGTGCCCAAGGCCGTCGCGCGAGCCAAGCATGAGGTCAGTCATGCGGTCACCGGTCAGGAGAGCAACCTTGGCGCCTGGCCAGACCAGATCAGCGAGCGGCGGTCGACCGATCGGCTCATCCATCGCCCGAAGCAGCGCTGCCGCCGAATCCGGCACCGGTGGCAGATCGGTGAAGCGAATCTCGGCGGTCACCGAATCGGCCGGCACCGAGATCTCGATCTCCGCCTCGTTCCAAGGCACCTGGTAGGTCTTCGTGGTTGGAATCGAAATGGCCACGTCATCCTCCTTCGACGTTACACCGAGAACAAAATATTCATCACGTCGCCATCCTGGACGACATACGTTTTTCCTTCAGCTCGAACAATCCCCTGTCGCTTCGCATCGTTCCAATCACCGGCGGCGAGCAACTGTTCCCAGCCAACCACCTCGGCTCGGATGAAGCCACGCGCCAGATCGGTGTGAATTTGGCCGGCTGCCTCTACCGCAGTACTGCCACGACGAATCGTCCAGGCACGGCATTCGTCCGGTCCCACCGTGAGAAACGAGATCAGATTCAGCAACCGGTAGGATAGCTGAATCACCCGGTTCAAGCCAAGCTCCGCGATTCCCAAGGCGGTCTTGAACTCTTCTGCCTCTTCCGGCTCTAGCTCGCTTAGCTCCATCTCCAAGCGCCCCGCCAGTGAGGTCACCTCGGTCTGAGCGAACGGCAGCATCGCCCTCGCCTGCTCGACCACTTTGTCAATGCCGTCCGGCGAATCGCCCGTGTTGAATAGCACCATCCAGGGCTTCGCGGTCAGAAATGCATAACTACGGAGCGACTTCAAGTCGGCATCGCTCAAGCCCAGATCCCGGATCGGTCGGCCCTTATCTAACGCCTCTTTGATCTGGATCAGCAACTCGCGCTCGCGCACTGCCTCACTCGGCCCGGCCTTGACGAAGCGCAAGTCGCGATCTAGTCGCTCCAATCTCTTCTCGATGACGGTCAAATCGTTGAGGACCAGGTCCTCGGCGAGAATCTTCAAGTCTCGAAGCGAATCGACACTCCCCAACGGATGAGGGACCACGTCGCTCGCAAATGCGCGGATGACCAGAAGGAGCGCATCGGAGGTACGAAGCTGGCCGATAATCTGACTGGCCTGTGCAGCGTCGCTTGCGCTCTGCAGGCTACCGGCAACGTCGACGTAGCGCACCTCGGCCGGCGTTACCTTCTTCGGTTTGAACAAGGCAGCGAGCTTGTCCAAGCGAGCATCCGGCACCTGAACCACCGCGCGGTGGGGCTCGCTACCGGCCGCGGCGTAGGTCGCTACCTCAACCTTGGCACGGGCGAGCGCATTGAACACCGTCGTTTTTCCGGCACTCGCCAGGCCCATAATTCCAATTTCCAATAGTCTATTGCTCCAGTTCTAGTGCCCACCTAACCGTTTCCACGCTCGACGACGATTCGGTCACCTTCGACGATCGAGCCAATCTCGGCGGTAGCAAGCGTTCCCCGATGAATCAGCGCGTCACGCAGCTCTTCGGCACGCTCCGGGCGAACCGCGATCAGCAGTCCTCCGGAGGTCTGGGCATCGCTCAACACTAAACGATCAACTTCATCGACGCCAGCTTCCCAGATCACCTTGCCTTCCAGAGCTTTCAGGTTTCGCTGGGTGCCCCCCGGCACCACGCCTTGCTGGGCAAATTCCCACGCTTCGGCAATGACGGGCACCCGGTTCACATCGACGACGGCGCCAACCGCACTGCCTGATACCATCTCCCAGAGGTGGCCGAGCAGTCCGTAGCCGGTCACGTCCGTCGCCGCGTCGGGATAGACGACTGTCATCGCCTCGGCACCGGCCCGGTTCAGTGTCGCCATTAGATTGGTGATGCGCTCGATCAAGGCCGGCGGGGCCAGACCACGCTTGATCGCCGTGGTAATGATCCCACTGCCCAGCGGCTTGGTTAAGAATAGACGATCACCAGGAAGCGCCCCGACGTTGCGAACCACTCGATCAGGAGCAACTTTTCCGACGACGACTAAGCCATACTTGGGCTCCGGATCATCGATCGTGTGACCACCGACAATGCAGATGCCTGCCTCGGCCGCCTTTTCACAGCCACCCGAGAGAATCCGGGTCAGCACGTCCAATGGCAACGTATCTTTTGGAAAACCGACCAGGTTCAGGGCGAAAAGCGGCTCGCCCCCCATCGCATAGACGTCGCTGAGCGCATTCGCCGCCGCGATTTGGCCGAACGCGTACGGGTCATCGACGATCGGCGTGAAGAAGTCTGCCGTCGTTACCAGGGCAAGCTCTGGTGACAACTGGTACACCGCGGCATCGTCCGCGGTCTTCGTGCCGACCAGAACGTTCGGATCGGTCAATGGAGGTAGATGGCGCAGGACCTGCACCAGATCGGCTGAGCCGAGCTTGCACGCTCAGCCAGCACCGTGGCTCAGACTAGTCAACCGTAGCGGCTGCGTGTCCATCTCCGGTACCTCCTCTCGCTTCACATCACTGACATTCCCGACGGACTCCCTTGCTTGAAAGGGCGGAAGACGCCGCCTCGCTATAACAAAAACAGCCGCATGGGCGGCTGCCAATCGATCGGAAATACTGAAACCGGTGGCTGATTCCCTAGGTAAAGTGTACGGGTTAGGGTGTTGAGTGTCAAACTTAAAGCCTCGCGAAATTCTGTATAATATGGTGGCAATGACGCAGATTCGCATCATTTTCCGGTCATTTCGCGCCAAAGCCTGGCTCATCCTCCTCATATTGCCCGCCACTGCCCTTTGGCCGGCCATGGCTTTCGCCGAAGGAAACGTAGTCGTAAACCCTTCGACAGTCGTCGCCGGAAAGTCAGTGTCGGTTCATGGCTCTGGCTGGGCCCCCAATGATCAGATACTGGTCAGCTTTACCGACTCTCAGGGGGACGTCGTGCCCCTGGGAGTCGTGCTTGCTGATAGCAACGGGAGCTTCAACAAGACCGTAACGGTGCCGCCCACCGTGCCACCGGGAATTTATCAGATCGACGGCAATGGCCAGGGGGGCTCGGTGACGGTCACGATTAAGGTCATCGCCTCAACCCCAGTGCCAGCACCGCCGACGCCAACCCGACGGCCTGCCCCTGTGACCGCGCGAGGCAGCCCCCCGGTCGCCACGCGGATTAGCTCACCGTCGCCGACCCAAACGCTCACACCAACGTTAACACCGACGCTCACGCCAACGTCAACCAACACCCCGACGCCCACCAACACGCCAACGCCAACTCCAACCGCGACCGCGACGCCAACGGACACCCCTTCACTGCCCCAACGCGTGATCAGCACCGGTCAGAGCCTCGGTACGATCGGACTAATCGGGGTAGCTCCCATCGCAGCAATCATCGGCTTTATCGTGGGTAGCCGCCGGGTGCGCTGATCGCTCATTCGCACGCCACACATCTTATATATTTTGGGATTCACGGGCGTTGGTGTGTTATGATCAAATTGCTGTTTTTCTTTTGTATCTTCGCGCGCGGAGGGTTCGATGCAAACCCGGCGGACAGTGCGAGCAGGTGCACAGGCGGGCGTGATTGGCGCCCTAGTGATGATCTTCGGTCAGGCACTAGCGCGAATCGGCGCGGGTGCGCCCATGTTTCCCGACCTTCTCGAGGATGTTTTCACCCGGGGAATCCCGGCCCCGATTTTTGCTGCGGTACTCGATACTCTCAAGTTTCAAGCAAAACCGCTGCTCTTCGTGAGCATCCTCGTTCTGCAAGTCGCAGTGGGAGCAATGCTGGGCGTTCTTTTCGGGCTAATTTGGGGACCTGGCCTGCTCGAGATTCGTCGCCGTTGGTTTGGCTGGAATGGAGGCGTACTCGGCGCGGTAGCGCTCTGGCTCTTCACGACGCTAGGGCTGCTGCCAATGGTCGGCGACGGCCTTTTCGGTAGTCGCACGTCGTTCGACGTCGTTGGCCTCAACCTAGCGCTGTTGGTCAACTTTCTTCTGTTCGGGCTCACTGTGGCCGGCAGCTATCGCGTTTTGTTCACGACAGAGCTCACCGGGGAGTCGGCGCCGAGTACGGAACGACGCCGTTTGCTTGGCGGTTTAGCGGTTGGAGCGATCGCCACGCTGGCCGCGGGATCCACCTATCGAGTCATCGCCGCGCCGAAACCCGGCGCGTTGCCGGTACCGACGGGCGTGGGGCCAGGGTTGCCAGCCACCGCGCCCTTGGTCGCATCCGGAGCCAACGCGGCGATACCAAATATGCCCACGCCGGAGACCGCCCCCACCTCCGTTGCGTCGGCCACGGCTGGCGTGGCGACGCCAGCGGCGGTCCCGACCACGACCGGCTGGGAAATTCCTGGACTCGAGACGGAAGTGACCCCGACCAAAGATTTCTACGTCGTCTCGAAGAACTTCTTCGCCGATCCCGTGGTCGATCCGAAGACGTGGAAGCTTCAGATCACCGGTTTGGTCGGTCGCCCCTATGCAATCACCTATGACCAGTTGCTCCAGCTACCCTATGAGGATCGTTACGAAACCTTGGAATGTATCAGTAACGAGGTTGGTGGGAATCTGATTGGTAATGCGAGTTGGCGGGGTGTGGCATTGCGCGGCCTTTTGCAAAATGCGCAGCCAGATCCCAAAGCGATCAAGGTAGTCTTTACCGCCGCCGACGGTTATACCGACTCGTTACCAGTGGAGCGGGCACTGAGCGCGGTGAATCTTCTCGCCTACCAGATGAATGGCGCTCCCCTCGAACCCGGTCACGGCGCCCCGGCACGTCTGCTGATTCCGGGTATCTATGGGATGAAAAACGTCAAGTGGCTGACGAAGATCGAATTTGTCACCAACGATTATCAAGGCTACTGGCAGCAGCGCGGCTGGAGCGACTCGGCGGTTATCCAAACGATGTCGCGGATCGAAGTGCCAACTGACAAGGCGCAATCGCTGAAGACCGGGCCAAGCACGATCGCTGGTATTGCCTTCGCCGGCGATCGTCAGATCAGCAAAGTCGAGGTGAGCGTCGACGGTGGGAAGACCTGGCAAAACGCGGCGTTGAAGCCAGCACTTGGACCATATACCTGGCAATTCTGGATGCTTGACTGGCAAGCAACGGCTGGCGATCATGAAATCGTCGTCCGGGCAACTGATGGAACTGGTAAGACGCAAACCTCCACCGTTACCGACACTCTGCCCGACGGCGCGACCGGTTGGCACAGTCGCTCGGTGAAGGTAACAAGCTGACTTCCGTGGCCCATGAGGGCAGGGGGTGAAGGGGTAACAGAGCACATCCGAGATGATCCCCTGATTCTGTATTAGGTAAACGGAGAGAGCACACCGTGGTTCGCATGCAGGCATCTCGTTATCCCATGGTTTCGGTCGAATCGGCGATCGAAGCAATCTTATCCCGAACACCAGTTCTGGCAACAGAAGAGGTTACGCTTGAAGAAGCGATTGGACGCATTCTTGCTGAGACAGTCAAAGCAGGAGACGACATGCCCCCTTTCGCAGCCTCGGCGGTCGACGGCTACGCTCTCCGGGTCAGCGATGGACTCATGCCACGCCAAGTGCTTGCCGAGATCATCGCCGGTGCCACCGACCAGATCGAAATAAGGCCTGGCACGGCATCGCGCATCATGACTGGTGCCCCCATCCCCCCCGGCGCAGACGCGGTCATCATGGTTGAACAGACGAGCGAGCAAAATGGTATCCTTCAGATCGACCAAGTGCCGCGCGAGGGTGACAACATCTATCCGCGCGGGCTCGACGTCTCACGCGGCCAAATCGTGCTCGAAGCAGGGACAGAGATCGGGGCGGCCGAAGTTGGTCTCTTGGCCACGGTGGGGCTCGTTCGTGTGACCGTCTATCGGCGCCCGACCGTGGCCGTGCTTTCGACCGGGGATGAGCTCATCGAGCCGGACCAACCACTCCACCCGGGAGCGATCCGCGATAGCAACCGATACGCTTTGCTCGCGGTCATTCGCGAAGCCGGGGGCATCCCCCTCTCTCTTGGTAAAGTTCGCGATGACGAAGCCGCCCAAGAAGCGCTGATCCGCGAGGGCCTTGAGCGCGCTGATGTCGTCCTGACCTCCGGTGGTGTCTCCGTGGGTAGCCGGGATCTAATCAAGCCCATCCTCGCGCGGCTCGGAACGATCCACTTCGGACGGATTGCCTTTAAGCCGGGAAAGCCAACGACGTTTGCCACGGTCGGGGAAAAGCTTGTCTTCGGATTGCCGGGTTTCCCGGTGTCATCTCTGGTCAGCTTCGAAGTTTTCGTTCGTCCTGCCTTGCAGAAGATGCAAGGACACCAACGGATCCATCGGCCGGTCGTTCAGGCGATCGTCGAGCATGCGCTCACTCCTTCGCCGGACCGGACCGAATTCCAACGCGCCGCTGTTCGCTGGTCGCGAGGTCGACTCGTCGCAGAATCGACCGGTAGCCAACGGTCGAGCCGATTGCTGTCGCTCGTTGGAGCCAACGCGCTTCTCCGAATCGAGCCAGGAACCGAGCCGATTCCCGCCGGGAGCCTGGTCGAAGCACACCTCGTTGGAGATATACTCAGCGACAAGTAGCATGTCATAACCACATCATATCTCGTGCACCTAAATGGCCTGCTCGCTGCTGACCGCGTCGGGTGTGTTATACTGGCGCCAGAACACGTTATGGTGCGGTACCTCCGACCGGGAGCCAGGATGAAGCACGCGGATTTTCTGAGTCTGCGGGATGTGACCGCCGAAGACATTCATCACATGCTCGATCACGCTCTCACCCTCAAAATCGAACGCCGCATGCGAAAGGATCTGCATGGTCAGTCACTGGCCCTGGTTTTTCAGAAGCCATCGCTGCGGACGCGCGGGAGCTTCGACGTCGCGATGTATGAGCTGGGGGGACACGTCGTCTATTTTGGTCCGGACGAGGTCGGCCTTGGCAAGCGCGAATCGATCCCGGACGTTGCCCGAGTTCTTAGCGAGTACGTTCAGGTGATCGCGGCCCGTACCTATCGCCACGAGGATGTCGAGGTCATGGCTCGCTACGCGAGCGTGCCAGTGATCAACGCCCTTTCTGACTTCTGCCACCCATGCCAGGCAATGGCCGATTTACTGACTCTCCGCGAGCACTTTGGCTCACTTCGGGGAATCACCCTCACCTACGTCGGAGACGGTAACAACGTTTGCCACGCTCTCCTCTTCGGCTGCTCACGCGTCGGGATTCACTTGCGCGTCGCTAGCCCGGTCGGTTACGAACCCCGTGCGCAAGTCGTTGCCTACGCGCAAGAAGAAGCTTCCCGCCATGGCGGAAGTGTCACCGTGCTGAATGATCCCCGTGAGGCAGCACGTAGCGCCGACGCCTTGTACACCGATGTTTGGACGAGTATGGGACAGGAAGAGGAAGCAGTCCGACGCAGACGAGTCTTCGCCGAGTACCGGATCGACCAAACTCTCTTGAGCCTGGCACGCCCAGATGCGGTTGTCCTACACGATCTACCAGCTCATCGCGGAGAAGAGATCACCGACGACGTGATCGACGGGCCACAGTCGATCGTGTTTCAGCAAGCAGGAAACCGTTTACACGCCCAAAAGGCGATTCTGCTATGGTTGCTGGCCAACGGCGTTGAGGCTAGGCCAGGAAGTTAGCCGTGAGTGACCGGGCCGAGAATCAGGAAACACTCTACCAAGCCAACGAGCTCGCCGGGGTCTTGATCGGCGAGTGTATTTGCGATTTATCAGAAAGACGCTCGGATGATCCGAGCTTGTATCCGCACCTGGCCGAATGCTGTTTTCAGGCTGGCGACGTCAGGAGAGCACGTCAAACCCTTCAAGTGCTCGCCCCGCTCTCCTTCTCCTTGCGCCTCGGAGAGTGGGGAGGTGCTCTGGCTGCGGAGGGCGCGGCCGGCCAACGCCTAGCCAAACGCACTCGACGACCAGGAGGCGCACAGTGAGTCAATTGCCGTCAGCCCTGGTCACAGCCCTCGATCGGGTGACGATTTGGAGTATTCTCGACATCGTCATCGTCGCGATCATTATCTATGGCCTGTTCAGCCTCTTTCGCGGGACGAGCGCTTTTTCGGCACTGTACGGTATTGGTTTGCTTCTCGTCGCCGTTGCCGTCGTTGGAAGCTTACCCGGGCTTGTCGTGCTTAACTGGCTTCTTCGCAACCTGCTACCATTCCTCTCATTTGGCCTGCTCGTCGTGTTTCAGCCCGAGCTGCGAAGGGTCGTGGAGCGAATTGGCCGAGTGCGCGGCTGGCTCAGTCGACCGCTCAGCCCACGCCAGCACGAGAGCATTGAGCAAGCCATCGTCGAAATTGCCCGATCTTGCCGTCGACTCGCCGAAAGACGCTACGGCGCCCTCATTGTCGTCGAACGGGAGACCGGACTGAACGAATATACCGATTCCGGGGTCATCTTAGACGCGGTTGTCTCGAGCGAGCTGTTACTCACCCTTTTCTTTCCGAATTCTCCACTGCACGATGCAGCAGTTATCATTCACGGCGATCGCGTCGTCGCGGCGGGGTGCGTCATGCCATTGTCCGAGAATCAGATCGACTCGTCGATGGGCACTCGCCACCGGGCTGGACTTGGCATAACAGAGCGAACCGATGCGATTTCTATCGTCGTCTCAGAAGAAACCGGAATCATCTCCTTGATGAATAACGGACGTATGGTCCGGCACCTGGACGAAAGCAAGCTTCGCAAGGCGCTCACTGTGCTGATGACCCCGCCAGCACCACCAACGTTTCCATGGTGGCCGAAACGTCCCCGCGCCGAGAAAACACCGGCGGTCCCTTGAGGTAGATCAACGTGGTTCCCTTTTTGCGTAGCAATGTGATCTGGATGCTGTTGTCGCTCGTCATTTCCACCGGACTCTGGGTTTTTGTGACTTTTAACCAGGATCCGGAGGTCAGTAACTCAATCAACGGCGTTCCGATTCAGATCGTCGGAGCGCCGAAAAATCTGGTTGTCCAGAGCGAGACTCAAACGGTGAGCGTTATGCTCAGTGCGCCCAGTGACGTGTGGCCTCAATTGCGGACAGATACATTGAAGGCGACGATTGACGCCTCCAAAGTCACTCCTGGACTGCAGGAAGTGCCAGTCAAGCTCACGTCATCTGATCCGCGGGCACGCGTGGAGTCGGTCGACCCTGCTCGGGTATTCTTGCAAGTCCAACCCTTGGAGTCGAAGCAAGTACCGGTCAATGCAAAATTGACCGGTACCGTGGCTTTCGGTTACGAATCCGGTCCCGCCAAGACCACGCCAACTGAAGTGACCGTCAGCGGACCACAAAGCAGCGTCGATCAGGTGACCGCCGTGCAAGTAGCGGTGAGCCTCGACGGGCTCACCGCTCCCATTGATCGGACGTACCAGCCCGTCGCTGTAAACAGCGCGGGCAATCCCGTCGACAAAGTTACGATAGATCCGGATGGGGTTCTCGTCGAGGTGCCAATCGATCAAAAGATCGAATACAAAACGCTGCCCGTCGAGCCAACGATTGTCGGTAACGTGGCCCTCGGGTATCAGGAAGTCGGCGTGACGGTAGATCCACAGACGGTTACTCTGGTCGGGGATCCGACGACGTTACAGGGAATGTCAACGGTCCCAACCCAACCGATCAGCGTTACGAATGCAACCGGTGACCTGTCAGTCAACGCCGACCTAGCTCTGCCCAAAACAGTAGCCCTGGCTCGCTCGCAAACGATCCTGGTGACTGTTTTGATCAGCACGATTAATGGAAGTAAGACAATTCTCGTCAGTCCACAGGTCGTTAACGCCGCTCCGACTGTTGCCTACGCGATCAACCCGGGAGCGGTGAGTGTCACGCTGACCGGCCCCATTCCGGTCTTGAGCCGGCTGCAGCCAAACGACCTGACCGTGACCGTCGACGCGGGCGGAGCAGTCACCGGCACGGAAAGAGCAAAGGTTCAAGTTGTATCGCCTCCGTTGCTCACCGTAACCGGTGTCCAGCCCGACACAGTCACGTTATCCACGAGATAGCTAATCCATCGGTACGCGACAGGGAGTCGCGTTGCCGAGAGGAGTTTCCAATGTCCAAAGCAATCGTCGCACTCGTTGGCCGGCCAAATGTCGGTAAATCGACCTTATTCAATCGTATTGTTGGCGAGCGGATCGCGATCGTCGAAGACGTGGCCGGTACCACGCGTGATCGTCTATACTATGATGCAGACTGGAATGGGCGTGACTTCACGATTGTCGATACCGGTGGCTTAGAAATCGAACCCGGGAGCGACATCGCCCAACGCGTCCGACAGCAAGCCGAGCTCGCGGTTGACGAAGCTGATCTCATTTTATTCGTCGTCGACGCCCAGCAAGGCATAACCACGGGTGACCTGGAAGTTGCCGCGCTCTTGCGGCAGACGAATAAGCCGGTGCTGGTAGTCGCGAACAAAGCCGATACTGCGAATCGACGCCTTGAATCAGCCGAGTTTTACCGGCTGGGGTTGAGAGAGGTCTACCCGATCTCGTCGCTCCATGGGACAGGGACCGGCGATTTGCTGGACGCGGTGGTTGCTCACTTACCCTCGATACCAACCGAAGCGCCAACGAGTGAAGAAGGGGTGCGCGTTGCCTTCGTCGGCCGACCGAACGTGGGGAAATCATCTCTCCTCAACGCGATCGTTGGACGCGAGCGTGCCGTCGTCACCGAAATTCCAGGAACCACCCGCGACACGATCGATACAAGCCTGGAAATAGACGGACGCCGCTTGACATTAGTTGACACTGCGGGCGTGCGTCGCCGGGGCCGCATCGAGGCCGGAATCGAGCGCTACAGCGTGATCCGTTCAATTCGAGCAATCGAGCGGGCTGACATCATCGCGGTTATTCTGGATGCCAGTGAAGGGGTCACCGCTCAGGATACGCATCTGGCCGGCTTTGCTCGTGACGAGGCAAAAGGTATCTTACTGGTAGTAAACAAGTGGGATCTGGTGCCGCAGACGAGCCAGGTGAAAGAAGAGTGGACGCTCCAAGTCCGGGAGGAGTTCAAGTTCATCCCATATTCCCCGCTGCTCTTCGTTTCGGCGAAACAGCGCTGGCAGATCAGCGACATCGTCAACACGGTTTTTCAGATATCCGAACAACGGTACAAACGGGTGTCAACTGCGGCCTTGAACGACGTCATCGAGGAAGCACTCCACGCTCATTCGCCAGGGACAAGTCGTGGCCGACAGCTCAAGATCTACTACGTCACGCAGGTGTCGGTCAATCCGCCGACCTTCGTCTTCTTCGTGAACGATGCGGCCCTCCTTCAGTTTTCTTACCAACGTTACCTTGAAAACCGCATCCGTCGGGCATTCGGATTTGAAGGCACCGCGGTGCGAATGATCTTTCGCACCCGGGTGGCAAATCAGTTGGAAAAGAGGGCATGATCGTCATCAGCGCGGCGATCGTCATCGCCAGCTATCTTCTCGGGGCGATCCCTTTTGGACTGCTGGTTGCCCGCTGGCAACGTGGAATCGATATTCGCAAATACGGTAGCGGTAGCACGGGCGCCACGAACGTTCTGCGTACCCTTGGCTGGCGCGCCTCGGCAATCGTTTTCGCAAGTGACTTAGCCAAGACAATCGTACCGGTGCTCGTGGCTCGGTTACTTACCGGTTCTGCCTGGGTCGAGTCACTCTGCGCGGTCGCAGCGATCGCTGGTCATTGCTGGCCCGTCTACAGCAACTGGTCCGGCGGTCGGGGCGTGACGAGTTCCCTCGGCGGCTTAATCGTTCTCCAGCCGATTTTGGCGGTTGCCTGCCTCGCCGTCACCGCGATCGTTGTCTCCGTGTCGCGCTTCGTCTCGCTGGGATCCCTCGCAGGGGTTGCTTTTGGAACGGTAGTGATGGCAATTTTGGTCGCGACCGGCTCGGTGCCGACCGGCTACGTCGTGATGGTCCTCGGCTCACCCTTGATTGTCTTTATCCGCCATCGGGAGAATATTCTGCGCTTGCTGGCCGGTACAGAGAGGAAAATCGGTCAGACGAGCGAAGGTGCCCGCCCCCAAACCCAAACCTGAGCGCCAGCGTAGTCGATAAAGGTACGCCTCGCCCCCAGCCCCCTTTTATGCCGAGCGTGGCAGACGACGACGAGGTGCCCCCCCGGTGAAGACCGCCGCTACCAGCGCCGCGGGCCAAAGGAGCCACGCGCGCAGTCCTGCTGGGCTCGAGATAGACCGCTTTGTCCCGGCACGCCGGGCGCGCAGTTTTGCCAGGATCTCCTGTCTTTGTGCCTGTAAAGCGATGATCTGGCTGTCGTGAAAGTCCGAGCCAAAGCGATAACGGCGGAAAAGGCGATCCTCGCGCTTGATCCGGTCGATCTCAGCATCCACCTCTCGCAACTCATTCCGCAGACGCGCCAAAGCAAAGCGATCAACTTCATCCATCACGTCAGCAACCTCAGTAGCGCGAAAGATAGAACAAACCCTTGACTGTGATCTTGGTAAGAATTAACTCACGAAATGCACTTTGTTTCTTTGGGCCGGCAACATTGCCGTCTCGGTTCGGAGAAGGAAACCAGCGGCGCGATTATAGCATTATCTGATTCGCGCAACAATCCGCTCTACTGGCTGTTTAACGTTTCCCTAATACTCTCGCTACTCTTTATCCTTTGTTATTCTGCCGAAGTGCTGAGATATTAAATATTAACTTCTCCACAACGTCAAAGAATCGTCTGACCAAAAGCAGAGAGGATCAGATCGGTCGCCAAGCGTCCTGTTTGGTTTTCGTGATCGCGGAACGAGTTCACTTCAACCGCTTCGATTGATCCGAGAATTCCGGTCTGCGCTACCATTTCGAGTGCCAAGTGAGCTTCGCGAATCGTGATGCCGCCGGCAACCGGCGTACCGACGCCCGGAGCGGAGTGCGGATCGACAACATCGAGATCTAAGCTGAGATGAAGCTGGCCCGGCTGGGGATTGAGGCGGTCGAGCACACGCTGCATGATCTCATACATGCCATAGCGATCGATGTCAGCCACGGTATAAACGCAGATCCCCAAGTGCCGAATCAACTCGCGCTCCCCTGGGTCCGTGCGGCGCAAGCCAACGATCGCGACGCGCTCTGGGGTCAGCACGCGACTTTCCCAATCGAGCCCAGGCAGGAGCTCAGGCACCTGGCCGAGAGCAATTGCCAGCGGCATGCCATGGATATTGCCACTCGGTGTGGTGGCCGGGGTGTTCAAATCCGGATGAGCATCCAGCCAAAGAACCTTTGTCTCCGGCCGCTGGTCCAGTACACCCCGCAGCGAGCCCGCAGCAAGTGAATGGTCACCGCCGAGGATAATCGGCGTCGCTCCCCCCGCCAGAGTGTCACTCACCCGACTCCGAACCGTTTGACAAACCTGAGCAACGACCTCGCTGTAGCGGGCAGTGGGATTTCCGACCGGGACTTCCGCCGCGATCTGAATTGGCAGATTCCCCCCGTCGACCACGTCGTAGCCAAGCTCACGGAGTCGAGGAATTAGCCCAGCGTGTCGCATCGCGGATGGACCGACGTCCACACCTCGCAAACCCGCGCCGAGATCCATCGGGACTCCGAGAACCTCGATCCTCCCCAAGGACTTGTTCATTTGTGCTTACTCGTGCCTATTGTAGTGGTGAATACGTCGTCGGTTTCATGAAGGTTGAGATCACACGCGCGACGATGGGTCCGTCTTCTTCCGACTTAGCTCGAGCCGCGATCCACTCCGGATCCGCTTGAAAAGCGTTCCACAACCGCTCTCGCTGCGCCATGTCTTCCCAGGCGAGGACGTAAGTTAAACGATTACTGACACCGATCACGTCTTCCCAGAAGGCCACGGGCTTGATGCCGTGCCGCTCGAAAATGCGGCAGGTTGTCGTCGCGAATCGTTGGTGAAGGTTCCCCATTTTTCCTGGAACTGCTTCGTAGATCCGGAGTTCGTAAATCATCCCCTTATCACTCCTCGCACGGCATTCAGCCACAGTATACTACAAACCCATGATATAATCGGCCCCGATAGCCCGCAGCTCGAGCAAGGGAATGGCGGGTATGGAGGGAGCGTGTATCCCCAAGATCTACGGTATACTAAGGACCACGAATGGATCCGCGTAGAGGGCGCGCGGGGGGTCGTGGGGATTACTTACTTCGCTCAGGAACAACTTGGCGACGTCGTGTTTGTCGAGCTACCGAAGGTCGGAACCCGGGTCGAGCAAGGGAAGACGTTTGGGGTGGTCGAGTCGGTCAAGACTGCCTCGGATCTCTTCGCTCCGGTGAGTGGGACAGTGGTAGAAGTGAATGAGAAGCTCATCGACCGCCCCGAGCTCGTCAACCAGGATCCATATGGCGAGGGGTGGATGATCGTGGTCGAGATGTCTGATCCATCACAAGTCGCCTCACTCTTGACCGCCGAGCAGTACGAAGCCCTTCTTCCGAAGTGACCGCGCCAATCAGCGTCGTGATCATCGCCGGGGGCAAGAGCCGTCGTCTCGGCATCGACAAGCGAAAACTGCTTCTCGCCAATGGTCGAACTCTGCTCGAGGAAACGGTCGCACGATTGACTCGGCTCAGCGACGACATCGCGGTCGTGGCTGGCTTTGGTGAAGTATTGACCAGCATCCAGGGTGCCCGGATCTATTCGGACCAGGTAGACAATGCCGGGCCACTCGCCGGCCTCGCCGTCGGGCTTTCGGTTGTTCGGCATGAGTTCGCTCTTGTCGTCGCCGTGGATTTACCGTTCTTGGATTTGACTCTTCTCCGCTGGCTGATTGCCCAACCCCGTGACTATGATCTGCTGCTCCCTCGCCACCGCGATGGCCGCTGTGAACCACTCCAGGCAATTTACCGGACGACCTGCCTGCCAGTGATCCAGAATCGACTCCGCCTTGGCCAACTCAAGCTCCTCGATCTGACGGTGGAGCTTCGCGTGCATTTTGTCGATGAAGTCGACGACGTCGCGTGTGGCCCAGACGCGTTCTTTAATCTCAACACTCCCGAAGACCTCCAGCGAGTCCGCCCACTCCTCGCCTGCACTCACGGCCTGGACTGGTATAACTTATGCCAGCTTTGCTATCGACCAGACCAGCCGGGTAACTGACGGTCTACGAGCGTCTGCTCGGATGGCCAAAGCAAAAATGCCGCGAACTAGATATAATGTAAAGCGACCAGTGACTTTCTCTAGGGAGGAGCTTTGGGAGAGGACAGGTCTGCCATCCGGATCGCGGCAATTGCCGACGTTCATTGTTACGATGAGCTACAAGGGCGCTTGCGACACGAGTTAGAACCAGTCAATGACGAGGCCGATGTCCTGGTAATTGCCGGTGACGTCACCCTCAATGGCAAGGTCGAGGAAGCCCGCATTCTTACTGAAGAGATTTCCGTCGTGCATATACCAATTGTCGGCGTACTCGGAAATCATGATTATGAAAAGAACCAGGAAAACGCTATTGCTGTTGAGCTAAGCCGGGCTGGCGTCATCGTGCTCGACGGTCACACCTTTGTGATGAACTGCCGCGGCCGTACCGTTGGGTTTACGGGAGTGAAGGGTTTCTGTGGCGGCTTTGGCGATCGATTAGTAGCACCGTTTGGTGAGCTACCCCTGAAAGATTTCGTCCGGGCCGGTCAGATCGAAGCCAACAAGCTTGACGCCGGTTTACGAACGCTGCGCGTTACTGATTCAACTGATTTTGTCGTCGCAGTGGTGCATTATGCTCCCGTGCGCGACACAGTGATCGGAGAGTCACCGGAGCTTTTTCCATTCCTTGGTAACAGCAGTCTGAGTGAACCGGTTGATCGGTACGAGGCAGACGTCGTCTTCCACGGTCATGCCCACTATGGCTCGCCGGTTGGGCGCACACCACGGGGTATTCCCGTCTATAACGTCGCACGCCCGCTTGTTCGCTCGTTCGTGGTGCACTACCTCGCGGAGAGTAGAGTACCATCCTTCGCCCGCTCCTAAACTTGTCAGGCGCGGGCTGCACAAGAAGAGATCGGGTGGCAGCGAGCTTCTTGCTGCCACAAGCCTGACCGTGCCGCCTTCCAGACGTGCTCCCGGCCTACTTCAGGCCACCCGGTCTGGTCGGACCAACCCTTCTTTCACCATGTGTGCCGCTTCGGCCCGGTCCAGATCGAGGTCATGAGCAGTCCAGCCTTGGGCCACTGCCCAGGGTAAGCGGGCGTCACGCAGCCCTTCCTCGATATCGATCAAGTACGAAAAGCGATCGAGTAACGTTCCGCGGCAAACCGGTGGCTCAGACGACACGAAATGAGCCTGGTATCGCCACCGCTCTTCCAGCTCGTGAAGGAACCAGGCGGGAAAATCCGAGCGGTCGCCGGGATAGACAAACTGGTACAGGTTGACGTAGAACATCAACACTTGCCAACATGGCTCGAACCGTTCGAGGAGGTGCTGCCAGTCCATCGTCGCGTGGCACGATCGAATCAGGTGCAGAATGTCGGCGCCGTCAAAGCGCTCGCGGTGCGCTACGTAGGCTTTGATCCAGATCATCTCCTCGACTGGCGCGATCCGTACCGGCTGACCGAGGATAGACGCTGGCAGACCTCGGGCGTACCATTGCTCATCAATCGTCGCCCGCCAGCCACCGAACCCAAAGATAAGGTCAACATAATACTTACCACGAGCAGCGGCCGCCAGCCAATGGGGAGCGCTGACCCTAACCCAATAACCATTTGTCGCGAGCACGGCCAGCGCGTTGGTAACGTCGCTCGGCACCAGAAAAAGATCGAGATCCTTGGTGTCTCGCCAAACTCCGGTATAGTGGCCGATGGCTGCCGCACCGGCTACGACGTAGTGAATGTTGTGCTGATTGAGAAGTCGAAGCGCCTGGCGATGTACTTCCTGCTCTTCTAACGACACACTCAATAGTTGCATCCAGGTCCCTCAAACCAACGTCGTGGCGATAAGTGTTGGTGGCCGCAATGAACGTGCCAAAAAAGAGCCTTGGACTCAGACGATCCGGGCAGGCCAGATCTGCTGAGGGGTGGAGGACCCTCTGCAACAGGCAGCCAGGCCGCGCGGCACGGATTTTGCGTCTGCGAGTAACCGATATCGTTGGCTTTGGTGAGGAGGATCAACGATGCAGACTTCCAACCTGCCACCCTTTGTGGGGTCACGTCCTAGTACACCCTCAGCCGTTTCCAGTGATCGTTCTCGGCGGATCGTCCACTCGGCAGAGCAAACGTTGTTCCTCCAGCGCTTTCAGACGCTGTTGTCAAAACGACAACAACACGTTGGTAATCTGCGGCCGGACGATTGGCGCATGAGACTGATTGACAAAGCCCTTTATTCGACGTACCTTGATTGTCTGCAGCTTGACGTTCGGGATGAGGTCCGCGAAATTCTACGCCGATGCCGTGTCGAGAAGTCAGTATAGCCACGGCGCTGGATCAAATATTTATCAATGGCCCCGACTGGGCAATGGGTGAGTATGGCTTTCGTGGAAGAGCGCGCCGTCATCGCGGCGCCGATTACCGCGGTCTTCGAAGCGATCAGTGACGTCCGGCGCGCTCGTACGTGGCTGGAAGGATTTAGTCAATTTGACCTACTGCCCGGCCCAGAACGTGGCCGTGGCGCGCGCGTGCGTGCCGCCGGCAATCTGCTTGGATTTTCGATCGAGACGATCCTGGAGATCGTCGAATATACGCCACCTACTCGGCTCGTCTCGCGATCGAGCGCGCCAATCCGAAGCCAGACCACTTGGGAATTGAAGGAAATCCCAGGGGGTACCCTCGTCACTTACACGGGCGAATATCATCTGCCACTTGCGCTGCGGATCTTCGGCGACCGAGCGGTCGCTAGCCTTGTCTCGACCCAGACTCGACAGTCCTTGGAAAACCTCCGTCGGATCCTCGAACCCACTGCATCCTCTCCAGAAACCTGCTAGAATTATCTCTACTTCGTTCCGTGGGGTCGAAAAGTCTGGTGATGACAACGTTTCGTAACCTAGTTAGTCGACATCCGATGCTCATCGCCTGGGTCGTTTTGGCGATTGGCATGGTTGCAATGCTCCTCTATGCGGCGAAGGACGTTGCGCTGTTACCATCCCAGATGGCTGTTCTCATCATAGCCACGGTCTTGCTAGCCGGTGCCTGTGTCTGGATCCTTACCTGGGAGTAGTCGCCATCGCACCTCCGAGCCAATGCCACTGCCATGTCTGCTGAAATTGCTGTCTCGGAATCGGCGGTTCAGTCTATTCAAAGCCACGGCATCACCTGGTTCGACGTTGAGCGTCCTACCAAGCGAGATTGTGCCCGACTGGCTGAAGCGCATCAGCTTTTGACCCGAGATAGCGAGACCTTCCTTGACCGCAGTCGCCTCTCGAGTTTCACTCGTCGCGACGGATACGATCTTCTCGTCCTGCAAGTGCCAATCGTCGCAACGAGTCGCCGACGAGCCAATCCGTCAATTAGTCCAGTCAGCATCGTGATCGGACCAGACTACGCTCTGACCATCCATTACGGTGACGTTCGCCCCTTGATTCGCTTTTTCCGAGAGTTGGAAACGGACGATCGGGCACGGGGCGAAACGTTCGGCAGAGGTGTGCCAACTCTTATCCTCGCTATCGTCCAGCGCTTGATTGACGCAACCATTGGATCACGCGGCTACCTTGAGCGAGCGATCACCGCGCAAGAGGAATTGATCAATCACAATGATGGAGGGAACGACCTGACCGGTACGGCACTACGCCTCCGCAAGGAGGTGCAAAGATTGCGGCGGATCACCATACCCGCGGTATCGGTACTCCGGGAGCTTCGGCAAAGCAGGCCGGTTGACGAGTTAGATCAGGATTGGGAGATGCTTACCGCCCGTTTGGACGCACTGCTCACCAGTCTTGACGACGATTTATCCGCCCTCGACGGCGTCTTGCTCGCCGCGAGCGCGGTTGCCCAGCTCCGAATGAGCCGCTACCTGCGTGCCCTCCTCGCTCTGTCAGTCCTCGCGTTGCCCGTCCTCGTGGTAACGACGACCCTCGGCATGACCGTGAATAGCCCTCTCACTGGCCAGCCCTATGGCTTCACGATCGGACTGGCGATTGCCGGGGTCGTCTTCTTGGTGGCATTATTCATGGCTCGCTACAGCCGACTGATCTGAGCGTGGGCGTAATCCGCATCAGGAGATAATCTCTTCGATTCGGTAGCGAACGATCCCGATTGGCGCGGCAACTTCGACTTCGTCGCCCACTTGGCGATCTAGCAGAGCACGTCCGACCGGTGAAGCAGTAGAGATTCGTCCCGCCTTCGGATTGGCTTCGCTCGTGCCCACCAGAGTATAAGTCAGTTCTTCGTCGTGGGTTAGATCCTTCAAGCGTACCGTCGAGCCAATCCCGACCTGATGCCTCTCACCGATCGATTGATCGACGATCTGGGCAACCGCGAGGGTATGCTCGAGCTGCCGAATACGGGCCTCAACCTCGGCCTGGTGCTGTTTCGCCGCGTCGTATGGCGCATTCTCGCGAAAGTCTTTGTCGATGCGCGCCTCGTAAAGGTCACGGGCGATTTCTGCACGCTTGACCGTCGTCAGATATTCAAGTTCTTGCTTCAGGTTTTGGTAGCCTTCGCTCGTCACCTGAATGATGCCATCTTCGGCCGGAGCAGCGCTTCGAACCGATTTGCGGACCGCGACCCGAGCTCCCATCGAGCGCCGCGCCTTAATCAAGCGGCCCAGATTGGTTTCTGTTCCATTCTGCTTATAAACAAAGGTCAAAAAATTCTTGATCGGACCGAGCTTGCTGGCGGCATCAACCCCGGTTCGTTCGACCCGTTCTTGATAATCCTCAACGTCGATCGGTCGCAGACTTGAAGTTCGCAAATCGCTACCGAAGTGGCGAACGAATCGATTCAGCTCGGCCTGGGCTTGCGCTCGCTCGTCTTCTTTCAGCATCGCCAGAAAACGGCCGGCTGCTTCGGAAAGCGTCATTTCTGAGTTCGTAGCCATGTGTTACTCCGCGTGGATGAAACTTGGCTGCCCTGGGACGCTGGCTCCCACTGCAGCATATTGACAATTCTGCGTTGGACGTCAGCAGGTAAGCGCGGCGCCTCTTTGAGCTGACGTAGACCGCCGCGCAAGTCCGCGAGCTTCACGACCGGCACCACCGGATCCGTCACGTCGAGTTTGACCCGCGGGTTGGTCATCACAATGATCGGCAAGACGATGACTTTGCTGCCAATTTCATCGCCGAGACGCTCTTTGAGCAAGTTCTGAACTGCTTCCGTGTCACGTTGGGCTTCCTTCGTCGGATTGCCCAAGCCACCATCGCTAAAGTAATGGAAGAATCCGCCCAATGTCGCCGGCCGCCGCCATCGACTGTCTTTGTGAATGATCTCGCCAAAGAATGGCCTGGTCTCTAAGACAATCACTCCAAAAGGAGTAACGAGTAAATGGTCGACCGGAATGGTCGGCACGAAATTGTACAGATGGTATCGATGATCGAAACCCTTCAGCGCTTGGGCAATTGCCTTATCGACCCGAGGATTCGTTCCCCAGCGCATCGAGTTATATTTACCGACATTTAAGAGAATGATCCCGATGATCAAGGTGAACCAGGGAACGAGAAATTGCCCTGTTTGCTGGGGTGGCTGCAGAGAGATGTACATTCCCACGATGAGCACAACAAATCCGAGGATGGTGCACCATCGGCCGATTAAGCTACGGCGGCTGACAAATGATTCGTTGGTAGTTACCTGCACTGTGCCTTCCCAGAACCGTCTGGTTAACTTGCCTCGTAACGAGAAAAAACAAGCACCGAATTGTGTCCACCGAAAGCAAATGAATTCGAGAGCACAACCGACACCGGCCAGTTCCGTGCCTGATTCGGAACGTAGTCCAAGTCGCACTCTGGATCTGGCGTCTCGTAATTGATTGTCGGGTGAAGCTTTCCGTCCCGGATCGAAAGGACCGAAACGAGGGCCTCAATCGCTCCTGCTGCCCCCATGGCATGACCGATCATCGACTTCGTCGAGCTTATCGGCAACTGATACGCATAATCACCGAACACTTGCTTGATTGCCCGAGTTTCAGCGACGTCTCCCAGGACCGTGCCCGTACCATGCGCGTTGATGTAGCTGACATCGGTTGGCTCTTGTCCCGCGTTCACCAAAGCACGCGTTATTGCACGCGCCGCTCCCCGACCATCTGGACGGGGCGCGACGACGTGATAGGCGTCTGACGAGACGCCATAGCCACTCACCTCTGCGAAGATCGGGGCGCCCCGCCGCAGCGCGTGCTCAAGTGATTCAAGGATCAGAATCGCTGCCCCCTCGGCGGCGACCATACCATCCCGCTCGGCGTCGAAAGGTCGTGAGGCGGCTGGTGGATCTTCGTTCCGCGAGCTGAGGGCGCGAATGACACAAAAGCTCGCCAGCCCGAGCTCACACACCGATGCCTCACTGCCACCGGCGATCATCACTTCGGCTGCCCCGCGTCGAATCACTTCGGTCGCTTCGCCAATTGCTTGGCTTCCACTCGCACAGGCTGTTTGAACATTCGCGGTATAGCCGTGAGCGCCGAACAGGCGGCTGATCTGTGCCGAGGCCATGTTGCCGAGCATCATCGGCAACAGGAAAGGGTTCATGCGCATCCCGCCACGATCGAACATAACTTTGGACTCATGCTCGACCGTCGTCAGGCTGCCGATCGCCGAGCCGACTAGAACCCCAACGTCATCCGCTTCGGCCTCGTTAATCGTGAAAGCCGCACACTTGAGAGCTTCGTCGGTTGCAGCCAGTGCCAGCAACTCAAAACGCGACATCCGTCGCGCCTCCTTGCCATCCAGGAAGCTCGGCGGACGAAAATCTTTCACTTCGGCGGCAATCGTCGAGGGATAGCCGGTCGGATCGAATTGAGTAATTCGACCGACACCACTCCGGCCAGCCAGGAGGTTACGCCACGTCTCCTCGGCATTCAAACCGACGGCAGTCACTGCGCCCAATCCGGTGACAACCACTCGTCGTCGCTCTCGAACCGGTTTGACGGTCATTTCCAACCTTACCCTTCCGCCTTTAATGGAGGGAGCTTCGGAGGCACTGCCAACATTGATTCCGCCAGCGCTTTGGTAAGGTTACCTTGGATCGCTTGCGCCGCGACGCTGATCGCGTTCCGCACGGCTCGGGCGCGGCTACGCCCATGCGCGACGATGACGATCCCGTCTAAGCCCAAGACTGGTGCCCCCCCGTACTCCTGGTAATCCACCCGACGTTTGATACGCCGCAGGGCTGGACGCAAAAGGAGCGCCCCGAGCAGGCCAATTGGGCTAGCACCGATCTCGTCACGCAACAAGGAAAAAGTGAATTCGCCGATTCCCTCGGCGAGCTTAATCAGAACATTACCGACGAATCCATCGCAGACAACAACGTCGGTCAAGCCACGCGGCACATCTTTTCCTTCAACGTTACCGACGAAGTTGAGATCTGCACCTTTCAGAAGCTGATGTGCCTCTTGGACGAGCAAGCTCCCTTTGCTTTCTTCCTCCCCGTTACTCAAGAGCCCCACCCGTGGTGAGGAAATGCCCAATACCGTTCGCGCATAGCGATCGCCCATCAGCGCGAACTGCAACAGGTGATGCGGACGGCAATCCGCATTTGCCCCGATGTCCAAAATCAGACAATGCCCCTTCGCCGTGGGGAAGATGGTCGCGAGCGCCGGACGGTCTACCCCGGGCAGGCGGCCAAGACCGAATAAACCGGCGACGACCGCGGCACCAGTGTTTCCGGCGGTGACAAAAGCGCCGGCGTGACCTTCTTTGACCAAGCGGATGCCAACATTCATCGACGCCCCGGGACGACGTCGTACGGCCTGAACGGGATGGTCAGCCATGTCAATCTGGTCAGGCGCGTCAACGACGTCGACTGGCAACGAATCGTGAGAATATCGCGCCAACTCCGCACTGACGACCACCCGGGGGCCAACGAGCGTGACCGGGATGCCTAATTCCCGCGCAGCCATCACCGCCCCAGCCACTGGCTCAGTCGGCGCTTGATCCCCTCCCATCGCGTCGAGCGCGATGCGCAAGTTCGTTCCTCGTATCGTGAATTATTTCCGCTCACCCGAAGTATACCTGGTTTGTTCACGCTTTGTCGAGGGGGCGCGGCGGCTGCCAGTCTTGGGGGTTAAATCTCCCTTGAATTGACACTGCCGAGATGCTATACTGATTTTGTTCAGTTGGAGGGATCGCATAGTTGGTCTAGTGCGGCCGCCTGCTAAGCGGTTAAGGGGCCTTAAAGCTCCTTCCCGGGTTCGAATCCCGGTCCCTCCGCCAAGCGCGTCCGAGGAGTCAAAAGGCCCCGGGAACTACCCCCGGGGCCTTTTGACTCCTCGGACACTTCCTTCCCCTAACCAAATGGCCAACGCCGCCGCCCAGTACTGGTCGACTCTTCGGTCGTTTGATTGGCTTGAAGATTCGTGATCTCCTGACGGAGCGCACTGATCTCTTTCTCTAAGCGATCAATGCGCTCAAGCCACGGCTGAGCGATCCGGTCTAGGATAGCCTGGACGAAACGCTCGGCTGCTTCTCGCTCGTCCGAAGTGGGAGTCGACGCTTTAGCCGGCGGCTCGGCTGGTGCACTCGCGAGTAACCCTTCCTCGGACAAGTGCCGGCGCACTTGCGCGTAGGTCACATCCGGATCCGCAAGGATTTCTCGGACACGCCGCAAGATGCGCTGATCGTGTCCATTGAACTCACGTGGTCGGCCGTCTCCACCGCGCGCATCTGGCGAAAGGGCCTCCGCAAATTCCTGTGTCCAGCGCCGGAGGGTCGGCACTGGAACTCCGAGATTGCGAGCGACAACGCCGATCTTCACCGCATCACCCCGCGAACGGGCATCGATATCGGGTGCATCGTGTCACGATTAATCACGTCTTCGCACGGTTAGGCAAGGTACAATCGACCATGAGACGTCAAGCGTGGGTGAAAAGCCGAATCAGGAGGCAGGTTTGATCTGATTAACCATCGCCCGTGCGGCCTCGGGATCTTCATACCACTTCGCGTTGATCACCTTGAAAATCTCGGAGGCTTCCGGCACCGCGTCCTCGGGATAGATCGCTGTCACCGGACAGGCTGGCTCACAGGCACCACAATCGATACATTCCTCGGGATTGATATAAAGCATCCGGTCACTGCCTTCCTCAAAGTGAATGCAGTCGACCGGACAAACGTCGACACAGGACTTGTCCATGGTTCCAATGCAAGGTTCGGTGATGACGTACGTCACTCGGGTCTCCTTATTCCCTTCCGTCGTTGCTGCCGTAACCGCGTCCCAACCTCTCCGGACTGACACCAGCCGTGATCAAGTAGACCCGGCACGGTTGGCGCCAGTAGGGCACCACGCGCATTGTACCATCTTTAGAAAATGGCGCAAAGAGGAAAAGGAAACAAGGACCAAAAGAAAGCGCGTTCCCCGGCTATTCCGGGGAACGCGGGTTGGTGGGGAAGTGGACCTGACAGCCGGAAAGTGCTGAGGACTATCGCCAGCAAAGCCTCGGCGTACGACCGGGATACCGATCAAGCTTTCACCGTCGGCACAGACTGAGCAGCTTTCCGCTCATCTGCGAGGTCCTAGTCCTTACGCTGCGCGTTCCTGACGTCATATGGTGTCCTCAACGCCAGCCCCAGTGTACGCAGCGTTTTGTGAACGGGGCATTAACGAGTGACAGCCCACAATAAACAATTCATGAATGGGTCAGAGCGGCGTCTCGAAACCGGTAGCCGGCTCGTGCCTCGGTGAGGATATACTGGGGATCGGACGGATCGGATTCGATCTTCCGCCGCAAGCGACGGATGAAAACGCGAAGATAGTCAAGTTCGTTACGATACTCGGGTCCCCAGACACGCTGAAGCAGCACCGAGTGAGTCATCAATTTCCCCGGATTGCTCGCCAATTGCTCCAATAGGCCGTACTCCGTCGGCGTCAGGCGAACTTCTGCACCATTCACTGTGACGAGTCGCCGCTCGAAGTCGATCCGAATTCGCCCATCTTCAAGTACGCTGGTCGGTGATGTCGACTGCCGAGCGCGTCGGAGAAGTGCCCGGATACGCGCCAAGAACTCATCGCGACTAAACGGCTTAGTCAGATAATCGTCGGCGCCGAGGTCAAGAGCGCGCACTTTATCCTGGTCGGATTGGCGCCCGCTCAGAACTAAGATCGGCACGATCGACTGCTGACGGATCTGCCGGCATAGCGCGAACCCGTCGAGACCATTCATCACTAGGTCAAGGACAATGAGATCGGCTGGCCAGTCTTCGAGGATTTGGAGAGCCTCTTGACCGTTCCGTGCGCCCCGCGTATCGTAAGTTTTTCCGAGCAGATTACGAATCAGGGAAATCAGCTCTGGATCGTCATCGACTACGAGTACGCGAATCTTGTGCATTATCCCCCTCTCTGGCTGACTGGTCCCCGACTTTAACGACGCCGGGTGTATTCCGGAGAACGTGTCACCCCCGGTAAGCAGCCCCTTTCTTCTGGATAAAGCTTCGACATAGCTTTCGACATAGCTGAAGACTGCCTCTTGTGTGGAGTCGCAGGGCGCCCGGGAACTGTCAGGCGGTCTAATCCATCCCTCCCAGACGGGGGTAACCGGTCGCTCGATAGGAGCAGGAGAAAAACTGCTCGGAGACCAGAGTAAGCTTCTGGTGAACAAGCGCCCTACCTTGGTCTCCAGTAACAGTCAACGCCTAACACCCTCGGGACTGTCGTCCTCCGGCGCCGGCGTTCTTGCGGCGCAATCTATTCCGAGCTCCGTGCCTTCAAACCTCATCGGCACAAACAGCTCACAATTAAGCCAAGTGAATTGTCATTATCCAACAGGAAGGCTGTTTGCAGGAAGCCAACTATAGGGAGCCAACCCACCTGGCAGAGCCAGCAATCGGCACAATCCTTAAGCTGCGCGCCGCGCTGCCTTCAACATCCGCTTTCGCTGGGCCCGCTGAATCTTTGCCCGGAGCTTCTGGCTTTTGCTCATAAAGCTCTGGTGTCGCTTGTACTCGCTGATGATTCCATGCTTAGCAACCCCCGAGCGGAAGCGTTTCAGCAGCGAGTCAAAGGTTTCCCCTTGGCGCAAACTTACCTGCATATGCCTAATCACCCCCATTCCGTCGCCGGCCCTTGCTCGCTTGTTTCCGAGCACCGGGCCTCGCAACTGAAGCCAGTACAATTTTAAGACCCACTCGCCTCAACGTCAATCGAGTCGGGAGGGCTTTGGGGAGCATTTCATGATCCCGAATAAGAAATTGTGTAAAGATTCTGTTAGAGAATTCTTTTCCGCCCTCTAGCAGGGGCGGTGGCAAGACAAATCGGTTGCAGCACGCTCCTTTTTCGGTTACAATGGCCACGCTGTGGTGAAGAAGGTAGAAGCTGGCCTTGTCCGTTTCTTGCCTGATCTGCATCCCCCAAGGCTGGGATTCGTGGATAGCGCGATGATGGCGAGTGACGTAATGGTGCCCGTGACCGAAAGCACCGTGCAATCCAACACCCGGATCTATCATCCCTATCGCGTACTCAAATTAGCTCCAACCTCGTTTTTCGCTGACTACGGCTGCCACGTGCGGATTTATGAAGAAGCCGTGGCCTTGCGACGGCAGGGGAGCAAGGTTGTCATCTGCACCTATCCGGCCGGTCGGGACATCGAAGGTGTCCGAATCGAGAGGTCGATTGGGTTGCCCGGCGGACGGGAAATCCGGGTTGGCGCATCGAGTCATAAACTGTACTTGGATCTTTTGCTTTCTGCCAAGGGATTACGCACTGCTATCGGGTTCCAACCTGACATTGTTCACGGACACCTGCACGAAGGCGCCTTTATCGGTTGGCCGGTCAGCCGCGCAATGGGCTGTCCTCTCGTTTTTGACTTTCAGGGCAGCTTGACTGCTGAAATGCTCGATCATAATTTTCTTTCGTCGCGGTCCTTCGCCTATCGCCCCTTTCGCTGGCTTGAGCGCACGATCAATCATCTCGCGGATGCGATTATCACGAGCAGTCGGCCAGCTGCGGACCTACTCATCCGGGAGTTTGGCTGCTCGGCGGCGAAGATCTTTTCCGTCATAGACGGCGTCGACACCGAGGTATTCCAGCCAGTGTGGGCATATACCGACCAAGAGCGAAACCGATTGCGTCAGGCTCTGGGAATCCCACCTGGTCGTCGGGTCGTAGTCTACCTGGGACTACTCGCCGAATACCAAGGCTGCACCCATCTCCTTAAAGCAGCCGCGCGCATTCTTCGCCACCGCAACGACGTGCACTTCCTGCTGATGGGCTACCCCGGTGAGAATCGCTATCGGGCCCTCGCCGAGCGTCTCGACGTCGCTTCCTGGGTGACCTTCACCGGTCGGGTTCCTTACGAACGCGCGCCACGTTATCTATCGGCAGGTGACGTCGCCGTCGCCCCCAAGCTCGCGACCACCGAAGCCAATGGCAAGCTCTTGAACTACATGGCGCTCGGTCTCCCCACGGTTGCCTTTGACCTACCGGTGAATCGCGACGTTCTCGGTCCGGCCGGCGTTTACGCGCCAGTTGGCGATGTGGATGCTTTGGCGCAAAAGCTGCTGGACGTTCTAGAAGATCAGTCTGACGCGGTCGCTCGTGGCCATGAGCTACGACGTCGCGCGGTCGAGCAGTTTTCCTGGGATTTGGCCATCCGGCAGATCCTCGAGGTATATCAGCAGCTCGCGTAGCCGCAATGCCCACCGCCCAAGTCGGCGGTTCAGTAGTCATTAGGCTAGCCTGCTCCGTGAAAGGAATCAACCTCTCGTGAATCGTCTGTGGACGCCATGGCGCATGGCCTTCATTCAAGGGGAGAAACCGACCGGCTGCATCTTTTGCTTGAAACCGAAAGAAGGAAACGATCGCGCCAACTATATCCTCGCACGCGGTCGTCATAACTTCGTGATGCTCAATGCCTACCCATACACCACCGGTCACCTCATGGTCGTACCCTACGCGCACGTGGCTTCGATCGAGGATCTGCCTCCGGAGGCGGCTGCCGAGATGATGGCCCTCGCGAAGCACGCGGTTTCCGTGCTGCGGCGTGCCGAAAAGGCGACGGCTTTCAACGTCGGAATCAATATCGGGAAGGCGGCTGGCGCGGGCATCGCGGACCACGTCCATTTACACGTCGTACCGCGCTGGGAAGGCGATAGCAATTTCATGCCGGTCATTGGCGACACCCGCCTACTTCCCGAAACGCTCGATACTACTTACGCAAAGCTGAGCAGGGCCGGCATTGCTACCCTGCCCGAGGGACAATCCGACTGATTCTGCCTAAGGATGCCTAAGGAGTCCGGTGCTCAACCACCGCCATAACCGCGCCGATCAGATCCGCCAACTCAAAAGGTTTCGAGAGAACCTCAACGACCTGCCCATTTGGCGTCAGACCGCCGCTACAGGCCGAAATGATCACCACGGGGATATGTTTGGTGGCTGGATCTTCCGCAAGCTCGCGAAGAACCATTCGGCCATCTTTCAGTGGAAGATTCAGATCGAGGGTGATGACGTCTGGTTTCAGCGCTCGAACCAAGTTCGTCGCTTCTGAACCATCGCGTGCGACGAACGTTTGGAAGCCTAGCGGTTGAAGAACGTCACTCAAAAGCTCGCTAATCTCGAGTTGATCTTCCACAATCAACACGCGCCAAGGTTGATGTAAATTGGGAGTCTTATGCACCGAGTGGGAGACAGTCAACGTCATCCACAAACCTCATATCCCACCGCTGAGTGGCGATTATGATAGACTTTTGCGTGATCGCGATGCTTTGCATCATGCATGATCCATTCATAACCGTCACCATGCCTCACTTAACACCACATTAATCGATACGAGCACGAGAGCACTCCCCAAGCCGTGACCGAACCGTCCCCACACGGATACAAGCCAATCACTAGCATACACGACATGTCATTAAAAAATCGTTGAAATGTCGTGGCTTTTATGAAAATAGCGTTGGAAAATGCCGGTCTGGCCCCGGATGCCAACGATTCGGGGCAAGTGTTCTGACGAACAAGCACACCATGTACTGAAGCGAGGAATTGAGAAGAAACAAACAAAGCAAGAGCCGGCCTTGGGCCGGCTCTGCTGGTGCCGAAGGGGAGATTTGAACTCCCACGGGCGAATGCCCACTACGCCCTGAACGTAGCGCGTCTGCCGATTCCGCCACTTCGGCTCGGTGGAGCTGAGGGGACTCGAACCCCTGACCTCAACACTGCCAGCGTTGCGCTCTCCCAGTTGAGCTACAGCCCCGTGACCACCAGTCATCATCTTTCGCAGTTCGCAACAGATTATAGCATGAGTCCCGATCCACGTGCAAACCTTCGCGACTCGCTTCAGGACGTTGTCTCACCCCAATACTTTCTAAGCTCCCGGCGCAGTAGCTTACCGGCCGCGTTGCGTGGCAGCCCGACAACCATGCGGATCTCCCGCGGCACTTTGTAGCTAGCCAATCGCTCCCGACAAAAGGCACGGAGCGCCTCGACGTCGAGATCATGCTCTCGTTTAGGTTTAACGAGGGCGACCGGCACCTGGCCCCAATCCGGGTCCGGCACCCCAATAACGCCCACCTCGTCAACCGCAGGGTGGGCAAGGAGAGCCGCCTCGACCTCAGTCGGATAGACGTTCTCACCACCCGATAGGATCAAGTCGTCGCGTCGATCGACCACGTAGAGATACCCCTCGTCATCGAGATAACCAAGGTCACCGGTATGCAACCAACCATCTCGAAACGCGGAGGCGGTCGCTTCGGGTCGATTGAAATAACCAACCGTGACACTCGGCCCACGGACCACAATCTCCCCCACCGTGCCGGCCGATGCGGCCTGGCTGGCTGACTCGATGCGTAGCTCATTGGGAAAAAGCGGCTTTCCCGCCGATCCTAGCTTGCGCAGGGCATCCTCCGGGGCAAGGGTCGCAACCTGAGATGCCGTCTCGGTCAAGCCATACGTTTGAACCACCGGCACGCTAAGTGCCGCGGCACGTTCGAGTAACGGCTCCGGCACTGGCCCACCGCCGATCAAGACGCAGCGCAACGAATTGGGATACGGACGCTCGCCGTGTGCGTCGAGCATTCGCTGAAGCATCGTGCTGACGACCGAAACAATCGACACGCCTTGCTCGTCGATCGCACGATTGACCGCCAGAGCGTCAAACCCGTGATGGATGACCGTGGCGATGCCATAGATCACACTACGCAAGGGAATGGACAAGCCACCAACGTGAAACAACGGCAAACAGGCCAGCCAACGATCGTCAGCACGTAGCCCCAGGTTCAATGCCGAGCCCATCGCGCTCCACCAGAAGTTTCCGTTGGTCAACATCGCGCCTTTGGGCTGGCCGGTAGTCCCCGAGGTATAGATGATACTGTGAGGACGATCAAGCACCATCGAATCAGCCAGTGCGACCTCGGCCTGATCGACTCCATTCAAAGCACCGAGTTGGCCAGACTCGGCAAGGACCGCCGTGCGCAGTTCTGGACGGGAGCCACCAATTGCCACCGCCGTGTCCCGGTGTGCCTCATCGTGGACAAGCAGGACTACCTCGGCGTCAGTTAATTGCCACGCCAACTCCGGTACAGTCAACCGTGCGTTCAAAGGAACGAGCGTCGCCCGCAAGCGCACGAGTGCGTGAACGATAACGACGAATTCGGGACAGTTCCACGAGAGTACGGCGACACGATCGCCTTCGCCAATGCCAAGCGAGGCGAGCTGGCGCGCGGTAGCGGTCGCGCGCTCGTCGAGCTCACGATAGGTCCAGGTCACCCCTTCACCGATCACCGCTAATCGCGAGCCGGTCAAACGTGCCCGCTGTCGAAGCCACTCCGGAACCCGATCGCTGTGTTCTTCCATGGATACGAGTTTGATCACCTCGTTAATGTTCCCGCTGCCCTCTGTCATGCTGAATGGCGAAGCGACAAAGAATCTTCCTCTTGGGCCGGGAATTCTCGCTCTCGCTGGGCGCTCAGAATGACCACGCTATTCAGGTCCGACTGGAATATTAGAAAACCATACTCACCGCGAAGAGCACACCGAACAAAAGATGTAATTGTCCGGTTCGCTTCAAGGCTTGATTGAGGCTGGGCCCATCATCGGCTCGCCCAACGGTCCGAATGAGCGATGCTGCGAGGGGCAAAGTAAGCCAGGGAAGCCAGAACATTCCTCCCAGCCAGCCGAGCCACCAGAGGCCAAGCGGGACCAGATAAGAGACCATCAACAGCGCGGCGTACTGCCCGCGTGTCGCCGAGCGACCGATCCGAACGGCGAGGGTTCGCTTTCCAGCCGCGTGGTCGGTGTCGATGTCCCGGAGATTATTCACGACGAGGATCGCAGTCACCAGGAAGCCGACCGGGACCGCCGCGGCGATCGCTAATGGCGTAATTGTATTCGTCTGAACGAATGCGCTGCCGACGACCGCGACCAGGCCAAAGAAGAGAAAGACGAAAACGTCGCCGAGGCCATGGTAGCCCAAGGGCCAGGGACCGCCGGTGTACGCTACACCACAGAGGATCGACAAGATACCAACCACCAGAATCGACCAACCGCTGACCGCGACGAGATAGAGGCCGACTAACACTGCCAACCCAAAGGTAAAGTAGGTCGCCAGCGCGACCTGATGGAGCGTCACCAGTCCACTTTGACTGATTCGCCGCGGGCCAAGTCGCTCGGTGGTATCCGCTCCCTTCTGAAAGTCGAACAGATCGTTGGCGAAGTTCGTTCCGATCTGGATCAAAAGGGCGGCGACCAACGCCGCGAGAAACGACCATGGACGCAGCGTTCCATGCCCTGGTGCCGCGGCTGTCCCCACGACGACCGGCACAAACGCCGCCGGTAAAGTTGCCGGCCGCGCCGCTTGGAGCCAAGCCAGAAAATAATTTGGCTCCTCCTGTGAAATTCCCTCTCCTCCGGGGGAAGAGGGAGAGCTTACTCTGAACAGAGCGAAAGGGTGAGGGCGGCCTGTCAATTTCATCTACTCATGGGAACCAATGGACGATCCGTAACTCCTATGGAAATCTCGGAAACTTCGAAAAATCCGGCTTCCGCTTTTCGAGAAAGGCGTTGCGACCTTCTTTTGCTTCGTCAGTGAGATAGTACAAAAGCGTTGCATCGCCGGCGAGGTGCTGGAGCCCGGCCAAGCCATCGGTATCGGCCAGGAAGGCCGCTTTGAGAAAGCGAATCGCGGTTGGGCTCTTTTCTAGAATCTCGCGCGCCCATTGGATCGCCTCATCTTCCAGGCGATCGAGCGGCACGACGGTATTTACCAATCCCATTTGGAGCGCTTCCTGGGCCGAATATTGCCGGCAGAGGTACCAGATTTCGCGTGCCTTCTTATGACCAACCACCCGCGCGAGATAAGTCGCTCCGTAACCAGCGTCGAAACTCCCAACTTTCGGACCCGTCTGACCAAACACTGCGTTGTCGGCGGCGATGGTGAGATCGCAAACCAGGTGCAACACGTGTCCACCGCCGATGGCGTATCCAGCGACGACGGCAATCACGACCTTGGGAATCGTTCGGATCTTATTCTGCAGATCAAGTACATTCAACCGCGGCACGCCGTCGTCGCCGACGTAGCCTCCTTCTCCACGCACTCGCTGATCTCCGCCCGAGCAGAACGCCTTCGTACCCGCTCCCGTAAGCAAGATCACGCCAATGTTCGGATCCTCGTGGGCGTGATTGAATGCATCCATCAGTTCGAAGAGGGTTTGTGGGCGAAAGGCATTCCGCACTTCCGGACGGTTGATCGTGAGCTTCGCAATCCCTTCGAAATGCTCGTAAATGATGTCCTGATAATCCTTTACCTTCTGCCATTCAACCGGCATGGTTACTTCTCCTTTCGGTCAAGAAAATCGACAACGAGGCGGTTGAACAGGTCGGGGCGCTCGAGATGGACGGCATGGCCGGCCTCGGGCACGATCACTAATCGGGCAGAGGGAACTCGCGCAACGAGGTCGCGGCCAACACCTAGATATTTCGTGTCGAGCGCTCCGACGATAGCTAACATGGGGCGTTTGATTTGATCCAGGCTTGGCTGCAGCGCTGGCATCCGACCGGCGCCGATACCACGCAAGCTGTTGGCAAGCCCCCGGGGATTGCCTCGGAGCCGCTGGGCGCGCAAACGGGCGCGGACATCGGCGGGAAGGGTGGCTTGGCTTGCAAAGAGGGGCATACGCTCCCAGCGATCGACGAATGCAAGGATGCCTTCCTCTTCGAGAACTTTCGCCAGATCTTCATCGCTGGCGATTCGTGCCTGGCGTTCGGCGGGATCGAGAATGCCAGGCGAAACACTTTCCAGGATCAAGCTTCGAACGCGTTCCAATGCGGCGAGAGTCAAGTGCAGAGCTACTCGCCCACCGAGTGAATACCCGAGAAGATCGAATGCGTGGAAACCGAGTCGATCGGCCACGGCTAGAATGTCTGCCACCGCGTACTCGACCCGATAACGCTCCGGATCATCTGGAGCATCTGAATCGCCATGGCCGAGCAGGTCGATAGCGACGACGGTTCGCCGCCTGCCCCAATCAGCTAAGAAAGGCGACCACGTTTCTACGCTGCCGGTGAAGCCGTGCAAAACGATCAAAGCCGATCCTTTACCATTACCATGCACGACAACGTTCAAGGACAGGTCACCAAGCATCAAACGACTCATCACGCTTCCATCACGATTCGCTCGTTCGCCAATGCCGCCGTCACGGCTCGCCAAACCTCTCGGTGCAGTGCTACGTTGCGAACCCGCTCCGTCTTCAGCTCGATCACCGACAGGCCACGTGCTGCGACCCCCTCTCGTACCGCTGCTCGAAATCCTGCCCAGGTTGTCTCCTGGCGGAACCTCCCACCATACATTTCGACAACCGGCGAGAACTCCAGTCCGTGAGGCGTGCCAAACAGCTTTTCGAACTGCTCGGGATAGTCGGCCTGCGGCAGGAAGCTAAAAATTCCGCCGCCGTCGTTGTTGAGGAGAACGATTGTCAGGGAAAGATCGTGCAGTTTGGCGGCAAGCAACCCGTTCAGGTCATGATAAAAAGACAAATCGCCAATGACCAGGACGACCGGGGCGCGACTTACTGCCGCCGCGCCGAGCGCACTCGAGACGATGCCGTCGATACCACTCGCCCCACGGTTACCAAGCAGCTTGATCTGCCGTTCACGGATTGGAAAAAAAGTATCCAGGTCACGCACCGGCATGCTATTGCCAGCGTAGAGCGTCGCGCCATCGGGCAGGAGGTCGCCGAGCTCGGCAAATACCTTGCCTTCAAATGGTTCTTCGAGCGAGGCCAAAAACTGATCAATCGCCACGCGCGTGCGGTGATTGATTCGTCGCCACTGCTCGCTCCAAGAGAGTTCGGCTCCGACATCCAGATCTCCCAACCGATACGGGAGCCTTCGCTCGGGCATCGTACTGAAAGCGTCGACCAGCGCCTGGCAAAGCATCACCGGATCAGAATGGATCATCTCAGCGGCCTGAAGGGTCGGATCGTTCCAGCCGGCGCCGCCGTCGACGACAATCTGGCGGCTGGCGGTGTGACGTTGGAGAAAGAGCAGAAGCGGCTTAGACACGGGCATCGCCCCAAAGCGCAGGACGCAGATCGGCGCCAGGGCATCCACGATGCGGTGATCACGTAGGAAAGCGTCGTAGGCGTCAACGAACAACTCCGGCTCGGTCGCGCCTCCACGCAAGAGAGACAATGGATCCACCAGAACTGGCCAAGCTAGGTGCCTCGCCAGTGCTGTTACCGCGCGGGCCAGAGCGAGATCATCCTGTGGTCCGACGACGATCAGTCCACGCGCTATTTGGCTGAACTCCGTGGCAAGGCTTCTGACAGCTGAGGGAGCCAGCGATCGACGGCTCTGTGGGACCGAGACGTATGGCTCACCATTCGGTCGTCCTTGACGCGTGGCGAGATCCGCCCTTGGTAAGAGCTCACCCCCGGCCAGCGGCACCAACGGCTCCCGGAATGGGAAGTTCACGTGAACCGGACCAGCCGGCTCACTTCGAACGAGTGCCGCGGCCCGACCAGCTACCGTCCGGACGTAGCGGAGCAGATCCGCATTTGCCTCGGCAACGGGCATCTGGACAAACCATTTGACTCGATCTCCGTAGAGATGCCATTGATCGATTGTCTGTGAGGCACCAACCTCCTGGAGCTCCGGTGGCCGATCGGCGGTGAGCACCAATAAAGAAACGCGCGCGTAGCGCGCTTCGATAATCGCGGGGTAGAAGTTAGCCGCGGCAGTTCCCGAGGTACAAACGACCACGACCGGCTCCCGGAGTTGCTTGGCAATACCGAGCGCGAAGAATGCCGCCGAGCGCTCGTCGAGGTGCATCCACAGCTTCACCGCAGGATGCTCAGCGAAGAGCATCGCCAGGGGGGTCGAGCGAGACCCCGGGCACACCACGACCTGGTGGACCCCCGACCGAGCAAGCTCGTCAACGAAAGCGCCAGCGACGAGATGGGTGATGTGCTGAACCGATTCCACCTAGCGCACCCGCAGGGCCGAACGCATCGGCTGGAGCTTGAGGCAAGACTCCTCGTACTCGGCTTCCGGCACTGATTCGGCGACAATCCCGCACCCGGCAAACAAGACTGCTTCCGAACCGCGTAACAAAGCCGAGCGAATCGCGACCACGAAGTCGCCATCGCCACGCTGGTCAATCCAGCCGATCGGACCAGCGTACCAGCCCCGATCGAGCCCTTCGGTGCGTCGAATCAGGTCCAGGGCGACCTCGCGCGGGAATCCACCCACTGCCGGGGTTGGATGTAATCGCTCGACGACGTCGAGCACCGTCTGCCCAGGCCGTAAGCGGCCGGCAAGCGGCGTATAAAGGTGCTGAACGTTGCGAAACTTCAACAAGACCGGGCACTCCGGTGCGACGAGCTCGCTGCACAAATCGCCAAGGTTTTGTCGGAGAATGCGAGCGACGATGCCATGCTCGGCTCGATTCTTGTGACTGGCCAGAAGCCTTTCCCCTAAACGATCATCCTCGTCGCTGGTTTGTCCCCGGCCGGTCGTACCAGCCAGGCAGCTCACTTTGACCTGACCATCCTTCAACTGCACCAATCGCTCGGGCGTCGCCCCGAGAAAACACGCTCGTCGCCGGGCAACCGCGAAGACAGTACAGCCAGGATAATCCTCACGCAGTCGTTCGAGGACCGGCTCAGGCCGAAAGACACGACGTGCTAAAATACTTTCCGCGCGTGCCAGAACAACCTTCTCGACTTCGCCGCGTCGCGCCGCCGCCGCCGTCTTCTCAACCAACGCTTTCCAATCGCTAGCACTCACGTGCATGCGCTCGGCAACCACCGGGACGGGTAGCCCTGGATCACGCCCGGTGTCCTGCCTCTCGATCAGTAGATCGACTTGCTCGACGAACTCGCTGGCCAGTGTTTCAGAGTCTTCCTCGCCCCGGACCAATCGATTCATCGTCAGCCAGGCATTATCCGCCTGACGAGTCAGAACCAGGCGAGGCACCACCAACCGTCCGGCGGGGAAGCCTTCCCACCAAAGGCCGTAACTATCTTCCGGCTCGAATGCAAAGCCACCGACCAGCACCGGACCGACGGCTACCTTTGACGTTGCTTCGGCCTCGATCAATGAATCACTCAGGAGGCAGCGCCAAGCCTGAGCGGCCTCAATGAAACGTAGCGAGTCATGCAGGCGCACCACGCGAACCGAACCAAGGCCCACCAGTGATACCTGATCAGCCGGGCGTTCCCAATAAAAGCGATCGATATCGAGCCGCCGCCCGCGACCAAAAAACACCAAAGGATCGACCGTTGGACAAGGTGAGGAATAACTAACCAGCACCACGCGGCGTTGCCGTCGCGCGGTTTGAACTGCTTCCGCCAAGACCCGGCGCAGCCGAAGGCTCGCCCCGCTAATCACGTTCACCATCAACGCGTTCATGATAGCGCCCGGGCGGCCCGGCGACAAGCTTTGTTCGCAGAGGGGATAACGCAAGATCGTAGGAGGGGGTAGAATTGATCCTACTGAAGCGATTATCTCACTCTTGCCACTGAGGAGGCTGCCAATGCCAGTCGTCGATAGTCACTGCCACGTATCACCAACCTGGTACGAGCCAGTCGAGGTCTTGCTCTTCCAAATGGACCGCAATAGAGTCGACAACGCGGTCCTGATTCAGATGAAAGGACAGGCCAATAACGAATATCAGACCGAGTGTGTTCGCCGCTATCCGGGGCGTTTCGCTTCCGTAGTCGTCGTCGACGAGAAGCGCGAAGATGCTTCGCGGATTCTCGAGCGACTCGCCGAGCAAGGAGCGAGCGGCCTGCGCCTCGGTCCAACGGATCGCTCGTCCGGGAGCGATCCGTTGGCAATTTGGCGTACCGCTGAGCGACTAGGCTTAGCGGTGAGTTGCGGAGGTCGAGCGAGCGACTTCGCAGCTCCGGAATTCACGGCGCTGGTGCAGGCATTGCCCGGCCTCACAATTGTCATTGAGCACCTGGGCAATTTGAACCATCCCACCAACGCGAATGACGAGCAACTCCGCGCAAGAGTTTTCGGGCTCTCCCGCTTCCCCAACGTCTATATGAAGATCCACGGACTTGGCGAGTTTTGTGAGAGGGCAATGCCGGTTACCGAGCCCTTTCCTTTTAGACAGCCAATTCCCACTTTGCTTGAGCAGGCATATCAGGCATTCGGCCCACGGCGGTTGATGTGGGGAAGCGATTATCCGCCGGTGAGTGGTCGCGAAGGTTATCGCAATGCCTTGCATCTGACGATGGAGCAATTTGCCGGCAAGAGCACCGCCGATCGTGACGAGATCTTCGGCGGCACGGCATTGCGTGTGTTCCCGATTCGCCACTGAGCGATTCTGCTACCACGACTGGTCGTCCTGGCACGTGATCTGCTCGCTGCGAACTGACCGTGTCCGGCATGAGGAGGGTAAGCGACCTACCCCTGGTTGCTCGCCCTCCGACCCTGGCGTTGATTCCAAGGCGTCGTCGCCGCGCGCCAGGAGTCACAACGCTGGCCACTGGTTTTAGCCAGCCTATCGAGGTGAGGAAGAATCAATGGCCACTCTACCAGCGCACGCCCCCGCTGTTACCAAGCGGAACGTTGCCGAGTTTATCATCGCTCAGCTCGGATTGTGGGGCGTTCAGCAGATCTTTGGCGTGCCCGGTCGGAGCATTCTTGGCATTCTCGACGCGGTGCGTCGCCAGGATGCGATAGGTTACATCGAAACGAGGCAGGAAGAAGCAGCCGCGATCATGGCTTCCGCCTATGCGAAGCTGACCGGTCGCCTATCGGTCTGCCTTGGCTCATCCGGCCCAGGTACGACGAACCTGCTGACTGGTCTCGTCGACGCTCAGTTCGATGGCGTGCCAGTGCTCGCGCTGTGCGGCCAGGTTAGTCGAAGCGTATCAGGCCGCGGCGCTTACCAAGCACTCGATCAGCACGCGATTTTCGAGAGCTGCTGCACGTTCAATCACGACCTCGCCGACCGAAGCCAAGTTCCCGAGCTGCTCATGCTTGCTAGTAAGACGGCGATTGAGCAACGCGGAGTTAGCCGTCTGGGTATCCCCGGAGATCTGGAACAGCAGACGATTGGCGAGACCGTGATCGGGCCAGCCGGACACTTGGTGACAGAGCAATGGGCAGCACCTCCTCAGAGTATTGCCGAAGCTGTGGAGATGCTCGCTGGAGCCCAGCGACCAGCCATTCTAGCAGGCTGGGGTGCTCGCAATTGCCGAGACGTAATCACGTGCTGTGCCGAGCTCTTTGACGCGCCCATCGCTACGACCTGTCGAGCAAAAGGTCTATTGACCGACGATCATCCCCTGGCTTTGGGGGTTGCCGGTCGCTTCGGTAGTTCACTTGCCGACGACGTGATCCGTCATGCCGACGTTCTGCTCGTCGTCGGGTGCTCGCTTTCGGAGAACACGACCGAAGGTTGGAGTCTAATCTCGAAAGACACTCGAATTGCCCAGATCGATCTCTCGCCCGAGAATATTGGACGTAACTATCCTGTTACCCTGCCCATGGTTGGCGATGCCTTCCTCACCTTGGACCAGATCACCCGACAAGCAATGCCGAACCATCATCCCGATTATCGCAAGCAAATCGAGGACCGCAAGCGGGATTGGATCGCCCGAATTGACCAGAAAGCGGAAAGCGATGCCTGCCCGATCCTGCCACAACGGGCAATTCGTGAGTTATCCAACGTCTGCGCCGATGACGCGATCATCGCCCTCGACGTCGGCAACCATGCTGTCTTCTTCTGTCAGCAGTTCCGCGTGCGCAATCAGACAGTCGTGACGTCCGGTCACATGGGGGTGCTTGGATTCTCAACTCCGGCCGCGAACGCTGCCCAGCTCGCCTTCCCGAATCGTCAGGTTATCGCTCTTTGTGGTGACGGCGGATTCAGCGCAATTATGGGCGAATTTCTCACTGCCGTGCAGTACAAACTGCCAATTACCGTTGTCGTTTTGAACAACGGCGAATTCGGTATGACGCGGAGCGAAGAGGAACACGATCAGTTCAGTCCGGCCGGCTTTTACACTGGTTTGGCGAGTTGCAACTTCGCCGCTTTTGCCAGGGCATGTGGCGGCCATGGTGCTCGGGCGACGAAACCTGAAGAGGTTCACGATACTCTCGAACAAGCGTTGGCGATGAACACACCGTCGCTGGTTCAAATCGACATAAATCCAGACGAGCGGCCAACGTTCCAAGCGTAGATTGACTTTTCGCGCTCACGCAACCACAATTCAAGAGCAAGAGAACGCTTTCAAGGGGAGTGAGCGCGGTTGGCTTTTCGGGCCGCCTCGACCGTCAATACGTCGGACGACGATCGCCCAATAGCGGAGGCAAAAACGGGCGATCGTCGCTTTCAAGATCAATTTCAACATCAATGGGAGGCGAGTGCACTTACTCTTCTCCTCCTCTTCACCGCCTATGCGCTGCGCACCTGGCGTCTTGGCAGTCAGAGTTTCTGGTGGGACGACGCCTATTCGACGATGGTGGCGAGTCGCTCTCTTAGCGACATTGTCGCGACGATCGCCCGAGAGGACTATCACCCACCGCTGCATTACTTTCTGCTCCACTACTGGATGCGATTGGTTGGTCTAAGCGAGTTTTCTCTCCGCTACCTCTTCGTGGCCGCTGGAGTGCTCACTGTCGCGGTTGGCAGCGCGGTTGGTCGTCGTCTGGTCGGCCCACGCGCCGGAGTGATCGTCGCGGTAGTTTTCGCTTTTTCACCTTATCTTTTCTACTACTCCCAAGAAGCGCGACCGTTTGCCTTAGTCGCATTTTGGGGGATTTTAAGCCTCTACTTTTTCATCCGAGCAGTCGATGATCCGAGTTGGCGCCACTGGCTCGGCTACACTGCCGCTCTTGCCCTGGGCTTCTATGACCTGTATTACGCGCTGTTCTTGCCCTTCGCCTTCGGCGGCTGGCTTCTCCTCACGCGACCGACCCGCTGGCGAGAATTCGGACGCTGGCTCGTCGCTACTCTCGCCGCGTTCGTGCTCTTTTTGCCCTGGGTTCCGATCTTTCTCGGCCGGGCCAGCGTCTGGTCGTCGACCATGCCACCGGACAACGGGCCGGCTAAGATTGTCTACTGGTCGTGGCTCGACTTCTTCATCGGTCTTCCCACTCTCGATCTGTATGGTCAACCGCTTCCGATGACCCTGCTGAGCCTCGGGGCTGTGCTGACCTTCGCAGGGATTGCCTTTATCTGGCGGTGCCGGTCGAAGCAGCCACTCCTCATTCTACCGATTCTCGCCTTTGCTGCACCGTTACTGGCAATGGCAGTGGTTTCAGCGCTTAAACCGATCTTCCATCCACGGTACGCTATGCCCGCGGCACCCGGCTTGTATCTCCTGCTGGGTATCGCGATTACCATGACTACTGACCGGGACAGGCGACGGTGGCGTATCCTGGGTTCAGCCCTTGCCGCCGTCAGCGCATTATCGTTCGCTTATGGGCTTGCCCACCTCGAATTCGATCCCACCTATGCGCGCGACAACTACCGCGGCGCGCTCGCCTACGTCAAGGGAATTGAAGCCCCGGGCGATACGATCATCGACAACGCCATTCCGCCAGTCTGGTACTACTATCACGGACCGGCGCCGACAACCTACTTTCCTTCGGGCGACTACAGCGAAGCACACGTCGTCAAAGGCCTCAACAGTCTGACTGCAAATCACCCACGTCTCTGGTACATCCAGAATCTTCTCATTCCGAGCGACCCGGATAATTTCGTGGAAACCCAGCTCCGCCTTCACGCGCAGCTCATCCACGAAGCCTGGTTTGGAGCCATTCGTGTTCAGCTTTGGGGAATCCCCCATCCGGACGTCTTCAGCACGACGACCTTCACCCCGGTCACTCTCAACTTGGCAGACGGACTAACGATTGATGGTTATGCGATGAACGGTGAGGCTAAGGGAAGTGAAACAGTAGACGTGGAGCTCGACCTACAAACGCGACAAACACCCTCGACCGACGATGGTTTTTGGGTTGGAATCGACGACCAGCAAGGAAACGAGTGGGGTCGTGCCGACGTGCGACCGCGGGATGCAAATCTCCGTCTGAGTAGCGGCTGGACGGCCGGAGAGAGAGTCGTCGTGCGCTTCGACTTGCCCATCGCCCCCGGCACGCCCCCGGGCCACTATCAGCTCGTCGCCGGCGCCTATCGCTTGTCTGATCTGGCCGGGGTGAACGTGCTCGACGCCAGTAACCATCCGATCGGCCAGCGTGCGCCTCTCGGCACTGTCGAGGTGATCCAGGCCGACCACGCCCAAACCGATCCCAAGCTAACTAAGCAATACGATTCCGCGGTAGCTCCCGGTCTGATCCTGGCCGCAGCCGAACTTCGCCCAACCACGCTGGCGCCGGGTGACCAACTTCCGGTGACTCTGCTCTGGCGTTCGACACGTCCGCTGAACGGGATCTCGGCCAGCCTCAAGCTGGCAAGCGCTTCCGGGCAAACGCTCCTCGCGGCCAGTGCGCCGGTTGGCGGAGCTTATCCAAGCACTCGCTGGACGGTTGGGGATCTCATCCGTGAGCAGCGTACTCTGGTGCTTCCGGCGAACATCTCTGCCGGTCCGGCCGATGTACTGCTCGTGGTCAGTGGTAGTCCGCCGATCAAGCTGGGATCAGTTACCATTTTGGCGATCAATCGCTCGTTCAGCGCCAGCAAGCTTCCGACCGCAACCGACGTGAATTTCGGCGACACGATTGCCCTGGTCGGCTACGGCATATCCAGTCAGCAGGTAACCCCCGGCGGCCAGCTTACCGTCTCATTGGATTGGCACGCGCTGCGGGAAACCAAGCAGAGTTATCACGTCTTCGTCCATCTGCTCGACGCGCACAACCAAGTCTGGGCCCAGTGGGACGGCGTGCCCCACAATTGGACCTACCCAACGAGCGCCTGGGTGACTGGTGAGTATGTCCTCGATCAGCCAGTCCTCCAACTTCCCAATCGCGTCCCCGACGGCGACCTGACCTTAGAAATTGGCCTGTACAATCCGACAACCGACCAACGTCTCCCCGCGTCGGATTCGTCCGGAAAGCTTGCTGACGACCGCTTTGTACTCGGACAGATCGCGGTGGCGAAGGCACACTAGGATGAATGCAATTGCAGCGTGCCAACCGCTCCATTCAACAGATCCACCACCCGAATCAGATTGTTGTTGGTGTCAGCGACGTACAAGCGGCCGCTAGCTATGCTGACTCCGGACGGCTCACGAAAACGCGCCAGGGGGCCAAGGCCATCCTGATCTCCCGGCTGTCCGTTTCCAGCAAAGGTTATCGAGGTGCGCGTCCGTGGATCGATCCGTTTGACCTTATTATTGTAACTGTCGGCAACGAGCAACACGCCTTCGTCCCAGGCAACGCCAAGCGGATGCTGCAGACGCACGACGTCGCCGGTGCCATCGATGTCGCCAAACTCAAATAATCCCACGCCAACGATCGTTCGCACCTGCCCACTGGCACCGAGGTCGACCTCGCGAATCGAACTCGTTTCCGCATCGGCGACGTAGAGTTCGTTCGGTCCCATGGCCAAGCCGCTCGGCTGAGCGAACCAGGCTACCTCGCGAGATCCGTCCTCTAGTCCTTCGTGGCCGGTACCGGCAAACGGGCAAATGATCCCGGCTACCAGGTCGAGCGTCCAGATCTGGTGAAATCCCGCCATTGCAATGTAAAGCGTATCGTCTCGCAGAGCAACATCCCACGGCGAATTCAGCGGAAGGCCGCGCGCCGGTCCGCCACGATGAAAATGGGGGGCTTGCTCACCAGTGCCTGCCAGCGTCGTAACCTCGCGGGTAGTGAAGTCGATCCGGCGGATCGCGTGGTTTTCCAGGTCGGCAAGGTACAGCACGTCGTCGCCGATCGCCATCCCCTGGGGCGCCTGAAACCGCGCGGTTGCAAAATCACCATCCCGGAAACCCGGCTGACCACAGCCAATCGACTCTCGGATCACACCATCAAATCCAGTAACAATTAACAGGTTGTGGCCGGAGTCGGCGATGAAAAGCCGCTGACTCCGTGAATCAGCAAGAACCTTCCCCGGGAACAGGAGCGGCGACTCCCGCTCGAGAGTTTTCTCAAGACGAGTCGGAAGCGGCTGGTGGGTAAGCAAGCCTTTCCGCTCGAACTCGGCGATCATGTCAGCGACGACGTGATCGAGTTGCTGAAAGGAGATTTCGCCCTCATGCCGACCAATCACCTTCCCAGCCGGATCGATGAAATAGACCGTTGGCCAGGCGCGTCCGGCGTACGCCTGCCAGACCCGAAAGTCGCGATCGTTGACAACCGGGTGTTCAATACCATAGCGCATAATCGCCGCGCGAAGATTTTCCGTCTCACGCTCGGCCGGAAATTTTGGTGAGTGAACACCGATCACCACAACCTCATTCGGATACTTCCGCTCGACTTTCCGCAACTGCGGAAAGATGTGCATGCAGTTGATTCAGCAAAAGGTCCAGAAGTCAAGGATGACGATCCGCCCGCGCAGATCGGCCATGTGCAATGGCCGCGTCACATTGAGCCAATCGAGTCCCGAGGGAAAATCCGGCGCACGGATGGAACCTAACCAGCGATCTTGCATCGCATCCTCCTCTGAGAATCTCTCTCAGCGGGAATTCGCACGAGCCTCATTTTTTTCGGGTGGGGGTGCCGTAGATCGTCTGATGACCAAATCGACACCGAGCACGACGTCACGGACCGGACCTCGTCTCTCGATCAGATCAATCAGCAATTGCATAGCCATCACGCCCATCTCCCGAGCGGGGGTGTGGACACTGGTTAGCGGTGGATCGGCCATTTCCGCGAAGAGCGTGTCGTTGAAGCTCACCACGGAAACGTCCTCGGGAACGCGCAGGCCGCGATCCTTAATGATCCGAATTCCGCCGACCGCAAGCTCGTCGGTCGGATAAAAGATCGCGGTCGGCGGTTCAGAAAGATCGAGGAAGTGTCGGGTCGCGGCCATTCCATCGGCAGGTTCGAAATCTCCCCCGGCGGTCAGCGCGGGATCCGGAGTCATGCCCCAGTTACGCAAGGCTTCTTGATAGCCGCGCTGCCGTTCGCTGCCGGCTTCAGACTGCGGATCGCCCAGCACCGAGGCGATGCGCCGGTGGCCAAGCTTGAGAAGATGCTCGACCGCCAATTTTGCCCCGACACAGTGATCGATCGTTACGGAGGGAAAGATTCCGCCCGCGGCCTTGCGTCCGACAACCACGGTTGGAATCGAGCAAACACGCTGAGAAAACTCCCGGTCGCTTTGCTTGCCCGCTCCGATCATGAGAACTCCCGATACCGCGAATTGGGACATCAGATCGCCAAACATGAGCTCTTTGGCCGCTTGACGATAGGAATTGCCGATCATGACCGCGTAGCCGTGGCGGCTTGCCACCGATTCGATACCTTCAGCCATCAACATGAAGAGGGCGTGAGCCATATCGGGAATGAGAATGCCAATTGCCTCGATCGAGCGCTTACTCAACGCGCGCCCAACCGGATTCGGTCGGTAACCGACCTGGGCAATGACCGATTTCACCCGCTCGCGGGACGTCGGGCTAACGTCTGGATGATCATTCAGCACCCGAGAGACCGTTCCTCGTGACACCCCAGCCAGTCGAGCCACATCGCGAATACTGAGCCGGCGGCCATCGCGCACCTCCACCTGAGCGTCGTCGGTGTCATTCATCACGACAATGGTCCTCCACGTACGCAGATCGGTCATTTCGCTCGCTGGTGTCGCTACCGCTCAGCATGATAGCTCGGCATGACCCGTGGCATAGACTTGGCAGATGCACCAGTTAGCCCTATTCAAGAATTACCCATATCCTACAGGGACGGACGCGCAAGTTCAAGCGAATTGCTGTAAGCTGGGACCGCTCTCGGTTCACCTCAAAGCCTCGAGACGGTTAACCAAGACACTCTTGACACGCACACCACCGCCCACTATACTTCAAACCGTGAACGGTCCCAGCTTTCGCTCGCATTTCGTCGCGTGTCTTATCTTTCGCCGCCTGCTGACCGTCGTTTCCCCGGTCAGCCCGAAGGCTTGATTGGATGCTCTCTCTGGAGAGAAAGGATGAATCAGATGCCAGGTCAGCGATCGAATTCCCTTTCGCGGCGCGCTCTGCTCAGGTTCACCGGAGCGATCACTCTCCTTGCCGTGACGCCTCTCGTCCAAGCTTGCTCGAGCTCCCCGGGAGCGACGCCGCCTTCCGGTAGTGGTTCAGCCGGCGCGACCACCAGCCAGCCCACCGCAGCCAAACCGGCGGGCACCGCAGCCAGCGGGACTTCCGCGGCACCCGCGACGCAGGGAAACACGGCTTCCGGTGGTAAGCAAACCGTCGAGGTCTGGACCGGCTACGGCCAAGGCCGGATGGCAACTGCCCGCGAAGACGCGATCAATCACTTCAACCAGACCAACCCTAAGTTCGAGGCCAAACACGTGCTCGTCCCCTGGGGGAACATCCACGACAAGGTGATCGCCGCGACCGCGGCCAAAAATCCCCCGGACGTCTATCGCGGTTGGTCCTGGATCGTTGGCACCGACGCCCCGATCGGCGGCTTGACTCAGCTCGACGACTACATCAAGGCGGAGACAAACTTCAATCTGGACGACTTTTGGCCGCCCACCCTGTACCAGATGAAGTATCAGGGCAAGATTTTCGCGGTCTCCTGCTCGACGATCGTCAATCTTCTTTTTTACAATAAGGACCGTATGCAGCAGGCCGGTCTCGACACGACCAGCCTGCCCACCGATCTGGAGGGGTGGGAAGCCTACGGCAGCAAGATGATGGAGATGAATGGCGGCCGACTCGCCAAGATTGGCTTCATTCCGTTCATTCCTCCCTCGGATGCCTACAGTCTCTTCAACTGGGGGGCAGCGTTTGGCGGCACGTTCTACAACGATGATACCTCGAAAGTGACGGCGAATGATCCGGCGAACGTTAAGGTCTTACAATGGTTCAAGACCTACGCCGACAAGTACGGCGCTGCCAACATCCAGGCCTTCGTCTCGAGCTACGGCGGGAACAACTTTGGTCGAAACACCCCCGATGGGGTCTACTATACCGGCCTGCTGGCGATCTGGAACATCGGCTGCTGGAACTACAATGACATGAAGGAGTATGGGCCCAAGGTCAACTTTGGGGTGACCAAGATGCCCATGCCGAAGGGAGTCCAAGGAAAACCCGGTCAGCTCAACGCGAACATGTATCTGGTTCCGAAGGGTGCCAAGAATCCCGAGGGCGGATTCGCGATCTGCAAGTTCATGTCGAGTGATCCCTGGGTCGCCGCGCACTTCGAGGGCGTCCCTGACTCGGTCCCTCCATCACGACAGAGCCTTGCCACCAGTGGTGAGGTGGCGAAGCTCGCCCCATGGTTTAGCTTGATGATCGACGCGCTGCACCAAGCGCTGCCTTTCCCGAGCATGCCCGGCGTGAATCCGTACTTCCAATCGCTCAGCGAGGCCGTGCAGTCGGTGCTTTTCAAAAATGCGAATCCCCAACAGGTGCTCGATGAGGTCACCAAGAAGACCCAACAGGACGTCGACAAGGCGCTCAAGAAGTAGACAGAGGAGTCAAGGGCGAGCGGAAGGAGAAGCCAATGACCCGCAGGGAATGGCAGCGTCTGCGCTGGGGGGTGTTCTTCATCTCCCCGTGGATTATCGGCTTTCTTGCTTTCACGCTCTATCCGATCGTCGCCTCATTCGTGTTCAGTTTCACTGATTTCAACGCGATCAACTTTTCACCATCGTGGGTCGGGCTGGACAATTACACGTCACTCTTGACGGATGACAACCGGTTCTGGGTATCCCTTCAGAACACGCTCACCTACGCTGGTATCCTGATCCCGGTGGCGACCATCTTCAACGTCTTCACCGCCGTGCTCCTGAACCTCGACGTTCGCGGTCGTTCGGTCTACCGAACGATCTTTTTCCTACCGGTTCTTGTTCCGTCGGTCGCCGCGGCCATGACCTGGGTCTGGATCCTGAACCCGGACCGTGGCCTGATCAACGGCCTGCTCTCCTACGTTGGCATCCCCGGGCCGCTCTGGCTCGCGTCACCATCTACCGCCCTGCTGTCGCTCGTTCTCATCGCGATCTGGGGTGGAGGTCAAGCAATTGTGATCTACCTGGCCGGCCTGCAAGACATTCCGCGTCACCTCTACGAAGCCGCCGAGATCGACGGGGCCAATGCTTGGAACCGGGCCATTCACGTTACCGTTCCCCTGCTGACGCCGCAGGTTCTCTTCAATGTGATTACCCTGCTGATCTTTTCCTTCCAAGCGTTTGCCGAGCCATTCATTATGACTGGCGGCGGTCCCGCCGACTCGACGTTGCTCTACGCCCTAAATCTGTACCAGCGTGCCTTCCAGGACCTCAAGATGGGTTATGCGTCGGCGATGGCCTGGATTCTTTTCTTGCTCATCCTGACTTTGACCTTGCTGGTCTTCCGGATGGCGCAACGCTGGGTCGTGTACGAGAGATAGACCGCATGGCAAAGGACGTCGTTGCTCGAGATCTGAACCAGACCGATCTTTCCGCCCAAAACCGGATCAGTACGGGGCGTCTTGCCCGCACTCGGATTCGCCAGTTGGCGCAGAGCGTCGCCACTCACGTTGTCCTGCTTATGCTTGGCATCACGTTCATGCTGCCGTTCCTCTGGATGGTAACCAGCTCGGTCAAGCCAGACGCGGAATTGTTTCAGATCCCGCCCACCTTGGTTCCTCAACACTTCCAACCCACGAACTACCTCGAAGCGGTCAGACAGATCAGCTTTGCGGTCTATTTGAAGAACAGCGTCGTCTACGCCTTGGTAGCGATGCTCGGCGCAATTCTGTCCAATGCCCCCATCGCCTATGGCTTTTCCCGGATTCGCTGGAAAGGCCGGGGCGTTGTCTTCATCGTCGTCATCTCCACGATGATGTTGCCTTTTCAGGTGCGGATGATTCCCCTCTACGTCGCGTTCGGCCAGATTGGCTGGCTCGATAGCTTGCTGCCGCTGGTCGTCCCAACCTTCTTCGGCAACGCCTTTTTCATTTTCCTGCTGCGTCAGTTCATGTTGACTCTGCCGACCGACCTGGATGACTCCGCACGGATCGACGGCTGTTCCGAAGTTGGCATCTTTCGCCAAATCGTTCTGCCCCTCTCAAAGCCGGCGATCACCGTGGTCGCCCTCTTCCAGTTGATGTGGGCCTGGCACGACTTCATCGGGCCGCTGATCTATTTGCGGGACCAGAATGGTTACACCCTCTCGGTCGGCCTTCAGCTCTACTTTACTCAACACGGTGCGGAATGGGCGTTGCTCATGGCCGCGGCGACAATGTTCACATTGCCGATGGTGATCGTCTTTTTCATCGCGCAGCGCGCCTTCATCGAGGGTATCGCGCTCACCGGCATCAAAGGGTAGGAGGGTTCTCGTGGCGATTATCTCTCAATCAACCAACAATTCCTCGTTGGCCACGGCCACACGCGATATAGCACGTCCTTGGAGCGAGCGAATCGATCGGATTCGCCAGCGTTCGCTGGCCTTCGCCGACAGTCAGCCTCGGGGCGAGCGCCTGCGGCTGGTCACCGAGAGTTACCGACAAACCGAAGGTGAGCCGGTCATTCTGCGTCGTGCGAAAGCGCTCGCTCACGTGCTCGCTAATAACGTCGTTCGTCTCTACCCGGAGGATCGTCTCGCCGGTCTCCCTCAACGCTTCGTCTATCACACCGAGGCGCTCCACGCGTTCGATCAACGCGCTCAACTGTTTCGCTCGCTCGACTATCCCGAGCTGAGTGGCGGTCACTTCCCGCACGTCGACAAGGTCGAGCCCGAGCTTCGGGAGTGCCTACGCTACTGGCAGGAACAGCCTTCGCCCCGGACAAGCGCGGGCGCCCGCTACCGCCCGGAGATCCGCAAGGCGGTGCAGCTCGGGGTGATTCAGGGCGGAGGGCTGTTTTCCGGTCACTGCGCGGTCAACTATCGAAAAGTACTCGCGGTTGGCCTCGAAGGTCTAAAGCAGGAGGCGCAAGGCCGCTTGCGGCAAGGCAACCTTGACGAACGCGGGAAGAATTTTCTCGCGGCAGTCCTGATCGTTTGCGATGCGGTAATCGCCTGGGCCGAGCGCTATGCCACGCTGGCCGAGCGATATGCTGAGCAAGAGACTGACCTCTTGCAAAAGCGGGAATACTTGGAACTGGCCGAAGTTTGCCGCCGAGTACCAGCCCGGCCGCCACGCACGTTTCGGGAAGCGCTCCAAGCGGTCTGGTTCTTGATGCGAGCAATGGAAATCGAGCAAGGTGACGTGACCTCACTCGGTATCTCACTTGGTCGGTTAGATCAATATCTCTTTCCGTTCTACCAGGCAGATCTGACCGCGGGCCGCGCTTCAGACCAGGAACTGCGCGAACTCTTCGAAGAGTTCTATCTGAAGTTTCACCGACCCTATTCCGACGCCCACATTATGGTCGGTGGCTTGAAAGAGGATGGCAGCGGCGAAGACGGAACCAACGCTCTGTCTTTCGAGATTCTGGACGTCGCACAGACTCACCGCCTCCTGATCGATCTGGGAGCGCGAGTCCATCGCGGCAGCTCGCGCGCGTTTCTGCGGAAGTGCGCCGAGGTGTCGGCATGCAACATCGGTTTTTCGGTCTTTGGCGACGAAGCGGCCATCACCTCGCTGATGCGAGTCGGCGTGCCCAAGGAGGACGCCGTGCGCTACACGATTGTCGGCTGCGTCGAGACGATCATTCCCGGCGTGGCAGTACCGCGGACGATGGAGTACACAATCAATCTCGATAAGTGCTTCGAGCTGGCCTTGAACGATGGAAAGTGCCGACTCACTGGTGAGCAGCTTGGACCGAGGACCGGCGATCCCCGGCAGTTTACCGATTTCGCACGTGTGTTCCAGGCATTCACCCAGCAAGTCAACTACTTCACTGGCTTGGCCACGGAAATGGTAAAGATTGGCTGGGAAGTCAGTCCGGAGTTCGTGCCCGTGCCGTTCCTATCCGCCACCTGGGATGACTGCATCGCCAAGGCGCGCGACCTGACCGAGGGCGGGGCGCGGATCAGCACCAGTGGGGTCAACGACTGTGGCATCTCCACCGTTACTGATTCACTGGCCGCGATCAAGTACCTTGTCTTTGACCAACACATCACCGACATGTCAACCTTGATCGATGCCCTCGATCGAAATTGGCAGGGTTACGATTGGTTGCGCGAGCGCGCTTTGGCAGCGCCGAAGTACGGGAATGCCGAGCCGTACGTCGATCAGATCGCCCGTGACGTCGCCCAAGTTCATTACACCGCACTCGAACAGCATCGGACACTCGACGGCGGCCGTTTCTGGCGGCTGATCTTTCAGATCAACGCGAATTGCGTGATCGGGTTGTCATCGCGCACGGCCGCGTCGCCAGACGGACGATACGCTCAGGATCCCATTGGGATCTCCCTCTCACCCTCGGCCGGCCAAGACGTGAACGGTCCATACGCGGCCCTCGATTCGATTCTCGCCATCGATCAAACATCGATCCCGGGCGGCGCGTCCTACATTATGGAGCTGAACTCCCAGCACATCTGTAAGGAGACCACCCCTAGTGAGATCGATGTCAACAAGCTCACTGACATCATTCAGTACTTCGTCGATCATGAAGGAGTAAACCTGGCAATTAACGTGCTGGATCCCGAGCCACTTCGCTTGGCAACTACTCTGCCGGGTCAATACGCTGGTCCCTCGGCACGGATGTATGGCCAGAGTCTGTATCTTGCTCAGATGGATCGACGGCTCCAGGAGTTTTTGATTGCGCGGACCGACCGCGAGCCGGCCCGGCAGCGACGATTTGGCTCGGAAAGTAAATCCGAACGTGTCGGACAGTCTCAAGCGACCAAAGCGTAGTAAGACGCGGGACGCAAAATCATCGGCGGAGCACGGCACGTTGCCTAGCGACGGCATCTGGGTCAGCGTTCTTCTGGAAGCAAGTCTCGCGGTCGGGACTGCGCAGCGCGTGGTCATCGGTCCACTCAGTCTCATTGTCGGCCGCACCGATGAAATAGTGTTTGCCGCGCTCGACGTCTGTCCTCATTTGGAGCTACCGTTCAGCTCCTTTGGAACGCTGACCTTGCGGAATAATCGACTCGTCTGTCCGTGGCACTACTGGGAGTTCGACGTGCAGAGCGGCCAGTGTGAATACGCAGCGCTGTACCGGGATGATGAAATGTTCTTCTTTCAGATCGAGGGAAAGAATTATCCGATCGGCGATACCGCTGGTGGCTTACGTCGCTTTCCGACACAGACGTCAGATGGTTGGATCCAAGTACGACTGCCAACGCATCTAGTCAACCTAGCAGGGGACAAGGTGGCAGAGTGTCAGCCGACCAGCATGGAAGAAAACGCTGAGAGGACGCAGGAGTGAGCAAGCATTTGAGAATACTTGTGCTGCACGGACCGAACATCAACCTATTTGGTCGGCGCGAGCCGCAGATCTACGGAACGGTCACCCTCGACCAAATCAACGAGCGCATCCACGCGCTGGCGAAGGATCTGGAGGTTGAGGTCGAGATATTCCAGTCCAACCACGAAGGTGCCTTGCTCGACCAGATCCACTCGCACATCGACAACGTCCAGGGCTGCGTCCTGAATCCGGGCGCGCTCACCCAATACAGCGTAGGTCTTTACGATGCGATCAAGGCGATGCCATTTCCTGTTGTCGAAGTTCACCTCTCGAATCTCCACCAGCGTGAGGAGTGGCGCCGGCATTCACTCATTGGCCAAGCGGCAAAGGCAACGATCCAGGGACTGGGGTGGCGGAGCTATACCATGGCCTTGCGGGCGCTGGTCGAAATCCTTCGCGAAGCCGACACCGATCGCCCGCCACCTCTCGTCGATGGAATGGTCTCGAAGACAACGCCGTTGACCTGAGTAGCTCAACGTACTGGCCGATGGGCAACTCGGGAGGCGAAGTCTCCAAGACGACCAGCCAGCGTCGGAACACGCTCGGCCAGGCGCAAACGGATCGTGACAGTAGTCCCCAAACCGAGCGTGCTCGTCAAGGAAAGCTGGCCATGGTGCGCCTGAATCAGCGAATTGGCGATCGCAAGACCGAGTCCAGTTCCACCGTGTGCTCGTGAGCGCGCTCGGTCAACTCGGTAGAAGCGATCGACGACCCGAGGAAGATGTTCAGGAGGAATTCCCTCTCCGGTATCGATAACCTGAAGTAGAACGTCAGCGCCATGCCGCTTTCCGGCGATCGTTACCCTGCCACCCGCTGACGTGTGCTTGAGAGCATTGTCGATCAAGATCACGAGCACTTGCTGTAGACGATCAGGATCCCCCTCGACGACGAGTGGGGAATCGGGCGCACTCACCACGAGAGAAACTTCCTGCTTCGTCGCAAGGGGCGACATTCGGCGGACAACGTCCGCCGCCAACGCCATGAGGTCGACGTCACCGACGGCCAAGTCGAATTCGCCAAGGTCAGAGCGTGCAAGTGTGAGCAAGTCGGTTGCCAGTCGCTCCAGGCGAACAATCTCCTGGCACAAGTCGTCGAACAGCTCTTGGTTCGCCTCGAGCGGCTCGTTCCGATGTCGGCTCAGGACGTCGGTGGTAGCACGCAACACGGTAAGCGGGGTGCGCAGCTCGTGGGAGGCATCCGCGACGAACTCTTGCTGCTGGCTAAAAGCCTTCTGAATCGGGATCAATGCACGGCCGGCGAGAAACCACGCACCGAAGACAGAGAGAACCAATCCCAGTGCTCCACCGGCCAAGAGCACAAAGAGCAGACGTCCCAAGACGTCGATTTGTGGTTGGATGCTCTGTCCGACAACTAGGTACTGCGGAGATGGACCGAACCGGCCGTAATACGTTTCGTATAGCCGAACCTGCTCCCCATTTAGGGTGATTGTTCGAAAGATTGGGGTTGGAAGTTGGCCAGGAGACCAAGGTAGACGAGCAAGATAGACAGCTTGCGGGTTAGCAATTATCCGCCCGTCTGGCGCCGCGAGAAGGAAGAACATGCCCCCGCGGTACCCTCCATGGTCGACGAATGCCCGTCCCTCGACAAGATCGTGATGATCCACGGCGACTTCGTTTCCGCGCAGCTCCAGACTTTCATCAACCCCATCAATCAGATGATTGGCCAGGGTGACGTAGATCGCGACGCCAACCAGCGTCAAGACGAGCGCCAAAACGAGGACGCTCCAGCCGACCAGCTTCCAGCGGATCTGGGAGAACACGTCAGCCTACTCCTTCAACGTGTAGCCGAGGCCCCGAATCGTTCGAATCAGGGGACGTGGCGAGTCTCGATCCACCTTGTTCCGCAAATAATGGACGTAGGTATCCACCACGTTCGATGTCGTGTCGGTGTCATAACCCCAGACGTGATCAGCGATCTGGGTGCGCGAGAGCACTCGACCAGCGTTCCGCATGAGATACTCAAGCAAGCGAAACTCCTTCAAGGTGAGATCGATCCGTCGGTCGCCGCGGGTGACCTCGTGGCGAATGACGTCGAGACGGAGGTCACCAAGGGTCAAGACCTCATCACCTTGTTCCGAGCTTGCGCGCCGTCCAAGCGCCCGAACCCGGGCGAGGAGCTCTTCAAGGGCAAATGGCTTGGTCAAGTAGTCATCGGCTCCGGCGTCTAGCCCTCGCACGCGGTCGGGAATCGCGTCACGAGCGGTCAACATAAGCACGGGCGTACTAACGTTCTTTCGTCGTAGTTCGCGACAGAGATCAAGGCCGTCAAGTTTTGGTAACATGACGTCGAGCACGACGACGTCGAACGTTCCCCCTAGCACCTGTTCGAGTCCAGATATTCCGTCGCTCGCGACCTCCACACGATGGCCGGCGTCACGCAGCCCTCGCTCGACGACACGGGCCACCCGTGGATCGTCTTCTACCACCAGAACGTTCACGTACTTTTTCTCCGAAGGATTCGGCCGAATAGCGACTGCTGGATGAAGTATAGAATGATTCTCAGGCATTTCCAATTTCGTTGGCTTACTATCATAAGTAAGAGTGGGCAGACGCCGAAGCCTCCGCCCCGTGCGTGTACCTGAGCACGTTTTCCGGAAATCGTGACCGCAGTGGTGAAGGCGGATTTAGTGGAGAAGGTAACCAAGGCGGCCCATCTCTATAAACCATAGCGCATTTAGGCGCCGGCCAGCAAAGCATGCACGTCGTCGACGAGATCCTGGGGGTTGAAGTTGACATCTAGAATAGTTCGCTCGCGCCCGGACGGATCAATCACGAAGACCGGCGCGGAATGGTCGATCACTGCGCTGCTGGTCACCGTTGGCACCAAGCCTCCCTGGCTGCTTGCGCCGGTTGGAGTAGCATCCATCCCGGTCGTATCCGGGGCCGCGGCGACGCCGTACAGATTCCAGATCGGCGATAACTGGTTTGCTGCCCCGACCAGGAAGTGCCACTTTTGTAGCATGTCCTTTTCGACCGAGTAAGTACGGACTTGCGCAACCGTGTCACGCACCGGGTCGACGGTCACTGCCAGGATGGCTAAATGTGCAGTATCCGGACCGAGTTGGGTGTAGGCTTGGTGAAGCTTCTCGGTAATGATCGGACAGGCATCAGGACAATTGGTGTAGAGGAAAGTCAAGACCACGACTTTGCCACGAAAATCGCTGAGTGCCACTGGTTGGCCGAACTGATCCTCAAGGCGAAAGTTAGGAGCCGGCACCGGTGGGGTAAGCAAAGCACCATTGAGCGATGGCGTTCGGTTGAGATACCAACGGATCCCAAAGATCGCGACCACGGCGACAATCAAAACAACTCCGGCTCCGACGAGCCACTGTGACAGCCAATCGCTGCGACGCTCCGGACTTTTCTTCGCGGGCGGCTTTGAGGTCGCGGTTTTCAAAGTATCCTCCTGAATCGACAGCGAATAGTTGATCCTATTCTACCGCCGGAAACGGGTCTTGTCCCTTATTGGTCTATCCACCAAAAATGCCGCACATGGTCATGCTAAGCAATAGTAAAGCATCTCCTGGTACATGCCACGGGAGATGCTTTGCGGAGTTTGCTCTTGAGTGAAGCGACGGGCTCAGTATGACACGTGGCATGGACTTGGCAGATACACCACCTATCAGTAACTGAAAAGTTTACTTGCCCGTGCCGCGGCTCCCTGCCTTGATGGCGTTTGACAAAACAGGCAGTTATACCCCTACCTAGCGCAGGGATAACTCTCTGGCCTAAAGCTCAGGAGCCAGGCAGGCGCCGCAGCGCCATTCCGATGCCAACAAGGCCAAGGCCAAGCAGACCAACGGCGCCAAGTCCAACGTCGCCCGACCTTGGCAAAGTTCCTTCCTCCCTCGCCAGTACCTGAATCGTACCAGTCATGCCGAGGTTTGCATGGAGCAAACACTCGTACGCAAAAACGCCAGCCTGGGCAAAGGTTAAGGAGTAGGCTCGCTGGTCTGGCAACGGAGCACGCGCCGGGTTCAGGATGCCTGAATTGAAGAACCCGGTACCGTTGTAAACCGAGCCACCGGCGGGAGCCGTGGCTTGAGGATTGATCTGGCCATTTGGCAAAATATATGAAACATTTTGACCAGGATTCAGAAACGACACGGTATGGACCTCGTCCGGGTCATTGTTGACCCAGGTTACCGTGTCGCCAACGTGGATGGTTAGCGAGTCCGCACCGAAGCGCATCAGAACGAACGTCTTGCCGTCGCCCAACCCGGCATTCAACGTATAAGTCATCGTACCATCGGCGTTCAATTTCGTCGTCACCGTTTGTGATCTGAGCGCTGCTGTACCAGCTTGGATCGCTACCGCGACACGTGGATCACTCGAAGGAGTGTAAGTCGTATCCGACGCTGGGTAGGGCGCGCCAGCCGGCTGGACGACGATTGTCCCGACCATACCGGGATGGATCAAGCATTGGTAATCGAAAGTTCCCGTACTCGTGAAGGTGAGCGCATAGCCTGGACCAGGCCCCGGTGGAATCAACCCCGAGCTGACAAAGCCAGTCCCATCATAGCTCTTACCTCCGGCCGGCGCGGTCACTCTTGGATCGTTCAAAAGAAACGGTGGCGTTCCGAACGAGACAGTATGACGCTCACCCGCGCCTTCGGTCCAGGTAACGATGTCCCCGACGTCGACGGTGAGGGTGGCTGGGTAGAATTGAATGACTTGCACAGCCTGGTCGGGTGTTGCTGTCCCTGCCTGAACCTTCAAGGTCGACTGTGCCCCGGCAGTCACAACTCCCAGGAACAAACAAGCAACCGTCAGGGCGAAGCCAACGCCAACGCGAATCCCTCTTCTCATCACCCCTGCCAAGGCGAACAAACGCCTGACCGGTTCCGATCATAGCACGAGTAGAAGGAAAGTTGCAAACTCTGACAAACTGCCATTGTCCTGAAAGGATTCAATCGAAAGTGTCCAAAACCTGGCTGCGGCTCCAATACCTTGCATTGGCCGTCGACACGATTGTCAACGATATCTGCGTCGCGACGAAACCATCCCCGCCGAATCCTACCAGTACGACGACCGACCCATTTGGCGTGCTGATCTTCCACGATTCGCCCATTCGGCCAATGCACCAGATCAATCATAAGCTGTGCACAGATCGCTTGGGCATCAATACAGCGAACGGTTCAGCAGACTTTGATCGGAAGGGCAAGACAGTTGAGACTACGGAGAGGATCACGACAATGGGCACTAAGAGAAGCAACCAGCTAGGTGAAGAGTGCCGAGCGTATCTGGTAAGACTGGCATCTTCCAGAAACGTAGAGACTAATCCGGAGATCGGCGGTACACCACTGCTGATCTCCTCCTTTCCGTGCTATCGAGCAGCCAATCATATTGGTCGCCCTCCACCAGCGCCGAGCTCGGCTGGGCTGGATCCAGTCCAGTCTCCTGGAATTCGCTGAGCCGTTCGGCACAGAAACTCACCGCGCGGGCCGAAATGTCGCACCCGACGAAGCGGCAACGGCGGCGAAGGGCAGCAATAGCCGAGGAACCGCTCCCAACAAACGGATCACACACGACGTCCCCGGGCTCGACCGATCCGGCCAGCATCGCTTCGAAGAGCTCAACTGGCTTTTGGGTTGGATAACGGGGTGGATGAATCCGCCGGAAACGCCACACGTCCGGCAAATCTCGCCGACTGAGCTTGCGTGCTCCCTTGGTTGCGAAGACGACAAACTCGTGACGACGTCGAAAGTAGTGTCCCATGCCGAGCTTGACTTTGTCCCAGACGATCACGCTCTTCACGGCGAAATAGTCGCGAACGAGCGCTCCGAGGGTGAGTAGTGAGTAGGAATCGAACATAACGTAAAGGTGTCGGTTCGGACGAAGGACACGACAACACTCTGCGAGGAAATGTCGATAGGTGATCGGATCGTCGTGGAACTCACGAAACCAGCGGGGATTATCGTCCGAGCGGTACTCACCAACGATTCGGCCACGTCCGAATCTCATGTGCTGATTCATGCCCGAATAGGCTGGATCGGTCACAATGATGTCGACCGATGAATCTGGCAGTCCATTCAAGAACTCGAGACAGTCTCGCTGTTCGATCTTCACCTCTGGACCGATAATCGCCCTTGTCGCGACGTCGGCCCGTCCGGTCATCCGTCCTCCGCCTGAGTCACATCTTCACCGCGGTGCAGTCTTTGGGCGATCCGCGCGGTCTGCAGCATCGAGCGCGCGGTTGGCGAGTGAGCAGCCAGATAGCGAGCACAGCCGACCAACATGACGACGGCGAGGTAGGGGTATCGCGGCTGCAATTCCTGGTACTGCCGAACGCTCGCTTCGAACATTTGATAACTGTGAAACTCGGCATCCTCGCGCAGCAGGGCACGGCCAAGGGTTTGGATCAGGGATTCGACCGGCGCGCCAGTAGCCAGATAGCGATAGACCAGTACACCCGCGGGATTTACCTGCTGCTGGCGATCGAGCACAGTCAGTAGCTCGTCGAGGATGCGCTCAGCATCGCCGGCGTGGGAATCCGCCGCTCCCTGATCTTCCGGGCCGGGCAGGCGCGCGCTCGGGACGTTGAGGAACCGATCAAGATACAAGCGCATCGCGCCGTGGAAGACACCACGCATTCCCTCGGCCGATGGCGCTCGTTTGAGAAGTTGCTGGAGCGCACTGGCGTAGCTGAACGTATGGAGGACAGTGATCCAATCGCCGAATTCATTACTGGTATGGAATCGGGCAACTCGTAGTCCTGCTGCTGCCGCCAAGGCGGTCGCTAGATCAAGAGGCACGACACCTGATTCAAGGGCTGCTTCAAGTGCCTTGACAATCGCCACCGGATCATCACCAAGCAAAATTTCCACAATCCGGTTGAGCTCCGGCTCAGCCAGGGATACAGTTCCTGCTCGCTTGACCAGCTCACCCAGGCGACCAAGAACCGGCTCGACCAGGTCGATCAAATCGATGGGATGTCGCCAGGCGTTACTCTCTTCACTGCGTTGGGCCCGACAAAGTCCGGTGATCAGGCTCGGCAAGATCTCCGAGGCGTGATCCCAGCCAGCGCAATCAAGGAACTCGAATGCCTTGTTGAGAAAATCGATGGTGTGTCCGCCATTCAGAAAGTAATGATCGGTCGCGGCGGCGAGCATCATGTCGGCGATTTCGCTCGCCGTCATCCCCTCCTGGATCGCTGTGCGCAGAACCCGCTCGGCGCCGTCGACGTCCCGGACTTCGACAAACTCGCGGAACCAGACCTTGAGGCGTTGCGCCGTGGCATCCGTAGCTAGCAGGGGATCGCGATCGAAGCGAGGCGGTTGACCCTGGCAGTCGTCGGCTACATGGCTGAGGCCGTGGAAGAGAGCCAATGCTTGCTCGTCCGGGCCAAGCTGCTTGACGACGTTGGCCATCGCGGTGAGAATCGTCAGCCCTGGTCCCCAACCGGCAGCCCGGTAGGTAGCCCCGAATGCACCCGCGACGGTCAGAATTTCACCCGACGAAACGCGCGCATCGAGCAACGTCAGCAAGGATTTCACAATCACCAAGGAAAGATTCTGTTCCAACCCATCGCGCAATCGATCAAATGCCTTCCGGACGCGGTCACCCGGGGCCGGCTTTAGGTCCACCCAGACGATTCCGTCTTGCACTGCCGTCGGATAAACGCGCACGTCATCGGCAAAAGGATCAAACGTCCCTCCACTCGCAAGATCGAAGCGCGCGTGGTGCCAATGACAGGTCAGGATTCCGCAGCGCAGGCTTCCCTTGCTGAGCGGAAATCCCATGTGGGGACAGCGATTGTCAACTGCATAGATTTTTCCTTCGTGATGAAAGACGACAATGCCGTGCCGTCCACCGCTGACCACGACGCGCTCTTTCTCCACCAAATCGGCGATCGAGCCGACTCGCAGCTTACTACCTTCGCTCTCGCTCACGATCGCGCCACTCCCTTTCGTTGCCCCCGTGGGCCGTTGCCCTGCGTACAAAGCGCAGCACCAACCTCTTCTTCGATCAGATCGCCCCGCCAGGATTCGAGCACAGCGCAAAGCGAGGCACGCTCATATCATTCACCTTGCAGCCGCTCCCACTCGCGGCAAGTCTTCAGACGGTTCTCGTCTAGACTCCTTCCCGCACCCGCCGGCTCTCTCTAGCTCGACTTCTTCACCAGCTCCCGGAGTACGGCGGGCAGAATGCCGCCCTGGCGCAAATAGTGGAGCTCGAGCGGCGTGTCAAGACGGACGATCACCGGGATATTGACCTGACTGCCGTCAGACCGCGTCGCCTTCACGATGAGTTCCTGACCTGGGCGGAGGCCAGCGGCGATTCCGGGCACATCGTACACCTCAGTGCCGGTCAGGCCATAGGTCGCAGCGTTCTCACCCGCTCGATATTGGAGCGGCAAGACCCCCATCCCGATCAAGTTGCTGCGATGAATACGCTCGTAGCTTTCAGCGATAACGGCTTTGACCCCCAAGAGGCGCGGACCCTTTCCCGCCCAGTCACGTGAGCTACCAGAGCCGTACTCCTTGCCGGCCAGAATCAAGAGCGGGATCTTCTCCCTCTGGTAGCGCATCGAGGCATCGTAAATCCGCATCACTTCGCCGGTCGGGAAGTGGACCGTCCAGTCACCTTCGCGCCCCGGAACCAACGCATTCTTCAGGCGGATGTTCCCAAAGGTTCCGCGCATCATCACCTCGTGATTGCCGCGCCGAGCCCCATAGGTGTTGAAGTCGCGGGGCTCGACACCATGCTCAATCAGGTATTGGCCAGCCGGGCTATCCTTCGGGATCGAGCCAGCGGGTGAGATATGGTCTGTCGTGACCGAGTCGCCGAGCATGGCCAGTACCCGAGCGCCTCGAATGTCAGCCGGCGGCGTTGGCTCGTGTGAGAGGTCCTCAAAGAACGGCGGCTCCTGCACGTATGTAGAATCCGCATCCCAGGCGTAGAGCTCACCTTCCGGGACCGGTAGTGTCTTCCAACGCTCGTCACCCTCGAAGACGTTGCTATACTGTTTCTTGAAGAGGTCCGGGCCGATGGCTTCAGTGATCGCCTCGCGAACCTCGGCAGAAGACGGCCAGATCTCGCGCAGGAAGACCGGCTCGCCGTTTGGATCATAGCCGAGCGGATCGCGGCTCAGATCAAGGTTCACCGTGCCGGCCAGAGCGTAGGCGACGACCAGGGGCGGCGAGGCCAGATACGCCGCCCGCACCTGGGGATGGATCCGTCCTTCAAAGTTCCGGTTGCCGCTGAGCACCGCGGCAACCGCCAAATTATTCTCTTGAATCGCCTGGGCCACCGGCTCGGGCAGGGGACCACTATTACCGATACACGTTGTGCAGCCGTAACCGGCCAGGTGGAAGCCCAGCGCCTCCAGATACGGAAGCAAGCCGGCCCGCGTCAGATAGTCGGTGACGACCCGCGAGCCGGGAGCCAAGCTCGTTTTGACCGATGGCTTGACGCGCAAGCCACGCTCGACAGCACGCTTTGCCAGCAGTCCTGCGCCAACCATCACGGTTGGATTAGAGGTGTTCGTACAGCTCGTGATCGCGGCAATCGCGACCGCGCCATCTTCCAGGGAGATCTCTTCCGAGCCAATCTTGACTTCGACCGGCTCTCTCTGATGGCCGTTCGAGCCATTGCTACCGTTGCCATATGCGTTGATAAAGCTCTGGCGCACACCCGACAGCGGCACACGGTCTTGCGGACGTCGCGGGCCGGCCAAGCTAGGCTCGACGGTTGAGAGATCCAGCTCAACCAGGTCGTCGAAGACTGGCTCTGGACCGGCGTCCGTTCGGAACAGCCCTTGTTCTTTGCAGTATCGCTCGACGAGGTCGACGAGCGCTTCGTCGCGCCCAGTCAAGCGCAAGTAGCGCAATGTCTCGTCGTCGACCGGGAAGAGCCCAGCCGTCGCACCGTATTCCGGCGACATATTTCCTAGCGTCGCCCGGTCGGCCAGACTGAGGTAGCTCAGACCTGGTCCAGTGAATTCGACAAACTTGTTGACGACGCCTTTCTTGCGGAGAATCTCAGTGACCCGCAGCACGAGGTCGGTCGCGGTGGCACCTTCCGGGAGTTCACCAGAGAAGCGGAAGCCGACAACGACCGGCGTGGTGATCTCGAGCGGCTGACCCAATAATGCCGCCTCGGCCTCGATTCCACCAACCCCCCAGCCGAGAACACCGAGACCATTGATCATGGTCGTGTGGGAGTCAGTTCCCACTAGAGTGTCTGGCAGGGCGACCCGGGCGCCCCCCTCGTCACGCGTCTGGACGACCTTAGCGAGATACTCCAGGTTCACTTGATGGACGATACCGGTGTCCGGCGGCACCAGCTTGAAGTTATCAAAGGCCTGCTGTGCCCAACGCAAGAGCGCATAACGCTCGCGGTTTCGCGCGTATTCTTGTTCAATATTGAAGCCAAAGGCCAGGATTGAGCCAAAGCGGTCGATCTGAACCGAGTGATCGATCACGAGCTCGGCTGGAATGAGAGGATTGATCTGCTTGGGATCCGCTCCCAAGCGCTTGGCCGCCGAACGCATCGCCGCGAGGTCGACGACCGCCGGGACGCCGGTCAAATCCTGCATGAGCACTCGAGCTGGCCAAAACGGAAATGCCGCGACGTTAGCCTGCCCTGGCTGCCAGCACGCCATTTGGACGACCGTATCTTCGGTCACTTGCTGTCCATCGCAATGACGCAGCAGATTCTCGACGAAGATCTTGATCGTGATTGGAAGTCGGGAGAGATTGGCAATACCCTGCTCGGCTAGTCTGGCCAACCGATAATACCCTATAGCTCCACTTTTCGTTGACAGTTGCTGACGAGTACCGAAGGCATTCGTACGATTCATTCCCTGCCTGCTGCTCATACCCCTTTTTTCCTCCCCTCTCCTCTTCTGCTTCCCTCTAGCGCACTTGACGATGCCAATTCCACCATCAGGCGTTTCAACCGAAAGCTCAGAAGGGCCAAATAATTCAATGTTTGCGATCTGATGTCTGCCAGAATGATACTTCAATCACTTTGCCCGCACAAGCTGAAGAGCAGCCTTGGCGGCATTGGTACCGGCAATCCGGCCAAAAGTTGCGCCGGCCATCATTCCCGAGCCGGAGGCATAGTTCCAGTGCCACAGGCCGCCAAGCATCTCACCGGCAGTGTAGAGTCCGGGGATCGGCCGACCGGCAACGTGCTGAACCTGGGCAGTCTTCGGATCGACCTTGAGCCCCCCGAAGGTGAAGGTAATGCCGCAGCAGACGGCATAGCCTTCAAATGGCGGCTCTTCGATACTGATCGAGTAGTTACTCTTCCGAATTGGGATCCCGGCCGTTCGTTTGCCATCGCCGCGCCAAGGATTCGGATTCAACTCGCCGTGCTGGATCGCCGCGTTGAATTCTCGCACCGTCCGGACCAAGCCTTCCGGATCGATGCTTAGCTTCTTCGCCAGGTCTTCCAGCGTGTCCGCTTTAGCGCCGGTTGCCCCGACACGGTCATAGGTCTCCAGGCCGAGTCCGAGCCGCCGGGCCTTTGCATCAAAGATTTGGAAGGCAACACCGCCGGGCTGAGCGAGGATAGCCCGCCCCATCTTCGCGTAGGTGAGGGCACGGTAATCGTCTGCCTCGTCGACAAATCGCTCGCCGTTCTTATTCACCATGATGCTGTAAGGATAGGCGTATCGCGACCAATCCCCCTGCCCTCGACCGTCCGCCTGGTTCGAAGGAAGTCCGAACCATGGTCGGTTGACGTCCTGGGGCGAAGCGTGACAACTGGACCAACTTCCGTAAGCCATGGCGCCAATCGCTAGCGCCGCTTGCAGCCCATCCCCCGTGTTGTAGGGAACACCGCGCATCTTCACGGTATCCCAGCCCGGGCCCAGATAGCGGGCACGCATCTCGGCATTCCCCTCGAAGCCGCCACAGGCAATGACAGTCGCCTTCGCGGAGAACTGCTGATAGCCCTCCGGCAAGAGCACGTTGGCACCGATGACTGCTCCAGTCTTATCGGTCATTAATTCGCGAAACGCGGCCTGATAGTAAATGTCGACGTTTCGACTTTCCAGGTACAGAAAGTTCCTTTGCTGGAGACCATAACCTCCGCCACTCATGCTAACGACGTTTCCCGCGAGCGGGTTAGCGTAAGACGGCATCCAGGTGTGGCCCTTGCTGCGCAGCCAGAGAACCGTGGGATAAGCTTCCCTTACGTGGACTTCGAGAAGCTCAGGATCACTCTGCCCTTGAGTGACGCGCATGACTTCATCCCAGAGATCAGCCTGATCGCGCTTCGGCAGCCGCTCCCGGATCGCCTCAATGTCACGATCAGAGGGATTGTCCAGTAATGGCAGCAACTCTTCGACGTTGTTGTAGGGGAAACGCATATGCTCGGTGAGAGCACTGTTGCCACCACGCTCTTCCCTTGGCGCCTTTTCCAGCACTGCGACTCGCGCTCCTTCGTCCACGGCCGCGATCGCCGCTGAGAGGGCTGCGCTCCCAGCACCAATCACCAGAACATCGTAGGTTCGCTCTTCCGACACTGACTATCTCCTTCGGATGCTTATTGGAAGGCTTTGGCAACCAACTCGGTCAGGTCACGCACTCGAACCGTGCCAGCGCCCGGCTTGAACTGTCCGCCCCGCAGCAGAAACCTACGCTGCCCCGAGCGTTTCATCTCGAACCGCTCGGGGGCAATCTGACCAAGACCCTTCCGCGGGGGGTCAAACCTGCGGATGGACGACTGCTGATAGTCGTGCTTCAAAATATGGAGGCAGTGCATGAGGATCCGCCGAGGACCGAGGGATTTGGCTGGTGGGCAATGAGGGATTCGAACCCCCGACCCCGCGGATGTAAGCCGCGTGCTCTGACCGGCTGAGCTAATTGCCCGCATTACTGGCATACATGATAACAGACTCCTCGCAGACACACAAACGAGTTGCTCAATCGAAAACTTTGCCCGGATTGAGGAGCCCCATCGGATCCACTGTTCGTTTGATTCGGCGTAACAGAGCAAGCGCGCCTTTGTCCAGACACTGTGACATAAAGTCGCGCTTGAGCATGCCAATCCCGTGCTCGCCGGAGAGCACACCGCAGTTTTCGATCGAGGCAGCAAAAATGGCTCGCGCCGCGGCGACGACCCGGGTCATCTCGGTGCGATCGCGCAGGTCACAAAGGATATTCGGATGCAGATTGCCGTCACCGATGTGCCCGAACAGGGGGATGAGCAAATCGTACTCACGCGCGATCGCTTGGACAGCGCGAACCATGGTTGGGACCGCGCTCCGGGGTACTGAGATGTCCTCGCCGAGCTTGTTGGGCCGTAATCGACCAAACGACGACGACGTCGAGCGTCGCGCGCGCCAGAGACGGGCGCTTTCGGCGTCCGAGGCGGCTGGCTGGACAATAGCGGCACCGGCCGCTCGGCAAACGTCCGCGACCAAATCGACCTGCAGGCCGACCGCCTCGGTCCCACCATCAACATCGATTAGCAGCATGGCCTCGCTGTCAATTGGCAGACCAACCTTCAGATACTCTTCGACGCAGCGCAGCGTCACCTGATCCATCATCTCAAGCGCAAGCGGCACCACCCCTGCGATCAGGATTCTGCTGACGGCGTCGCTCGCATCTTCCAAGTGGTTGAAAGCTGCCATCACCGTGCCACGGTGCTCTGGCTTGGGGATCAGGCGTACGGCAACCTCGGTGATCACGCCCAGGGTCCCTTCTGAGCCAATGAAAGCCTGAAGGAGATGGTGATCGGCCGTCGGCTGGTGGGAGCGGCTGCCTAGCCTCACGACCTCGCCCGAGGCCAGGACGACTTCGAGCCCCACGACGTAATCTTTCGTCCCGCCGTATTTCAGGCAGCGAGGTCCACTGGCGCTCGTCGCGACATTGCCACCAATTGTCGCCTGATTCAAGCTAGCTGGATCTGGTGGGTAGAAGAGGCCAAGCCGTTCAACGGAATTCTGTAACGTAGCGTTCACGACTCCGGGCTGAACGACGGCGATCAGGCTCGAGCGGTCAATTGCCAGGATTTGATCCATCCGAGTGGTGCTCAAAACGACGCCGCCGCAAGCCGGCACCGCTCCACCAGCCAATCCGGAGCCTGCACCACGCGGCACGAGCGGCACTCCGTGCGCACATGCAACCTGGACGATCGCAGCGACATTCGCGGTGGTCCGGGGCACGACGACGACGTCCGGTAAATGATCCAACCAGGTACCGTCGTACCCGTGAACAATGAGATCTTCCGGACTAGTCAAGACTTGATCGCTAGGGAGACAAGATCGGAGGTCAGCAAGAAAAGCGGCAGTCACGGTCATCACGGCCCTGCTTGTGCATAACTGCTGTGCCAGATCGTGGTATAATCGGCGCGGCGGAGACGCACAGTTCGCGCTTTGTCGCTCGAGCCAGCCCAAGGGCTCCTCGGTCCCGCGTGATGTGCTGCTTCACCGACGGGAAGGGTAGGTATGCTCATCATTCCGGCCATAGATCTCAAAGACGGTTGCTGCGTACGATTGTATCAGGGAGACTACGATCGCGTCACGGTCTTTTCTACGCGACCGGCCGACGTGGCACGTCGCTGGGAAAACGAGGGCGCTCGCTGGCTCCACGTCGTCGATCTTGATGGTGCCTATCACGGTGAGCCGCGAAATCAACGCGCCATCGCCGACATCGTTCACGCAGTGAGCATTCCGGTTCAGGTAGGTGGTGGTCTTCGCACTTCTGAGGCAGTTCAAAAGATGCTGGCGCTTGGCGTACGACGGGTTGTGATTGGCACCGCCGCGGTCGAGGACCGCTCCCTTTTTGCTCATCTTACCCAGAACTGGCCAGGGCAAATCGCCGTCGCGCTTGATGCTCGCAATGGCACCATGGTGACTCGGGGCTGGCGACAGCCTACCGAGATTCGTGCAAAGGATCTGGCTCAGGAAGTGGTGAGCCTCGGTGGGGCAACGATCATCTACACCGATGTCGAGCGAGATGGGACACTGACCGAGCCGAATTACACCGCGACTGCTGAGATCGTGGCAAGTGTTTCCGTACCGGTCATCGCTTCCGGTGGCGTCGCGACCGTCGAGCACCTCCGCCGCTTGGAAGCGGTGGGAGTCGCCGGTGCCATTGTTGGCCGTGCGCTCTATGTCGGAGCGATCCGCCTTGCTGACGCGATGGCCCTGGACGATTAGGATAAAGGAAGACGTGCATGTTGACCCGTCGGATCATTCCCTGCTTAGACGTCACCGACGGACGGGTTGTCAAAGGAATCGAATTCGTTCAGTTGCGTGACGCTGGCGATCCGGTGGAAATGGCGGCGTTCTACAATGCCGAGGGAGCCGACGAGTTGGTGTTTCTCGACATCACCGCGAGCTCGAATCATCGGGAGACGATGGTCGATGTCGTCGAGCGTACCGCAGATCAGATCTTTATCCCGCTGACCGTCGGCGGTGGTATCCGTAGCGTTGATGACGTGCGCCGTATGCTCAAGGCGGGTGCGGATAAGGTCGCGATGAATTCCGCAGCAGTTGCGAATCCCTCGCTCGTTCGCCAGGGCGCAGTCCAGTTCGGAAGTCAATGTATCGTCGTTGCAATCGATGCGCGGCGAGTGGTGGGCTCGCCTGAGCCGTGCTGGGAAGTTTATACCCACGGTGGGCGTCGGCCAACCGGCATCGACGTGGTCGACTGGGCCAGACAGGTCGCCGAACTGGGTGCCGGCGAGATTCTCCTGACCTCGATGGACGCCGATGGCACGCGGGCCGGCTATGATCTCGCGCTAACCGCTGCGGTGTCGCGGATGGTACCTATTCCGGTGATTGCTTCGGGCGGCGCCGGGAATCTTAGCCATCTGTACGATGGCCTGGCCGTTGGTCAGGCCGACGCGGTGCTCGTCGCATCGATCTTCCACTATGGCGAATACCGGATCCATCAAGCGAAAGAGTATCTGGCCAGTCGTGGCATCCCGGTTCGCCTAGACTGAAGCCGATCGAGGGGAATGCATGTATTTACGCAGCGTCATCACCGACGAGATCTCCCAGGATCTCGACGTTGTCTTAGAAACCGCCCGACGTTTCTCCCTCGACGGACTGGAGATTCGATCGATTTGGAACACCCGGATCGACGAACTCGATCCGACTTCAGTACGTCGGTTACGTGAAAACGCGAACGCGGCGGGGATGGTCATCTGTGCGGTCGCTCCACCTTTCTACAAGTGTGACATCGATCGTCCGGAAGAGCGACGGGAGCACCTCGAGATTCTGCGTCGGGCGATTGACGTTGGCCAGCGATTGGGCACGAACTTGATTCGAACGTTCACCTTCTGGAAAACCCATCCGCTGCCCGAAGTCTGGGATCGTATCGTCGAGTATTATCAGGAGCCGGTCGAGATCGCCCGAGCGGCCGGAGCCATTCTCGCCGTGGAAAACGAAGCGGCCTGTGAAGTCGCGACCGGCAGTCAGCTTGCTAGATTCCTGGCGGCACTCAACCACCCGGAAGCCCAGGCGCTCTGGGATCCATGCAACGCTTTCCACGAGACCGAAGCCGAGTTACCCTATCCGGACGGCTACCTCGCTATCCGTGATCATCTCGTACACGTTCACCTGAAAGACGCGGTGCGCGAGCCTGGCACGACGAAAGCCAAGCATGCTCCACTTGGCGAAGGTAACGTCCGCGTTGCCGATCAGCTTTCGGCGCTGGTCCGCGACGGGTATAGTGGGTTTGTTTCGCTCGAAACGCACTGGCGTCCGGAGGAGATCGATGAAGAAACGATGCGCCTCCCCGGTGGCCAACTGTTTTCCGAAAAAGCAGCAGGGGCAACCATCTATTGCTTGAAAAACTGGGACCGCATGCGCGCAGATGATTGATATTCGTGGAAGGATAGTAAGGTGATTCACGGCGTCGAGATCAAGAAGCTCGTCACTCACGTCGACGAGCGCGGCTTCTTTCGGGAGATTATCCGGGTTACCGATGAATTCTTTGGCGAAGGCTTTGGCCAATGGAGTCACAGCCTGATGTATCCCGGCAGCGCCAAGGCATGGCACATTCATCGCCGCCAGATCGATTGGTGGTACGTGCCAATTGGGACGCTGAAGGTCGCGCTCTACGATACGCGTGAGGACTCACCAACCCACGGCAAGCTTCAGGAGCTCTTCCTGGGTGAAAACGCGGAACCGGCGGTACTGAAGATTCCCCCCGGCGTCGCTCATGGCTGCAAGGCAATCGGTGGGACTGCCCACTTATTCTACGTCACATCTCGGACCTACGATCCTCAAGACGAAGGCCGCATCCCGCATAACGACCCAACCATCGGCTACGACTGGACAGCGGGTCCAACGATCAAATAAAGGATCGGGAGTTCCTGTTCCTGGCTTTTCGGCCAGAGAGCAGGTGCAGGAGGGTTACTCTCGTGGCAATCCAAACAGCGTATATCCCGGTCTCGCTAGATCGGCAGGCTCGTCAATGCGGAGAAATCCGTCTTGACGCGCGAGAGCGGTGTGTATCGCCCACTTGGACAGACTCTGGACTTTCTCCATTTGTTCCAGCTCATCGAGTGAGAAGAAGTCGGCGCCAGTGATCTCCTCGCCATCAACGCGTGGCTCGCCACGAATCGGTATCAAACGAAAGATCACGTACACGTTGGCGCTGGGCGCACCCAGGGAATGGCGCAAGCCGAGCACGCTTTCGACACGGGCCTCGATTCCCGCTTCTTCAAAGACTTCCCGGACCACCGCTTCGTGAATTGACTCGTCGTGCTCGCAATACCCTCCAGGGATCTGCCACCATCCGCGACGCGGCTCGATACCGCGGCGAATCAAAAGCGCCTTGCCGTTCTGGATGACCACCCCGCCAACACCAATGCTGAATTCACCAAAATAGACGAAATCGCAGGACGGACAGCTCGGTCGTTCCCGTCCGCCATTCGGTCGCATGACGAGCTCGGTCGAGCACTTTGGACAGTACTTCATCGAAATCCTCGCTTCGGATGATGTGAGAGGCTGGCCCACGGACGGCAAACCAACGGTAATCCCGGACGTGTGGTCAGCCTGAGAAGTAGTGTATCACCGTTCCGAATGAGTCCGAATGAGAATCATGCGGGATCATCACTCTCAATCATCCGCTAAAGCCTAACCGACGCTCGCGCAGGCTAACATAGCCTTGACTGGCGACGATAATGTGGTCGATCACGTCGACATCGAGGAGCTGACCAGCCTCGACGATTAGCTTGGTTACCCGGATATCCTCTGGAGACGGCGTGGGGTCGCCCGACGGGTGGTTATGCACAACGGCGATCCCCGTGGCATTCTCACGGATCGCCGCTTTAAAGATCTCAGCGATCCGGACGGTCGACTGGTTTACGCTTCCGGTGTATAGAATGCGAATCGCCAGCAGGTGATTCTTCGTATCGAGGAGGACAATCCGTAATTGCTCCTGCTCGAGTGGTGCTATATCAACTTGCACGAGCCGGGCGATGTCTGCGGGGCAAGTAATTTTTGTCCGTTCGGTTGTGTTCTCTTCGATCAATCGCTGGGCGATTGCCAGGGCAGCTTTGAGCTGCGCGGCCTTCGCTGGTCCCAGGCCATGGCGTTGCGCGAGCTCCTGCGGAGATGCGCGAGCCAGGCCACTCAAGCCGTTGTATTCTCGAAGCAGCTCCCGAGCGAGGTCGGTAACCATCAGACCAACTGTGCCAGTACGCAGCAAGATTGCCAGCAACTCTGCGGTCGATAGCGCGGCAGGTCCTCGCTCGAGCAGTCGTTCTCGAGGTCGCTCGGAGGGGTCGAGATCCTTGAGGGTTGTGTTGGAAATATTCTCGGACGCGAAGGGGGGTTCGGCAACCTTATGTCGGCGAGGCATAGATTAATGAACTTCCTCGACGAATATGATTTAGGAAGGGTATTATTCGACGATTTCGCTATCGATCAGTCTGTCGGTGATTCTACGCAAGCGAGGGATCCAATGCAAGCTTCTTCCCAACCGTTTGCTCACGTCTCTACGCTATCAAATCGGCTTGCACGGAAGGACTTGCGCCTGGATGGGTCAGCCAACGACGCGAGATTGCTTCGATGACCTGCCGATATTCGGCCTTGTCGGACGGAGTGAGTTGCTCGTCGACAAGCACTCGGGCCACAAGCTGAAGCGTTTCTTCCTGAAGCCCGACTCGAGCAAAAAGTGCTGGGAGATGCCCAGCCGCCGCGAGCAACCGGTCGGTTTCAAGGGGCGAGAGATTGAGCGCAGCGGCCAGTTTTTCCGTCACCGCACGGTCCGCAGACCGCTGACCACTTTCCAACCGGTTCACAAAGCTCGGATCCATATTGGCCCTCCGAGCGAGCGCGCTTTGAGTCAATCCCGCTCGCTCGCGAAAAGCATGAAGGAGGCCGCCAAATGATTCTGTCTCGCTCGTCGATCCCTCTGTCACCGCATTTCATCCTTACCCGCTGCATATTTGTCGACAAATCTAGACGAGAGATTGTATTAACTATCAGACTATAGCCTGGGTGTCCACCTGCATTGATATTTTTTCATACGTTAAGGCAAGCGTCAAGCCCCACCTTGAGGACGTTCTCTTGCTGCCATCAAGATCCATGGCAATCAGGGCGAAGGGAAGCAACGAGCTTGTTTACTCGCGGCGCGCTTTGAGCCATTGGTAGCGCGCGTTGCTGAAATGATCGAAGTTCGCAAAAAGAGTACGCAGGACGCTCGCGTATTCTTTGGCGACCCACCATTCGCGGGTTTCGGGGTCGAAGCGGCGAGCACTCGCTGGAATCATTTGACGAAAATCGTCGAGCAAGGCTCGATTATAACCAAAGTTCAGGATCCAGCACCGACCATCCGGAGAGTCGCGCAGATCGTAGATCCAGCCCTGGAGCTCGTCCATTTTGGCTGGACGCTCGCCCGCCTGCGCCATCTTGAGCTCAATGTTACAGCGAGGGTCGTCGCGAATGGCCGGGTTCTCACAGCCTCGGAAAGGACAGATCGCCTGGCCGACAACCGGGCAATATGTCTTAGGGTGTGTTGCATACCAAGCTCGAATATTCTGGCGCGCGGTGCGCGGCACATTGGCCTCCTTGATCCGCTTTCCGTCAGGCGAGGTCAGGCGCGAAACGCCCGGGACCGGTCATGGTTAAGAGATAGTCAAAGAATATTTTAGCGGATCCGCTCAAAGCTCGGGAGGTCCCGGCGGCATCTCTTGACCAGCGTCGATTTGCCGCCAGCTTAGCTGGGGATTTTCCTCGTCAACCCAAACTTCTTCGTCATTACCAAACATACCCGTTCCGCCGGACCCACTTGGTTTGTGGGGAGCAAGCGCGTTGGCGAGACGATACCACAAATCAGACGGAATATCAGAACGCACGACGAAGAGTTGGCGGCTTCCAATAAATGGAAAGAGATCACGACCGATCGGTGGCGCCCCGGGCGGCAGTTCGCCAAGGCTCAGGAACTCCTGATCGGACGCTGGCTCGGAACGCACCCGTATTTTTTCGAGATCCTGCCTACTTAGATTCAGTCCTTGAATTCGCGGTAAGTACTGGACAAATTCAGCGAGAGTCGCATCCCCTGTGTCGCCCACTCTTTCCTCCGTGGTCGAGTTCTCTTGTTAAAGACGAGAATGGGCGCAATGAACGTGCCAATCAATTAGATTCGACCGGCCGCGGCAAGAATCCGGTAGCGCGCGATTGGATCGTTGGGCCCACCGGCGGTGAGGCCGAGTAGCTCGCAAACTTCCTGATCATGCCGCTCCATGAGCACCGTGAGCGCACCAGCAGAAAGCCCAGCTTTTCGATGCTCCGCTTCGATAGCGAGTCTGCGACGTACTTCCTGCACAGCGAAAGTATCACGCAGCATCTGAGGGCAAATCGGACCACGCTTCCGAAGACCGGCACGCTCGCCGGTCGTTTCGACGATGAGATTCACCGCTCGCACCGAGATCGGAAAAAGTCGGTCGCCGATCGCATTCGGCAGATACTGATGCAAAACCGCACGTGCCTGCGGGCCAAGGGGCAACGTGCGGGCGCGGATCCGCCGCGCTTGATTCGCCGCCCGCACGACCAAGTAGCTGTGCTCGGGCTCGTCAGTATCGAGGAAAACGTCGGCCGGGTGAAGCGCCAGCACTTCGTCCCGTTTCAAGCCAGTATCAAGCAAAAGAATGATCAACGCTCGCCAAAGGAGACGCTCCGCGGCATCGATCAATCGCTGGGCCTCATCCCGCTCGAGGAACTCCGGAAGGTGTGGCTCCGCAGAGGGATAGATCAGCGCTTCCGAGGGATCGTCTTCGCGCAATCCCTGACGTTTCAAATAGGCAAAGAATGCCTTGACCGAAGCAATCTTCCGGCGCAGCGAGCGAGCATCGTTATGCCGCTCCTGCCGCAGCCAGGCGGCAAAGTGGCGAAGGTCATCAAGCCCTACCACTGGAATCGGTCGGTCCTCGAGGAATCGGACGAGCAATCCCAGGTCGAGCTCGATCGTGCGCATGGTATGCGGGGCGCGGTCAATCGCTGCGCAAAACTCGAGATAGGTCGGCACGATCTGAGAGAAGCGGAGCGGTCCCTGGACTGGCGTCGGCTCGGACGGACGTTCAGTTCCTGGCACTGGCCCCGCGCCGTGATTGCCTTGGCGTGGTCGAGCCTCACCCATGGCCAGATCACCGGAACTCGACGCCGGTACCGAGCGATTCTCCGGAGATCGCGCGAGCCCTGGCTCAGTGAACGGCAGAGCAAGCTGTTCAGGTGGCGGCCTGGTCGAACGCCGCGGCACCGGTTGCCTCCTCTCGAGACCGAATTACCTCCAAAGAGATTCGGTGCTGCCCGACACTCTTTGGGGCTTGAACTGAAGCTCCTCGACAACTTCGATACGCACGTCGGTCCCAAGCCCCGGCTTCGTTGGAAGCTGGAAGTAGCCGTTTTCGATCAGTAACGGATCCGTCACGATCCGATTGCGCGATTCTCGCTCATTTTCCATCTGCTCGAGGATCAGAAAGTTTGGAATTGATGCCGCCAGGTGGATCGCGGCGAGTGTTTCCAAGGGCCCCCCGGAGTTGTGCGGGGCAACCGACACGTAATAAGTATCCGCCAAGCTCGCAATGCGCTTGCACTCGGTGATTCCGCCCGCGTGCATGAGGTCAGGTTGGATGATGCGACACCCCTGCTCCTCGAGAATCTCACGGAATTCCCAGCGCGAGAGCAGACGCTCGCCGGTGGCGATCGGAACCGGCAGATCTCGCTGCAACCGTGCCATCGCCCGCGCATTCTCAAAAGGAATCGGCTCTTCGAACCAGTAGGGCTGCCAAGGTAGAAGCGCTTGCGCACCGAGGATCGCCGTTCTGGGCGATAGGTACTCGGCACATTCGATCATGATGTCGGCGTCCGGCCCCGCTCCTGATCGCGCCGCTTCCATGCGTTCCGCGGCCTGACGAAATGCCCGGCCTTCACTTTCTCGCAGCAGGACAGGGTTGAAGGGCGACCACTTGAAAGCCGAGAATCCACGCCGAACCGCCTCTTTAGCGCCTGCTTCCGCATCTGATGCTGACTTGACCCCTTGTAACCAATGGCTTGCGTAGCAGCGAATCTTCTCACGGTATGGTCCGCCCAGGAGGCGGTAGACCGGCACGCCCAGGCGTTTGCCTTCGATGTCCCAAAGTGCGAGATCAAGCGCCGACAGGGCAGTCATCAAGACAGCACCACCCCGCCATCGCCAAGCATGGTACATGCCTTGCCAATGACGCTCTGGCCCGGCTGGATCCCTCCCGACCAGGTAAGCGGAAAGCTCGTGAATCGCCGTTTCGACCGCCTCGATTGACCCGTGCAGGGATCCTTCCCCCCAGCCGTACAACCCCTCATCAGTGTCGACTCGCACCAGGAGCCAGTTAACCCAATCGACCCAGAACTTGTAAGTGCGAACACCGGTAATCTTCATCGTTTCGTTCTCGCTTCGCATGACAGAATCCGGGCACCTATTGAGCATTGGTGCCCCACCAACCTACTGTGAATTCCTTGAACAGGATACCCGCGCCCCCCATCCTGTCGAGGCAGCGCATGTGTGATCACAGCATTCGTGTTTACAATTCGTGTTTACATTGGGGGCAGATTACCGGTTTCTCGGCCGAAGTGCAAGAGACGACGTGCTTCTAATCCTTTTCCAAGGGAAAAAGCTCGTTGGCCGCCGGTAGAATCCAGGCGAAGGGGCTGACCCCAGGGGGTGAAGACGTGGCGAGTCCGATGGGTGGCGAAACGACGGAAAGTGGCCCAGTTGACCACGTAATCCAACCAACGCGCTTTTTGACGACAGAAGACATCGCCGCTCTCTGGAACGAACGCTGTCGTCAAGTCGATATCTATCGTCGGACGCACCCGGACGACATTCGAGGGATTGAGCTTCGCCAACACCAAGCTTCCGCGGCACTGCAAGCCTATCGCCTCCTCTCGATGCTCGAGCATCAGCTCGGCTATCAACTCGCCCTGCCCATCCTTGGGCCACTGTCGCCTTCGTCACGCCCCCAATGAACCTTTTCTTGGGATCGAAGTCGGTATAACGGAAATTGCTCCCCTGCTCTTGAATGCAGATAAATGGCCCTCCGCTATCAGCCGCATTGCCCGCACAACGGTCCTCAGACGAGACTGATCACGAGAAGTATCGCGCCGCCCACCATCACGAGGAAGGTGATCACCAGCCAGAGGTTGTAGTACGGGCCGTTCTCGAACTGTCCCATCACCCGCCGATCGTTCGCTAAGAGGAAGAGAACCACGACCAAAATCGGCATGAGGAACCCGTCGAGCACTTGCGAATAAAACAGAGTTATGATCGGATCCAAGCCGAAGAGAATCGCCGCGCATCCCGAGAGAAATGCGAGGCCCAACACCGCGTAAAAGGCAGGGGCTTCGCGGAGGGACTTTGATAGACCTAATGGCCAGTCAAATAGCTCGGCCACGGCGTAGCTGCTGGAAATGGCGAACATCGGCACCGCCAGGAGGCCTGCCCCGAGCAGGCCCACCGCGAAGACGACGCTCGCGAGGTCTCCGGCTAACGGCCGAAGAGCAGTTGCCGCGTCGGCAGCGGTTTGGATTGACTTGTGGTGGACGAACAGGGTAGCGGCAGTGGTGACAATGACGAAATACGAGATCAGGTTGGAAAACACATAACCGACGGTGACGTCGATCGTGGCGAGACGGAATTGGCGACGGGTTCGGTGTACCTCCCGTTCGCCTTCGGCCTGCCAGATCAGGAGATAGGGACTGATCGTCGTGCCCATCAGGGCCACCGCCGCGGACAGCTCCGACACGCCCGTGGGGAGATGCGGGACGATAGTCCCGTGGAGAACGGCACCCCAATTCGGATGCGTCAGAAAAGCGGTCACGAGGTAGGCCAGCGTAAGCGTGCCGGCTGCCAGATAGGCGATGAAGATTTCCCGAAATCTGAAGAAGATGGTGATGGTCATGAGAATCAGGGAGGAGGGCACGACGAACCATTGCCACGAGAGCCCGGTGAGCAGTTGAAGGGATGCTCCAATCCCGGCCGTGTCGGCGATCAAGCTCGCCTGGTTAGCGACGACCGCGATGAGTCCGATGCACGCCGCCAAGGTCCAGCCGTAGCGGACCCGGGTGAGTCGCAGCAAGCCTTGCTGCGTAACGTCCCCGAGCTTAGCGGACGTCACCTGAACGGCCTGGACCATGATCGTCGCCACAACCAGCAGCCAGAGCTGGCTATACCCGGCGACTGCGCCGGCGATCGCGTAAGTTGCCAGGCCTGCCGGGTCGTTGTCCGCCAAACCGGCCATCAGCCCCGGTCCCAAGAACCGCAGGAAGCGCAGCCAAGACGGTCCCTGGGTCTCGACATCTTGAGAGGGCACGCGATGAGGAGGCGTTTTGCAGTGGGTCGCCGTCTCCGGTGGATCTCGCCGTCTGGGTCTTCTCAATAATCCCCCTCGGGAAAAGGGTAGATGCAGGATGCATTCCGTTCTTTGCAGCTTTAGCGAGGGAGATTCCGGCTGGGGCGCCAGCCTCGTCGAATTTGGTACTCGAATTTCGACGCAAAGGCGTCGAGGTAGGTAGTTTCGGAGAAGGTGACCAATTGGACTCGGTGGGAGCTGTTGCGAATCTCGACGGTATCGCCCACTTGAAGCGGTGAGGTTTCCATGCCATCCAGCCAGAGGATGCCCTCTGACCCCTGGGCAATGACCAGGTCGATTGCCGCGGTCACCGGTACCACGAGTGATACTTTCAAGGGAGAATGGCAACAAATTGGCGTCAACGACAACGCAGCAAGGCCATCGAGCAAGATTGGTCCCCCGGCCGCCATATTGTACGCCGAGCTACCCAGTGCAGTTGCGACGATCAAGCCGTCTCCCGGGTAGACGTTCACGAATTTATTGGCGAGGTAGACCTCGGTGTGCAGCATCGGTCCCCGCGTGCGAACGACGACATCATTCATGATCCAGCCGAGCGACTGGGGCTCTCCACGATCTGATCGAATCAGTGACACTCCGACAGTCGGCTCGTCACGAACGATGCAATCCCCGGCCAAGACGCGATCGATCGCCCGTCGCCAGTCCGCGCGTTCGACCACCGCCAGAAAGCCCACTCTTCCAAAGTTCACGCCGAGAATCGGCATGCCTGGATAGCGGCGGGCCGACCGGAGGATCGAGCCATCACCACCAAGGACAATCAGGAGATCCGCGATCGCCCCATCGTTGAGCGCCGATTCGTCGAGGACAGTGATTCCCCGTTCTTGGAGATATGCGCCGGCTTCAATCGCTGTGGCAACGGCGTTCGGTTTGCCATTGACGGGGATCACGGCGACCGAGCCGATCTGAAGCGGCCTTACCATCAGCGCTGGTTCTCCCTCTCTCGTAGAGCGCTCCACTGAAATCCTGGTTACCCGAGATTCGGTTGTGCATGACATTCTACCTGCTACAAGACAACCCAGCAAGGACGAATCGCCTCGGGAATTACCTCTCCTTCTGGGAAAGAGTTAGAGTGAGGGCTGATTTCCGACACCAGACTGGGATAAGGTATAATCGACCATGCCAAGATCAAAGCCTTGACGCGAGGAGATTCGGTGATGACCAAAGTTTGTCAGCGGTGCGGAAAACCGGTTGAGGACGAGGACCGGTATTGTTCTTGCTGCGGCCGTCCGCAAAACTTCAAGCCCCTTCCACTTTGGCGGCGCACGTGGTGGCGCGTTCTGATCATTGGTCTGATCCTGTATGGTATTCTTGCCCATCTGCTCGCTAGCTCTGGAAATCCGAACCTGGTCCCCACGGTGATTCTCCTCGGCGCGTTTCTGGTACCGGTCACCTACGTCATCTATCTATACGAAAGCGGCGCTCTTTATGACGTACCAATTTCGACGATGGCGCTGACTTTTTTCTGGGGTGGCATCCTTGGGGTCATCGCGTCACAATTCCTCGAAGAGAATCTAGTCGCCGGCTTTGGGTTTCTCTCATTGCTCGCGGTTGGATTTTCGGAAGAGCTCGCCAAGCCACTTGGAGTTCTCTGGCTGATTCGGCGCCACGAATATGCCGACGAGCTCCACGGATTGGTGCTGGGCGGGGCAGCCGGCATGGGCTTTGCAGCGCTGGAAAGCATGGGTTATGGCTTCACCTACTTGCTCCTCTCGCACGGTAATCTCGACATTCTGGGGCAAGTCTTGCTCACGCGTGGCCTACTGTCTCCACTCGCTCATGGCACCTGGACAGCAATTGTCGTCGGCAGTATCTGGCGCGAACGTATGCGTGGCCACTTTTGGCTGAACCGGCGCTCGCTCGGAGGATTCGCTACTGCGGTGATCCTGCACACCTTATGGGACTGGACAGCTAGTGCCTTACCCATCGACCTGGTCTTGCCCGGGGTAGAATTCCGGTGGCGTTTTGTCGATTTTATGATACCGGCCATTGGGTTACCAATTCCGGGTCTGATCATCGGGGCGATCGGGATTTGGATCCTGGTCCGTATGTTCCGCGAGTCCGAACAGGTGCTGGTGACGGCGACGACATAACTCTAAAATCGCACGTACTCGATGAGCCGCTTCTCACTTTCGCCGGCGATCGTGGCTTCGACTTCGACGTAGGGCTCGAGGCCGGAGCCCTGTAGCTTGTCTCTCAATAGGCTGTCGATTTGATAAATGCCGGCGGAGTTACTCATCGTGATCGCGATGCGGACCGGCTTGGCTACCCCTGGTAGCAACTGGACTCGCTCGATCGCCGCGGCAGATACTGAATGGATATTAATCTGGCCGGCTTCGAACGGAATCCGCGAACGCCCATGGGCCATGTCTAAAGCATCGCCAACCCGCACCGCTCCAGCTTCGAGAGTCAACGGATGCCCTCCTGCACGGTGGCCGATGATCGCATGTAAAGTCTCGGCGATGATCACAGTGCGCGCTGGCTCGGGATAGATTGTCTCCAGAAGGCTCGTGAGCTGAGGACGAGCCAAGATCAGGCTAAAGTGCTCGTGCTCCTGTCGGTGAATCGCCATGCCAACGTCATGCAGTAGACTACCGAGGAGAACGACGGCCTCGGCGTCATTCGCCATCATCCCATAATCTCGCACAAGACTGGGCACCGCTCCGGCCGCGACAATCATGCGGAAAAGCTTCAGCGAGATGTTCGCGACAACCTGAACGTGAACCGGACCGTGGTCGCTCATGCCGAGACGCGGGACGGCGGTTGTGTTGGCACAGCACCAGAGCTGATAGAGACTCCAGTCGGCGTTGACCGCGGCAACAATCTGGCGAACCTTCTCATTGTGACGGGCAGGCACGTGGATCTCCAACCGTCGTCCACACGCCAAACCAGTCACGGTCAGTGTCCTCTCCAGTTCGGTCGCGCGCATTTCGTCTGATGAATACTCTGGCGATTCCTGGACTTGGCGCTGCACAGCCATCTTTTGCTACCCCGTAATGGTACATACTCCATGTTCCGCACGGTCCGGGCCACTATTTGACAGCCTCTGGCGAGTCCAGTAACCTCAAGACTGAAAGCGCCGCTGTGACGGGGGAGACTTCGATGTCTACACGAACGGAAACGCTGGAAGCAAATCCGCTGCGAGAGAGTCTACGCCTCGAACGAACGCCGGAACCATGCATCATGGTTATTTTCGGCGCCTCGGGAGATCTGACGAAACGAAAACTGATTCCGGCGTTGTACAACCTCTCACGCGAGCGACTTATTCCCGCGGGATTCAGTGTGATCGGCTTTGCTCGTCGTGACATCGGCACGGATCTCTTCCGCGAAAATCTGTTGGAGAGCGTAAACCAATTCTCACGCAGTCGCCCGGTCCAGCCGGCCGTTTGGGATACCTTCGCCCAGGGCATTCACTATCTTCAGTCTGATTTCAACGACCCATCCGGCTACCGTGAGCTCGCTAATTTGCTCGATCACCTGGACCGCGAGCGGGGAACCGAAGGGCGCCGCGTCTTTTATCTCGCCACGCCCCCCAGCGCCTACCCCGAGATCATTCAGCAACTTGGCGCCTCGGGTCTTGCCAAGCCCAAGGATCCCAACTGTTGGGCGCGGATCATCATCGAAAAGCCCTTTGGCCGAGATCTCGAAAGCGCGATCGAGCTCAATCGCCAGGTTGCCGACGTCTTTCACGAAGATCAGGTCTTTCGCATCGACCACTATCTTGGCAAAGAGACCGTCCAGAATATCCTGGTTTTTCGCTTTGCGAATGGCATCTTCGAGCCAATTTGGAACCGGCGCTACGTCGACCACGTTCAAATCACGGTGAGCGAGAGTATTGGCACCGAGGGGCGAGGTCGTTACTACGATGAAACTGGCGCGTTGCGTGATATGGTCCAGAACCATCTCATGCAGCTCCTGACACTCGTAGCGATGGAGCCCCCGGCCAATTTCAATGCTAACGCCGTCCGTGATGAAAAGGTAAAGGTGCTCCACGCGATTCGCCCGCTCTCGGAATTCGAAGTCGACTCCTACGCGGCACGCGGGCAATACGGTCCGGGCTCGATCGGGGCAGAGGATGTGCCCGGATACCGCGAAGAGCCCGGAGTCAATCCCGACTCCAATACCGAAACCTTCGTCGCGATGAAGCTCTTCATCGATAATTGGCGCTGGGCTGATACGCCTTTCTATATTCGAACTGGCAAACGCTTGCCGCGACGAGTGAGCGAAATCGCGATTCAGTTCAAACGCGCCCCCCACGCCCTGTTCGGTCAGGCGGCCGAGGGCATGGAGCCGAACGTCCTGGTGCTGCGCATTCAGCCCAACGAGGGCATTGCGCTCCGCGCCGGCGCCAAGGTACCTGGTCCAACCATCCAGATCCGCTCGATCAACATGGACTTCCTTTATGGCCTATCGTTTGGAGTCGAGCAGCCCGAAGCGTACGAACGCCTCTTGCTCGACTGCATGCTCGGCGATTCAACGCTCTTCACCCGCAGCGACGAAGTCGAGGCGGCCTGGCGATTGCTCATGCCAATTTTGAACCATTGGGCAGAGGTCACCCCGACCGATTTCCCCAACTACCCTGCAGGGACTTGGGGGCCTGATGCCGCGCATGCGCTCATCGAGGAAGATGGTCGACGCTGGCGTCGGCTTTGAGCAGGGGGAAACGTGGATCAGTCGACGGACTTGGGAACACCGTTGTCCGGTCGGGTGAGCGCCGACGCGATCGAAGACGCACTGGCCAACTCCTGGCAGGAGCTCCATTCGGATCTGAATTCTCACTATCCAGCCGTACGCGCTAGTGTGCTGAGCTTGGTCGTACGGATTGCCGATCGGCGGCGGACCAATGAAATCCTGGCAGCAATTAGCCACATGTCTCGACAGCATCCTTCCCGAACGATTATTCTCTTACCGGGGGTCGAGTCGAGTGGTAGCTCGGTCCGAGTCTGGTATGATACCCGGTGCTATGGTAGTCCGGAGCAAGACCGATTCGTGTGCGGCGAGCAGGTCGTCCTTGAAGCCCAGGGACACGCCAATAACTACCTTCCTTCACTAACCGATCAACTCATGCTTACCGACCTCCCCTCGTTTCTCTGGTGGGTCGGAAACCTCCCCGCGGTCGAGGATCCACTCTTCGACCGCCTTACTGCGCTATCGGACCGCCTGATCGTCGATTCGTCCGATTTCGCAACCCTGGCCCGGTCGCTCGCGCGACTGAGCTACTTAGCACGACGGCGGCACCAGCCTTGCGCCCCAAGTGACCTCAACTGGGCACGCCTCACCCATTGGCGCGCTTTGGTTGCCCAGTTTTTCGACGCATCGTGGGCTCTCCCGTACCTCAATCAGATCAGCACGGTCTCGATCGAATTCAATGCTCGCAACGCGGCATCTGGTCGCGCGCAGGCGCTCCTTCTGATTAGCTGGCTGGCCAGCCAGCTTGGCTGGCGGATTGATGCGCCGACAACACTTCGGCGCGGTGATCGCATCGAAGGGGGGTTACGGCGCCGGGACGGTCGTCGAGTCCTCGTCAGCGCGCGCGGAGTTGACCTGGGCCAATTAGAAGGTCTCGTCCGCTTGGAGCTCGTGGCCGGCCACGCCGCGCGCTTTCGGGTAGCGAGAGAGCTCGATGGCACCTTCGCTCAGACAGAAGCCGAAGTCGTCGGCGCTTCGCTCGTTCGTCGGGTTGTCCGCTTCGAGTCGGCAGCATTGAGTTCGCTGCTCAGCGACGAGCTCGTCCTCTTTCGTCGCGACCACGTCTACGAGGCCGCTCTGGACGCCGCGGTAGCTCTGACTGGCGGTGTCTTCGGCCATTGATACCCCTTCATTGGCACGTCCTGTGCACTCTAAGCGGGCGGCTTTCGGCCGATCTTGTTGCCCGATGGAGGGGAAACTTGAGTACTGCGGCTGACTGTTTGGTTGAAACAATTCATCATTGGGGCGTCGATACCGTTTTTGGTCTGCCTGGTGATGGGATCAACGGTATCATGGAAGCATTGCGCCAGCGGGCCGACAAGATCCGGTTCGTTCAGGTGCGCCACGAAGAGTCGGCAGCGTTCATGGCGACAGCGTACGCCAAGTACACTGGCCGCCTGGGGTGCTGCCTGGCAACTTCCGGCCCTGGCGCGATTCACTTATTGAATGGCCTCTACGACGCCAAGCTTGATCAGCAACCGGTCCTCGCTTTGACCGGAACGACCTATCATGATCTGATTGGCACCCACTACCAGCAAGACATCGACGAGATGGCCCTCTTTCAAGGGGTTTCCGCTTATAACGAACGGATCATGGGGCCAGCCCACGTGCGTATCGTCGCCGACCTAGCCTGCCGAACCGCGTTGTCTCGTCGAGGGGTCAGCCACATTACCTTCCCGACAGATATGCAGCATTGGAAGATGCCGGGACACCCCTCTTCCGCCAAAGTGCTGGGGGCGTCCTCAGAGGTTTGGGCGAGCAGCGCCAATATGCCGCGTTCCGGTGACCTCCAACGCGCGGCGAACGTTTTGAATAGTGGCAAGAAAATTTGTATCCTCGCCGGGGCGGGCGCACTCGGCGCGACCGACCAACTCGAAGCGGTCGCCGACAAACTTGGTGCCCCCATCGTCAAGGCTCTACTCGGCAAAGCGTGCGTGCCCGACGATAGTCCCTACACAACCGGTGGCATCGGATTACTTGGCACCAAGCCATCGGAAGAAGCGATGGCCAATTGCGATACCTTGTTGATCGTCGGCAGCTCGTTCCCTTACATGGACTTTTACCCCAAGCACGAGCAGGCTCGCGGCGTTCAGATCGACTCCAACCCGGTCCGGATCGGTCTCCGCTTCCCGGTTGAGGTAGGACTCGTCGGCGACAGCCGCATCACGCTCGAAGAGCTGCTGCCCTTACTCAAGTACCATCCGGATCGTAGCTTCCTTCAGACTGCTCAGGACGGTATGAAAGATTGGTGGAAGCTGATGGATGTGCGTGGTACCTGGGACGTTCACCCAATGCATCCCCAGGTCGTCGCCCACGCCCTCTCAGAAGTCGCAGCGGACGACGCGATCATCTCGACTGATAGTGGCACGATCACCACCTGGATTGCTCGGCAGTTCAAGATCCGGCGCGGTCAAATGTTCTCGCTCGCCGGCAATCTCGCGACGATGGCCTGCGGTCTTCCCTACGCGATCGCCGCGAAGGTCGCCTGGCCAGAGCGCCAATCGATCGCCTTCGTTGGAGACGGGGCGTTCACCATGCTCATGGGCGATTTCGCCACGGCCGTCAAATACGACCTGCCGATCCTCTGCGTCGTGATCAAGAATAACGTGCTTGGTCAAATCATGTGGGAACAAATGGTGTTCCTGGGCAACCCGCAGTACGGCGTAGAGCTCTGGCCGATTGACTTCGCAGCCTTTGCCCGCGCTTGCGGCGGCGTCGGGTCTTGCGTTGATCGTGCGCAAGACGTCAAGCCGGCGCTCCAGGAGGCTCTCCATTCCGGCAAGCCGGCCGTCGTTGAGTGCCTGGTGAATGCCTATGAGCCTCCCATGCCCGCCGAGGTCACTCCGGAGCAAGCCTGGCACGTGGCCGAGGCGATGGCACGCGGCGAGCCCAACCGCAACCGGATCGCCGAGACAATCTTTCGCGACCGCATTCACGAGCTACAGAAAGTGTAGACACTCGGAGGGCAAGGGATCAGGACCGGGAGCACAGGCATCTTGCCTGCACTCCCGGTCCTGATCCCGAATTTCCACTAGACCAGCTTGTAGTGTTCGTCGATGTCGCGCTGGTAGGCATCGACCGCCACTGCTTCGACCTCATCAAGCGTCATCGGTCGCCCAGCTAACCCTGATTCGCATACCGCGTAGACGAGGGCAATCGCTCGACGACCAACTTCGCCGGTCACTTCGGGTTGCCGTTGATTCTGGATGCAATCCGCGAATTCGTAGTACTCGGTAGCCAGAATCTTGGCGTCGGTCTCAGTGAACGGGAAGGAATAGGTCCAAACACATTCGCTGCCGAACAGTTGAGCCGCGACCGGCTGGAGGCGGTAGCTCGGCGCGTACTCGAGGATCTGCCCATCGCTGATTTCCTTCCCCCCATCAAAGTACAATTTCAGCGGACGGCCATTGCGGTCGCCAGGCGCGATCAGCGAGCCTTTGCTCCCGTAGACTTCGCGTGCTCGCCGAGCTTGCCCGTGAGCAGCATGGTGGTAGATCCACTGACCGGTCGCGCCATTCTTATACCGAATGTAGGCAAACATCGCGTCGTCGCCGGTGGCTTCGATGCGGTCAGGATATTGGCTCGACCACTTTGCATAAAAGCCACCGGGCCCGGCGCTAGCATTGTTGTATCGATATTTCTCGAAAAGGTGCGACCGGCCAAACGCCGATTCCACGTCCCCCAGGTAGTATTGCAGGATGTCAGCATTGTGGACGCCCGCGTCCAGAGTAATCGTGCCAGTAAATTTCTGATGGCGCCAGGGGGTAATCGCGATCTGGTTTCCACCGCCGATCGACGTTTCAATCATTAATTGCGGCGTGCCGATTGCCCCATCGTCAATCAGTGCGCGCGCCAACCGATTGATCGGATCGCGGCGATAGTTCTCGGCAACCGAGAGAACTTTTCCTGCCGCTCGTGCCGCTTCGAGGATACGATTACAGCCGCGTAGGGTGATCGCCAAAGGCTTTTCAATCTGGACGTGTAAGCCGGCTTGCAGACACTCTACGGCAACCTTGTGATGGGAACCGGCATCTGTCGTGACGTCGACTCCGACTACTTGCGGCACCGCCGAAACAAGGTCACTGATCTGGGAAAAGACACGAGGTCGAGCGCCGAGCTGCTGTCTCGCTTCATCGGCAAGGTCTTCGGCGTTCTGCGTATTCAGGTCGCAGACCGCCACGAGCTCCACGTTATTGAAATCGCTTCTTTGCAGAGCGGCCAAACCGGTCAGATGGCGCCGGCCCATCCCACCGCAGCCAATAATCGCAATTGGTGTTCTTTCCAAACTGTCCTCCTCGATTTTCTCCAAACAGAGCAGCATCGTGCTCGCAGTTTACTTCAGGCTTTGGAGAAAGTCCACGAGGTTCGACAGATCCTGGGGTGATATGTTACCGGCAAAGGCTGGCATGTTGGTCCCACCGTTCATGATACGGCTGATCAATTGCGGCCGAGTCAGAGTGCTTCCAATGTGGGTCAAATCCGGTCCACGCTGGCCACCCGTACCGGCTACCATGTGGCAATCGTGGCATCCCTTCGCGTCGAAGACCGCTTCTCCCAACCGAGCCGATGGACTAAGTCGATCGGTAATACTTGCAGGGATCGGCTCGGGAGAGAAGTTTGGCGACCAAGGCGCGAGCTCCCCTTGTTGAACGAGGACGGCGATCGACAACGCAGCAATCACCACAATGCCGACTGCCCAAGGTCGCCGCGCCGGACTGCGTTCGCCCTTGTTCGCGACGAAAGGCAAGACGATCATCAAGATCGCGACGAGCGCGGGGAAGCCAATGATGAAGACGTTTTCCACGCTTGGTGGGATCAAGGCCAGCAGCGCGAAGTACCAGAGAAAGTACCAGTCCGGACGAGGATCAGCTTGGATGATCGTTGGATCGGCGAGAGCGCCAAGCTTAGCTGGTCCGACAAAGATGGCCAGGGCGACGACGACGACCCCAACCGCCAACGCAAACACGACATCTTTCCAGACGGCATCCGGGAAGAAGGGCTCGCCTTCCTCCTCCAGAAGCTTATGGTACCGCTCCATATAGGTCGCTGGATCGACCGGTTGGCCTGCCTTGGGTGGCTCGGAAATACCCAGGTGAACGACCAGGTAGAGATGAATGCCCAGCAGGAGAAACATCAGCGCCGGAATGAGGAACACATGGGTAGCATAGAACCGCGTGAGTGTCGCGCCACCGACGGTTTGACCGGCAATGACGAGCTGGGTGAGCCAATTGCCGATCAGCGGCGTTCGCCCAGCCTGCTCAGCAGCGACGACCACCGCCCAATAGGCGTTTTGATCCCAGCGAAGGAGCTGACCGGTGAAAGCCATGCCAAGCGTGAGGAAGAGGAGGAATACGCCAGTCAACCAGTTGAGCTCACGCGGAAACTTGTATGAACCGGCGAGGAGCTCGTGGGCGAGGTGCACGAAAATCAGGATCACCATCGCCGAAGCGCCCCAATAATGGATTCCACGAATCAGACTGCCCAGGACTGCGACATTAGTAATGAAAGTCAGCGAATCATACGCCGAGATCGGCGCGGGTACGTAAGCCATTGCCAGCGCCACGCCGGTGATGATTTGAAAGATGAACGCGACGAGCGTGGCGCTACCGAAGACGTACCACCAGTCGACTCCTCGGGGGACCGGATGTTCGATGACCGGCAAGATAACCCGAGAAATGCCCAAGCGCTCGTCGAGCCACTCGTAGATCTGTCGACCAGGATTCATCATCGTCGGTTCAGCCAACCGGCAGAGGACGGGTCAAAATTTGTAGGACGCCGTCCACGACGCGAAATTGGTATTGAAACAGTGGCAACGGTGGTGGCCCCGCGGCCACAGTACCATTGGCATAATACACGCCTCCATGACAGGGGCAGAGGAAGAGGTTCGCATCGGGGAGCCAGTTGACTGGGCAGCCAAGATGCGTGCAGTTCACCGCGAACACGGTGAAATCGTTGATCCGACTGCTGTTCCGACGAACCCACACCGCGGTCTCGGCGGTCAAACCAGCCCAGGGAAGGGGTGACGGATCCTGGAATGTCGCCTGAACAGTCTGGCCCTCGCTAAAAAGCGCGGCCGGACCAAGGCTTACCCAACTGCTCGGTGTAGGACGGATTAACGGACTGAGTAAATAGGCAATGATCGGTATGCCAACGACCGCGCCCGCCAGCGCGCTGAGCCCAATGCTCAGCTTGGCGAGGAATACGCGTCGGCTAACTACGTCGGATGCTTCAGCCATTTCGCAGCTCTCCAATCCACCCACCCAGGGCAATCGCAAAGACGATCACCCCGACCAGGCTGAAGTAGAGGCTAATAATAAGACCGGACGCGACCATGGTAATACCTGCGGCCATGACCGCTGGCCAGATCGTTGGTCGAGGCAAGTGGATCATCGGATGCGTGCTTTCAGGATGGGTCGGCAATTCGGCACTTGATCGTGGATTACTCACGGCAATTCTCGCTCTACCTCAGATAGTTGGCTATGAACCGTTCAGAGCTATCATCGGGTGGACGTTCGAACCACCGGATGAAGATGACCATAGCGGCGCCCAGGAACCAGAGCGCTCCACCAATCCACATGAGTAACGCCCCCACTTGCTGATCGGTAATTGGCGATAACCCAAGGACAACCTGGACCGTTCGGTAAGGTCCCGGAATGCCATAGGTTGGATAGAGGAGCACAGTCGCGAAAGTGATCAACGCTGCCAGGCCAGTCGAGCTGAGCGCGGCGCCAAAAAGATAAACCAGTGAAACCAACTCCGATATCGGCTGAAAATGCGTACGTGGTCGGCAGATTGGCCACCAATAGAGCAGCGCGGAGCCAAGAAAACAAAGATGTTCCCCGATGTGAATCGTTTGATTGGCCAAGGCAGCTTCGTACAAGAGTGGCACGTGCCAAAGCCAGGTCAGCACGACGTACAAAAAGAACGCGATGGCCGGTCGACCAAGCCACGCAAGAACCCTCTCGACCAGCCTCCATTCCCGGATCCAAGCGAACCATCCTTCCGGTGCTCCCCAGAGGATCAGGCAGGGCACCGGCAAGAGCAAGAGCAAGTGCTGAATCATGTGGGCAGCGAAGAGATAGCGATCGGACAACGCATCGAGTGGCGAGACCAGCGCAATGACGAGAGCAAGCATCGCCACGGCAAAGGAGTAAGCTCGCCAGCGGCGCGCGTCGTCTAGCGGCACGGATGGATCCTTGCGCCGTAATGAGAACACGTAAAGCAGGCTGAGCCCCCCGATGCCCAAGATGAGCGAAGGGTCCCAATCCCAACCGCTTACGAGAAGAGAGCCCACAAATACACCACCGGGAAGATCACTACCCAAACGGCGTCGACAAAATGCCAATAGAAGGAAACGGCTTCGACTCCAGCAGCACCCCAAGGATGATGCTCGCCAGGTTGAATGATGGCCGCCATAACTGCCATGGAGATCAGACCGACAGTCACGTGGAGACCGTGAAATCCCGTCAGCAAAAAGAATGACGATGCCCAGATGTTGCGACTAATCGTGACGTTATCAGAATAGAGGTGAAAGTACTCGGAGCCCTGCCCGATGATAAAGACCGCCCCTAAGAAGATCGTCGCCAGCAGCCATTTCCGGACGCCCGATACGTCGTTGTTCCCGAGCCGACTGGTCACCTTATGCATTGTAAAGCTGCTCGAAAGTAGGAAGATCGTGAACACTGCGGTCAACGGAATATTGAGTGCAGTCCGAGCATTCGGCCCGGGGGGACCGGCATTGCGATAGCTGATGTAGGTGATAATCAGCGCCCCGAAAAAGATTGCCTCTGAGCTGATGAAGATGAGAACGCCCAAGGCGTTGGGATCCATGCGCTGGATCGCCCCGAGGGGAGGAGCAACGCTCTGAGAAAGGCCCGAACGTGCCGTGGAGTGGTCGGTCATGGAATCTCTCACTGTCAACTAGGATTTTCGGGATGCTTTAGATCCCACAACGGTCGCCGACTGGTTACTGTCGGAATGTTCGCGAAGTTGTACGGAGGCGGCGGCGACGACGTCGCCCATTCCAAAGACCACGCATCCCAGGGATCGTCGCCAGCGACTTGGCCCCGTCGAGCACTCACGATGATGTTCCAGAGAAAAAGGAGCATGCTGACGCCCAAGATGAATGCTCCGATCGAAGAAACAAAGTTCCACAAGAATAGCCCCGGCAGATTCGGGTAGGTATAAACGTGCCGCGGCATGCCAAGCAGTCCCAGGAAGTGCATTGGGAAGAAAGCGACATTCACCCCGATGATTGTCAGCCAGAAATGCCAGCGCCCCAGCGTTTCAGACATGAAGCGACCGGTGATCTTGGGGAACCAATAATACGCGCCGGCAAAGAGCCCCATGACACTGCCACCAAAGAGGACGTAATGGAAGTGAGCAACGACGAAATAGCTATCGTGGACTTGCCAATCGATCGGCACTGCCGCGAGCATCGGCCCGGTCAATCCACCGATGACAAACTCTCCGATGAAGCCTGCCGCGAACAGCATAGCCGTTGTAAAGCGAATCGCTCCCCGCCACATCGTGGCGAGCCAGTTCAGGACTTTGACGCCGGTTGGAATCGCGATCAGCATGCTCGCGCCGGCGAAGTAAGCATCGGTAGTTAAGCCAAGCCCGGAGGTGAACATGTGGTGGGCCCAGACTGTCATCGCTAAGAAGGCGATCCCCACGGTTGACGCAGCGACGAACGTGTAGCCAAAAAGGGGTTTGCGCGCAAAAACGGGAACCACTTCGGAAATCATCCCGAAGACCGGCAAGATCAGGATATAAACCTCCGGGTGGCCGAGCCACCAGAACAGGTGCTCCCAAAGCAGAACATTCCCCCCGGCGGGCACGTCGAAAAAGTGGGAACCCAGCAGTCGATCAGCGAGGAGCATGATCATGCCCGCAGCGAGCGGGGGGAGCGCCCACAGGATCAGGAATGAGTTGATCAGGACGGTCCAGACGAATATTGGCAGACGCGAGATGGTCATCCCTGGAGCTCGCAACTGAATGATCGTCACGACCAAGTTGATTGACGTAGCAATCGAGCCAACACTCGTGACCAGTAAGCCGGCTGCCCAATAATCCGGCCCGGCGTTGGTCGTGTAAGGAGACTCCGTCAGCGGTGCGTACATGAACCAGATATCACTGGGGGGACTACCCGCCAGGAAGCTAAAGTAGAGAAGGATTCCGCCGAAAAGCAGCAGCCAGTAGCTCATGGCGTTCAGACGCGGGAATACCATATCGCGAGCGCCGATCATCAGCGGTACAAAGTAGTTCGCGAAGCCGATGACCAGTGGCATAACCACCAGGAAGATCATCGTGGTTCCGTGCATCGTAAACAGGACATCGAAAGTCGCTGGATCCACAATTTTGCCATTGGGAGCGCTCAATTGAAGACGAATCAATAACGCCTCGAAGCCGCCAACAAAAAGGAAGAAGAGCGATGTCACGATGTAGAGAATGCCAATGTCTTTATGATCGACGGTCGAGACCCAGCGCCATAAACCGGCCGGCGCCCTCACCGTGGGAATAGCTTGGGGATAAGGAGTCGCATACTCGGCCATTCTGTCTTTCCTTTAGCGCAAGGTCTCCATGTAAGCGGTCAATGCGTTGACTTGATCGGGCGTGAGGTTGAAGTTCGGCATGAGTGCCCCCGGCTTTACTACCTGAGGATTCTGCAGCCACCGGGCCATATTCGCCGGTGTGTTGTCGAGTACGCCAGCGCCAATCGTTGCGCGACTAGCAACGTGAGTGAGATTCGGGCCAGCGACCCCATTGGCCGAGGTCCCGGCGATCGCATGGCAGCTTCCACAAGCCTCGGCGGTGAAGATCTGAGCGCCTTGGGCCGCCAATCCAGCCGGCGGCGTGGTCGCGGGTCGCTTCTCCATCTGCACCCACGCCTGATAATCCTGGGTTGACTGGGCAACCACCCGAATCGCCATCCAGGTATGCTCGACGCCGCAAAACTCGGCACATTGTCCGAGATACGTCCCCGGCGCCATCGCGGTGAACGTGACCTCGTTGACATGCCCCGGATTCGCATCAGTCTTGCCAGCGAGCTCGGGTACCCAGAAGCTGTGAATAACATCGGCCGACTCGAGATGGATCACGACCTGCTCGCCAACTGGCACATGCAGCTCGTTAGCGGTCACAATTCCCTCATTCGGATAATCAAACTCCCACCACCATTGGTGCGCCACTACCCGAATGGTCAGTGGATCGGTCGCGGTCGCGGTGGCCTGGTGCATGGTTTGAACCGTAAGGATAAAAACAACGATCAGTAGCAAAGCGGGGATCGCCGTCCAGGCGATTTCGACTTTGGTATTGCCACTAAAGGTCGCCGCCTGCCGACCAGGACGAGACCGGTGAGCGAAGGACGAATAGAGCAAAACCCCTTCGACGCCGAGGAAGATTAATCCAGCCACCACGAGCTGGAAAATGAAAAGGTTCTCGATCGACTGCGCCTGTGGCGAAGCCGGACTAAATGGTGAACGCGGCGCGGCGAGTGCAACACTGGGAACAACGAGCATCCCGAGCGATCCGACCATCGTGGCAGTCATCGGCAATCGCCAGGCGCCTCTGAGAAAATAGGTGATTCTTTGAACTTGGGACCGGACCGGGAAAAGAATAACGTCGCGTCGGTGAACCCTGAAGTCGATCACCTTGTCATCCATGGGCAGGATTCGGAGTGCGATTAGCCGCATCCTTCGGTGCTACCAGAAGAATACCCTCCGCATCTGAGGATGTCTGTCGGGGATGCTCCGTAACTTTTGTCTGGGCTTACCCGACACGCGAGAGTGGTATACTCCTACCGTGCCATTATCAGACGATCCACTGTCGCGACCGGTAATCGCCGATCAATGCACGCGGGAATGATTTAAATGTAGCACATCTACCTCAAAGCGAAGCTCAAAGCGGTCCACGTGGCAACCGGCGAAAGCGCACGCCAAGACTGGCGATATCGGCACTGTAAACCGTCGATCTCCGCAGCCATCAATCCCAGCGTCCATCGAGGAGGATGGAATTGTCTTACTCAAAAGTCCCATTTCAGACTCTGATGCCCATTCTCGAAGCCGCCGGTGCTCTCAAGAATCTTCGTCGGTCGGGTTGGCGCCGGGTTGGGCTCCCCAACGGCGAAAGCGTGGCCGATCATAGCTATCGCTTGAGTATCATGGCCACACTGATCGCGCCGCGCCTTGGTCTGAACGCCGAAAAGGCAGTTCGCCTCGCCCTCTTTCACGACTTGCCGGAGGCCCGCGCCGGTGACGTCACGCCGGCCGAGGGTGTCAGTCCCAACGTCAAACACGCTCGCGAGGCGGTCGCCCTGTCCGAGATCGTGGCTAACGCCCCAAATGGATCGGTCATCTACGATTGGTGGCGCGAATATGTCTGCCAAGCAACGCCAGAAGCGCGACTGATCCACCAGTTGGACAAGCTGGAGATGGCGCTGCAAGCGCTCGAATACGAGCGAGAGGAGGGGGTCGATCTCGAGGAGTTCTGGCAGAGCGCACGCGCTGCTTTGTGCGAGCCAACGTTAATCGAGTTCTACGACTGGCTTTATCAGCAGCGGCCCCTGGATCGTCGGCCAGTGCCAAGATAGTCAGCCGCCCAACGCCAGGCCAAACATCGGTCCCACGACGGTCACGACGAGAAGCAGAATCGCTAGGCCGCCGACGACGATCACGGTGCCCCAAGCAAGGACATTGAAGCCGAAGCTATTGCGGTAGTTTCCCATGACACTCGGGTCACTGGCCAACTGAACGATAAAGACAAGAAGCGGCGGCAAGAGAAGGCCGTTTACGACCTGGACGACTAAGAGCAATTGGATCAGCGGCAGACCAGGTAGCAGGGTGACGAACGCACCGATCACGATCAGCGCGGTAAAGAGATAGTAGAACGCGGGCGCCTCGTTGGGGTTCAGTGAAATGCCTTTTTCCCAACCGAAGGCTTCGGTAAGAGAAAAGGCGGTCGCCAGCGGCAGTACGCCAGCCGCAAGCATCGACGCTCCGAGCAAGCCGATGCCGAAGAGAAGGCCGGCAAATCGCCCGGCCAGTGGAACAAGCGCCAATGCCGCGTCGGCAGCCGTGTTAATGGTTATGTGGTGGACGTATAGCGTGGCCGCGGTCGCTACGATAATGAAGAGCGCCACGACGTTCGAGAAGATTGAGCCGAGGATCACCTCGAAACGCTCGTACGGATACTCTCGGGCCGTGATGCCCTTATCCACGACTGACGACTGGACGAACACCTGCATGTAGGGCGTAATCGTCGTGCCGACCGTCGCGACAAACATGAAGATGTACCCCGAGTTCATTTGAAACGAAGGGACCACGGTGCGCTGAGCAACAACAAGCCAGTTAGGATGAGCGAGCACGGCCGAAATTGGGTAGGCAAAGAAGGCCAAAGTCATCAAGAGAAATACCCGCTCGACCTTCTGGTAAGAGCCACGAGCCACCAGCCACCAGATCAGGGCGGCGCTGATCGGAATTGTAATGTAGCGGCTGATACCAGCAAGCTCGAAGCTGGCCGCGATACCCGCGAACTCGGAAATCGTGGTCAATCCGTTGGCGATCAAAAGGGTCAGCATGGCAAAGACGGTCCAGCGCGGACCAAACTGCTCGCGAATGAGCTCTGACAGCCCTTTGCCAGTCACCGCCCCCATCCGGGCACACATCTCCTGGACGACGATCAAGCTTACGGTAATCAGGACGAGCATCCAAAGGAGATCGTAGCCATAGGACGCCCCGACCGAGGCGTAGGTTGCGATGCCGCCCGCATCGTTTCCGGCATTCGCCGCGACCATACCTGGACCGAGGATGGCTAGAAATGATGCGAAAGGAATCCGACGGAGAAAGGTTACACGAATGCGGTCACGAAAGGTGATCCAGGGGTAGGCCACCCACTGGAAAACCGGCGCGCGCCAAACGTCTCTCAGCGCCACACCGGCACCATCCGATTCACCGGAAAAGCTTGGGCAGACGTCGCTGCCACTCTTCGGGCAGAATCACGTCGATGGCATCGTCGACCGTCACGACGCCGAGCAAGTGATCGGCGTCGTCGACAACGGGCATGGCCAGCAGATTATAATGGGCGATCGTTCGAGCAACCTCTTCGGCAGGGTCATTCGGCCGGGCCCGGAAGATATCGCGAGTCATAATATCTTTGATCAGCGATTCCGGTGGACTGGTCACGAGTTGGCGCAACGATAAGACTCCGACGAGACGACCGTTTGGCTCCCGATCGACGACATAGATGTAATAAATCTGATCTGGGAGCTCGGTCTGTCGGCGGAGCCGGCTAATGGCCTGGTGTGCAGTCAGATGCTCGGGAATGGTGACAAAGTCAGTCGTCATCATCCCGCCAGCGGAATCTTCCGGGTAGGTTAGAAGCTGCTGGACGTGGGCGGCCTCATCAGCCCCCATCTCCTTGAGTAATCCTTGTGCCTGATCGGCCGGCAGCTCCCCCAGAAGATCAGCCGCGTCGTCAGGATCCATCTCATCGAGAATGTCTGCCGCGTCTTCCGGAGGCAAGGAAGAAATGATCGCGGTCGACACCGAAGGCTCGAGCTCTTCGACCGTATCAGCAGCAATCTCGTCTTCCAACGATGCTACGACTTCGCTCGCCTGAGGATAGGCGAGCTCCTGGACCAGTTCGGCAATGTCGGCTGGGTGAAGGCGAGCGATCTTGTTGTGTGGAATCGTTAGTTTCACCTGGGGCACCTCGCTCGCGAAAAACTCGACCTGGCTCCAGGAGATCAGTTCGCGCTGGAGGCGGTTGTCGATCAACCAGCGAGGCAAAACGCGCGCAAGGAAGCCCGCGGTGCTGACGTCGGCAGCAACCAGACGAACCACGCGGTTGTATTGTGCCAGTTGGGCATCGTTGACGCGAACCACGCGCCGCCCCGCTACGTCGACGATCTGCTTGTCCAAAATATCCTTGGCCAGCAAGACTTCTCCGTCTCGGCGCTCAAATGAACGTAAGTCCACGCGACTTGTCGACAACTGTACCTCATTGGTCGAGAAATGGTCGACCGAATCCCAACTGACGTAGACCGGCTCGGGGATGCCACCAACGACGACCAGCAGCCCCTTCACGCGCGGAAACGGATCAGCCCCGACTTGGATGACCAGATCCTTCAGGGTACCCAAGCGGGCACCGGTCGGGCTTTTCACTCGAGCACCGAGCACTTCAGAAAGATAGTAGAGGACGGTCGAGCCGCCTCGGGTTACGTTGCCTACCATACCATGGCTGACCTTGATGGTGATAACAACCTGACCTCAGGCACGAGTATACCAGAAAACCGGCCTCTGCTTTTACGGGCCGTTCACGGCCGTTTAATGGCGGCTTAATCTTTCCGACATATCATATGTGTAACGCCAAAGCGAGGCCTGACTCGGTCGGTTGAGCCACAGCCCGACGTTGGTGTTGCTGATTCGCATGGTCATGAGAAAGCGCTATGCTACGTTTGCCTACTGCTTCAGTTCCTCATCACTCACCCGTTTTATCTCCACGCACCCTCGCTGGATTGCTTGGATTGGTCATCGTCGTCGGTCTCCTATCGGTTTCCGGCACGCTGGCCTCTATCGCCCAGGTCTTGCCCGGTCAAAAGGTGGCGACGCCTACCTACCAAACTACCGTCGTCGAGCGAGGTAATCTCGTCGTCAGCGTAACCGCGACCGGTCCGATCTCCGCGGCAAACACCCTGCCGCTCAATTTCAAGACGAGTGGTCAACTCGCCGACATCAAGGTGAACGTTGGCGACCAAGTCAAGAAGGGCCAAGTTCTGGCAGATCTGGATACCACCGATCTGAAGATCGCCCTTGATCAAGCCAACTCCAACCTAGCGCAAGCTCAAGCTGCCCTGGCAAAACTTGAAGCCGGCGCCACGCCTGCGCAGAAAGAGGTCGCCCAGACTTCAATCAACGGCGCCGAGTCGGCCCTGTCCGATGCCCAGGCAAGCCTGGCGAATACCCAGGCAACCTCGGCTAAGAGCATCGGCGTTGCCCAGGCAAGTGTCAATGCTGCTGAAACTCAGTTGGCAGCGGCCCAAGCCGCGGTAGCCTCGGCCCAGGATCAGGAGAACAAGGCCATCGCGGCTGATCAAGTCGCCATCGCGAATGCTCAGAAAAATCTCGACTCAACGAAGGCTGCCGTCGCCGCCAACATCCCGATTCTCGAAAACCAGTACGAGAAAGCGAAGGACGACCTTTACGCGGCGCAGACGAGTCGCGACAGCACCTGTGGGCACGGCGGTGGCAGCGCCTGCGACTCGGCGAATGCCACGGTGGCAGGCGCAGAAACGGAGGTCAATACTGCCGCTGCTCAGCTCAGGCAAGGCCAGGTGCAGGGCCAGCAGCAAATCCAGCAAGCGCAAGCTCAGCTTGACCAGGCCAAGGCACAGCTTGCGAACGACCAATCGAAGCTGGCCGCGGCGGTCCTCAGCGCTCAGAATCAGGTCAAGCAAGACCAAGCCAGCGTTAATAGCGCACAGTCAAGCTTGGCCCAAGCCGAAGCTCAGGCGACTGCGACGGTTCAAACCGCGCAGAGCCAGGTCAATCAAGCAGAAAGCGGGTTGAAGTCGGCCCAGGCGAACTACGATCAGGTCGTGGCTCCTCCCACCCAAGCGGACATCGACGCCGCCAAAGCTCAGGTTGCCAACGCGCAAGCTGCAGTGCAAGCGGCCAAAGATAACCTGGCCGCGGCTACCCTCACCGCCCCCTTTGATGCGACCGTGGCTTCGATCAATGGTACGGTCGGTCAATACGTGTCTGGTGGTGCGACCACATCCAGTGATGCTCTCTTCACCCTGGTCAGCCTTGACGATCTCCAGGTCACGGCTCAAGTCAACGAAGCCGATATTGCCAAGGTCGCGGTTGGCGATCCGGTTTACTTCACCGTTAGCGCCTTTCCAAACAAGACGTTCAGGGGTAAAGTGACGGACATTCAACCAGTTGGTACCGTGGTTCAGAACGTCGTGAACTACAACGTCACGAGCTCGATCCAGTCGCTGCAAGATGCCAAGCTTTTACCGGGGATGACCGCGACGGTCAACATTATCTCGGCTCAAGCGAATAACGTTCTGCTAGTCCCGAATAGTGCCCTTTCCTTCGCGGTAACTGCCGCTCGCTCAGGCTTGGTGAGCTTCCCAGGGAGTCGGAGCAGTACTCCGAATGGGCGACCGCCAAGTGCAAATGGACAAACCGGTCAGGGCCAAACTGGCGCTCAGAACCGCACGGGTAATGGTGGCCAACGATTCCGAACGGGGGGCCAGACGGGAAACAGCAGCAGTAGTCAAGGGTTTGACCAAGGAGCCGGCGCCACCCCCGGAGCGAGCAGTTCTAATCGCGCCTTTGTTTTGCTCTTGAAGGACAACCATCTCCAACCGGTGCCGGTCACCACGGGGATTACTGACGGCTCGTCGACGCAGATCATCAGTGGTCTGACCGGTGGCGAAACTATCGTCGTTGGTCAAACCGGCGGCGTGTTAGCTCCGGCTCGCTCAGGTAGTCCCGGTGGGCCAGGAAATGGGGCCCGGTTTATTGGTGGTAGTCCATTCGCGGGAGGACTCCGAGGATGATCATGCACGCTGAAAGAGACGGCGCGAATCGGCCGACGATTCGAGTCGAAGGCTTGACCAAGGATTACTTCATCGGGACGAACGTCGTTCACGCCCTACGCGGCATCAGTCTCGACGTCTACCCGGGTGAATTCGTCGCGGTGATGGGAGCATCGGGCTCGGGGAAGTCGACGTTCATGAACCTGATCGGTGGGCTCGACCGGCCTACCTCCGGCACCTATTACCTGGATGGAATCGACGTTTCGAAGCTAGAGCCGGACCAGCTTGCGCTGGTCCGGAATCGCAAGGTCGGCTTCATTTTCCAGGGATTCAATTTACTACCGCGCATGACCGCGTTGAGCAACGTCATGCTGCCCATGATGTATGCGGGCGTGCCGCATGATAAGATGGTTGAAAGAGCGATGGCCGCGCTTCAGGCGGTTGGCTTAGCCGACCGGGCGAACCACCGCCCGTCGGAGCTTTCGGGCGGACAGCAGCAGCGCGTGGCGATTGCCCGATCACTGGTCAATGGACCGGCGATGATTCTTGCCGACGAGCCAACTGGTAACCTTGATAGTCGAACGAGCGTGGAGGTCATGTCGATTCTCCAACAGCTCAACACTCAAGGCATCACTATCGTTCTCGTGACCCACGAACCGGACATTGCCAGCTACTGCAAGCGAGTAGTGCGTTTCCGTGACGGTCGGGTGATTCAGGACCAATTGAATCCCTCCCCGCGCAACGCCACCGAGGTGTTGCTCGCCCTGCCCGTCGACCCGTTGGAGGTATCCACTTCATGAGCATCGTTGAAGAAAGCGCTCAGTCAGACCTCAAAGCACCAGCGACGGTTCACCCGAACGGTATTGCCGCCCAACTGGTAGACTGGAGCATCATTCTGGGGCCTCTCCCGGTGGAAACGACCGGGTCAATGGCGATTGGCCAGAGCATCTCCTCCGCCCTCGATGCGTTGAAAGCAAACAAGCTGCGAGCGCTTTTAACGATGCTCGGAATCATTATTGGCGTGGGCGCCGTCATTGTGATGGTCGCCCTGGGACAGGGCGCCAGCGCGTCGGTTGCCGCGCGTCTGGCCCGCCTTGGCACGAACATGTTGACGATTCAGCCCGGTAGCGGAAACGTCGGCGGGGTTCGAGCCGGCGCCGGATCGTTGCCTTCATTGAATGATCAGGATACCCAGGCGATCGAGCAACAAGTTCCTGGTATCGCCGCGATCAGCTCCAATTTGGGAGCAGGAAACGTACAGGTCGTCGCCGGCGGTCAGAACTGGAGCACTCAAGTTCAAGCGAACTATCCATCGATCTTCGAGATCCAGGACTGGCAAATCGCCCAAGGCGCGGCCTACGATGACTCCGACGAAGCCTCCGCGGCGGTCGTCTGCGACATCGGCCAGACGGTGGCGACGAATCTCTTTCCCAACCAGGATCCGGTGGGCCAAACGATCCTGATCCGGAACGTCCCATTCAAAGTCAAAGGCGTTCTGGCCTCCAAGGGGAGCAATGGCTTCGAAGATCAGGATGACATCATCTTGATCCCCTATAGTACGGCGCAGATTCGCCTTTTCAATCGTCCGTGGGTCAACAACATCTACGTTCAGGTCGCCAACGCTGATCAGGTCAACACCGTCCAGCAAGAGATCACTAATCTGCTCGAAGTTCGTCATCATATCCAGCCGGGCAAACCCGATGATTTCCGGGTGCGCAATTTCAACCAACTGATTACCACGGCCCAGCAAACCAGCAATACCCTGACGTTGCTGCTGGCTGGCGTAGCCGCCGTCTCGTTGATCGTCGGCGGTATCGGAATCATGAACATCATGCTCGTTTCGGTTACCGAACGAACCAGGGAGATCGGCATTCGGATGGCAGTCGGCGCGCGTGGTCGCAACATCCTCTCTCAGTTCTTGATCGAGGCAGTTCTGCTCAGTGGCGTCGGTGGCGTGATCGGCATTGGTGTCGGCGGCGCCGCCTCGATAATCGTCAGTCACCTCGCTGGGTGGAACACGATTATCACCCCGGAATCTGTCTTTGTGTCTTTTTCCTTTGCCACGCTCATCGGCGTATTCTTCGGTTTCTATCCGGCGCGCAAGGCGGCGCAATTAGATCCGATCGAAGCGCTACGCTACGAGTAGCAATCCATGCGCAATGAACAGGTCGTTGCAACTCTCAACGCGATTGGCGATTTGCTCGAAATCAAAGGGGAGAGCCGCTTTCGCGTTAACGCCTACCGCGATGCCGCTCGACAAATCGAGAATTTGACCGAGGATCTCGGCGTCATCGCCCAAGAAGGCCGACTGCGTTCCATCCCGGGCGTTGGCGAAGCCATCGCTGCCAAGATCCAGGAGCTGATCGAAACCGGTCACCTTGCCTATTTCGATCGTTTGACCCAGGAGCTTCCGGCCAGCTTGCTTGAGCTCTTGCAGATCCCCGGGCTTGGTCCGCGCAAGGTCAAGCTGCTCTACGAACAGTTACATATTCAAAGCCTCGCCGATCTACGGCGTGCCATGGCCGAGAATCAAATCGCCAGCCTGCCGGGGATGGGAGAGAAAACCATCCAGAATCTCCAACGCGAGATCGAACGCCTCGAGCTGCGTGGCCGTCGGGTGCCGCTGGGTGTCGCCTTGCCGCTGGTCGAAGAAATCGTCGCCGCGCTGCGGGCGCTCGGTAGCGTCGTCAGGCAAGTCGACGGCGCCGGCTCGGTGCGACGCCGTCGAGACACCATTGGCGACCTCGACGTGCTCGCCGCGAGCGAGCAGCCCGAGGCCGTGCTCAACGCCTTCGTTCACCTCCCACTCGTCCAGGAAATCGTTGGGCAAGGCGACACCAAAGCATCGATCCTCACTCAGCGCCAGCTTCAGGTCGACCTGCGCGTCGTGGCACCGGATTCTTGGGGAAGTGCGTTGCAGTACTTTACCGGCTCAAAGCAGCACAACGTCCGAATTCGTGAGATCGCGGTGCGCAAGGGCTGGCGATTGAACGAATATGGTCTATACGATGAGAAGGACGGCCGCCGTTTAGCCGGCGCGACCGAAGAAGACGTTTACCGTCAACTCGGCATGGCCTGGATCCCGCCTGAGCTGCGCGAAGACAACGGCGAGATCGAAGCGGCGCTCGCTGGTCAGCTTCCTCATCTGATTGAGGCCGCCGACATCCGTGGTGACCTCCACAGCCATTCGACCTGGAGCGATGGCTCGGCCACCATCGAAACCATGTGGCAAGCCGCCCGGAAGCGCGGCTATGAGTTCCTGGCCTTGACCGATCACTCTTATTCGCTTGGCGTGACCGGTGGGCTAACGGTCGAGCGCTTGCGCGAGCAGCGGGCAATTATTGATCAGATCAATCGCGAGGCCGGTGCTGGTCCCCGTCTCCTAGCCGGTATCGAGCTCGAGATCCGAGCCGATGGCTCACTGGACTTCCCCGACCACGTCCTCGCCGAGCTAGACGTAGTCATCGCTTCAGTGCACAGCAGTTTTGGCCAGGCACGCGACAAAATGACCGCGCGTCTGATGAGCGCGGCGCGAAACCCGCACGTCGACATCATTGGTCACCCAAGTGGCCGCTTGATCGGACGTCGTGAGCCATACGATGTCGACCTGGAAGTATTGATCGATATCTGCGCCGAAACCGGTACCGCCCTGGAGATCAATGCCAACCCGGCGCGTCTCGACCTCGACGACGTTCACGCCCGTCGTGCCCTCGAACGTGGTGTCTGGCTGACGATCAACACGGATGCCCATCAACCGGAGAACTTCGACCTTCTCCCCTACGGCATTGCCACCGCACGTCGTGGCTGGGTGACCCCGGAGAGAGTCCTCAACTGCCTCTCGCTGGCGGAGTTACTCGAGCACCTCAAGGCTCGAGGGCAGAGCAAACCGCTCTGAAATTCCTGCCCTCGGGGAGCAAGTTAGGAGCAAGGAGCCAGCCGATCTCACCTGCCCCGGATCTGTGACTTCTGATTCATGAATTGAGAAACGTCTGAGAGAAGCAAGCTTTTGCAGTGCTATACTGAGACCAGATAGTAGTTATGATGGCCAATTGGGCAGCGATAAGATACCCCGCTCCCCGAGAGAGTGGGAATTTCGCCCCGGCGAGAGTGAGGCATGAAAGTGCAACCGAGTGACATTGGATTAATTGGCCTGGCGGTCATGGGCGAAAACCTGGCGCTCAACATGGCAAATCACGGATTCAAAGTTTCCGTCTACAACCGGACCGCCGAGCGAACGCGTACCCTTGCCAATGGGCGAGCGAAGGGCACAACGATTCAACCGACCTACGACTTGAAAGAATTCGTAGCCTCGCTCGCGAAGCCACGACGGATCTTTTTGATGGTCCAAGCGGGAGCGCCGGTCGATAGCGTCCTGGCGCAGCTTCGCCCGCTGCTCGAGGCGGGAGACATCGTCATGGATGGTGGCAACTCGTATTATAAGGATACCGAGCGACGGACCAAGGAGATGGAGGCGGCAGGTTTCCACTACTTTGGCGTGGGGGTGAGCGGCGGCGAAGCCGGGGCGCTTGAAGGGCCTTGCATCATGCCCGGCGGCTCGCGCGCTGCGTATCCGCTGATTGAGCCAATTCTGACCGCCATCGCCGCGAAGGTAAGCGACGGCGCCTGTGTCGCCTACATGGGGCCGGGTGGGGCCGGACACTACGTTAAAATGGTTCACAACGGCTGTGAATACGCGATCATGCAACTCATCGCCGAAACCTATGACGTGCTCCGAACCGCCTATGGGCTCGGCGCCGTGGCCCTTGCCGACGTTTTCCGGCGCTGGAATGACGGGAAGCTCAACTCGTATCTCATCGAGATTACCGCCAAAGTACTGGCCTTCGTCGATCCAGAAACCAAGCAGCCGCTCGTCGATTTGATCCTGGATCGGGCTGGCCAGAAGGGCACTGGTAAGTGGACATCTCAGGACGCACTCGATCTGGGAGTGACCATTCCGAACATCGACGCGGCCCTCTGGGGACGGAACATTTCCGCGCTGAAGGATGAGCGCGTTCACGCGTCGACGGTTCTGACCGGACCCCGACTGCCCGCCTTACCAAGCGATCAAGCCGTACTCGACACAATCGAGGATGCGCTGTACACGGGCATTATCATTTCCTACGCGCAGGCGATGGCGATGCTCCGGGCTGCGTCGCACGAATATAGTTATGATTTGAATCTTTCGGAGATTGCCCGAATTTGGAAAGGTGGCTGTATCATTCGCTCAAAGCTGCTGGATCCAATCCAAGCAGCTTTCAAACGCGATCCGGACCTCGCTAATCTCCTCGTCGATTCCGAGTTCAGCGGCAATCTCAATCAACTACAAGCTAGTGTTCGATCAGTCGTTCGTCAGGGCATCGAGCGAGGTATTCCACTGCCTGCCTTCGGCGCTTCGCTCGCATACTTCGACAGCTACCGGCGTGCTCAACTGCCGGTCAACCTGATCCAGGCTCAGCGCGACTTTTTCGGAGCTCACACCTACCAGCGCATCGATCGACCTGGCACGTTCCATACTGATTGGGAATAGCGGCCCATTTGGCCGGCTTTGCACGGTAGAGCGGAGGTTCGAGGAGGAAGACACATGGCTGATGAAGCACTAATTATCGTCGACGTACAAAATGATTTTTGTCTCGGCGGCGCGTTGGCAGTACCGGACGGCGACGCCGTGGTTCCGGTGCTGAATCAGTATGCCCGCCGCTTCGTCGAGCGTGGTGCGCTGATCATCGCGACGAGAGATTGGCATCCGGCCGAAACCCGTCACTTCAAAGATTTCGGCGGGGTCTGGCCAGTCCATTGCGTTCAAGGCACGATAGGCGCCGAGCTTCACCCGTCACTTCGGTTACCGGCGAGTACCAAAGTGGTTGACAAGGGTGCTGACCCGAACGAAGACGCGTATTCTGGATTCCAGGCGAAAACTGCAGAGGGGGTCAGCTTGCCTGACGTGCTGCGTCGTCATAGCGTACAGCACGTCTACGTCGGCGGTCTCGCCACCGATTACTGCGTCAAGGCGACTGCGCTCGACGCTCTCAATGCAGGCTTTCGGGTCACGCTACTCCTTGATGCCATGCGGGGGGTGAATCTCAGACCGCATGACGCCGAGGTGGCGATCGAAGAGATGGTACGTCGCGGAGCGGAAGTCACAACTCTCGAGCGCGTGCGCTGATCGACGCCTGACCTCAAGATTTTAACACTTTGTTCATGCTCAAGGTATTGCATCCACGTGGCAATTCTGCTAACATGCTGCATGTCGGTTAGAGCACGAGCGCAGAAGTGGGTAGGTAGAGATTCCTGTTAGTCCCACGCCCCGCGCTTCCTTCGGGAGTTAGGTTGCTGTAAAGTAACCGGGGTAAGAATCTCTGTTGCCGACCGATCGGATGCCCAAGGGGCCGGAAGGTTTCTTGGGCATTTTCGTTTTCCTCGCTAACTGCTCGGCACCGCCGCTGCCGCTGGAATCATCCCCAACTGCTTCAGTAAGTCTCCCCCCAACACGCGAGTTACCGAGCCCGGCGCGGGCATCCCAGCGACGTTGTCGATCCAATGCTGGAAGGTAATGCGTTGGAAGCGCTGGCTAATAAAAGGCCCGTGTCGCTCTGGTCGCGACATCGGCAAACCATAGCGATCGATAGCTTGACCGACCGAGCCACCGCCTAAGTAAGTCTGACGGATGGCATCATCGGTGAGCCAACTCAACCGAATGCTCTTTGCGATGTTCCAGTCCCCGTTCGAGCCATCGTCAGGGATCGGCTTGGGAATACCGTCGGTGGCGAGCAAGAGATCGTTCTGACTGTCACTAAACCACTCAAACGTATTCGCGAGAATCGCTCGGCTGAGTTCGGGCCGCCACTGCAAGGCCGCCCCCTGGGTAAGCTGATAGGTGAAATCACCCTGCTGAAATCGTTGCGATGACGGATAGCCAAGGGCATTGACGCCACCGAGCGCCTGGAAGCTATCGTAGAAGGTCATTCCCCCCTCATCACTGATCCAGTAACCGCCCTTGCCTTGACCAGCCTGAGTGTAAAACGCGCTATTTGAATTGGATTGACCGATGGCCAGCGATGGTATGGCGCTGCCCGATTTGTACTGATCGCTGAACTGGCGGGTGAGTTGCACATAGAGATTACCGTACTTTTGACTTGGCTCGATCTGGCTCCCTTCCATCCACTCGTTCCATGACGTGATCGAGATGATCGACGGCTGAGTAGCGATAGCACCCTGCCAAACCCTGGAATAGTAGGCGCCATTCTGACGATCGACCGCGAAGCCATTGGCACGCCCCAGACGCGTGTCGTCGTAGCCTGGCATGACCGTCGCCATCCAGAGCTTGCCGGGATAGGTCCGGGTTTGTTTCGCATAGCTCGCGAGCTGACTAGCCGGGTCTGGTGACCAGGCGATCGAGTACGGGTGGATCCCATCAAAGACGTTGAGATACGTGAAAATATCGCCTTCGCCAATCCAGACCGCCGCGTGATCCGGATCGACCTGGGCACGGATGGCCCCCCACGTCCCAAGGTCGTAGGCCCGAATCCCATAGAAGACAACGACCGGCTTGCTACCATACTGAAGCCAGGAGGGATCGCTGAAATAACGCTTCAGATAATTGAGGTTATTCGTCACATCGCCAGGATTGTGAATGAACGGGGAATTGAGATCAAAGTCAACGGTGACCCGAAAGCCATGCTCCTTCGCGACTGATAGCAAAGTCTGTAGGTTCGTATCGGTGGGATTTCCGGGCCCCCACCAATCCAGCTCAAATCCATCAATGCCAGCGCTTTGCGCCTCGGTCACCTGACGTTCAATCGTTCCCCGATCGGCAGATACGTAGGGCACCGTCGGCTGATCCGAGAGTTTTCCACTGGCCCAGGTATTGTTGTCGAACCAAGCGTAGTACATCGCGAGCACCAGTGGCGATCCTGCTGCCAGGGCCGGCTGGACTAATGCCAACAGATTTGCCCAAAGTGACAAGATGCAGGCAATGCTAAGGACATGGCGCCATCCCATACGCGGATTCTCCCATTCTGAAGATCCACAGCAGGCAGATGCAGCACCAAGGACCACCTCTACCTGCTGGCTGGTAGGCAGGGTCCCGCCAACGATATCGCCCCGCGCTACAGAGGCACCTTACATAGATACCACGCCCGGGTCGATAGGAAATCCAGGCTAGTATCCGTCAGGATAAGGGGCTGCCGCCGACGACCTCGACATCGAGGGTATAGCCAGTCTCTGCGTGGAACGCCTGTTGCCATCCTAGCAGTTCGTCGGCGGTGGGCACATCGCCAGGCATCAGACGTATCCGCACTTTTTCTTCGGCCACGAACAGACTGGGGCCCTTGGCAATTCGTCGTCCCACCATCTGCCGTACCAGGTCGAACACTGCGCCCTGTTGTGGCTGGGGGTCGATTGCTAATGGCCAGCCTAAAGCATCGGCGAGATGCGCCAGCTCCTGTTGCCACCGTCGCCCAATTACTGGGGTCAGAAAGGTCACTTGGATCGCATCGCCACGCCGCCCCACTTTATAGATCGTGACGCCTAGCTCGCGAAAGGCCTCGCGAATTGCCGCGTAGGTCGTATTGATCTCTAACGCGCCTGGACCATCCGAGGATGGTTCGACGATCGGCTGGCCGGGGGAGGATTCGGCCGGGGCGGTAGCATTCACCGGCTCTGGGAATCCGTCACCGCGAAAACTGAGATCGAAACCCGTCTCTTCGCGGAATTCGGTTTGTGCCCGAAGGACCTCGTCCGCCCCGGCCTCTCCATCGACCTTGACGACGACTAGCTTTTCAGCCAGGTGAAGGCTCGGCGGCGCCAATAGATGCAAGCCGGACGGTAAGTGTCGCTGGGCCGCTTGTTGGAGGGCCCCTTGATCCGGCGATTGACGGACTCCAATGCGCCAGCCCACCTCACTCTCGAGAGCGGCAAGCAATTGTGCATACCTTTGCCTAGCAACGTCCGGATAAGTAAAGCGTAGCTCAACACTCCGGTCTGCTGGATAGAAGCTAAACTTGACCAAGGTCGGATCATCGCGGAAAACTTCTTCCAAACGGCGACGAAGCCGCTCCTGGCTGAAAGGGCCCTGGTGGAATCCGAGAAGAGGCTCCGGTGACGCGAGGCGGAGTCGGTAGACCAGAGGTCGAAGCCGATCTGGCTCGAAATCGCTACTTGTTTCCAGAACTCGCTCGACCACCTCGACACCCTTGGCCGTGATGTGACCATAGTAGCGTTCGGCCAGATCGAGCGCCGTCCAGCCGCGGCCAGCGCCAAGCTTACGAACGAGGTGAACGAGATCCTCCGCCGTCGGATCAGGTTGCTCAACCGATCGCGCTACCACCGATGCCGACGCCCGTCCAGGCAGCTCGACTGTTTCGCCATTCCCAGGTAATCGGCAGTTCAAGCCGCGCTGATTCAGCTTTTCGACCAGCCCCACTCGCGCCTCGACGTCACCATGCACGAGCAAAGTTAGCCCGGGGCGCATACGCTCAGCGAGCGCCGCCAATTCGTCGCCATCGGCATGCGCCGAGAGGGTGTAGCGACTCACGCCGCAGGTAACGGTCACCTCTACACCATTGAGAACCAAGCGCCGCGCTTCAGGCTCAGTTGCCTGGCTAAGATCCAGCAGCCGACGTCCGGGCGACTCTTCGTCCTGATAACCGGTAATAAGGATCGCGTGGCGTTCGTCGCCCGCCAGCTTCGCCGCGTAGAATGCGCTTGGCCCCCCCTGGAGCATGCCCGAGCTACTGATGATCACCGACGGTGGTCCCCGAAGAATCAGCTCGCGGTCTTCTGGCCGCTGAATCGCATGCGCCGGTCCGTCGGTCGAAAAGAAAGGATTTCCCTGCCGCTCAACCAGCCGTCGCAAGGTTGCACGACCACTTTCGGCGTGCGCTTGATAGACACCACAGACAGCGCGAACGAGCCCGTCTACCCAAATCGGCACATCTAGCTCGCCCCGACGACGGGCAGCCATGAGGATGAGCAAAATCTCCTGGGCGCGTCCGAGCGCGAAGGCTGGAATCAGGCAATGGCCACCACGGGCGATCACCTCTTTGATCTGCGTGACCAACCGATTCTCCTCGGCCGTTCGCTGGCTGTGCAGCCGATTACCGTAGGTGCTTTCCAAGACCAGCACGTCGACCCCATGGCGGGGTGGTAGTGCCGGCGCCACGGTTGCCTGGGGCCCGACCGAGACGTCGCCACTGATCAGAATCGTACCCTCCGGGGTCTCGAGGAGCGCCATCGCCGCTCCCAAGACGTGGCCGGCGGGAAAGAAGGTAAGCTGCCAACGTTCCCCCAATGTGTCGGGAAACAAAGGCCGTGGCTGGAGAAAACGAAGCGGGATCACTCGCTCGAACACCGCGTCGACTTGCGCTCGTCCATAGGGCGGCAGGTCGCCATCGGCCTCGGCGCGTCGCTCTCCGATCCGCACCGCGTCTTCGAGCATGACCGCCATGAGTGCGATAGTCGCCGGAGTAGCGAGAACCGGTGCCGACGGGAATGGCCCCACCGCTAAGGGAAGCGCCCCGATGTGGTCCGCGTGGGCGTGGGTGACAACGACGGCGTCTACACCGCCCAGTTCCTGCAGGCGACTCAAGTTGGGTAATGCATCGCCGGCATGCATCCGAATGCCGGCGTCGACCAAAATCCGACGGCCGGCCGCCTCGACGACGAGGCAACTCGCCCCGACCTCAGCCGCTCCGCCGAGGAAATGACATCGCACGAAGTTCTCCTGGAGTGATGGATCCTAACTCGATTTAACTCAATCGCGCTCGCGCACTGATCAACAACTTGGAGAGCTTATCCGCCCAACGAATTTGACTGTCACCTTGGGGCGTGTAGCCAATCACTTTCTGAGCATCGGCGATCGGCCCCCGTTCTGCTCTTGCTGCCTCATGTCCCCCTCCTCACCAACGGTACGGGCCGACCATGAGAGGGAATCTCTATATAGCGAGTCTATTCAGTTTTGGCCTCTTGGGCAACCTTTGGCTACCGTCCGTCGAAGTCGACGCTCTTTGACAGACGGTGTATCATGCCTGCAGAAAGTCTACAGGTAGGTACCAGAACCGTGCTCGCAGCCATCGTTCTGAACATCGATCCGATTCTTCTGCAGCTTGGCCCACTGGCCATTCGCTGGTACGGATTGATGTACGTCGTCGGTATCATCGTCGGGGTACAAGCAGCGCTTCCTTACGCGCGTTCGCTAGGCATCACTGACGATCAGGTCTGGAGCGTGCTGGGTCCATGCATCGTCGCAGGCCTAGTTGGCGGTCGGCTATATTACGTAGTTCAGCAGCCACTCGGGCCATTTATCGCCCAGCCTTGGCGCATCATCGCTACTTGGGAAGGGGGCATGGCCTTTTACGGTGCAATTGGCGCCGTCTTCTTGACGCTCTGGTACATGTGCCGCCGCGAGAAGATCCCGTTTTGGCGCATGCTCGACGCTGCCGCGATTTTTGCTGCAGTGGGGCAGGCATTCGGACGCATCGGCAACATCATCAATGGCGACATCCTTGGCGCACCGACTAGTCTTCCTTGGGGGGTTATCTACGTTAACGGAAATTCGTTCGCCCCGAGCCACAGCATCGCCTATCAACCAGCCGCGGCCTACGAATTGATTTGTGATCTCATTCTCATTGCCGTGCTTTTCACACTCCGTCATCGCTTGAAGACGTCCGGTTTACTCGCAACCATCTACTTTATCGGTTATGCGTTGACCCAATTTCTGGTCTTCTTCCTGCGCGATAGCGAGCCAGTCGTCGGCTTTGGCTTGAAGCAAGCCCAGCTCACATCCATCGTCGTCTTCCTAATCGCGCTAGCGATCGGTACATATCGGCTGCGGTCGGGCGAGACACCGGTCGAGCACGTGCCAGCACCAGCCACCTCGTCGATGAGCGAAAGTACCTAGAGTAGCATCTCTCTTCTCCAGCCCTCTCCCCTCTGGAGGGGAGAGGAGCCTTTTAAACAATTGGTTGGCGCGCGACTCGCCCCTTGATATAATGGTTCCTCGTAAGATGCCCCATGCGATTCGAGAGGTATGACGTTTCGTGAAAGATTTCACCTATCTCGCTCCCTCTACGATTGCCGAGGCTGTAACCCTATTGGCCGAGCACCAGGGAAAGACGAAGATTCTGGCCGGAGGCACCGACTTAATGCTGCTGATGCAGGATGGTGTCTTCACCCCCGATTACGTGGTCGACGTCACCAATATCCCTGAGCTCACCGCGTTGCGGTTCGATGCCGCGAGTGGTTTGACCGTGGGAGCAGCAACCCCTTTGCGTCGAATCGAGACTGATCGTCTCGTTCTCGAAAAGTATCCCCACCTGGCAAAAGCGGCAAGCGAAATTGGCTCGGTTCAGATTCGAAACCGGGCGACTCCGGGCGGCAACATCTGCACGGCGACGCCGTCGGGCGACATCCTTCCCGCTCTAGTCTCTCTTCAGGCAACTGTACGCTTAGCGAGCGTACGCGGTGAGCGCACGTTGCTGCTCGAAAATTTCTTCACCGGGCCACGCCGCACGCTGATAGCCCCCGACGAGCTTCTCGTCGACCTTCAGATCCCTGCACCAGCACCATTCACCTCTGGGGTCTATATCAAGCTCGACACCCGGCCGCAAATGGACCTCGCGATCGTCGGTGTCGCGACAACGGTGAGCTTGGTTCCCGGTGATTCGACAATCAAGAACGTCACTATCTGCCTCGGAGCAGTCGCGCCGACGCCAATCCGCGTTCCCGAGGCGGAAGCACTGCTTACCGGCCATGTCCTGACCGAGGACCTTCTCGCTCAGGCGGGCCAGGCCGCCGCCCGCGCGGCTCGGCCAATCTCGGATGTGCGCGCCTCGGCGGAATACCGCCGAGAGCAATGCGACCTAATGACCCGACGGGCGCTGCGCCAAGCCGTGGAACGCGCCCGCAACGCCGCGTGAGGAAGAAAGAAACGTGAAAAACGCGATTACCTTGCGGATCAACGACCAAGATTTTGACATCTTCGTCGAAGGACGCACCCGATTACTCGACGCCATTCGTGAGCAGTGTGAGCTGACCGGGGTCAAAGAAGGCTGCTCGACTGGCGACTGCGGCGCCTGTACTGTCCTGATGAACGGCAAGCCGATCGCCTCGTGCATGACGTTCGCCATGGCTGCGCAGGGGAAGGAACTCACGACAATCGAAGGACTAGCCCAGAATGGTCAGCTCCATCCACTTCAGGAAGAATTCATGGAGCACGGTGGCTTGCAGTGTGGCATTTGCACGCCAGGCATGATTCTATCGGCGAAAGCTCTACTTGACGAGAATCCCAAGCCCACCGAGGACGAGATCCGCTTTGCCTTGGCCGGTAACCTATGTCGGTGCACCGGCTATCATAAGATCGTCGAGGCGATTGTCGCCGCCAGCGAGCGTCAGGCTCAAACGGTTTAATCCATCGTTCAGAGGAGAAGAGAATGACCGATACCGTCGTCATCGGCCAGCGCGTGCCGCGCATCGATGCTCTGGAAAAGGTCACCGGCCGGGCCAAGTACACGTCCGACTTGAAGCTACCGGGCATGTTGTATGGCGCATTCCTGCGCAGTCCCCACGCCCACGCGAAAATCAAGCGCATCGACACGAGCAAGGCCGAGGCACTGCCGGGTGTCAAGGCTGTCCTCACTCAAGCCAAGCTCGCCGGCAAGGTCGCGAAATTGGTCGACGAAGCCCATGGTACGGTGACGGACTTCAAAGCCTTTGCCGACACCAAGGTAAAGTACCAGGGTGAGAAAATCGCCGCGGTCGCGGCAACCTCACGTGACATCGCCGAGGAAGCGGCTCGCCTGATCGAGGTCGAGTACGAAGTCTTGCCGGCCGTCGTCGACGCCCGCGACGCGATCCGATCCGACGCTCCGATTATCCACGAGGACGAGAAGCCGTTCGTCGCGGCGAATGGCGAAACGCTGCGAAACATCCTGCACTCGACCGATCGCGTCGAAGGGAACGTCGCTGAGGGCTTTGCCCAGTCGGATTACATCTTCGAAGATACCTACGTGATTCCTCGTGCCCATCAATCCTACATCGAGCCTCAGGTGGCAATTGCCGAGGTCGCCCCCGATGGTAAGGTCACCTGCTAGAGCACCCAGTCCATTTTTGGCGTCCGCAACAATCTGTCGCGTACCTTGGACATTCCACCGCACAAGATCAACGTTATTGGGATGACAATCGGCGGCGGCTTCGGTGCCAAGTTCGGCGGCGTCGTCGACGTCTACGCCGTCCTTCTCTCCCAGGCCACCGGCCATCCAGTCAAGATCGCTTACACCCGCGAGGAAGATTTCCTCGACGGCCGACCGGCCCCGGGCCTCATCATGACGATCAAAACCGGCGTTCGCAAGGATGGGAAGATCCTCGCTCGCCAGGCGTTCGCCTATTGGGACGTAGGCGTCCAAGGAAACGGCTCCTGGGCGAGTGCCCGGGTCAAGAGCGTCTACGACATTCCCCACATCGACGTTCACGGCTACGATGTCGCGACGAACAAGCCGCCAACTGGTGCCTACCGTGCGCCGGGTGGCCCCCAAGCCAGCTTTGCCTCGGAAGCCCAGTTGAACAAGATTGCCCATGCCCTGAGCATCGATCCAGTCGACTTTCGCTTGCGGAACATGCGCGAAGGACGTGAGGTCGACTTCAAGCAAACCCTGCGCAAAGCCGCCGAAAAGGCCGATTGGTGGAACCGAACAAATGGGCCGAATGAGGGCTGGGGCGTCGCGATTGGCGAATGGACCAATGGCAACGGCCCCTCGAGCGCCGTTTGCACACTGCAAGACGACGGCTCGGTAAAGGTCTTCTCGGGTCTCATGGACATTACTGGAACTGACACGGCGATGGCCCAAATCGCCGCCGAGGTCGTCGGGGCAAGCTACGATCGCGTTTCGGTCAGCCGAGGGGATACGAACTCCGCGCCAATGGCGGTGGCGAGTGGCGGCAGCCAGGTAACGTTCAGTATGGGCAACGCAGTACGTCGCGCCGCGGCAGAAGTGCGCGAGCGGGTATTGGAAGTTGCCGCCGACCTCCTCGAAGCACGTCCGGATGACCTGGATCTACGAGACAACAAGGTTTCGGTCAGAGGCGCTCCCGATCGCGCGGTAACGCTCGGCGACGTCGCCAAAGCGGCAGCGAAGGGGAAGGGTGGACCGATCTCGGGCAAGGGCAGCTTTGCCCACGAACCCAGTGCGACAACGATCGCCGCCCAAATCGTCAAGGTCGAGGTCGATCCCGATACCGGCAAGGTTTGGCTTCGCCGCATCGTGCAGTCGCTCGACTGTGGTAAGGCGATCAACCCGATGGCGGTCGAAGGCCAGATGGAAGGCGGCGCAGTTCAGGGTGTTGGCTGGGGGCTCTGGGAACAAATGGCCTACGGGCCGGACGGGCGCAACCTCAATCCCGGCTTCCTCGACTACCACCTCGCCACGTCGGCAGATCTGCCGGCGATCGAGACGGTGCTCGTCGAAGTTCCGACCGACAATGGTCCATTCGGCGCCAAGGGTGTTGGGGAGCCACCAATCACTCCCGGCATCGCCGCCGTCCAGAACGCGATCTTCGACGCGGTCGGGGTCGATCTGCACGAAGTCCCCTTCACGCCGGAGCGCGTTCGAGCAGCGCTCCGTGAGAAGGCGAATAGAAACTAAGAGACAGCGAGAGATCTTACCCTTTTGCTGCGCTGAGCGCAGCAAAAGGGTAAGGGAACAATTCTAGCCAATACACCAGCGCGAGTCTTGCACTAACTCGAGCTTACCACTGCTAGCCGAGCGAATCCCAGCATCCAGAATCGCCTCAGCCTCGAGATTGAAATTGGCTTCCAGGGTAGGATGGACCGGCGCTCCGGTCTCCAGGTGATGGATAATCTCCTGGGCGATTGTCTCACGGCCAGGTGGTAAGACATCCCCCGAAATGTAGCGTGGTTCCGCTCCTTTACCTTGAATCAGCTTCACCACCGGCTTACCTTCCCGCGACTCGACGACCATCGTTCCACGGTTCCCGTACAGAATCGGTCCAGTCGGTACCCCGTGGTCCACGCAACTCCAGGTAGCTTCGAGCACAGCCAGCGCACGCGGGAAGCGCACCGTGACTACCGCGTTGTCGTCAGCGTCCCCATATTGGCTGTTGAAGTTAGCTTTCAGTCCGAAGGCAGCAACGGCCGACTCGCCGACGTACCAACGGGCCAGACACGCCCCATAGCAGCAATAGTCGAGCAGCGCACCACCGCCGGTCGAGGCGTGATGCCACCAGGTCGCACCTTTCTCGACGTCGCTGATCTCGACGATCGTGCCGTCGATGCCAGGATGGACCGATCCGTGGGAGAGCGGGCCGAGTGAGCCACCTCGCCACTTCACTTCCCAAAGATTGCCAATTGCCCCTTCATCGAGGAGATCCTTTGCTTTGCGGATTGCAGAATTCCAGGTACTTGGCCAATTGACGAAAAGCTCGACGCCATTCGCTTGGGCCGCGCGGGTCATGCGCAGAGCCTCGGAGAGACTCGCCGCCATCGGCTTTTCGGTGAGCAGATTTGCGCCGTGGGCCGCGATTGCTTCGGCAACTTCCCCGTGACGCGAATTTTCTGGGCAAAAGATCACCAAATCGAATTGTTCGTTCTCGAGCATCTCGCGGTAATCGTCGTAGACCCGCGGAATACCAATACGCTCGCGCGCCTGCTTCAAATTCCAGCCACGCGTCGAACGGGCCTCGACCAGCTCCGGCCGCTTGGGAATGGTATCAGCACAGGCGACCCATTGGACGTTATCTAGCTCGGCAAACCGTCGCATCAGCTCATTGACGTGCATGTGGGCAAAGCCAATAACCCCAAGGCGATACGTTTTCGCCATGAAAGTCGACTCCTTCTTCTGTTACTCAAGCCGAAAGCTACCAAGACTTCGTAAGGACGTCAAGGGGATGCCCTGGGTCATGGGTAACTACAGGGTGATCCCGGTAGGGATTCTACTGGGATCACCCCGAATAGTTCATGGCCTAGTCAGGAAAGGAGTATAACGCAGAATCGTGGACGTTTGTCAGTTATGCTGTGCGCACGTGCGCACAGCTACAGGAACGCAACTCGAGGGAATGACTGACCAAGAATCGATTTCGAATCGGCTTGGAGCCAGCCTTCGAGAACAGTCGCATAGATTGACCGAAAGTCCGTGGCAAATTCAAGGTTGCCGTTATCGAGTTTTCCGAGATCAGGGGGATCACCATAGAGCCCGCCTTTGACCTGAGGCCCGACGACAAAGAGAGGCGCGGCGGTACCGTGGTCAGTGCCCAGGCTCGCGTTCTCGGCAGCACGACGCCCAAACTCACTCCAGGTCATTACGACGACGTTGTCGGCTTTGCCATGACCGGCCAGGTCGGTTTGGAAGGCGGTGATACCGTCCGCCAGCGCCTGGAGGAGGTCGCTATGGTGCTTAGCTTGATTAGAATGGGTATCGAATCCGCCGAGGACGACGTAGCCAACCCGTAACCCCATGTCCTTGGCGATCATCGCAGCGAGGAGTTTCAGACCGTCGCCAAATCCTCCTTTCGGGTAGTTCGCTCCACTCGCTGGTAGGTGGCCAGCTACCACATCCTGGAGCGCGGCACTGGTCACCTCGGCCGACTGCGAAGTCGACTCGAGCAAAGCAGCATATGGCGCCGGCGCCGCGTAGCTCGCATAAAGCCGATTCAGAGCCGCTTCTCGCGCCATGCGTCCATTCGGGAAACGCGGATCAGGCTGAAGCCGGTAGTCGCCGACTGAGCTCAACGCGGGCGGTGGCACGGCTGGGCAGCATAAAGCGGGTGCAAGGGATGGCCCCACGCTCAAGCCCTTGAAAGGATGACCATCCTTGTCCACTGAACCATCGACGAGCGATGAAAGCCAGCCCTCGTGCCGACTGATCGTCGGATCCGCTGTCTGCCAAATGTCCATCGCCTCGAAATGCGACAGGCTCGGATGGTCATAGCCAACATTCTCGACAATCGCCAGTTGTTTCGCATCCCACAATGACTTGAGTCCCTTCAACGAAGGATGGAGGCCAAGGTGGTCATTGAGCTGAACGACCTGGTCGGCGGCAATACCGAGCTGGGGACGGAGCCGCCGATAGAGCGGATCGGCGTAAGGAATCACCGTATTCAGGCCATCGTTGCCACCGGCAAGCTGAATGACGATCAGAGTCTTCGACGGTGTACTCCCGGACGACGACGCTGTCTTATCTAGCGACGCGGCAGTAATCGCTCGAGTGAAGATCGTCGGCATAAACGCACCGGCCGTGACCACCGCCAAGCCACTCCGAATCACATCTCGTCGAGTTATAACGGCCATCGATCAAAACCTTCCTTTCAACTCAGGTGGAACTCGGGCAATGCCATCGTCAGGTAGATCAGCCCACGCATGCGCTCCGCGAGCCAGTTATGATCAGCGCTGGCCAGGCTCGTACCCTGGTCCGGCGTGATGTAATCAATCAAAACTTGGCGCTGAGCTGGGTCTACCTTTCCATCGACAAGCCAGTCGAGAGCACGGTCGACAACTTCAGAGGGCGCATTCGCCCTTGCGAAGAGGCCACTCAGGTCAAATGGCTGCAACGGTGCGTTCGCATTGGGTTTCACACCGGGATTGGGTTCCAACACCGCAGCAGTCATGATTCGGTTCACGATATTCAATCGCGCGAGCCAAGTACCCGTTGTCAGCCAAGCCGGACCGCCGGGCCAGCCGGCAACGTTTGGCGGATTAAAGAGGACCTGGCCCATGAGATTCATCGCCTGAGGCAAGCCTTGACCATTCGCCTCGATTCCCATCGTCCGGATGATACTTACCAGGAATTCGGTTGGACTCTTGATCAAAGCGCGATAAGCCCGCGGTGAATAGAAGACATCCGAGGTCAGCAACTTCTGCATCACCGCTTTGATCGAGTAGTTACTTGCCACGTACGTTTGAATGAACGGCTGGAGGTCCGTATCGGACGGATTCGGGTAGACGAAGAAGCTAAAGAGCTTCTTGGTGATGAACTTTGCCGAGGCCGGTTGCTGGACGATAATGTCAATGACATCGTTCCCGTCAAAGTTGCCGGTATGGCCGAGAAACGTCTTCTCGCCATCGTCGTGGAAACGCTTGTCATAAAAGAATTGCTGACCGCGCAGCGTCCAGCCTGTGAAGGCTCGGGCACTCTCGCGAACGTCGTCCTCGGTGTAGTTACCAACCCCTAAACTGAAGAGCTCCATCAGCTCACGGGCATAGTTCTCGTTCGGATGGCCTTTGCGATTCGAATTCAAATCAAGCCAGATCATCATCGCTGGATCGCGCGAAATGCCTTTGAGAATATCTGGGAACCTCCCAAGCGCATTTGTCCGGAGAAACTGATTTTGCTGAAGCATCAGGTTGGCGCGACCAACTTTGCTAATCGCCGAGGTAAGTAAGCCGTGCCAGAAGAGGGTCATCTTCTCTTCGAACGGCCGCGCCGTGTAGGCCATGCGGAGAAGCCACCACATGATGAGATCATTCGCTTTGGTCAGGTCGAGATTTGCTCCCCTGATCCGAGTGTCAAGCGCCGAATTATCGACGTTGTCGTAGTTCAAGAGGCGATCAACCGTGCCAGCCAAACCGAGCTTGCGATAGGTATCCAGTTCACTTGGGCTTGCGCCGAAGCCAGCTCGACGGAGCAGATGGCGGAGCTTGACGTCGTCGGTCAGTTGGTCGGCTGCCAGATGAGAGGAATTCGCCACCTGAGAGGCGATCAATGCCCCGAGCCCGGCCGCGGCCGCGGTGATCAGAATTTTGCGACGCCCGGTTGTCAAATGAAGCCCTGTCTGTCCGCTATCGTCCATGGTCGCTCCTCTAAGATTCCCTTTCCAGAGGGAGAGGGTTAGGGCCTGCCTTGAGTACAGCAAAGGGATGAGGGGAGGCTGCCAATTTCGTCTGCCCTGGTGGCCAAAGGGGCCGGGCAAAACTCCTTGGGAACCTCGGCTCGCTCCTTTCCCATCGATTTCTTGCTTTGACTATATCCGGCTGGGATTAGGGACAGGTAAACGGAATGGTTAAGACCGGGTTTTGGTATGGATCGATCGGCCCCCCTCAGGTTAAACTCAGGTTAAGATGTTATTTTGTGGCCTTCACGGACGATCACAGCGAGCTGGCTCCGGCTCAGCCCTGGCAGCAGCTCGTCGTCGACCAGCAAAGTCGGGCGACGGATCAAACGAGGCTCGTGGGCCATCGCAGCGATCATCTCATCGTCAGTCATTCGATCTGGATCAAGCCCGAGCAGCTTGTTTTGTCGGCCACGACGACTGTACAATGTCGAAGCCGGTCGGCCCCGAGGCAACGTACGAATCTCGGCTTCACTCAAGGGCTCACGCGCTAAGTCTCGCTCGGTAAATGGAACGCCTGCCTGCGAAAGCACCTGCCTCGCATCCCGACAAGCCGTTCAAGTACGAATCCCGAAGAAGGTAACCTTTGCCACCGACACCTCCAATCATCAATGGGTGTATCCGAGTAATTGTAACCACAATTCATGCCTATTTAGAGCATCGATGGCATTGACACTTATCCACACAAAAGTTATCATCACTTTGCCAGATTTTCCTTTTTTCAATTGAATGAACTATGTTCGGATAGCTCGGATAACCACAGGGTACACTTTACATCCCCAAGACTCTTAGGCACATATCAAGTTCGGGAGGTTTGAATGGGCAGTCCAGCCAAACGCGCTATTGTCATTGGGATGGATGGGGCCAGCATGGAGCTTGTCAAGAACATGATCAAATGGGGTCACGTCCCCAACATCAAACGGGTCTTGGAGAGCGGCGTGCATCGTCCCATGATCGGCGTTTTTCCAACCTTGACTCCGCCGGGTTGGACTGCGATCTCGACCGGCTCCTGGCCTGGCACGCACCAGGTGATGGACTTCAACATCCGCGCCCTGGGGCAGCCCCTCACCGAAACAATCTGGGGTATCAATACGCGGCTTTCAAAATCTGAGTACCTCTGGAACACGATTGAGCGGGCCGGAAAGAAACCTATTCTCGTGAAGTGGGAGATGTCCTGGCCACCCACTGTCAAGGACGGTATCCAGGTCGAAGGCACTGGTCCTGGCGTCTCGAACCACCACCAGATCGCTGGCTATCATCTCTTTGTGGGGGGGAAATGGGCACCGCGGCCGATTGGTGGAGATCGTGATCCCGAAACCCTCGACCCGAGCGCTCTCCAAGAGGGAGCTCCCTACGACGTCGTGACGATCAAGGAAGCCAAAGAGTGGAGTAACCTTCCGGGCTCACAACGTCCACCTCTCGAAGTTGAGCTGACGATCAAGCCACTTGCTCGCGGTCGTGACGACATGAATCGGGGCAAAGTCGGTGTTCCTAAAACGTATTATGGCTTAATCTACGCGTCAAGGTCGGCAGGCTACGACCGCGTCCGGATTGCGAACCGCCGCGATGCTAGCGATCCTATTGCCGACCTTGGGGTTGGCCAATGGAGCGATTGGACACTCGATAGCTATGTGATCGATGGCTCGCCGGTGCAGGGCTACCTCCGCCTGAAGCTGATCACTTTGACCGCCTCGGCGGATCAATTTGAGCTGTTCGTTCCGCAGATTTGGCCGACCGGCGGCGACTGGGCAGTGCCGGCCGGTACCGCTGAGGACATCTTCCAACAGATTGGCCCTTTTCTCCAGAACCCCGCACGTGATGCCCTCGGCGTCTTTGACGATGATACTTACTTTGAGCTTCTCGACTTCCACCATCAACGCTTGGCCGAGATCGCCCTTCACCTAGCAAAAAACAACCCGTGGGACCTTTTGATGATCGAGACTCACGCATCAGACTACGCGAGCCACTTCTTCCTCGCCCAGGCTGACCCGATTAGTGGAGCAAAGCCCGCCACGATCGAGCGCTGCCGGCGCGGTCTCGCCCGGACCTACGAGTCCATGGATATGCTTATCGGCAAAGTTCTCGAGCTTGCCGATGAGGACACCGTCGTGGCGATCGTTTCCGATCACGGCGGCACGCCCAACCAACATCATCCGGTGGATATCAACGCCGTGCTCGCCCAGGCCGGCTTCGTGTCCTACACCAAGGATCCCCAGACCGGCAAGCGGCGTGTCGATCTGAGCAAGACTTCAGCCCTTGGCATTGGCTTGGTGCACATCTTCATTAATCTAAAGGGGCGCGAGCCGAATGGCATCGTCGATCCGGCCGATTACGAGAAGACCCAGCAGCAGATCATTGACGTGCTTCACGCCTACACCGATCCGGCCACTGGTGAGCATCCCTTCACCTTGGCGCTTACCCGCGCCGACGCGGAGATGCTCAACCTTTGGGGTGAGTTGGTCGGTGACGTCGTCTATGCGCTGAAGCCCGGCTATGACGGCGCCCACGGCAAGCAGCTACCGTCGGTAAGCTTCGGAATCGGTGGCCAGCATTCGACGTTTATCATGGCCGGAGCCGGGGTTCGCAAGGGCGTGGCGCTCCAGCGACAGGTGCGCTCGGTGAACGTTGCCCCGACGATTGCCTACTTGCTCGGCGTTCCGATGCCGGCCAACGTCGAAGGTGGGGTCGTCTACGAGGCGCTCGAAGATCCCGATTGGCCTTTGACTGAGATCGCTCGGTTACAGGGGAAGTAAGCTCTGACGCACCGAATGAACGGGCGGATGAAGCGTTTCTCCGGTGAGAGGAAAGGAGAATTTTTCGATGCTGTGCATGACTCGTCGCTCCTTTTTGACCGTCTCGACTCTCGGGTGGGTCGGAGCACTTCTCAGCGCTTGTTCCGGCACGGCATCGCCAACCCCAACTAATCCGCCCGTCCAAGCCGCTGCACCGACGAGCGCACCTTCCAGTTCGACCGCGGCCCAGCCGACGAGCGCTCCAGCCCAGCCCGCGAGCGTCCCGACCGCGGCTCCGACCGTCACTGCCGTAGCGACCGCCCCGGCCAGCACCTCTGGCAAGACAGTGATCAAGCTGATGCATTTCTACCCCAACAACCTGATGGAAAATCTCAATCGTCGGCTCGCCCTTTTCAACCAAGAGAGCACCCAGTACCAGGCCGAGAGCGTTCAAACGCCGGGCGGCGGCTCGTATCGAGACAAGCTCGTCACGATGTTCGCCGGCGGGATACCGCCGGAGGCATTCCTCATCTCCCAGGCTCCCGCCTCAGGCTATGCTTTTGGAGTTCTGGCCTACCGCGGCCAGTTAGTCGACATGGGCCCGCTGGTCACCCGCGACAAATACGACATCAACGATTACTTCAAAGTCATCGTCGACTACGATACGTACAAGGGGAAGCTCATGGCGCTGCCCAACGATATCAACGTCTATGCGATGTTCTTGAACGTTAATCTGTTGAAGCAGTCCGGGGGCGCATTGCCCTCAGAAACCTGGGGCGATAGCTCCTGGAATTGGGATGCACTAGTCAACTTTGCGACGAAGCTCACGAAACGATCGGGAGATCGAACATCTCAGTTCGGCTTTGCCGTGACACCGGCTTCGACCGAATGGCTGCGTCCCTGGCTCTGGAACAACGGGGGGAGCGATTTGAACGAAGATTGGACGAAGGCAACGATCAACACGCCGCAAGCAATCGAAGCCCTCGGCTTCCTTCAGGATCTCATCTACAAGTACAAGGTCTCGCCTACTCCATCCGAGCAAAAGACATTGCCTCAAGCCGACGAGTTTTTTACTGGGCGCTTGGCCTCGATGTACGCCGGCGCCTCATTTGTCAATCAGTGTCGCACCTCGGTGAAGAATTTCGAGTGGGATAGCTGTCCCGGTCCGGTCGGTAAGGTGGCCCACGTCACGGCCTGCGGTGGGGCAAGCTGGGCCATGGCCGCCGGGGCAAAAAATCAAGCTGGTGCTTGGGAATTGTGCAAGAGCTTGAGCGGACCGAAATCACAAGCGATCGGCGCCGAATACGGTCAGATGCCTTCTCGGCTCTCGGTGGACAATAGCCCTTCCTATCTGGATCCGAGCAAGCCGCCCAAACACCTCTCCGTCTTCATCGACGCGGCGAAGAACGCTCGCTCGGGCTACTTGGTCACGAATTGGGCCCAAATTGAAGATGCCATGAACAAAGAACTCGACTATCTCTGGCTCAATCAAAGAAAGCCCGCCGAGGTGGCGGCAAATCTCGAAAAGGCGATCAATGAGCTTCTGGCACAGAGCACGAAGATGACTTAGACAGGCCAATGAGGACTCCGAGGGAGAGACATCCATGCTAACCAAGATCCGGGTCGCTGTGATTGGTGCCGGGGGCTACGCCGGTTCCTACCACATTCCCCATCTCGCAGCGAATCCTCACGCCGACCTTTTGGCGCTCTGCAGCAAGGATCCCGACGACCTCGCCGAAAAAGCGCGCACGTTCAACGTGCCGAGGATCTTTACCGATCATCTCGAGCTGCTCGAAAAGACACCGCTCGACGCGATCGTCGTCAGCAGTCCCCACGCGCTCCACTACGAACACTGTAAAGCGGGGCTTGAGCGAGGTCTCCACGTGCTCGTCGACAAGCACCCGGTTCTTCGCACTACCGAATGGCTCGAGCTGACCACGTTAGCGGAGCGGCAGGGAAAAATCCTCATGCCCGCGCTCAATCGCCATCTAGACCCCGCGAATCTCTACGCGAAGGGCCTCATTCAATCCGGAGCGTTGGGTGAGATCTTCTACGCGCGGAGCTTGCAGGTTGGCTACCCGATCGAACGCCACTACGTTCACCTGGCACTGGCCGGCGGCGGTCCACTCGTCGGTCGTGGCTCGCATATGGCGGCGCTTATTCCCTGGCTGACCGGCTGGCAGACGAGCGAGGTCTCAGCGCAAGTTACTCGTCGCCCTGACCTCGAAGTAGACGTCGGCGGCGTGATCAATGTCCATGCGACCGGCGGCGCTCTTTTTCAGATCGCCTCAGTCAAGACCGGTCATCGTGGCTACGACGAAGTCGAGATCGTTGGTACCAAAGGCAGCGTTCGCGTGGAGCGCATCCGCGGTCGCCCACCATGGGTGGTTTCACATTTTGGTCGAGAAGGCGAAGACCTCCGGATTGGGCAATTGCCGACCGGAAAGACAACGACGGATCACTTTGTCGACGTCATTCGGGGTGCCGAATCAGTCCGCATACCGCCGTCGGATGGCCTGGCCGGCGTCGAGATCATCGACGCCGCCTATGAATCGGTGCGCCAAGGCCAAACAATCAGAATTCGCTAGTGTCCCGGAGTGATCATCCGTGCAATCTGCATCAGGATGAATCCTAGGACAAAACAGCCGGGAATCGTTAGGATCCAGGCGGTGACGATGTTCCCCGCCACTTGCCAGCCAACGTTGCGTGTGCCGCGAACCGAACCAACCCCTAGAATCGACCCGGAGATCGCGTGGGTCGTCGAGATTGGAATACCTAAGCGCGTTGCGACCTCGATGACCGTACCGGCGGCCATTTCAGCCGCGAACCCATTGACCGGGGCGAGCTTGACCAGGCGATAGCCCATGGTCCGAATGATTCGCCATCCCCCGAAGACGGTCCCTAACCCCATTGCCAGGGCACAGGCGATCATCACCCAAAGCGGCACGAAGAACGTGGGGCCGAGCATCCCAGACGAAAATAGCGCTAATGCGATGATTCCCATGGTCTTCTGACCATCGTTACCACCATGACTAAAGGCCATGTAAGCGGAAGACAGAAGTTGCAGCTTCCCAAACACATTACTTACTGCCGCCCGTTTGCTTCGATGGAACAGCCAATAAAGCGCCAGCATGAACAGCGCACCGAACACGAATCCAATGGCCGGCGAATAGATAATGCCGACCGTCGTCTTGAGCGTTCCGCCGACAACGACCGTCGAAAAGCCACCGGTCGCTACCGCGGCGCCGATCACGCTGAAGATGAGGGCGTGTGAACTTGAAGTCGGAAGGCCGAAATACCAGGTGATCACGTCCCAGGTCGCCGCGCCGACCAGCGCCACTGCCACGGTAGTCTCGGTAACCACTTTCGCATCAACGATACCTTGCCCGACGGTGACCGCAACGGCGGTTCCGGAAAGCGCGCCGGCCAAGTTCAAGGCGCCAGCCATCAAGACCGCTGCCCCCGGCGTCAACACGCGGGTGGCAACAACAGTGGCAATCGCGTTTGCCGCGTCGTGGAAGCCGTTCAAGAACTCGAAGACTAGTCCTAAAAGCACGACAAAGTAGACAATGATGAGACTGCTGCCCAATCGACCAATCTCCCTCAGGTTGCCTCGATGACGATGACGTTCAACGCGTCTGCGACGTCCTCGCAGCGGTCAGTTGCCGTCTCCAGCGCACCGTAAATTTCCTTCCAGCGGATCAGATTGAGAAGATCTTCCGGATGTTCGAGAAGAACCGCGATCCCCGCTCGGGTCACCTGATCGGCTTCATTCTCGAGCCGATTGATCTCAATCGTGTGACGGCGAATTTCTCCAATCGTCCGCTTATGACGCAGCAGGGGAATGGAAACGTCAATTTGCTCGACGCAGGCGAGGATGATTTCCCCCAAGCGAACCGCGGCCGGCGTTGGCTTCTCAATCTTATAAAGCAACATGAGATCCGCGGCGGCCTCGATGTTGTCGACGACATCGTCGATGGCACCCGCGAGATGCTGTATCGACTCGCGATCGATTGGCGTGATAAACGCGCGGTGGAGCATATCGTAGACTTCGTGAACAATGAAGTCGCCATGATGCTCTTGCTCGGTGATCCGAGATACTTTCGCTTGAACGTTTGTATAGTCCTGCAGCAGCTCATTGAGGAGCCGGGCCGCCTCGACGAGATTTGTGGCACCTTTCTCAAACCAATCGTAGAATCCTTGTTCGGTAGGCAAGATGGAAAAGCGTGACATCCTTCCCCTCCGACGCACATTGTCAGCCAAGTATAGGTTATTCTGGCACCGAAAAAAATGGAGTTTCATTAACGACGTCGGGATGGCTGAAGGTTGAGTCGGAGTTGACAGATCCTTGCGCTCTCACCTAAACTATAAGAGACAAACGAATAGAACCTTCGGGGCAGGGTGAGACGCAATCGCGTCAATTCCCGATCGGCGGTAAAGCCCGCGAGCCGCTTGGCGGCAGATCCGGTGAGATTCCGGGGCCGACGGTATAGTCCGGATGGGAGAAGGCGAGCGAACCGGTCGTCGTAAGACTCGAAGCATGGTCGTGTGCCTTCGAGTCTTTTGTTTTCGTGGGGAAGGCCATATGGACTTCATGGCACGCGCACTCGAGCTGGCCAACCTGGCTTTAGGCCGGACCAGCCCCAATCCAGCGGTTGGAGCGGTCATCGTGAAAGATGGGCTGATCGTTGGGGAGGGCTTCACCCAGCCGGCCGGCTTCGCGCACGCCGAGGTGATGGCTTTGCGCGCTGCGGGCAAACAAGCTGATGGTGCCGAGATCTACATCACCCTCGAGCCCTGCTGCCACATCGGCCGCACGCCGCCATGCACCGACGCAATTCTCGCGGCCGGCATCCGAGCCGTGCATGTCGCGGTCTTGGATCCCTTTCCGGCAGTGAATGGTCAGGGCGTCGCTATGCTGAAAGCTGCCGGACTAGAGATCGAGGTAGGCGAGCGCGCGGCCGAGGCAACTATTCTAAATCAAGCCTTTTTCCACGCCGTCCGGCATGGGCGTCCATTCGTCACGGCGAAGTGGGCCATGACCCTTGACGGCAAGCTCGCGACGTCGAGGCACGATTCAAAATGGGTGTCTGGTGCCGAGGCGCGACAGTTTGTCCATCAAGAGCGCGACGCGAGCGATGCCATCATCGTCGGACTAGGAACTGTCTTGGCCGACGACCCGCTGCTCACCGTCCGCATCGAGGCCAATGCTCCGCGTCGGGCCTATCGCCCGGTTGGCCCTCTCCGAGTGGTATTTGACAGTGCCGGGCACACGCCGCCAAACTGTCAAATCCTAGCCAATGTAGAGACGGCTCCGGTGCTGATTGCCACGACACAAGCGGCTGACTCCGAGCGCATTCGTCAACTTCAGCGCACCGGCGCCGAGGTGATCAAATTCCCGTCACTCAACGGCTATGTCGACGCCCGGGCCGTCCTGGATGAGCTGAAACGACGCGGCGCAAATCGCGTGTTACTCGAAGGTGGCAGCGAGCTGTTTGGCACTTTTTTTGAACGTCGTCTGGTCGATCGTATTTTAGCCTTCGTCGCTCCCCGTATTGCCGGTGGTCGGGAAGCGATTTCGCCGATCGGTGGCATCGGTGTCGAGCGAATGGCCGACGCTCTCCGACTAGCGAATGTCAGCTACCGGGCAATTGGAGCAGATCTCTTGGTCGAGGGGCTCTTAGAGCAACCGTAACCGGGGCCCTCAACCCCTACCCCTCTTCCTGCCTCAACGGTGCGGGACACAGATTCCCTTCTCCCGCGGCTGGCAAAGGGGCCAGGAGGGGAGGAAGATCATTTGGGAATGAGGCACGAGAATTGTTTACGGGCATCGTGGAAGAAATAGGTACGGTCGAGCGCGCTTGGCCGGGAACGTTGGTCGTCAAAGCCCGAATGGTGCTGTCTGACTTGAAGCTCGGCGACAGCATTGCCGTCGACGGCGTCTGCTTGACGGTTGTCGAACGCACCGAATCGACGTTCACGGTGAATCTTCAGCCGGAAACGCTCCGACGGACTACGCTCGGCAACGTCGGTGTCGGACATCGCGTCAACCTCGAGCGAGCGCTACCCGTAAACGGCCGACTGGGCGGACACGTCGTCCAAGGCCACGTCGATGCAACTGGCCAGATCGTTGACGTGAGGTCCGATGGCGATAGCTTGATCGTTCGGTTCGCGGCGCCCTCCTCGCTGATGCGCTATATCGTGACCAAAGGCTTCATCGCGGTAAGTGGGACGAGCCTGACCGTTGTCGACACCGGCCCGAACTGGTTCACCGTCGCGCTTGTACGTTTCACCCGTGACCACATAGCATTTCTGGACGGGGGGATCGGTGCCGCGGTAAATCTCGAAGTCGACGTCTTTGCTAAGTACATCGAAAAGCTCCTGATGGGCGACGACCCGGCGCGCGGAGTCACGTTGGAGAAGCTCAGACAAACTGGATTCGCCTAATCGGAAATCGCGGAGCATTGAGCGGACTCGGGGGGATACGGGCACGTTTTGGTGGATCCGAGCGTGGAGGAACAGTATGGCATTGTCAACAGTTGAAGAAGCCATTGCCGCTTACCGGATGGGACAATGCGTGATCATCGTCGACGACGAAGAGCGCGAAAACGAAGGTGACCTAGCGATCGCCGCTCAATGGGTTACTCCCGAAGCGATCAACTTCATGGCAACCCATGGTCGGGGCTTGATTTGTGTCGCCATGACGGGAGACCGCCTCGACGCCCTCCAGATTCCGCTCATGGTGCCCGAAAACACGTCGAAGTTTGGAACCGCCTTCTGCGTATCGGTCGAGGCCCGCGATTACGTCACCACCGGCATCTCGGCGGCCGATCGGGCGGCCACGATCCGCCGGCTGATTGATCCAACCGCTGGTCCTTCGGACTTCATTCGTCCTGGCCATACCTTCCCGCTTCGTGCCCGCGAAGGCGGTGTCCTGGTTCGCGCAGGCCAGACGGAAGCATCCGTCGACTTGGCCAGATTGGCCGGTCTCTATCCCGCCGGCGTCATTTGTGAGATCATGAACTCCGACGGAACAATGGCGCGTCGCCAGCAGCTTGGCGAGATTGCTCGCCAATTCAACCTAAAAATGATCAGCGTCGCCCAGCTCATCGAATACCGTCGACGACGGGAGAAGCTGGTCCGGCGATTGAGCTCAGCCGCCTTGCCTACACCCCATGGCGAATTCCAGGCGATCGCTTTCGAAGACGTAATCTGCCATGACCAGCACGTCGCCTTGACCATGGGTGACCTGAATGGCGATGATCCGATTCTGGTTCGGATGCACTCCGAATGCCTCACTGGCGACGTCTTTGGCTCGCTCCGCTGCGATTGCGGCGAGCAGTTGCAGCGCGCAATGGCGCTGATCGCCGAAGAGGGCCGAGGAGTCATCGTCTATTTACGCGGCCAAGAAGGGCGAGGCATCGGTTTGCACAACAAATTCCGCGCTTATGAGCTGCAAGATCGGGGTCTCGACACTGTCGAGGCAAATGAGCGTCTCGGTTTCCCGCCCGACCTGCGTCACTACGGGATCGGAGCCCAAATCCTGGTCGATCTTGGCGTTCGCCGGATGCGTCTCTTGACGAATAACCTCCAGAAAGTCGCCGCACTCGACGGCTACGGCATTGAAGAGGTCGAGCGCATTCCTTTGATCATCGAGCCAAACGAGCATAATCGTCGATACTTAGAAACGAAACAGGCTAAGCTTGGCCACGTGTTAGGATTAAGTAAAGTAGAGGAAAAGTAATGGGCAGACGTTACGAGGGGAACCTCGTTGGACAGGGGCTGCGATTTGGCATTGTCGTGGCGCGGTTCAATGAATTCATCACGTCGAAGCTGCTCGAGGGAGCGATGGACGGCTTACGCCGCCACGGAGTCGACGAAGCTGACGTCGACGTAGCCTGGGTACCGGGCTCGTTTGAGATTCCGGTCGTCGCGCGGAAGCTTGCGCAAACCGGCCGCTACGATGCTATCCTTTGCCTGGGAGCGGTCATTCGCGGCGCAACGGCGCACTTCGATTATGTAGCGGGCGAAGCCGCGAAGGGCATTGGTGCTGTCGCCCTGCAGACCGGCGTACCGGTGATCTTTGGTGTTCTCACCACTGATACGATCGAGCAGGCGATCGAGCGCGCTGGGACCAAGGCAGGAAACAAGGGATTTGACGCCGCCGTGACCGGCATCGAAATGGCTAGTCTTCTTAAGTCGATTGAGTAATCAACCGAGTAATGAACTCTATGGCCCTCTACCTCGGTCTCGACTTTGGTGGAACCAAGCTCGCCGCCGGATTTGCCGACGAAAGTGGCCGGCTTCTCTCGTTCGCACGCTGCCCCACCGATCCGAGCGCGGGTCCGATCGGCGCCCTGGCAGCTATGCGCGCGCTCGCTGAAAATATGGGTCAAGCTGCGCCGCAGGCGGTGGGAATTAGCTTCGGCGGTCCGGTGGATTCGTCCCGCCAGCGCTGCCTCCTTTCCCACCATGGCCCCGGTTGGGAAGACTTTCCTTTGGTTGAAAGGGTGGCCGAGATCTGGCACCGTCCGGTCGTCATGGACAATGATGCGAACGCGGCCGCCCTTGGCGAATTTTGCTTCGGTGCCGGTCGGGATCAGCGCAACCTTCTGTACGTCACCGTCAGCACCGGTATCGGAGGCGGAGTAATCCTCGACGGAGAGATTTATCGAGGTAGTCACGGTCTGTCTGGAGAGATCGGACACACCATCGTCGCTGCCGATGGACCATTGTGCGCCTGTGGCAAGCGTGGCTGCCTCGAAGCCTTTGCCTCCGGGCCGGCGATCTCCCGCACCTACGCGCGTGAAGCCAGGCTGGCATCGGACAAGGTGACGGCCGAAAACGTCTTTGCCAACGCGGCCAGTGGTGATCAGATCGCTCGTCAAGTTTTGGATCGGGCCATTCAGGCCCTCGGGATCGCTCTGGCCAATGCGAGTAACTTGCTGGACCCGGACATCATCGTCATTGGCGGAGGCGTCAGCGGAGCCGGTGACGCGCTTTTCCGTCCACTGTCCCAGATCATGCATTCGTTGAGCGCCCCCGCTCCGGCCGATACCGTGGCCATCGTCCCGGCCGAGCTTGGCGACGCGGTTGGCGTGCTTGGTGCGGTCGCGCTAGTATCCTCCACAGGACGATGATCCGTTCGCCACCAACGGCAAGTAAAGGGTGGTTGCCATCATCCCAGTAACCGATTGGCTCGCCGCCACGGCAGAGGTCGCAGCGGTTATCGTGGTATCTGCTTGGGTCACACATTTCGTCTCCGTCAAGCCCGACCAGGAGCGTGCGAGGCTGCGGAATTGATAGGTATGGCCAGCCGTCGGCGCGAAGGATGCCGATTGGCTTGTGGTATCGGTCAGCCAGTTCACCCAGTAGCCGCCGGTGGTGAGGTCGCGATACTGGATCGTGTAGTCGGCAATGCCCCAGCCATTGGTGTCGGTTCCGCTCCAGCTTATCGTCCAGCTTCCTTGTGATGCCGTGCTCGCGGTCACGTTCGCCGTGGACCGCGGAGGGACCGTATCGGTTGGCAGGTACTCGACGAGGAATGCCGTCCGTCCCCCGATAATGTAGTCATTCGGGTTCCAAGGTTGGTCGTAGTTTCGATTGTCGGTCGCCGGCGCGAGCGGAATACTGTACTGGGAGGCCGGTGTCAGACTCTGGCTCGTCCCGTCTTGCTGCACCAAGCTAACGCTACTTGCCCCGATGCTCGCGGCTGGGACGATGGCAGTCAACGGCTGTCCGGTATCGTTCCAGAGCACCGTCACCCGGTGCGGCGTCGGCCCCGGCACGCCAAAGGTAATCTCTTCGCTGCCATTTACTGACGTCCGGTGAACCGTCACGAAACCAGAAAGATATTTTACCGCCAATTGGTAGGCCGCGTACTCCGGGCGGACCGAGCCATCGTTCCGAAACATTCCGAATGCTTGTCCATTGCCGTCGTCCTGCAACTGAAACTCGAACACCCGGTTCATCCCCGCAGCGAAGCCATAGGCGATCGCCTGGATGATGAATGACGCCTGCTCGTCAGCCGTCGCGTAGCCGTCGGCCCAGTTCCCAGCCGGATTTTGGTTTCCGTAGTCGCTACAATTGACATAATTGCCGTTGACCGTTTCGTTACAGACCGGAGCATTGGTCTCGTTTAGCCATAGCTCTTTACCGGTAATCCCGTAATTCGCCAAAATGCTTTCGGCTGACAGGGTGTGCGAATAGACGTCGCTCGATCGTCCGTACCAGTGCCAGGGAATGACGTCGAAATAGTAGCCGTTAGATGGAGCAGTGGGGTCCATTGTCACTACGGAGAGGAACTGTTTGAGCCAGGCTTGATCGCCATACTGATTAGCCCACTGCCAGTACATCATGCCGCCGACCATGATCGTGGCCGAGTAGTCAGCGGCATGCGCCGCCAAATAGGCAACTTTGAGAAGCCGAACGTAATCGTCGAGTGAGCCGCTCCAAAACTGGCTGAAATCCGGCTCGTTCCAGATCTCCCAGTCGTGAATCTGCTGATGATACCGAGAAACGACCGCGTAGACGAAGCGCGCCCAGGGATTCGCCGGATTGATCGACTTATTTGGCGTCCAATAGTCCGTGCCATCATTAAAGGTCGGCTGGTAGAGCCCACAGGGGACCGAGGTAGCACTCGCAGCGAGTCTTTTCACTCCGCCGTAAGGAGCGTTTACTGGCGCCGCGGGCACCGCCGCGATCGACGACGTGGCAAAGGCACTTGGTGTACCGAGTAAAACCGCATCGATCTGAAGGTTGTTGGCCAGGTCTGAGGCAACAACCTCGTCCACGTTGCTCCAATTGTACTGCGACGGCGCCGATCCGTCGCAACTTCCACCACTCTCGATCTCGTTCCAGTAGATGACCCAACGGTTCCAGCCGGCACCGCCCTGGACCGCCTCAGCGTAGCGCTGGCTCGATGAGAGTACCCCCGGCAAAGGCGCACTGATGAAGTCGATGCCGAAGCGACTATTCTGACTGATCGGCAGAGAATCGGCGCGCCCGGCTGACGGTACGAGGGATCCAAAGAGGATTATCAGGACAGACGCCCAGCTACAGACACGGTAGGCTGGCGCCCAGAGAAACCGCAACCCCACCCCCCTTACATAAGAACACGCCAGACGGGCCACAGGCCGGCCCGCGACGCTCCCTTATGCTACCAGCCTCGAGATCGGAGGGTCAAGAGAAGAGAGTCGAGGCAGAATAAAAATAAAAACGGGCACCTCTCGGTGCCCTGAAGAAAAGCCAGGGAGAGAAAAGCTTGGCCTAGCCTTGCCCCTCTTTGGTCTTTCCGCTCGTCTTGCCACCCTTCTTGCCGATTCGCGAATAGTACTCCGGGCCGTGTCGCTCTTTGACTGCTTCGCCACCCCGGCGTCCAATCTCCGAGTAGAACTCCGGACCGTGCTTGCGTTTCACGGCTTCGCCACCTTTTTTACCGATCTCGGAGTAGAATTCGCGGCCACGCTCTCCAGCAACGGCTTCCCCACCCTTTTTGCCGATCTTGGAGTAGAATTCCGGGCCGTACTTCTCCTTGACGGCTTCTCCGCCTTTTTTCCCGGCCTCTCGGACGGTCATTTCGTGTTTCTCATTCTTGGGCATTACCCTCAGACCTCCTTTCCGGCTGAACAGTCACATCGCATGGAGCGAGTAACGCACTGGCGCGTTGACCGCGACAGGCGTTCCACTCGGCCGTCGCGCGGACCGCTTCGGGCTAAGTCAGCAAGAACTTTGCCATGCGCCTTGCCATCTGAAAGAGGAAGTGTCGCCATGGCGCAGGTTCTCCAAGACACCCCCGCACTCCACGGTTTGTGTACGAAATTGGAAGGGAGTATGATGATGGCACAGGGTGTGCCGTGAGAGAGCGCTACGGTTGGCTGGAGGGAAGGGTATGCCATACTTGTTTAAAGATCGAGAAGCGGCCGGACGAGATCTCGCCATCGCGCTAGAACGCTATCGTGGCCCAGCAACGTTGGTACTCGGGCTGCCACGGGGTGGCGTCATTACGGCCGGGGAAGTTGCCCGAGTCCTCGGTGCAGAACTGAACGTCATCGTCACTCGCAAGATTGGCGCACTCGGCAACCCGGAGTATGCGATCGGGGCAGTAGCCGAGGGTGGCGAAGTCGTGCTGAACGATCAAGAGATCAACGCTTACGGAATTCCTCGCTCGTACATCGATCAAGAAATCAATCGGCAGAAGGAAGAGATTAAGCGCCGGGTCGAGCTCTATCGCGCGGGAAAACCGCTGCCGGACATGACTGACCGTCCAGTTATCGTCGTCGACGATGGCGTCGCAACTGGTTATACTATGCTCGCCGCGCTACGCGCGGTACGACAAAAGGGCGCCACCCCGGTCGTGATGGCAACGCCGGTGATCCCCTTGAGCACCCTCGATCATTTGCAATATGATTGTGACAATGCCGTTGTGCTCGCGGCGCCTGAGCCATTTTATGCGGTCGGCCTGTTTTATGAGGATTTTGAACAGGTGAGCGACCAAGACGTGCTGAAAGTCCTTCGCTCGTCACGGGCAGTACGTGCTGCCTGATGTTACTCCGGCGTGATGGGAATGCGAAGCTTATCGCCTTCTTCGATCAACATCACCGGAATACCATCGCGGATTGGGTAGCGTCGGCCACAACCGCCACAAACGAGTAACTGCTCGTCGAGTACCACCTTGGTCTTGCAGGCTGGGCAAACCAAGATCTCGAGCAACTCCTGACTGATCATCTAAGGCTTCTCCGATCTTAGGTTAGGATTGAATTAACCATTAGGCACCTCGGCCCGGATTATTCACTGAGCGTCGGTGGCCAGAATCCCCAGCACGAAGTTTGTCCCCCACTGGGTGGAGTGGGGGCGGGGATTTTCCTACAGATGCATGGCGATCCCGATTTGCAACCGGAACGGCAGCCCGCAAGGGGGCCACGCTACAGATCCCCTATCTAATTCTCGATGGATTCCGGGTGAGATGACTGGTCAGGCCTCAGCATAGCATGCGTCCAACACGAGTCGCAACTTCAACGTAGGCTTCAGACGCCAAGTGCCTGGCCCTTCCTCCAGGACTTCCGGGCTATTGACCTCTCTCGCCAGTATGGTACTATGGTCACACTTTACGTAAGTAATTTACGTAATCAAATTGCCTAACTCAATTGAAGACTACGTCACCAGGCTGGGGGAAACGTCGTCATGCTGCCATCCCAACGAAATGGCTGGGGAGTCTTGTTGTTGCCGATCGCGCTTACCATTGTGCTGGCTTGCAGTCCACGAGGGATCACTTCTCTTCCGGCAACAAATGGTCAGCCATCGACGTCGAGAACCAGCCCGGTGCCATCGCCATCCGGCCAATTCCAAGAGCCTCCCCAAGAGTCTCGAACCGGCGAACCGACTCCAGAAGCCGCTGTACCAGCCAATCCCGCAGTACCAAACGCCGTGAACTCATCTTCTTCGTCCGAGAATCCAGCTTCCAGGTCGGGCGCGGTCCCGGCGACGAACGTGCTAGGAACGACGCCTGGCGCCACCGATGCCCGCTTTGCAAAGGTCGATCGCTACCTTGCCGATGGCGAGGTCGATCAAGCCGAAACCCTGCTGAAGCAGATACTTGCCGACCCCAATCACGAGATCGCTGCCCACGCGACCTTCGTGCTCGGTCGAACCTATCTCAGTAATGGCGATACCAGTTCCGCCCAAACAACACTGAACCAGTACGTGAGTGCAAATCCGACTGGCCCGGATACCGCGGCGGCGGAATTTGCTCTCGCCCGTCTGAGCGATCAAAAGGGCGCCTCGGCCGATGCCGCGAAGCACTATCGTCGTTACCTCGATCTGACGAAGGATCATGCGCTCGATAGCTATGCTGATTATACTCTCGCCGAGATCGCCCGATCGACGGGTGACACTTCGACCGCGGTAAAGCTTTACCGGCAAGCCATCACAGCGGGCATACCCACCTCGCTGGAGTTCCAAGCCGCAGGCTACGTCGCCTCCAAGCTCGGTCGACCAGCCGATGTCGAGGCGTGGTACGCGAGCTTGAGTGACCGGCCTGGGCTCGATCCCACGACGCGCATGCATTACGTGCTGCTCCAAGCGGATCTCTTGAAGCAAGCGGGACAAGCCAGCCAGGTCCAGGCGCTTTATCAAAAGATCCTCACAATCAGCACGTCGGCAGCGACCACGAACGCGGCGATCAGCACATTAACCTCCGTCAATCAGTCTTCAGCCAATTTTGCCCTTGGCGAGGCATACCTGGCCTCGGGTCAGTATGAGCAGGCAGTCGCATTTCTTGGCGACTACCTCGATCGAAATCCGGCGGGTGCTAACGCGGCGACCGCGCGATACGACCGCGGGGTTGCCCTGATGAAATCCGACGCCTTCGCCGGAGCCGCGGCTCAATTTGATTCCTTCGTTACCAAGCATCCGACCGACAAACGGGTCGGGCAGGCAATCCTGCTCGAGGGTCAGTGTCTCAGTCAGGCTGGCCAGCCCGTCGACGCGGCAACTCTCCTCCAAACCTACGCCCAACAACATCCGTCGGATCCAGTGGCGCCTCAGGCTCTCTCGAACGCCATCGATGCGCTCGAGCAGGCGAAAGATACCGCCGGGGCAACGGCTCTGGCTCAGCAGCTTGAATCGCTCTATCCCACCAGCCCCTACGCGGCGCGAGCCGCCTTCATCGAAGGATGGGCAGATTACGAAAAGCTCGACTTTGTCGGTGCGGCCTCGATTTGGCAAACTGTCCTGAAATACGCCCCCACGAATCCGGCGAGCGCCCCGGCATTACTCTGGCTAGGTAAACTTCAGCAAAAGGCTGGAAATCTCACTGCGGCTGAGCAGTTGTTCACATTGGCTTGGAAGGCAGATCCAGGCGACTATTACGCCTTCCGCGCCCGGGACCTTGCCAACAACACCCCTCCATCCAACGTATACGCACTGTCCGTCCCTTCACCGGAGGAGCTAGCACGTGAGCGCTCCGACTTCGAAGCCTGGCTTGCTGATTGGACGAAGGTGAGCGCAAGTGACCGCTCTCGACCGTATCTGGGCGCGGCGATTGCCCAAACGTCGATCCTCAACCGAATTCGTGCGCTTGCCGAAGCCGGCTTGTCGACGGATGTCCAGAATGAGTATCAGCAAGCATTCAACGCCTACAACAACGATCCGCGATCACTTTACGCACTCGCCGACGTGATGAATCAAATCGGCTGGACGCCCCAATCCCTTAATGCTGCCTATCAGCTACTGATGATCTCACCGGCTCCGAACGCTTTCCAATCGCCGGTCTTTCTCCAACGCATGGTTTATCCCTTCCCTTACCAGGATCTTATCGAAAGCGCGTCGCAGAAGGACGGAATTGATCCTCTTCTGCTGGTGTCGCTGATTCGTCAGGAGTCAATGTTTAACACCCACGCTCACTCGTCGGCAAATGCTATTGGCTTGACCCAATTCGTGCCCAGCACGGCTCAGGATCTCGCGACTAGTCTGGGCATGACCTCATTTACGCTGAGCGACCTCTATTATCCCAGCGTCTCGATTCAGCTTGGCGCAGCCTACCTATCCTCGCAGATCAAGGCATTCGGGGGAAATCCATTCCTGGCCCTGGCTGCGTACAACGCCGGCGCGGGTAACGTCGATTCCTGGCTGAGCGACAACCCACGCCATGACCTCGACCTCTTCGTTCAAGAAATTCCGTTCAGCGAGACGCGCGAATACGTCCAAAACATCTATCGTTTCTACGCCGAATACCAGTTCCTCTATCGCTCGCCGTCACCGTCGGTTGGCGAAGGCGGTTAGTTAATCGTTTCCGACTTTGAGCCCGTTGACACCTCATATCCATCGATGCTATATTGCTTCTATCGTTCAACACCGAGCGTCACCGTCTTGGACGATGAAAGGGCAGCAAGATGGGGGACGTAGCGGGAAAGGCGAGCTGTCTAGCGTGCGGCTTTTCACTCGGCGGGCAACGCTATAAGGAGTATAGCGTCTGCGATGCCTGCGGCTACCACCTGCCACTGATTGCAAGCCAGCGGCTTGGCTTCCTCCTCGATCGAGGCTCGTTCCGGGAGCTAGATAGAAAACTTGTCTCGGTTGATCCCCTCCACTTCACGGACATCGTTCCCTATTCCTTTCGCCTGCTCCGAGCCCAGCGCGAGACCGGCCTGCGCGAGGCGGTGCTGACCGGCATCGCTCGAATCTACGGCCATCGTTGTGTTGTCGCTGTTTCGGACTTTCGCTTTCTCGGTGGAAGCATGGGCTCCGTGGTAGGGGAGAAAGTAGCGCGGGCAATGGAGCAAGCAATGAAGGCCCGTCTGCCGTTTGTCGCGGTTACCTCGTCGGGGGGGGCGCGGCTCCAGGAAGGCATGCTCAGCCTCGTCCAGATGGCGAAGACGAGCGCGGCTGCGGCCCGCCTGCACGCGGCCGGCGTTCCCTTTGTCGCCATCCTGGCCGATCCGACGACTGGGGGTGTCCTAGCCTCCTACGCCGCGCAAGCTGACATCCTGCTGGCCGAGCCCGGCGCACGAATTGGCTTCGCCGGGCCGCGCGTCGTCCGCGAGATCACCGGCCACGAGCTACCTCCGGGCTTCCTGTCTGCCGAGTTCTTGCGCGATCACGGTCTGATCGACGCCGTCGTCGCACGCCCGAGTCAGCGCGATACTCTTGGGTCCATCCTCGACCTTCTCTCCGGCCCGCGCCGCCCGGTCATCGAGGCCCTCCGGCCGTCGCCAGCCACGCTTCGGCCGCCGCCAGCCGGCTGGGAGGCCGTGGAGCTCGCACGCCATCCCGCGCGACCGACCTCGGTGGACTATCTCGGCCGACTTTGCCCGCGCTTTATCGAGCTGCACGGCGACCGGGTCGCCGCTGACGACCCGGCGGTCGTCGGCGGCATCGCTGAGCTGGGCGAAATGACCGTGATGGTGATTGCCCAGGAGCGTGGCCGAGGCGACGAGACGGAGAAACGCCACGGTGGCCACGTCAGGCCGGCTGGATTCCGTAAGGCATTACGCTTGATGCGTCTTGCCGCCCGCCTCGGCCTGCCTCTCATTACTCTGATCGACACGCCCGGCGCCGAGCTGAGCGTCGAAGCGGAGGCCGATGGCCTCGCCGCGACAATCTCGGCCTGCCTGGCAGAGTTATCGACCCTGCCGATTCCGATCGTCAGCGTGGTAATCGGGGAGGGTGGCTCCGGCGGCGCGCTGGCGCTGGGGATGGCCGACCGTGCGTTGATGCAAGAGAACGCGATCTACTCCGTCATCGCGCCGGAGGGTGCGGCGGCGATCCTTTACCGGTCAAAGGAGCGTGCCCACGAAGTCGCCGATGCGCTCAAGCTTACTGCCGTCGACTGCTTGCGCTTGGGCGTCGTCGACGCTGTTGTACCCGAGCCTTCGGGCGGCGCACACCACGATCCCGATCTTGCCGCGAGCCAGCTCCAAAGCGCCCTCCTTGCTGCTCTTGCTGACCTCACTCGCCAACCCGCGAGGAAGCTCGTCGCTACCCGCTATGAGAAATACCGCCGCCTCGGTCGATACGACACCCGCCTACATAAGCTACTGACGGATCGGCTGGAACAGTTCCGAGAGCAGGCTACCGAAGCAGTGAGACAGATAATCGAGACGCTCCGTGGTCCCGAAGCATCGGAGGTTCTAGACGAAGAGGTTCGGAGCGAGGTGGCACATCCGGGGCCTGGCCCCGGAAACTAGCCCCGATTGTTCCCCGACAGCCCGCTACCGGAACACGACACGCAGAACGGCTCACGAACAATTCGGGTCACTCGCTTTCTTTCTCTAAGCAGCCACCCGGGCAATCTGCCGGCGGCTGAGGAGACGCTTGAGCTCGCCGGTTTCCCAGACTACGAGTAGCATACTCGCATTGAAGATTGACGAATAGGTACCGCTGACGATCCCGACAAGGAGTGCAATCGCGAACATGCGGGTGCTGGAGCCACCAAACAATGCGAGGGCGCTCAAAGTGAAGAGCACGGTCAGCGAGGTAGTGAGCGATCGGCCCATCGTCTGCAGCAAGCTGTGATTGACGATCGCTGGGAAAGGCTCACCGGCGTGGCGAATGTTGTTCTCACGAATGCGGTCGAAGACGACGATCGTGTCATGCACTGAGAAACCAATCACGGTGAGCAAGGCGGTCACGAACAAGGAATCGACCTCGACGTGGATCAATCGTCCCAAGATCGAGAACACGCCAAGGACTACGAACGCGTCGTGCAAGAGCGCGATGATAGCGCACACGCCATAGGCATACGGATGCGGCACGTGTCGGAAGGCAAACCAGATGTAGAGCAGAATGCCGAGCGACGCCAGTGCTACCGCGACGATCGAGCGCTGCCAGATTTCAGCTCCAACCGATGGTCCGACCGATTGGAAGCTCAGCTCAGTCATCGGTCCAAAGTGTGCCTGCAAATCGCTTGCGATCTGAGCTTTGACTGGCTGATCCGGCTGGATCTCTTTTGTACGCAGCAAGATCTGGTTGTTGCCACTCGGCTGGACTTCACTGTCCGGAAAACCGTGGGCGGTCAGAATCGCTGAAACTTCGTTGATCGAGACCGGCTTTTGAAACTGGATTTGCCAGAGCGTACCGCCAGTGAAATCGACGCCAAGCTGTAAGCCCGGGGGAATGATCAATGAGATCAGTCCTGGGATGATGATAAGTGCCGAGATTAAGAAGAACAGATAACGCTTGCCAACGATGTCGGTCACAAGACCAGCCTCCACTCGATTGTCACTATGCCGTCCAAGACGCCGCGGACGACGTCGCTGATGACGTAGTCGATGGCGACTGACTGACCTGGGCCTGGTCCAGGCCATACCACCTCAAGTCACGCACCCAACCTGTCGCGACCAAAAGTTCCAAGAAGGTACGACTGACCAGAATCGCCGAAAACAGACTGACAAGGACACCAATTGCCAGCGTGAAGGCAAAGCCTTGAATGATGCTGGCTCCAAAGGACATGCCGAACCAGTACAGAATTGCACAGGTAATCAAGGTCGAGAAGTTCGAATCGCGAATCGACGTCCAAGCACGGGCGAAGCCGGCGTCGATTGCCGCGCGCAACGTTCGTCCGCCACGCAGCTCTTCCTTCATCCGTTCGAAGATCAGAATGTTCGCGTCGACCGCCATACCAATCGAAAGAATGAAGCCAGCAATACCGGCCAACGTTAGGGTCACCGGGATCACGCGGAACAAGGCGAACGTCACTGCCGCGTAAATCAACAAGGCAATGTCGGCCAGCAAGCCCGGCAAGCGATAGTAAAGGAGCATGAAGGCCAGGACGATAGCGAGACCGATGATTCCGGCAATGATGCTCTGGTGAACTGCTTCCGCGCCCAACGTCGGTCCAACCGTGGTGCTGTCGACGACCTTGAGAGGAACGGGCAGTGCACCATATTTGAGCTGGATCACCAGATCCTGCGCTTGTTGTAATGAAAAGCCCGCACCACTTCCGCCATTGATCACACCCTGACCACCAGTAATCGGGCTCTGAATAATCGGACACTCGATCACTGTCTTGTCCATGGTGATCGCGAGATACTTGTTGACGTTCTTCGTCGTGAAATCGGCGAACTTCTTGGCGCCGTCGCTCGTCAAGGTGAAGTCGATCTCGGGGCGGCCAAGGTTGTCGAAGCCAACGTTGGCGGTCTGCAAATCCTTGCCAGTCAAAACGGTGGTGTACACCTGACTGGGCGGTGATGAGGCCGCGGTAGGCGACGCTTGGGCATTGGGTGTTGGCGACACAGCAGCACCGGACGCCGGCGAGGCGGTGCTGAGACTCGATGGTCCACCGAGAGTTGTCGTGACGACAGTCCCGGGCGGGAGATAAGTCGATCCGGCATCGATGAACTCGAGAAGTCCGGTCTGACCGAACGTTTGAATTGCTTGATCAGGATTCTTGACACCGGGCAACTGAACGATGATACGATTGCCACTTGCCGACTGGACCACTGGCTCAGAGACACCGAGCGCGTTCACCCGCTTCTCGACGATCTGCTGTGCCGCCTGCATTGAGTCGGGATCGACGGTGGTTCCCGGAGGAACGTTCGCCTGGAGCAGCACCTGGATGCCGCCCTGGAGGTCGAGACCTTCGCGGATTGGAAAGTCCTGATTGATTGTTAGTCCCATAAAATTGAGGTGAATACCCGGCGAGGTGGGAAAAGCGATGAAGATCGCCACGGCTGCCACGATCAGGATGCCCACCAACATCCGCAGGTCTCGCTGAAGCACATTTGCTCCTTAGCACGATTAGCGACCAGTATCGCGATCAGTGACCAGTGGTAATTCCGCTGAAATCCGTCCCTCCCGAAGGGAGTAAGGGCTACCTATTAATGTTAATGCCATCCGCATTGGCAGCCCGACGGGCTAAGCGCAACTCCCTGGTCACTAATTACTGGTCACTGATTACTGATCACTCGTCCCGAGCTACATGCATCGAGGCGAGAAGCTCGCCGACTCGGTCCGGACTATCAAGCACGCGGACCCCGGCTGCCCGCAAGGCCGCGATCTTCTCGCTGGCCGTTCCTGACGAGCCGGAAATGATCGCCCCGGCGTGTCCCATGCGCCGTCCGGGCGGTGCGGTCCGGCCGGCGACAAAGCCGACGACCGGCTTGGTCACGTGCGCTTTAATGTATTCGGCAGCCTTCTCTTCAGCGTCACCACCGATCTCACCGATGAGGACAATCGCCCGCGTCTGAGGATCGTTCTGGTAGAGCTCGAGCACGTCGACGAACGACGTCCCGACGATCGGGTCGCCACCGATCCCAACAGCGCTCGACTGACCGTAACCGTGCGCAGTCAACGCCGCGACGACTTCATAGGTCAGCGTTCCGCTACGCGAGACCACGCCCACGGAACCTGGCCGATGAATGTGCGCCGGCATAATGCCGACCTTTGCTTGTCCCGGCGAGATCAGTCCCGGGCAGTTGGGACCGATCAACCGGACTCCATGGTCCCGTACATAATGATACAACGGAATCATCTCAAGGACCGGAACACCTTCGGTAATCGCGATCACCAACGGAATCTGATTCGCAACGGTTTCCCGGATCGCGTCGGCTGCGAAGGGCGCCGGCACAAAGATGATCGAGCAGTTGGGCTGAGTCTTTTTAACCGCCTCGGCAACCGTGTTGAAGACTGGCACGCCAGCGACTTCCATGCCGCCACGTCCAGGCGTGACCCCTGCCACGACCTTCGTTCCATATTCCAGCATCTGTCGCGCGTGGAACTCACCCTCACGGCCGGTGATGCCCTGGACGAGCACACGCGTCTTATCGTCAACCAGGATACTCATCGTCGTCTTCCCCCTTGGTTGCTGTTTGCCGCCTCGACCACTGCTTGGGCAGCCTCGGACATCGAAGACACGGCGACGAGATTAGCCTTACGAAGAATCTCCCGACCTTTGGTCTCGTTCACCCCGGCCAACCGGACGACAATCGGAATGCGTGCCCCTCTCAGTGAATCCAGCGCGCTGACGATACCGCGCGCGACCTCATCACAGCGGGTAATCCCTCCAAAGATATTAAAGAGAACCGCCTTCACTTTTGGATCGGACAGAATCAAGGATAGCGCAGCCGCCACTCGCTCGGCTCGGGCACCACCGCCAATGTCGAGGAAATTGGCTGGTTCGGCACCGTACAGCTTGATCACGTCCATCGTCGCCATCGCCAGCCCGGCGCCGTTGACGACACAGCCCACCGTGCCGTCGAGTTTAATATAGTTAATGCCTTCCTCGCGCGCCCGGCGCTCGATTGGATCTTCGGCTTCGAGATCTCTCAGCTTCTCAAAATCAGCATGTCGGAAAAGCGCATTGTCGTCGATAACCATCTTGGCGTCGAGCCCAACTAACTCACCAGCCGGGGTCACCGCGAGCGGATTGATCTCGAGGAGGTTTGCATCGTTCTGGACCAGGGCGTTGACCAGGGCACGAGCGATTTGAGAGAACGTGCGCACCTGGCGCGCATCGAGATCGAGTGCAAAACCGATCTCACGCCCCTGGTAATCGCTGTAGCCAAGGTACGGATCGATCGATGCGCGCATAATCTTTTCCGGCGACGTACGCGCGACCTCCTCGATTTCGACACCGCCTTCGGCACTTACCATGAGCACGATCGTCCGTGTACTACGGTCGACAATCGCACCAAGATAGATTTCCCGGGCGATGTCCACCGCGTCGGCAACCAAGACCTTGCGGACCAGATGGCCACGGATGTCCATCCCAAGAATCTTCGCCGCGACCGCTTCGGCCTCGGCTGGTGTCTGGGCTAGCTTAACGCCGCCCGCCTTCCCTCGCCCACCGGTCAACACTTGAGCTTTCACAACCACTGGGTGACCAATCTTCTTGGCGATTTCCGCCGCCCCGGCCGGCGTCGACGCGACCTCACCCGGGGGAATCGGGACCCCTTCTTGGCGGAGAAATTCTTTCGCTTGGTACTCGTGTAGGTTCAAGCGGTACTCCTTACCCACCACCTCGTGGAGAGGCGGCGGTTGCTTGGAATTGACACCGCGCAGGCAAGCTTCCACCGGTCAATCGTGACACGGACAAACAAAAAACTAGCGTGAATCGCTCGTCCGGGCCGCCCTGAAGTCGGAAAGCACCATTTTGGCCCGGGTGATTCACGCCGATCGCAGGATCATCCGGCGCTTGCCGCTTCGGAAGCGCGCTCCACGCGCCGCAACTGATCCATACTGTCGAGGTAATCGAAAAAAAGTACCCCGTTCAAGTGGTCATTCTCGTGTTGTAGCGCTTGAGCGAGCAAGCCACTCGCTTTGATCCGAACTTCTTTCCCTTGGCGGTTCCGTCCCTTGATCACAACGTTCTGATAGCGTGGCACGTTCGCAACCCAACCAGGGAAAGAAAGACACCCCTCTTCGGGGTAATAGAGCTCAGATTTCTTGATAATCTCAGGATTGTAGAGCACGTGTAGCTCGCCGGCGTGCGGCTCATCCACGTCTTTTGGAACCTCGACGACGAAGAGACGGACCGGAACGCCAACTTGCGGTGCCGCCAGTCCTACGCCATTTGCGTGGCGCATCGTGTCGATCAGATCGTCGACCAAGCGCTGCAAGCTTGCATCCAAAGTCTGAATCTTGGTGCACTTGCGACGCAACACCGGGTGCTCTACGCGCAAGATTTCCCGGACTGCCATATTGTCCTCCAGCCGCCTACGCGCTGGCGGAGACCGGAACACGCTCCTCCGGTCAGTCACACCAGTGTAATATTCTACACCATGGTCCGAGGCTGGTCCAATAAGAAGCACACGACTGGGCA